>CAZNHZ010000007.1:0-16475 GCA_964573015.1 uncultured Candidatus Saccharibacteria bacterium | reverse complement strand
TGTCCAGGTGTTATTGTTAGCCAACTGTCCAAACGCAGCGGCATGCAATCCATCGACCGTATCTGAGTTAGTGGCGTTCGTCGCGTTGGTAGCGGTGTCGGCCGTTGCCGCCGAATCGGCCCGAAACGCATAGGCACTCGTACTCATCTGGTGGCGAGGTGTCATAGGGCTTTCCCATGAGGCACAGCTGGCGGTACTACAGGTCGCGGTAGCCGGAGTCGGCAGCGTGATCTCAAAATAGAGGCTGCCGCTGGTAAAGAGGCTGGTCGGGATCGGCGTGACTTCACCGAGCTTAACTGAGAATAGACCGTTCGTGACCTGTACCCTGCTGGTTGTTTCGCGAGTCTCAGTCCAAGAAGCAGCGCCACCAGATGATACCGTATAGAGCTTGAACTGCATGTTATAGAGGCCGTTTGGCATAATAGTACCAGTACTGTCCGCCAGTCGTCCCTGAAAGTTCATGGTACTCGGTACGGCGGAGACACGATTTGTCCAAGAAAACGCAAAACAGGCTAGCAGTATGCTAACCAAAGCTATGATGAATGGTACCGCTTTTCGCGATATTCTACCTCTTTTAAAAGGTATCATGGTGTCCTATCTGTGGTGGATGTCTGTGTACGTGTTCAACCTTTTTGTCTCTCAAAAGGTTACCTCTATGATACTGCTCATGGCTAAGTTTTTCTAGCATAATGATCGATGAGATCAAAGAGTATATAATGGCATCGCTGTTTTTACCGACAATATGACGATGTGTAAACGTGACAAAGGAAATCTAAGCTAACGGCGGCGCTTGAGGCTCCAGCCCAGAACGGCCAGTGCTACGACCAGCAATACCGGTGCCAGCCAGCGCCAATAGCCGGTAATCGCAAAAACGACATGCCCCCGTGACGATTCCCCTACGCTTGCTTTGAGATACATCGGACCAAAATAATTGCCTGGCTGGGTATATTGTACTTCTCGGGTTCGGCCGGCAAACAGCAGCGGCCCATCGACTATTTTGCTGCCATACGGTTGCGATGCAAAGGTAATTTTGGGTTTAAACCCAGTTGCGGCATTTTCGGGTGCAGGATTTTTGAGCTTGATCGTCGCCCACAGTCCCTCGCCAACCTGCAGCCAGCCTGCTCGAAATCCAACCACATGTGCCTCATGAGCACTCGGTGTGCCATTTTGCAGCAGCAGCAGCGTACCGACACGCACGGCTTGCTCGGCCGAACCCGCTCCCTCCGGTACCGTCGTCGCAAAGATTGCGCCAAACACATCGCCCTCGGGCAGCTTACTACCATCGAGGATGAAATACACCCGGTAGGCCTCGCGCGGGCCGAGCGTCATCGTCTCGTAGTCCAGCTTCACTCCGGCGCGAAGTTGCTCGGAGTCATAAAACTGCAATGATCCGTCATCGGCAGCCTGGCGAAACGCCTGCACCGCAAACCGAACCTTGACGCTACGGTACTCAGGGTTTGAGACATCGACAAAACCTTTTTTGACTTCACCTTTGCCTAGAGACGCCTCGTAGCTATGCGGCGCAATCTTGAGTGACAACGCCGATACCGGCTGCGACCATACGCCAATAATCATTATCGCTAGCGCTGCAACAAGCGACCGTATCACGGTGTGATTGTCCCCGTCGTCGTGATGACATTGGTGTAAGTTCCTGCCGGTTGCGCCGTAGTAACATCGAGCCGCAGACGCATATTGAGTACGTCTTTGGTGCTCTGGCGGCCGGTGCGGACGTAGTAAGAGGTAGACGAACCTGGAAATGCCGCATAGGAATTGCCGCTGTTCCATTTGGCCGGAATCGCCGTCGCGTTGGTGCCAAAAAGCGTAAAGCCGAGGCCCTTGGTCGTGCCCTCAGTCCAAGCGACCGGCGAGGCGATACTACCGGAGACCGGGCTGATCGTGTCGGCGCCTTTGGTGAGGTTTTGGTTTTGGTTGACGCTGAGATTGTAGCCCTTGGCCGCATCAGTCAGCATGATGGCGTCGTAGTTGCTGGTCTGTGAGACGCCGGGTATGATATCGCTCGCAAAGCCGAGCCCGGCCGTATTGCCCGCCATGCCTGCGTCATATTCGGCCTTGACTTCATTGGCGCTGAGCGCACGCGCGAACAGCTTGATCTCATCGAGAGAACCGTTGAAATACCCGCTGGCAGCGTTTGCGTCGCGGCCAAATGTCCATACGAGATTGTTGGTGGCGAGCGCGCCGGTCGCCGCTGTCGGCGTGACGGCTGCTCCGTTTACATACAGACGGACATTGGTGCCGTCATAGGTTCCGACGAGATGCGTCCAAGCGCTGCTGGCGATTGCTGTACCTGTCGCGGTAAATTGCGTGCCGCCGACTGTCACGCTAAAGCTCGGCACATTGGCCGCAAGCTGCAGTGTACCTTGATTGTCAGTTGTCGTCGTAGCTTTGGAAATGATTTTGGAGGTTTGCGAGGCCGCAGGATTGACCCAAGCCTCGAGCGTGATATTTGTAGCCACATCGACATCTTGACTGGTGACGTACTGGCTGCTGCCGTTGAGCGTCGTGCCGCCCCCGACCTTGCCTGTCCCCCAGACGGGGTTGCTCACCGTATTGCCGTTGTACTGATTTGCCGAGGTGTCCCGGACGAAGCTGCCCGAGCCTTCCGAAAAATCATAATACGCCAGTAGGCTCCCCGGCTGCACCGTCAGCTGCAAGCTGCTCTGGAGCTGTGCCACGTAGCCGCTGTCGAGACGATAGCTGCCACCGCTGCCCTGGCCGATGATGCTCTCACCACCGCTACTTGTCAGCTGATAGCTGCCACCGGTACTATCGCCGCCAAAACTATTGCCGATGACGCTGGCATCGATCGTATAGCTGCCGCCAGTAAAACGCTCGGCCGAAACATGCAGCATAAAGCCAAGCACGACACTCAGCATCACCGACATCATCCCCGCACGCTTATACCGTCCCATATAGATCAATTATATACCAAAAGCGCTTTAGCGACGACGTGCACGAATCGCGAGGTAAATCAGCACGCCGATCACAATCGGGGCGACCACCAACATCCAGACCGGTATCAGCAACACCCATTTCGAATCATCGGTAATCTTGTCGAGCACTTTGCTCTCTACTTTAACTCGATATAAACCAAGCGCCGGGCTGTCTTTCCACTCTACGACACTGTCACGTGATGTTTTAGGCATAACAACGCGATCAAGAGTAGTTTCATAGACTATTTTGCCAAAAATATTCTTCACTTGAATATACTCCGTGGCCACAAAATGAACATTTCCGGTATTATTAACACTCACCCTTGCCGTCAAGTGACCGCCGAGCTGAATTGCGTCGACAGCAACCATGACTGTTTTACCAGAACGGATATATTGTCCATCAACCGTTGCGTAGAGGATACTCCCTACGCGTTTTTGCCGAACGATGCTTTGGGTGTCACCTTCTGCCGGTATAGTCTCCGCAAATAATACACCATAATGCCCTCCCGGAGCGGCATCGGCCGGCACCTCTACCGTGTAGGGTATGACAACTTTTTCGCCCGGATTTAGCGTGTACCTGGTTTTAGCAAATTTTACCCATGTATAGGCATCACCGTTGTCAGTTTGCTTATCAAAATTTGGCTCATATATCTTGTCGCTTACTGAATACGGCACAGCATACACCTTGAAATCATAAGTGTTTGTCCCGTCATTGATAATAGTCACTTGCCTTGTAACTGTCTGGCCTGATTTGGTATCAATCGTCGTCGAAGCCGGCGACATAACAATACTTTCACCCTCGATAGCCTTAACTTGTGATGATAAACCCATGACGGCCATAGTCAATGCGAGAAGGCCTGCTAGCAAATAAAGTTTTGTAGTATGCATCAAATTTATTATACAGAGAATTCTACGGATAAAAATAAAATACCCAATATTTGGGTATTTTATCGTGAGTGCAAGATCTAGTTCGTAAGCGCAGTATAAGTCACTTGATTGGTGTATGTACCGATCGGCTTGGTGGTATCAACTTTTGCAGAATACCACACGGTTGTAACGTCACCACTACCCGCAGGACTGCTAGTCGAACGAAGCGCTTGATCAGTAGTTTTGACACCTAAGAATAAGTGAGAATCAGTCGTCTGATCAGTTTGAGCTGTGTATGCAGCACTAAAGTTGCTACCGGCCGTCAAGCCAGAGGTTCCCGACGCAATACCATAACCCCAGGTATTGTTGCTCAAAATCGCCGGTGCTCCCCATGTCGTACTGGTAGAAGTAGCAATAGTGTTAGCACCGTTATCAAGCGTGGTTGTAGCATCAGAGTTCTTAAGAGCTAGGTTATAGCCTGCAGCATTATTCGTGGTGACAGTCACTGTATCACTAGCAGTTGATTGTGAACCGCCAGATACCGGAATAATGTTGAGGTTTACTGTACCGCTTGTCGTCAGACCGATGCTGGTGCTTATCACCGCATTGATAGTAGTGTTCTGTGTCGCTGCTGATGCCGCGAGCGGAGCCAGTGCCACCGCTACAACGCCAAACACAGCTGCAACTCCATACAGTCGTGATTTTGTTAGGTGTTGTTTCATTGATTTTATTCCCTGTTAGTTTTAATAGTTTGGTTGAATTGTAACTCACCGAAATGCTTATGTCAACAATATTTTTAGTGATTTTTGGCCAGCAGACGATCGACGGCTCGCATGGTAGTAAGATTGTCGTGGTGCTGCACGGCCGTCATGCCGGCAACGCGCGCACCGGTACAAAATAGTTCACGATCATCCACCATGACACATTCGCTCGGCTTAACACCAAGTTTTTCGGCGGTCAGCAAATAGATTTGCCGATCGGGCTTGACGATACCGACATCCGACGACAACACTACCGTATGAAACAGGTTTTTTTGCTCCTTGGCGTCAAATACCGTCGGCATGACATCGAGACCGACATTGCTTAGCAAAGCGGTCTTGTAGGTGCGCTTCAAATGCCGGGCATAGTCGATAAGCGGTTCGTTACGGTTATGCTGCTGGGCGATTACCTCCATAACTCGCTGCGGACTCATACCGACGATATCACTCAGTTTGCCGGCGTATTCGTCGCGCGTCAGATAGCCATAGTCCATTGCCACACGAGTATCGTCGAGCTCTTTGAGTCGCTCCGGCGGACAAATTGTCCGAAACGTAAAATAGCTGGTACCGATCAGCGTCCCAAAACAATCAAAGATAATAGCTCGTACCATACCAACCATTATACCCCGCCAGTCGATTAGTTGCGTAACTTAGCAAGCGGCTTGATGAGCTTGTCAAATGACGGAATCTGCTTGTTGAACAGCTGGCGAACTATAGCGTTGTTGCCGGCGAAACTGCCCTTGGCATTGCCGCAGGTTGTCGTCCAGACGCGCTTGATTGAGTCACCGTTTTCAAACAACTCATACACGTAGCGCTTGCCGGCACTACAGGTTCCTCGATCATCGGCCTGATCTTCACTGATCTGCCGCTCTTTGTCGAAATTGGCACGCGCCAGCGCGTATACAAACTGCTGATAGCCCTCGTAAGTATTGTCAAAATCTTTGCTGTCGAGCTGGGTCTGGGCATAGCCTCTATAGAGAGCGATTCGCCGCGAAGTCGTCGTCACCGTCACCTCGTAGCTCTCACGGTCTTCGTTGGCCACGATCGGCCCGTACACGGTCATACGAACACTCCGTCCGCTGTGAATCGTTGTGACCAGCCGCCGCTCACGCTCTTCGTTGCTGAGCGTAGTATCGGAATTGTTGCGAAAACTGCCGGTGATGAAATAAAACAGCGCCACCACGATCAAAAAGAAAATAACGCCGATGACAATCATCCCGAGTTTGGTGGGGCCGCCGTAGTCTCTATTCATAATTCCATTGTAGCATAATGCTAATGTTTTGTCAATATTCCGATACTTTCATATCGGGCACGACTAGATACGTGTCCGCCGTCCAGACGGCAGTCTTCGGCCGCCAGCTCTCCCAGCGCGCAGCGCAACCGACGAGCGTGGGCCGGTGTATCCCGCGCCTCGAGAATCGACGGGTCGATACCGCGGCGCTCCATCTCGCGGCAGAGTGCTTTATAGAGCTCCGAGTAATCGGCGGTGTATTCATCTACGTATTGCTCGGCTTCGCTCCCAGTACCGTGACCGTAATATTTGGGGTATGCTTCAGTGACCTTGTCATGGGTATGATAGTGCCGATCCAACGGAAGGATTATCTTGCCTAAGCTCCTGTTCATATTTTCCGGGCCGGCAGGTGGCGCTACTGTCAGTTCTATCCGATCACCGCGCTCGGCGTCATAGTCGATATAGGTTTCAATCACCGATCGTTCACAAAGCTTCCCTGTCCTCGGATCATAATTTGCCACCATCCAGTCATCTGGGCGATGGCTATCGACGACATCGTCTTTGCGAATCAGGCACATATTGCCGGTCTCGAGATCAATCATTGCGGCACATTCGACGCCGTAGGTACGCTGCTCACCAGTTCGCAGTGTACGTTTTACTCCTGGCGGATAATGACGATTATAGCGGCTGAGTCGATCGGGAGCGCCGATCAGGTGATATTTGAGCACCCTGAGCCCTTCAATTGGGTCAAAAGTGTCAGGGTTGTCCGACTCTCTGGCTTCGATGTGCAGATCGACGATCTCTCGTGCGAGCCGATCGAGCTGTTCCCTCTCGTGATGCTCCGGTGAACTGGAGATGTCCTCTGTAAAATCAGGCACCGCCCATAGATGGCGGCGCTCAGCAGTTGGATTTTTTGCAAGATAATCAGATGGTCGTGGGGCGGTGTCGCCGAAGGCCTGTGATGGAAGTCCTTCGAGTATTGTGGCAGACATTATGTGACCATCCTTTCTACGGATGTATGCTAGATTATACACCAAAACATGATTTATGTCAATAGTGTGATCCTAGCTATTCGTCTATTTTTGATGTAATCAGACTTTTGTTTTTAAACCGTAAGTCCTTATCTATATCTAATACTCTTATGTCAGCAAAAAATCAAGTCAAAATCACATCGAACAAGCATTTTAGTCACGCGCACCGGTGGAGCGGACCACATTTGCAAACTATCGGCGCTGATTTTGCCCACACTTTGCTATCTCACAATCTGTTTAAGTTTTTCGCCCAATATTTCCGGTCGTTCAAGCCGAAAATCAATCACCCGGCCGTAAGTTTCTTCGTCGATTCTTAGCAGTGTAGTCTGGATTGCTTCCTCGCCGTGGCCGTTGACAACCACGCAGTAACCGGCGTATTCGGCCGCTTCGCGCTGACGTTCGGAAATCCGCCCCTCACGCGCCAGATCGATCAGCCGAAAATGAAAGCTCGACCGCGTCTTGACATCGATGTTTAGGCGACGGCCGCTAAGAGGATGAACCATCACCATATCGACACCCAGAGCATCGGCACGACGGCTGGTCATCTGCGTGTCATAACCGAGCTCGCGCGAGGCGATATAGACGGCAATCTCGCGGCTCAGACCATGCGTGATCGCTTCCCACTGCTCGTTGCTAAACGCCGTCGCGTGCAGCTGTTTGCAAAATTGATCCATACGCTGTTTGATGCGCTCGTTGGCCAGTTTGCGATCATACGGCTCCAACGCCAAGATAGCCGATACATAGGTGTCATTAAAAGTAATCAGCTCATCCAGCCGCGCTTCTTTGTCGTGGAAGCCATGCGGATGTTTGTCCATCTTTTTTTGAGCCGACACAGCACGAGGCGCTTGCAGGATCAGGCTCGCCAGTAACATCTCGGGATTGTACGTCTTTTCACCATGCTCCAGCAGCGAGTGGATGATGGAATTGAGTGCGCTGTAATCACGCCGTTGCCACATATGCCGCTTGGGGATGGGCTGTTGCGCAACCAGCTGCTCGGCTCTGGCAAACACGTCGCCGCCTAACTTTTGTAGTCGCCCCGGGCTGGGTCGAAACCGCCGCCATATCTTACTCATGCTTACTAGTGTAGCGTATTATGGTTATGTATGAGATCACCAACCGACAAAAAACGCTTACGCCGCTTTTTGCTAACCAAAGAAATCTTTATGCTGTCGCTGGTCGGCATCAGTTTGGCGCTGCTCGGACTGGAGCACTTCGAGAGTTTGTCGGCCGCCCAGCTGCACATGGTCGATATCTTTGAAATTGGTGTATCGATAGTTTTTCTCAGTGAGTTTTTGTTTGAGCTGCATTTTGCCCGCGATCGATCGCGGTATCTGCGGCACCATTGGTTTTATTTGTTTGCAGCCATACCCTTGCCGACGCAGACTTTTGAAGCGCTACACGGCATCCGCGCCTTGCGCCTACTCAAACTGTTTAAAACTTTTGCTCACATGCGCTACGAATACAACACACGACTTTTCTCCCCCCACCCCTAATTGCAGCAAGGAACAACCTTGCTGCAAGGGAGAGTTGCCAGGCTAGATATTTTTGACCATCAGCACGGCATCGACCATAGTGTGATCCCGGCTGCCCGATTCTTCTACTTCGTACCAAGCCATTTTGTAAGTATCGCTCTGAGCTAATTTTTGATACCGGTAGCCCAACGATTTGACCAACTCCAGCCCTGGCTCGTTGCGAACGTCGACGCCGACGGCGATTTGTTTGTAGCCGCGGTTTTTTGCTTCGGTTTCGAGATGGTTCATAAGGTCATCGGCGATACCCTGCAAACGCGC
The DNA here is from genome assembly GCA_964573015.1 of uncultured Candidatus Saccharibacteria bacterium. Classification (GTDB taxonomy): domain Bacteria; phylum Patescibacteriota; class Saccharimonadia; order Saccharimonadales; family Saccharimonadaceae; genus JAPUDQ01. The sequence continues at coordinate 7,847 of CAZNHZ010000007.1, read as the reverse complement.
CCGCTCGTTGACCTGCAGTCCGCTGACAAAGGCAGCGCCCTTTGCGACATCACGGACATCGGCTTCCTCGGCCGGTGCCATCCATAGACATACCCGCGCCATGTAATTATCCTCCGATATACCAGTATCGCGGCGCACCGCAAACATCACCAACTCACCGCGCTCTGCCATCTCAGTTATTTTTGTTTTGTAGCTTTCACTCATGTGCGTCTGCCGCGCCACAATCGGGAACAACCTCGGCTCAATTGTTTCGATGATTAGCTCTTCCATAACTCTATTATCGCTGAGAAAGTAACGATAGGCAATTATTTTTAAATTGCTCGAAGTTTTTATACTGAATCGCTTGCATGCCGACATCGCGAGCGGCCTGGCAGTAGCGCCCTCTGTCATCTACGAAGAGACATTCCTCGGGCGTCACGCCGAGGTTTTGCGCCGCTAGATGATATATTCGCTCATCTGGCTTAATCATACCTACCTCTCCAGACAAGATCAGCGTATCAAATATACGTATCTGTTCGTCACTCAAGACTTCTCGAAGTCTAGCTTTTGAGGATATGTTTGATAGTATCGCGAGAGGATATGTCTTGCTCAGCTCATCGATGAAGTCAAAGAGTCGATGATTTGCTACTACAGCATCAAAGAGTGATGATCGGATAGTCTGCTCCGAGATGCTCATCGTTTTTCCAATACTATCGACAAATTCTCGCTCAGTGATCTCTCCCCTGTCCATCGCATCGAGTAGTTGCGTCGCTTCATAACGTGCCTCGTCAGAATGTGCAAAGTCGTCGAGAAATTGGTGCCACGAGTTGCTCACTAGCACGCCAAAACAATCAAAAATGACAGCTTTAATCACGGGCGATTAGCCCCTCGACACGGCGCTTGATCTCGTCACGGACAAATCGATCGGTCACAACCGTCCGATCTGGATGATAATGCGGGTCAAACACGTCCCATATCTCAGCCTTTGGACTCTGCGTTGCATAATCAGGCATGTACGGCGTCGGAAATAGGATCACTTTGTCTACCCGGTCAATCATCTCAGGTGTTAGCTGATCACTCTTCTGTCCCTCCATCGTGAGGCCAATTTCATTCATGACTACTTCGCCCCGCGTCGAAGCGTGTGGGCTGAGCGTTGCCATCGCCCCGGCACTGATTGCATCCTGCGTACTCGTCATAGTGTTATAAAACGTCTCCGCCATCTGGCTACGGATCATATTACCCTCGCATACAAAGAGGACTTTCATTACTTTTCCTCTACATTGCCGAGCATAAGAATACGTTTTGAAAATCCGCCGCCCACAGCCCTCTTCTGATCCATAACATCTGTAACTTGCTGATCACTTATACCTTTGAGTCTTTTTAGCGTATCAATTAGCTCCTGCACATCCACAATCTCTTCAAGAAGATGCTCATCCGAGGTCGCTTCACGCAATTCGGTTGCTTCTTCGACAACTTTTTTGCGCAGATGCCACTCATATTCTCGATCATCAAGTACGCGAGTCGGCACTTGTATCCCGTCGTGTTGGTAAATTATTTCTGGAATGTTATCGCGCACCAGCTTTGGGTACTCATTTTCTGCGTCTAGATTAGTAACCGTATGGACAAATTCACTCATAGTTTCTTCTATACCTCGCCCCAATTGTCACCGATATGGACATCGACATCGAGACGGATGCCGAGATCAGGATAGATGTTTTCCATGGTGGTCTTTAGAATTTCACTGACAGTTTCGGCGTTTTCACGTGGGCATTCGACAAGAATGGAGTCATGAATCTGCAAGACTTGAACCCCGAGTGGGTCTTGGGAAATATCACCGTTCGAATTATCACCACGCTTTAGCGACTTCAGCTCCGATGAGCTACTAGGCGCTGGTGAGGACTCGGCTTGAGCGCTATTTGACATAGCGCGAAGGTCATCCGCAGCCTGCAACGACGCAGATCGCGGAGCCTGCAGTCGTGCTTCAACCGCAATCATGGCCATTTTCATCAAATCTGCTTCCGTACCCTGGATTGGCATGTTGGCAGCTTGGCGCTCGGCGGCATTTCGAACAATAAAATTACTCGACTTGACATCTGGTGTCGGTCGTCTACGGCCAAAATAGGTCTCAACATAGCCATCGGTTTTTGCCTTGGCAATCGTGTCATCGATGTACTTACGAATCGGTGCGCGCAGCCGGAAATACTCATCGATAAATACCCGGGCGTCATGAAATGTCATGCCCGTCGCAGCGGCGAGACCATGCGGGCTCATGCCGTAGAGCACGCCAAAGTTTATCACCTTGGCATCACGCCGCTGGTTCTTCGTCACATCATCGAGCGGCACCTTGTAGACCTCGCTCGCCGTCTTTGTATGGATGTCAGTACCTGCGTTAAAGTCATTTATCATCTTGGCATCACCCGCCAGCACTGCCGCCAGACGCAGCTCAAACTGGCTATAATCAGCGCTGACAAAAACATTACCCTCAGCCGGTACAAATGCCTCGCGAATCGTGCGACCTACTTCGGACCTCACAGGGATATTCTGAAGGTTAGGATCAGCACTACTAAGCCGACCGGTTGCCGCGACATCCTGCCGAAACGTAGTATGAAGCCGTGACTGATCATCAACCAGCTTTGGCAATGCATTAACGTAGGTACTCGCTAGCTTCGTCAGCTCCCGATACTGCTCGATCAGCTCGATGATCGGGTGTGATCCGCGCAGCTTATCGAGCTCGCTCTGGCCGGTACTATAGCCTGTCTTGCCTTTTTTAATTCCGATCGTGCTTAGACCGAGCTTTTCATACAACACCTCGCTGAGTTGTGCAGGTGAGCTGATGTTAAATTCACTACCGACGAGATCGTACATCTGTTTTTGGACATCGGCGATTTGCTGAGCAAGCGTTTTGCTCATGTCTGCCAGCATTTTGGTATCAAGCTTGATACCACGGTGCTCCATGCGTGCTAGGATCGGTATCAGCGGAAAATCAATCTCACGCGCCACCCGCTCGAGCTTGGGCAACTTCGTCAGCGCCTCAGACTGCTCAGTGTGTAGCGCCCAGATAGCGGCGATTGCCTCGGCCGGATTACTGGCGTCGATACCGGTGAGATCGGCGAGCTCACGAGATTTACGCAGCGGATCGAGCAAAAAAGCTGCATGACGCGTGTCAAAACACCTGGGCGGTAGATCTGGAGCGCCCGCAGCCAACAAAAACCGATAGAGCGCATCAGCATCGTGAATGATAACATAGCTGCTGATGAGGTGTTTTTCGATGTCAGATACCGTGACAGCGTGGGCCGATTTTTTGTCAGCCGAAGCATAGAGCTGATCGCCATCGAGATACAGTACGACTTCATCGGCCATGGCGAACTTTACCTCATGCGGCTCGCTCCACTCCGCTAGTTTCACCGGAGTGATATCAGCGAGCTTCGGATCATCAGATACGACCATCTCGCTGCTCTGCATGTGCTTCGGCAGGTTACGCAGCAGCGAACGAAACTCGAGGCGGGTCAGCAGCGTCTTTAGCCGTAGTGTATCGAGATCATTGACGTCCATCGCCACCAGATCGAGCTCAAACGGCGCGTCGGTGTAAAGCGTCGCAATCTCACGGCTCAGATAGGCAGAATCACGACCGGCCTCGAGCTTGCGTGCCACAGCGCCTTTGACCTGCCAGAGATTTTCGTACACACCATCAAGCGTCTCGTAATCCTGCAGTAGCTGCACGGCGGTTTTTTCGCCAATTCCCGGCACACCCGGAATATTATCAGAACTATCGCCCTTGAGGCTCTTGAGATCGAGAAACTGGTCGGTCCGAATACCGTATTTGGCCTCAAAACTCTCGGGATGAAACAGCTCGATGTTGCTAAAACCTTTTTTGAGTGCATAGACATGCGTCAGCGGACCGAGACACTGCAATGAATCGAGATCGCTGGTGATCAGACAGGTCTCGATACCCTGCTCAGCGGCTTTTGCGGCCAATGTACACATGATGTCATCGGCTTCATAATCATCGGCTTCATAGAGCGGCCAGGAAAATGCCTCGAGCAACTCATGCAGGATCGGTATCTGCACGTAAAAGTCCGGCGGTGCCGGTTTGCGACCGGCTTTGTACTCAGGATAGAGCGCCAGACGCTTGCGGATGTTTGTTTTGGGCTTGTCCCAGGCGACACAGACATAGTCGGGTTTGAGCTTTTTCATGAGCTCCAGGCTCATCGCCGCAAAGCCATATACGCCGCCCGTCGGCGTGCCATCGCGCGTACTGAGATTTGGCATGGCATAGTAGCCCCGATAAAAGACTGATTTGCCATCGATAATAGCGAGTCGCTTAGTCATATATCTAGTATAACGATCTTGGCGTAAATAAGCGTGCTAGTTCCTGCGCAATCTCAAGACGAAGACGTTGCTCGACCTCTGCTGCCGCTATTTTGCCGTTTGTTTTTTCTGATCGGTTACGCAATACGCCAGCCATTCCCCGACCATGAACAGCATCACGCTTGCTGCCAATCACTGCGACGATCGTCGGACAGGACTGATCAGAGCGAGCTACTTTGCCTTGTAGCCAGTGCGTTACCTGTGCTCGTAATTCGCGCGTCTTGTCATGATCGTACTCAACTTCTTCAAATAGCAGCAGAATGCCAACCGCAGCGCTTTCCTGGACATAGTGATATTCTTCAAGGGATCGTAGGGTCGCTGTAATTGGCGATTCACCGTTCTGCAGTTCAGGACTGAGAGCGCGCAGTTTGGCAATGGGATGATCTTCTTTGGGCTTTTCCATGATACCAGTAGCCAAACGGGCCACAATATTAATAGAATCGCGCAAATGCGCCTTTTTGTAGTCTCTTATTTCGGTATCATGTATGGCCGCGAACTCTCTTCCCACTTCCCGAATTGAGGCTCCGCCCAGATAACTCGCTATCTCATATGATCGTTCAACAAATTCCTGTCGTTTAGGGTCATGCCAATAATGGTCGGCCACCATCGAGAGGGTTGCAAGCGCCGCTTCAGGTGAATCATAAGGCAAACGCTGTTCCGGACCACTGAGCTGACGATTAAGCTGCCGTATAACCTCATTTGCTCTCGATTCATATGATATCTCCATACCTACTATCAAAGTCTGTTGCCTATAAAAATGCAAGTATAAGCGCTACTGGGATGATCTAACGGTACGCATCATCGCACGTTCGATGCGTATCTGATTGCCCATCACGCCGATGACGCCCAGACTCGAGACGAGAGCGCCCCAGGCTGATCCCTGACTCCAGCCAAATTGCAGCGCTGTCCCGGCGATGCCACCGCTCGCTTCGACGAGATTTGTCACGGCAATTGCCGTCGTGCCTTTTTGGTTCAATTCATGGATAACCGCCGCACTTGGCCATTTGCTATGGACATCTTGCACTACCTCAATCGGATCCTCCTCAGCCATCGCATAATCCGGCACCTGTCGGTGCGCCTGACCGCGCCGATGCTTGAGGCTATGACGGATATAATGCGCATTGATCACCGCCACTAGTCCAGCAACAGCGATATTTGTCAGTGTCGGTTGATGGCCTTCATGCATCAAGCGTGCACTCTCAGCCACACCGACACCGGCAGCACCGATATGCGTCCCATACAGACACTGCCGCCAGCGCGATGCCGCTCGGTGCCTGTCCTGTACATCCAGCTGATGCGATCTTGCCAGCCCAACCGCCATGGCGGCATCCGTCACCTCCATCATGCCCTGCGTAAAACTAAGCGCGCTGTGATCGAGCATGTCATTGCCGATGCTAAGGGTGGCACTGACAGCATTGATACCGAGCAGATGCTTGAGTGAGCTACGAAATGATCGCTGCTGCTCGGGCGAAACAGATTCGCTCGCTGATCGGCCTGGGACAGCTCGGTCACTATCATCCACTATTATGATGCCTCGTCCTGCCTTTTATGACGTGTACGGTAGTCATCGGCGGCCCATATACCCTTCCAGTCTTGCCCCGCAGGGCTGCATTCATCTCTAACCGGACAAGCATTACAAATACGCTTGACAATCCTCGGTACTTTCTTTGAATTCTCCGGAAAGAACGCTTCTGGGTCAGACTGAGCGCACAAAGCCCCTTCCTCCCACCCCGGCGAGACATCACCGACATGTTCACGCATATACGTCCGCATAAAATCCTCGACTTTTTGATCGCCCATCGCAGAGCTGCCCATTCGCGCAGCATATACCCTTGCTTGAGCCTCGAGCTCTTCAAGCCGACCCACAATACCGCTCATGATTTCTTCTTTCTTGTCATCACTCAGCTCATGCCAGGCGTCAAAAGCAGTCCATTCATGTGGTTTGAAAAACCGCCCCATTTCCTTGATATGACGTTCGCTTGCCTTATAGACCCCACCTCTCGCTGCACCCGCCCGTTCGCTCACCTGGCTCCAGGTCCATCCAGAGAAATATTCACTCACGTATCCGCTAATCCTATAGACATCATCAACAGATAAGGGCTCTCGTAGCCACTCGCTCGAGATTAGCAGCTGGTTGTAGATATCATTGGCAACCGCTCTGCCTGGTTCGGGGGGATGCAGTTGCTCTGCGCTCGTTATCAGCTGTCCGGCATAGCCGTCAGGGTTTTCCATCGCTACTTTCTCCGTTTTGCTGGGTGATAGTATAGACATTCTATCGCTCACCATCAAGCATAGGCACGTTTAAATCAACAGATACGGTATAATAACCACATGAACACCACCCCAAAAATTATCGCCATCGTCGGAATGCCAGGCTCGGGCAAAGGCACTGTCGTCGAGCATATTTGTGACTCCTATCATGTGCCCCGCGTCTATTTCGGCGGTATGGTCTATGAAGAAGTCGAACGCCGCGGCCTCGATATCGTCGCTGATGAGCGCATGGTGCGCGAGGACATGCGTGCCAAAGAAGGCCCGGCCGTACTCGCCAAACGCGCCACGCTGCGGGCAAAAGAACTTTTGCAGTCTGGTGCGCCGTTTGTCGTGCTAGACGGAGTGTACTCCTGGGATGAAGATAGCTACCTGCGTGAGACGTTTGGCAGCGAATATATCTCGTTGGCAGTGGTTGCGCCAAAATCACTCAGATATGACCGGGTGGTAGCCCGTAAAGACTCACATCGACAATACACGCTAGAGGATATCATGCGCCGTGACATCGAAGAACTCACTTTTCATCACAAGGGCGACCCGATAGCTTTTGCGGAGTATTATCTCAGCAATGACCAAGATGTCGGATCACTCAAAAAGCAGACCGACGATACTATGCGCAAAATCGGTTTAGATCATAAATCTTAGCTGCTACTGCAGGTACTCGTACAGTTTTTTGGCGTCTTTGTGCTTGCGAAGTTTGGCGAGAGCTTTGGCTTCGATCTGACGGATACGCTCACGAGTAACGCTGAATTCCTGGCCAACTTCTTCGAGCGTGTGACTCTTGCCGTCGTCGAGGCCAAAACGCATCTTGAGAATCTTTTGCTCGCGCTCGGTTAGCACCGACAGGATATCCTGAACCTGCTCTTTGAGCAGCTGATTGGCGGCGGATTCCTCTGGGCTGGCGGCGTCTTCATCCTCGATGAAATCACCGAGCACCGTGTCATCCTCGCCGTCATCGCGGCCGACACCGGCGTCAAGACTGGTGATGTCTTGTTTGATCTTGATGACGTATTCGACTTTTTCGGGCTCCATCTCGAGCTCACGCGCCAGCTCATCGATCGTCGGCTCACGATTGAGGTCCTGGGTCATACGACGCTGAGTACGCAGCAATTTGTTGATCGTCTCGACCATGTGCACCGGAATACGAATAGTGCGGGCCTGGTCGGCGATCGCCCGGGTAATCGCCTGGCGAATCCACCAGGTCGCATAAGTGCTAAACTTGAAACCTTTGT
>CAZNHZ010000006.1:0-25535 GCA_964573015.1 uncultured Candidatus Saccharibacteria bacterium | reverse complement strand
GCTAACAGGGGTAAAATGAAGGATAAATACCGAACATGCATAGTGGGGATTTTATAGGGCTTTTTTAGGCATAAAAGTATTGCAATTATCCCACTCGGGATAGTATAATTAACCCAGAAAGGTTAGTAAATATTCATATCGAGGGTAGCTATGAGTAGACAACTAGGTTCAAAAAATAAAGAAGAAGTCCCGCCTGAGTTGGCGATGAGCGAAGCGGAGCGACTTGATTATATCGCCGCGCTGATCATTGAGCTGCTGGAGGATGAAGTGGCACAGGAGGAGGCGCAGCATGCAACCGCTAGCAAGTAAAAGTGCCGTAGCTGCTATACGAGTCTCCACTACCAAACAGGGTACTGATGGGGACTCCCCTGACGCCCAAAAGGAGCAGATCGAGCGGTTTGCTGCGGATCGAGGCATAATCATCAAGAAATTCTTCGTTTTCCTAGAATCAGCCAGCAAAGAACAGCAGCCGATGCAAGAAGCCGTCGATTACTGTACGGACGCTACAAATGGCATAGACTTATTTATCATAAAGTCGATTGACCGCTTTACCCGTGGCGGTTCGCTTAGCTACGACATACTCAAAAACCAACTTGAAGCGAGCAAAGTGCAGCTCGTCGACATATACGGCGTTATCAGCTCCCAACAGGTAAATACTCTCGACCACCTTGGATTTGAATACAACTGGAGTGTCTACAGCCCAAGCAAGAAATCTGAAATACTGGAAGCCGAGCGCTCAAAAGACGAACTGCGCGACATTATGAGCCGTATGATTGGCGCAGAGATTCGCTATACCCAGAATGGCTACTGGATGCGTCAAGCGCCCATAGGGTACGTGAGCGAGAAGATCGAGACCAAGCACGGAAAGCGCTGCGTACTTCGGCCCCACCCGGCCGAAGCTAAACATATTACACGCATCTTTGAGTTGAGGGCCGAAGGACTACTGACCGATAAGCAAATTGCCGAAACTGTTAATGCACTCGGTTTTAAAACTAGGGTACGCTACAAGCGCGATAGCAATGACCGAACACGCGTTATCAAACAAATGGGCGACGCTAAACTGACCGAAAAGAATTTGCAAAAGATTGTATCAAATCCCATTTATGCCGGTATTAACGTTGAGAAATGGACGAACTACCAAGCTGTTAAGTGCGCCTTTGATGGCCTAGTATCTATCGACCTGTTTAATCGCGCCAATCGCGCCAAAAAGTATATATCAGTTGAAGGTGGTGAATATAAGATATTGCGACAGAAACCCAAGCCACACCTCGAAAACAAAGCCCAGCACAACCCAAAGTTTGCCTTCCGTAAGTTTGTGCTGTGCCCCGAGTGCTCCAGGCCATTACTTGGCAGCGCCAGCCGTGGTAAGACGGGTAAATATTACCCGGCCTATCATTGCAGCAATCACGGCCATTATTTCCGTGTGCCTAAAGATGAAATGGAGGAGCGAATCATGCTGTTCGTAAAACAACTAAAGATGGAGGATGCAAAAATTGAAGCATTGATGCAAGCGGTGCGCGATGAGTACGAGCGAAGGCTCAAGACTCAGGGCGGTGATGCCAAACAGATTGACGCACAGATTGCAGCACTCCGCGGTGAAATAAGTGTGACTCTCAGCAAAATTAAGTTCCTAAGCAGCCCTTCGGCGATTGCATACATAGAAAGCGACGTAGAAGTCATGGAAAAGAAGATACAGCAGCTAGAGCAGGAGAAGAGCCAAATGACCAAGCAAAAACCCTTGGATATTGAAGCTATTTTAAATAAGGTCCGCTACCTCCTGGAACATATCGACGAACTACTGTTAAAGCAAGCAAATCCGGTGCGAAAAGCCCAGCTTTTCGGTGCTTTATTTAACCAGTTACCCACCTATGACGATTTAGATTCTGGAACTCAAAAAACACCCCTTTTTACAGGGGTGAATTCCGTTTTCCGACTTGCGTCGCTTGAAAAATCTCTTATGGTGATCCCACCGGGAATCGAACCCGGGTTGCCAGGATGAAAACCTGGTGTCCTAACCGTTAGACGATGGGACCGTACGTTGCTCACGCTCCAATTAATTAACTAGCAATTTACAATTTTTGAACGAAGCGCATAGGTGATTATATCAAAAAATAACAGATACGAAAAGTGTCCGCCGAGCGCGGGTGCCGGCTCATCGCCAAAAGCACCCGCGCTCATTGCGATCAGGACTTGCGAACCGCGAAGGGACTCCGCGGCGGCGAGTCATTCTTCGGCGGCGGTGACTTGTGGGTCACGTGCGCCGAGTGCGAGAATGGCCTCGCGAGGTAGTTGTCGTTCTTCGGTTCCGACCTCTTCTCGGTCATGCCACGGCCTCCGCGAGCGCGTCCTTGATGAGCGCCTTGTAAGCCGTGTCGACACGAGCATGCTGACGCGCCTCCTCAGGCGTAAACCGACGCCGATCGAAGACCATCAACACCTTGAGACACGCCGGGTCGTACAGAACCGACCTGATTTGCTGACGACGGCTCATTGCAATCGCCAGCCCCCTGAGCCTCTGCTCCGGACAGTCTGGTAGACGCGGATCTTCCTCCTGGAGAAGTGCCAACATCTCGCTACGCGGGATGACGATCACTCCTCCGACTTCTTCGAGGACGCTCCTCATTGCTGCGGCTGCTTGCGCAAACCACTGGGAGGCATCTGACATGCCTAACCCCTCTTTCCTGATCGATGTGAAAACGCGACTCGTATCACTGGCTGCAATACGAGTGAAGACCACCGTTGGCCTCCTGAGCGTTATAACTCTTATACATCTCTACCTGCTATCTGTCAAACCGGATACGTTAAATCACTGGCAATTCTGCCCAGTTTGTGGTGTAGCGGGGGCTGCTTAGCTGCCGTTTGCTCTGCCACTTGGGATTACGCACCCGCTCGGCGGCGTGAAAGAGCACATTGCCATAGCGTCGGTTGAGCTGATCGATCGACTGCATCAGCGCCATACGCTCATCACGGCGTGATTCATCTGACAGAAATGATAGCTGCCAAGCCTCTCGATCGATGATTTCATGCAGTATGATACCGCCCTTTTGATAGGCAAACTGATCGTCATATATCTGCGCCAACCCCTCGAGCGCCGCCGCCACAATCCGCGCCGTATCAGCAGTCGCTTCCGGGAGAATTACCACTGTCGATAAATAAACACTCTGCTGATCCTTGGCATGGCGATTTGCCGAGAGAAACACCACGACATGACGCGCCAGGCTGTCTTGTGCCCGCAGCTTGACGGCCGCTTGAGCGGCAAAGCTGGCGATTGCACTCTCGAGCTGATAATAATCGCGAACCTTGTGCCCAAAACTACGCGAGCGCATGATCTGTTTTCGCTTGTCATGACGATCACCAAACGGTATTCGCGCCACACCGCGCAGCTCATCAATCATCTTCATGCCAGTGATGGTAAATTGTTGATTGAGCCATTCATCTGGAGCACTAATCAGCTGCCAGGCCGTCGAAATGCCTCTATCACGCAGTTTTGGCGACGTTCGCCAGCCGACACCCCAGATATCCTCGATCGGCAAGTCCTTGAGAAGCTGCTCACGTTGTTCGACATCATCAATCGCCACGACCCCGCCATGCGTCTTGGCATAGGTACTGGCAACTTTGGCGAGCGTTTTGGTCGGCGCCACCCCGATCGAAACCGGTATACCGATCTCCGTGAGGATACGGTAGCGCACCGCTTCTCCCCACTCTTGATACGAGGTAATCGGTAGTTCGCTCAGATCCATAAACGCTTCATCGATCGAGTACACCTCGATCAGCGGCGTGACTTCGCCTAGCAGCGTCACGATTCGCTCACTGATATCGCCATAAAGTTCAAAATTGGCCGAAAACAACGTCACGTCATGTAGCCGCAGCTCCCGCTCAAACTTAAACTTCGGTGCGCCCATCTCAAATCCCAGAGCTTTTGCCTCCTGACTGCGCGAGATAAAGCAGCCGTCGTTGTTGCTAAGTACAATCACTGGCTTGTCCGCAAGCTCAGGGCGAAACAGCCGTTCACAGCTGACAAAAAAATTGTTGCAGTCAATCAGCGCATACATCAGCCATTTACCTGCTGGAGAACATAGGTGACGACTCCCCATAGACTGACATTGCCGTCAAAGGACTGCCCATCGAGGTCCCGAAAACCGTTTTTGTGATATCTGCCGAGCATAAATGCCTCGTCTACCGTCACAACCACGACTCGCCCTTCTCGCGGCGACAGCGCCCGATCAACCACGACGATCGTGCCAGCCAGCCAGTGCAGTTCACGCACCTCTGACTCCAGCCGCCAAAAATAGGTACTGGCACGGCGCTTGACGACCAGTGCATCGAGGCTCAAACTTCGATCACGGCGATCTTCGCCGGCATTGGGAAAACCGGCGTGATAAACCAACCCATCTGTCACAGAACCCTTGTTCATCAGATTAAGTATAGCTCATTTGCATAATCACGGATTTTATTTTATTTATATTGACAAATCATTATTTATTTTATATAATATAAAAATAATCGTTGAGGCGATTGATAGGAGTTAATCATGAGAAAATTTACTAGTATGCTAGTCGGCGTCGGTATTGCGACCCTCATGGCCGCAACTGCTTTGTCGGTAGCAGCTACAGGCAATAATGGCACTCTAAAAGTGCACGAACAATACACGCCCGCAAACACTGAAAACAACGATCCGAAAGTCTGTGTCTTTAACTTTGAAGGCTACGGTTTTGACGTCGGCCAGGATGGTTTGATAGTCATCACTACTCACGGTGACGGCAACAATCGCGAGACTGCCAAGAGTCTGCTTATGCCCGCAGCGAAACCAAGCCAGCAACACGGCAGTTTTACCGAGACTGAGTACGTTACACTACCAAACGGTCATTACAAATCGACTGTGTACGGCAAAGACAGCCGCGGTGAATACAAGATTGATCTCAAAGCCAAAAGCAAAGTGTTTAAGGTCGTATGCGGCGAGACCAGCAGCATTAATACCACCACGCCGAGCATGCATGGCACCACCAATAACCAAGGCGCTGCCGGCATCTCAACCCAAACTGTCAAAACCAAGCCGGCACACGAGCTACCGGCTGTGATTGCCGCTACCGGTACTCAACCCTTGCAAATCCTGCTCAATACTCTCATGGCCGGCTCAGGAGCATATTCGGCCAGTCTGATGCGTCGTAAGTCTCTTTAGAGTCTTTGTCAGGGTGGTTGTTTGTTAAATAAGACACAAAACTATTGATTTTTTAAAATAATTTTGTATAATAGGCTTTAGTTAAACAAAAAGCGCTCTAAACTTATTACTATTGGGTGGGAGAAAGGGTTGTTTCTCCCTATGAAACGTTTTTCACAAACTGTAAAGGTACTGCTTGCGCTTTTTGTGGCAGTTTTTTCGAACGGTCTGACACCGGCACTAGCCAGTGCATTTGTCGTACCGAGCGACGACACGGTGTATGCCTTGACCGACAAGGTTGACATTTGTCACGCCACCGCAGAAGGTAGATGGAACTCGCCTAATACCACCGTAGCTGGTATTCTCCACACCGAGGGCGAGCCGGGCCAAGCCGGACATACCAATCACCCTGGCGATATCATCCCACCGTTTAAGTATACTGACAGCAGCGACCAAACAGTCGCTTACACTGGGAAAAATTGGGATCCCAACACCCAGGCAATCTACGAAAACGGCTGCAAAATACCAGTCGCACCAGTAGTCACACCGCTACCAAGCGGCATCGCTGACGTCTGCGGTAAAGGCAATGACACCGTACCGCTCGCAGGTGAACACTACACTGTTTTAGCCGACTCTCAGTGGGTTGCTGACGGTGACGGTCTTGTTAAAACCGTCCGCACTATCACCTACCAAACAATCGACGGCTATGTGTTTAACACCACCCCTGTAAGCGGCTGGGCATTTAACGCCGAAGGCACTCAAGCAACCTATCGCTACACCGACTGGGGTACGCCTTGTCTGGTAACAATTAAGCCCTGCACCGAATGGGGTTCAACTCTTGCCACCAATCTCAATCCAAACGGTTGGACGCTCTCAAACGGCGCTTCATTTGTCGATGGCGGCCTCAAACTTTCTGTTGAAGATGCCCCGACACCGGATAACTGGAACACCGCCACCGCTACCCGTGCACTGACCGGCAGCCTGCGCGACCTCGGCACCGATATCGCCTTTACGCCGACTACTAAATACCTTGGCCTGCACATCCAGACTTCCAAAGGCACGCTTGTCTACGAATACGAGCCGAGCTACGGCGGCAAATGGTGGAGCGAATCTGACTTTGGCGTTGCTTCCGGTATGGGCTATGCGACATTTGATACACTCGAGAATATCGTCGCCAAAAACCCCGATGTCACCCTGCAGAGTCTTACTATCCTCTACACAAGCCCTGTCACTGCCAACACGACCGTCACTCTGATCAGCGTCGGCTGCGTCCACTATACTTTCGACTATGTCGAGAAGCCGCGCGTACCGGTCAAACCATGCACCGTATGGGATAGCAACCTATCAACCAATCTCAACCACAACGGCTGGAAGTTTTATAGCAACAACACCGCCTATGTTGCCGGAGGCATGAAATTCACGATCGCCGAACCATGGGCACAAGAATACATCTCTCGTGACATCACCGGCATGACACTGGCCGATATCGGCACTGGTGTTGATTTCACCGCCACCAACGCTCCTTATGTTGGCCTGCACGTCGAAACAGTTGACGGACGATGGCTAACCTACGAAAAGGGCCCTGGCTATAACAACAACTGGTGGAGTTGGGATAGTTTCAATGTCGCCTCCGGCATGGGCTACACCACCTTCGATAGCCTCGAAAACATCGTCGCTGCAAACCCTGATGTTCAGCTCGCAAACCTGTTCGTACTCTACACCAACAAGGTCGCCGCGACTTCAACCGTGACTGAGGTTAAATTTGGTTGTACAACCTACACGTTTGATTATGTTGCTCCAACAGTGCCCGTTACCCAAGAGCCGCACGTGCTCGGTATCGTTGCTCCGCAAACGCTTGGTACTGCGACCGCCGCCCAATTACCGGCCGAGTTGCCCGCAACAGGTGGTACCCCAACCGAAAGCAATCTGATGTTGTTACTTGGCGTTGTCCTCAGCGGCATGACGTATTACATCGCTTTGCGCCGTCAAACCCAAACCGCCTAAACGCCCAAAATAACCACTCAACAGCCCGACTGATATCGGGCTGTTGTTTTTTGTTAGCTAGATCACAGACATAAGCGTTTTGTCGTACTACCATCGCAGTATTAACTGCGAGAATGGAGGGATTATGCGACAAAAACTAGCACGAGCCTTAATATCCGGACTAGTCCTGGTGCTATCCGTGTTTGCAAATACAGCTGTTCCGTCAGCTTTGGTGAGCGCCCTCGACGAGACCGTGGCCGTAACAAATGAGCCCGCTACGCCAACTACCGATCAGTCACCATCGGTACTCGCTCCGACAGTTGCTGAGCCCGTCGTGCAGCCGTCTCCTCCGGTGACTAACGCTCCCGAACCAACCGTATCGGACTCACTGCCTCCGCTCGTTGCCCAACCAACCAAACTAATCGCACCTTTACTTAGCAGTCACGACACGCCGCAACTTGAGCCGCCTTTGGAAGCATCGCCGGCACCAAACCTTGACAATGACTCGACGGCTTTACCGCCACCAACCGCGCCTCAGACTGAAAAATATGACTCAACTCTAAATCATCCGGAATACTGGCAAGGTATCTTTGCTACTGAGCTGCGTGACGTTGCTGTCACTTGTACTAAATACGAGCCGGTCACAACACCGTTTACCGTACCGGCTCCGCAAAGCGGACAAAAGTGGTACGCCGCTGTTATAAAATCCGGCAGCGACGCCGACGCTAATGAGATTGTACGCGCAGTTTCTACTGGAGATAGCCTAGCCCATGCCTCGGGCCGCGACACAGTCATATTATACTGTGCTCCGTGCCTACAGATGACGAAGTGCCGCCGACCACCCAAACGAGTGCTATGCCGATTGCACCAACATTTGTCGACGTTTGCGGAACCAGCGACGACACATTTACCGTATATAGCGCCCAAAATGTCATTTATAAAATCAACGATCAGACGATTACCACCACCGACGCCAAGATAACTCTAAATGTCGATGATTACACTACCCGCAACAACGGCGGTAACGCGGTGATTAATGTCACGGCGGCGGCTGCTCCCGGCTATGCCCTGCCTGACGGCGCCAAAACCGAATGGACACTGCGCTTTACCAACAAAGACTGCAAGGTCACCATTTGTCACCGCACTGCAGCCGAAAATAATCCCTATGTACGCATAACTGTTGACCAAGATGCTGTCGATGGAGACCTGGCTAACGATAACGGTCAGGGCGATCACTATCTCGAGCACACCGGTCCCGTCTACCCGCTGCGCGGTGAGGACGGTAAATGGGGTGACATCATACCTGCTATCGAAAACCTGCATAGCGGTCTCAACTGGGACGCGGCCGGGCAAGCTATCTATAATAACGATTGTCAGCTTCCGCCGACTGTCGTCCAAGAATCGACTGCCCATTACGACATCTCACCTTGCCTCGTCAATACCGCCAGCACTGATGTCATACATGTCACCGTGACAAATACGGCTGATCTATCGCACGACAGCGTCACCTACACTATCAGTCTCGGCGCGTCCACAACCCAGACCGTGACAGTGGCCGATGGCGCCAGTCGTACCGTAACTTTCAATAATCTCACCGCAGGTACGTATGAACTGACAATCAACGCAAGTGACGGAACTGTATTTGATCCTGCAAGTATCACTATCAACCAGTGTACTGTGCCAGCCAATCCTGGCGGCAGCAACGTACTCGGCACCAGCACGCAAATTATCGCCAAGCCAGCTACTCCTGTCGCGTCTCAACCTCAAGTCTTGCCTGCTTCACTGCCGGCCACCGGTGGTGAAACCAATTACACCATTGTAGGTTTGGTGCTTAGTGTCGCGGTGTACTTCCTGATGCTCCGTCGTTATCAACAAGCTTAGGTATAAATAATTGACATACATACAAATGAGTTGTATTATACAATTAGTAAATTGGTGGGGTAAGGAGAGTTATGAAGTTTTATCTTAAATCCCTAATTGTAGTCCTGGTAATCAGTGTTGTCTCGCTCGCAGTAAGTATCGGGCTCACTACTCATGCTTCGGCTGCCGACTGTGACGACAATGCAGTGGTACGCTGCGGTACCTATAGTTTAGACTCACTGCGCTCAAGCTACACCGGTGATGTAAAGGCAATTTTTAACTACTTTGGTATCACCGATGCTATGATTGCCGGCAACGGCGTAGAAATTAAAGAAGGATATGTCACAAAATCAGGTGATGTCGTGCTGGGCGGCGAGACCATCGCTACCGGCGCCTTGACTGCCGGCCGTCAAGATATAGCCGGTAGCACCAAAGTTACCAGCGGCGGTGCAACGTTTTATACCCGCGCACCATCGGTTAGTTTTGTCAGTGACTCGATCGAGGCTTATATATTTGTCGATCAAGACGGCACGTTTAAAGGAGCGGTGATCAAGTCTTGCGGCAATCCGGTCAAGGCCACCCCAAAAGTAGTCCAGCCCAAAACCACACCGTCTGCCGCCTGTGAGCGTATCACTATCAACAAAATCTCGCGTACCGAATACTCATTTACTGCCAACGCCTCTGCCAAGGACGGCGCGACGGTCTCGGGCTATGTATTTACCATCACCGGTCCATTGTCTTACAAAAAAGTCATTAACCAAACTTCAAATGAGTTATCGGCAACAAGTGATCAGGTGACAATTGACCAAGCCGGAACCTACAAGGTCTCAGTTGTGGTCAAAACCTCGGTCGGCGACAAAACAAACGCCGACTGTAGCGCATCGTTTACAGTCACCGCCCCGGAGAACACAGAAGTGTGTGACCCGGCAACCGGTAAGATTATCGAGGTGGCTAAATCAGAAGCCGATAAGTACAAACCAGTCAATGACGCTGCCTGTCAACCAAAAGTGCTGCCAACCAAGAGTGAACCGCCGCTTCCAAGCACCGGCCCAGAGCAAGCACTCAGCGGAGTCGCCGGCCTGGGCGCACTTACTGCTGCCGGACATTATTACCGCGCCAGCCGTAACCGACTCAATGCTATGTTGCGCAAGTAAACCGCGCCTCGTCCACGTAGTGACAACCCATAAAGCTTATCACCCGTTTAGCGTATCTGTAGCCGAAATCCAAACTCGCTGCCGCGGCCTTCTTGACTAGCAAAAATGATATTGCCGCCATGCGCCTGAATAACCCGCTTGGCCATATAAAGCCCGATGCCCGTCCCGTCCGGACGGGCTTTTTTGGCATTGCCTGCACGGTAAAACTTGGTAAACAGATGGTGACGCTCTTTGGCTGGCACACCTATACCATTGTCCTTGACTGAAAAAACTATTTCATCACGCTGCTTTTCGAGTGTTATCAAGACTTCTCCGCTTTCTGGCTTGGAGTAGTAAATAGCGTTGTCGATAAAATTCATCATTACCTGGCGTATCTTGGTTTCATCGGCTGTTAACAGAGGAAAATCCGGCGGTGCCGTGTAGAGCAGTTCAACATTTCTCGAGGCGGCCGTCTGACGCAATTGTTCAATTTCATCACCTATGATTTCCGATAACGATATCGACGACGGCTCCAGTTCAAACTTGCCGGTTTGCATGCGCGATAGGTTGAGAAAGTCGCTGATGAGATAAACCATCCGCTGCGATGAATCAAATGCCTCTTTGAGAGCTTTTTGTTGCTCGGACTTAAGCTCACCCATGTCGCCATCAAGCAGCATACTGATATAGCCTTTGATACTCGTCAGCGGCGTTCTCAGCTGATGTGACGCCATAGAGATAAACTCGTCCTTGCTGGCATCAATTTCACGCAGCTGTTTGTTTTTGATACGCAGCTCTCGGGTAGCTTCTTTGATTTTTTCCTGCAGGGTTTCGTTAAATAATTTTATCTGTTCATACTGAAAGGCGTTGTCAAGCGCAATAGCAACTTCATCGGTCATAATATCAACCGTCTTGCTGTCACGTAAATTGTAGGGGTCGCCGTTTTTCTTTTGTCCCACCATCATCCAGCCGATCATGCGCGAGCTGGTCTTGAGCGGTGCTACCAGTGCAATGCGCTCGTCACGCAGCCAGTCGATAACCGGCGAATGGTCTTGTACGCTCTCAATATCGATTACGGCATTTTTGTGTCGTTTACTGAGTTCGATCAATTGGTCAGAATGTGCTGATTCGTCGTCGTAATAATAAATCTCGCTACTCACGACATGCAGACTGTTCTTGAGCAACTCCGAAACCCGCCGTGCAATTGATTCACGCGATCGAGCTTCCAGCAAAATATTACCCAGACGATCAATCACATCCTGTTGATCATAATCTTGACGAAAAAATATATCGTGAGTTGCCGCATCGAACGATCGTTTTACCCACGGATACAGTAAGGCCGTCAACATTACCATCACGGCATAAAATAGTTCGATATTTAGCGACGGCGTAAAAAACTGCGTGATTATATATCGCGACAAATACACGGCCAAACTATAAAATAGCAAAAGCGCTACCAAAACCGCCGCATACACAATAGCCCTGACCGCAAATTGTCTGATGTCAAATAATCTAAATCGCTTGATCGCAAATGCATAGCCCGAAGCGTACAGTAGCGTACATACGGGGCCTAGCCAAATATAACGCGTATCACCAACAATCGGCAGCACCAAATTTGTGTTAAAAGCCAAAAAACTGCTGGTTATCGCGCCAGAATACACAAACCCGATCTGAGCTTTTTGGAGACCTTTAGACACCCGCCATTTATGCCAAAAAACATAAGTTATCACACCAGTAAAAAATAGCAGCATCAGCGCGTATAGCGCGTAAAACATCGATTGTACAGTCAGCTGACCCTGCGGAGTTTGCTGTATGACCACAGTGTGCAGCAGGGTTATCACCAAACTACTTGCCAGTGTAAATACAACCATCATTTTGCCGGGCACCAAGCCTGGCACTTCGAAAGGAAATCGCTGCACAAACAAAAACAAATAATACATCACCCAGAGCGGTGCTACCAAAAATAGCAAAGCTCCGATATTAAATACCACCGACGAGACATTGGCGATCATCATACCGGTGCCGATTGTCCAAAGTATGACTGCAGCGGCCGAATACACAAATGGTCGTGTCGAACGAGGGTAGGCGCTGCTCATGCTCAAGACAGTTAAGGCCATAATCGTATTAACAACAACCGTTACAAAAAGTGCGGCATAGATAATATATATCATCAGTGGCCCTCGTCATCTACGCCGGGCAGCAATTTACCATGCTCTTGCCACCGCGCCAAACCAATACCCGAAGCGTCGAGTTGCTCGGCTATCGCCTTAACATTGTCGGGCTGAACCGGACGGTGCAGCGCCAGATCAAAACGCTTTTGCTGCCACAAGGCCGCAACCTCAGCTTCACATCCCCAAACATCACCAGCCTCTGCCAGACCGGTGCTGCCAAATCTATAACCGCTTTTTCTGGTCAAAATCCCGTCTTGACTATTGTCATGACCGACCACCCAAACTAATGCCCCTCCACGCTGGCGCACTTGCTCGCCGCTAAAACTTCCCGGCTGACTGTCGTCAATTATGACCTTGCCTGTCAAATCTACATCATCTGCTATCGATATCCGCGTAGTAATCGCCGATATAATTATGTCTGACGATCGAAGCAGTTCCATATTGTTTTCGGCAGCCACGACTCGGCCGCGACCGTAGATACGGCGTAATGTCTCGATCGTTTTTTTCTCTTGACGTTTTCGCTTGTCATGCATAAGAAGCTTAGCCTGCGGATAGTCATCGAGAATAATCCGAGCCGTAGCCTCACTGATTGCCCCACAGCCGATAATGCCCACATAGCCATCGCGACGAGTAGAACGATAAAAATGGGCAAATATTTTGGCAATCAGCGCTACCGTACCGCCATGTCCGGTCGTGGTAAGTAAGCCTCTTTTGCGGATTGATTCACCAAAATTGGTAATTTTGGGCAGCGTCGCACCCAGCCCAACGATCTCTGTGCCCAAGCGTCGATGCGCAAAGCTAGCTGTGTCTTTGATGATTGCGTTGACTCGTCGTCGCAAAAAGAATTTATTACGATAATCGCCGAGCATATCCGTAAACAAAGGCACAAACATCACCGCGCCGACAGCTACACCGTTTTTGGCATGATACTCGTCAATAACGCATGGCGGCAGCTCGCTAATAAACGCTTGCGCGGTGTTGGCGTCAAGATACTTGATAATCGGCAAAAAGAATATTGCTTCACTGTGATAAGCTGTTGAAGCCCGCGCAATTCTGGTCGGTACTGCAAATACAAACCCGTAACTATCAGTGCGAGCGGCAGTCGAATAATACTCGGCGAAAACTTTTTGTATAAAAGCTTCGGTTTGGTCGACTACCACGGGAGGTATCGTATAGACTTCGACAATATCTGCGAGTCGTTTAAGCATCACCGCCTTGCTATAACGGCCGTAACGCGGTCGCCACAAGCTACGGTTTGTAAATTTTGGGGTTGCTATATTATTCATGATACTGTTTATTTATAGTTGGTTGTTTACTTAAGTATATAATTGTTTATGCAAAAACAGAACCCGATTTATTCAGAACCGAGCTGGCGTATCATTGCCTGGCAGCATTTGTCATTTGTGATCACAAAATTATTCTTTTTTGTTAGCCGCAGCAAAATCAAGCACGTCGGTGATTGGAGTGTTGATCGGGATTATCATTATGTAATCGCCGGCACGCATGTGTTTTGGTTTGATCCGTTTATGGCGACGACTGCTCTGGGCTGGAAGCGCTTGCGGCCGCTTTTGCCGTGTCGTTTTATTGCAGCGCCCAAATTTTTGCATCGCCCATGGCTGAGAGCGATGATGAGACAACTAGGCTCTTACCCGGCACATAGTTTCAGAGACTGGGCTTATGGTATCGACGCTTCGCTCCAGCTGATGAACCAGCGACACACTATTGTTATTTTTCCTCAAGGCAGAATGACGCAAGACCGATCACTACCCGCCAAGCGAGGTGTTAGCGTTTTGGCCGATCAGCCAAAAACACTTATTGTACCGGTACATATCTCCCGACAACGACGCGGCTGGTTGCCCTCGTTTTCTATCACCGTAGGCATACCCTACCGAGCCGCCGGCGCCAAACCCGATGATATTATGCAACGGATTTATGAGCTTTAGCGGTATACTGGTATTATGACGACAATCGTAATAATCGAAGACGACCCAGTTATATCTCAGATGTACCGTATGAAGCTGGAGTCAGATGGCTTTTCGGTTCATGTTGCCACCAATGGCAAAGATGGTATTGCCATTGTCGAAAAAGTCAAACCCGATCTCATCTTGCTCGATATGCAAATGCCCGGCATGAACGGCGACGAAGCGCTGAGCGAGATCCGCAAACATGATTGGGGTAAGCATATTCCGGTCATCATACTCACCAACCTTGGCGAAGAAGAAGCCCCCAAGCATTTACGCAGTCTCGGTATCGAAAGCTACATAGTCAAGGCCGATCTAACACCGAGGCAAGTGGTTGATCGAATCAAGCAGACGCTACATCTTTCGTAGCTGATTGCGCCGCGCGGATTACGTTATCAAACAGCGCTGCGACAGTGAGCGGACCAACGCCGCCCTTTTGCGGAGTGATACTTATATCGTTTCGCTCATAGACAAGCGGGTCGATATCACCGACAATTTTGCCGCTATCCGATGCGGTACCGGCATCAATAACGATAGTGTCCGGACGAATCATATCTGAGGTTATCAGACCCGGAACGCCGACACCAGCGACTATCAGTGTTGAGTTTTTGCAAACTGTCTCGAGCTCGTCTTGGCTTGATCGATCCACGGTCGTGATGTCGTAGCCAGAATTCCGCCACATACGAGTCAGCGGCACTCCCACCAGTCGGCCCTGACCGATGATCGCTATTTTATGTTGGTCGAGATTGATATTATAGCCGGCACATAACCAATTAATAGCCAGTGCCGTAGCTGGTTCAAAATCAGGTGTTTTGCCGAGTCCGTCAACGTCTTTATGGGGGGAAACTTGTTGGAGCAGCGCTTCGGTCTGCGTAGGATCGTCCAGTGGTAATTGAACGATGATACCATGTACGTTTGGATCGTGGTTGAGTTTATCGATGACCGCCGCTGCCTCGTCTTGAGACACCATATACCGTGATGTCTCGATCAGGATATCAGCACCATAGCGCTGCTTAAGCGTGACATAAGTATGAATGACGGGATCATCGATCGTCTGCACAATAGCCAGTCGCGGAAATATTCCGTGCGCCTGACGAAGACCGCGCACCTGCTTGGCTTGACGTTCCTTAATATAGCCGACCAACTCTGAACCAGAAAGATATTTCATTGTATTTAGTGTAACAGATATAATTAATCTATGTTGATAGACCCCTACCACTGGCATACCTTGAGGGTAACTGCCATCCTGCGCGAATCGCCACAGGCCGTCACAATTATCACATCAAGGCCGCAAAACTATCGTTTTATCCCCGGTCAACATACGATTATGCGCGTTACCCTACCCGATAAAAGATCATACCTGCGGCAATATTCATTTGCCGGCATACCAAGTGGTGACAATCTCCGATTCACTATTGTTCAAACACCAGACGGTATAGTATCGAGTTGGTGCGTAACGTCGATGCAGCCAGGTGATACTATAGAAATTTCCCAGCCTTTTACCGGACCGCTCGCAATCAAAACGTCTCACTACACTCATATCGGTATGATTGCGGGTGGCAGCGGTATTGTCCCGATCATGTCTCACCTACGACACTTGCGTAAGTCGTCTCCAAACACTTCCGTCACGCTGCTTTACAGCACTCATCGAGTACGGCAATGTTTCAAAGATGAGCTTAGCGCACAAAACAGTCACGAGCTGTTTGATATCCGGCTCACGGATGCTGGCTCCCCTCGCCTAACACCGCAAGATATCCGGCGCTTGCTTGATACATGCGACAGCGTGATGATCTGCGGCTCGCGACAGTTCGTACAGGTCATGAAAGACTTCTGCAAAAGCTTGTCGGCAGATATCCCCGTTTATACAGAGGCATTTAGTCTTGAATGATTGACATTACTGTCCAAATCTATTATGCTTATAGTTAGCATTTAACGGGGTCGTTCATCTCTATGAAGTATCGAAGTTTAATAATTCTATCGCTAACCGTCGTCGCGATAGTATCCGCGGCCGTCGCACCGGCAGGTGCAATTCCCGCCCACGCACTCGAAGCGCAGCAGCGCGCCGCCGAGAAGCAAATGGCTCAGCGAGAAAAGCAACAAGAAGTCAGAGAGCGTGTTGCCGCCACGCTTGACGATAAGAAAAAAAGCCTATGCAAAAAACGTGAAGCCACCATCAAACGTATCATGACCAATATGCAAAAACAGGGTGAAAAGCAGCTTGAAGTTTTTGATAAAATAGCTGATCGTACCAAACAGTTCTACCAAAACAAAAAACGTGTTATCGATAACTACGATGATCTCACGACAGCAGTCGACGACAAGCGCCAAAGCGCAGCCCTGGCTGTCGCGGCCGGCTCAGAAGCTATTATGACCTTTAGCTGTGATGCCGATGATCCGATTACACTCAAAGATATGTTTAAGGAGCAGCTCAATGATCAAATTGCCGCCCTCAAGGACTACAAGACCGCTATCAAAGACTTAATCGTCGGAGTAAAATCAGCCCAGGGACAGGCTTCGCGCGACAACAGTTCCGACACCGATACCGCCCCGTCACAAGGAGATCAATCATGAAACCGAGCCGAGGCTTTAGTTTAGTCGAAATTCTGATCTTCGCCGCCGTAATAGTCCTGGTTGGTCTCATCAGCTACAACTTGTATTCTATGCAGCAGGCTCGCAACAAAAGTCTTACCGAGCAACAATCCACGGCTGCCGCCATACCCGCAGCTCCTCCCGTAAACTCAACAGAGGACCTCGACAAAGCCGCATCGGTACTCGACAGTATCGAGCTCGACGCCAATGCCGGCGACACTTCTAAGCTTGATGCCGAAGCTGCATTTTAATTGCTCTCTATCGCTTATTTGTTGAAGTAGTGCCGCGTCTGTAGTAGTACGACACTGCCTATCACCAATACGACAGCCGCACTGATCAGTGAATTAACGAGCATGCTAGGATACAGCACTATCCCAACGACCGCAAAAATCAGGCTAAGCAAAAAGTTATAATACAACAAATCCCAGCCTGATTTTTGATGTACTTTTAGTTTTTGAAAAGCCATAAACAGCAATAAAGCCGATACAGCCATTTCAAGCATCCAAAGATACGCCGAGTTTCGCGGTACAGCATAGTACTCGTTCAAGTCCCAGGCACTATATATTGTATTAATCGTGTTCAATCCTTGCCAAGTAACAAGCAGACTAAAAGCCGAGACAATTGCTCCGACCAACGCCAGCCACCAGGCATTGTCGGCCAGCCATTTAGTAAGACCTGTCGGTAGTTTAACCGGGAAATTTTTGTTAAATGTAGTGTCAAACCATTGCTCCAATCCTTTTGGCTGCGTTGTATACGCTGGATTAGCGCCTGCGACAGCTGTCGTAGACTTTGTAGATTTCTGCTCGTTTGCCATGACTACTCCCCCTTAGTATATCTTGATAGTAACTGTTATATGGAGGGTTGTAAATAACTATTTTTTTGTAGGTTTCGCAGAAGCTGAGCGAGGCGTTTGTATAAACCGCCGATAGCCAAGATACAGCACCACCGCAACCGCAATTGTCGTTGCTACAAACAAGTACTTATTGTCATCGGCCGCGAAGCCTCTCACCAGTCCGTGAAGTAACGTAAAAAGCCCGCCAAGTAAGATACCGTCAGACAAAAACCCGACTATTGACACTGCTGCAAACGCAATAACAACTGAAAATACCGCTAAAACGAGCAGAATTATTGAGACGTTTTTAGAATACGCTCGGTTTTTTGTATCGTAATCTTTCATTTCAGATTGGAATTTTTCGTCACGAATTTTTTGCGCTTTTTGCTCTTCGACGGTTGGATCGCTCATCTTGTACTCAGTGCTACTCACGGGGTACTCGGGAGCCTTGGGCGCCTCATAAAACGCCGCAGTGCCGACACCAAACAATAGCGCGATGAACACGCCAAGTATAAATGTATATATGAGTTTAAAAAGTGTATTGTGATCCATGTTATAAGTATACGCTAGTTTTGCGTATCATGCAGTGAAAGAAAAACATTTTGGAACTTCAGACCATCATCAGCCACGTACGGCTCTCGATCTTTTTGAAAGCCTAAACTTTCAAGCATGTTCGCTGCCACTATGTTTGAGGCTAGATGTCGTGAGCCATAAACAACGCACAAGGTTACGATCAATTCATGGAGGGTCCAGAGAGGCTCGAACTCTCGACACCCTGCTTAAGAGGCAGGTGCTCTAACCGACTGAGCTATGGACCCATATCTATGAATTAATTTGAAAAGAACACAGGACTATTATCAGCCAAAGATTGCTTAAGAGGCAAGGGTCACGTCCCGCTACCCCGTCGCCACATCTTTGCAAAACCAGTTTGCAAGAGTGGACTCCCTTGCGAGCCGTCACAGGCGGCTCTCAATCTAACCAGCTGAGCTACTGGCCCGTTACAAGTCAATATTGTATCGCATTACCCCTGTTTTGGCAATAAATAAAAGCAGCGTATGCCGCTGCTTTTATGAGATGGTTGTAAATAGCTATTGGCCCGTGGCTGACTCGGGCTTCGGGGTGGGTGTTTGAACATTTACATTAGGAGTAGGAGTCTTGACCTCTACATTTGTATTATCGGTAGCGCTGGTTCCAAAAGATTGCCACGCCATGTAAGCCAGCAGTGCCAGCACCAAAATTGCCACTATAGCCACTATCGGACCTGCTATACCGCTATGTTCTTTTTCTACCACTACATCTGCCATATATCTCTCCTTAGTCGTACTTACTGTTGCATGAAAATTACTATACTGACCAGGAAAAATATAAACTGTAAGCTAGATTACATTGCGTATTGACAGAATATTTCGCTAGTACACCCGGTAGGATATCGCTGCGCTCATCCGGCTCACACGAAATGAAAATACTTCGTGCTTTCTTTTCTTAGCTCGCCTACGCCGAACCTTTTTACTTCGTAAAAAACGATTCTCATCCTATCAAATATTACCAAGTCAAAAGCCCCTCTTTCGATGGGCTTTTGACTTGGTACAACTATCAGAGGCGGATACTCAAAAATATAAAATGCTCGTCCACTACATAAGAACCGCACCAACAGCTCAATAGTAAAAAACAATAGCCTACGCTATAATGAAAGCGTCTGGACAAAACAGTTAGAGTAAAGCCTTCTTCAAGGCTCGGTTGCGCTTAATAAGCGACAACCGTGCGAAAGACTCAAGGAGCGCAACTCTTTCTGTTTGGTCCAGACAACCTAGCACGGTTGTCGTTTTTTATTTTATGAAGGAAAGGAACAGTGTATGACATCAGTAAGCAAAACAGAACAAACAGGTAGCCAGGGGCTTGCGATTGCATCGCTCATTCTCGGCATTTTAGCAATCCTCACATCTCTTGTTTGGTATATCAGTATTATAGTTGGCGTTCTTGCCGTCATCTTTGGTGCAACCTCGATGAAAAACGGACGAGGTAAGGCAATCGCAGGTATCGTTACGGGCAGTGTTGGCATTGTCTTGAGCCTACTTATCATCTGGCTTGTATCCGCTGCTCTTCCTAGTTTGCAGCAAAGTCAGCGCGACACAGCACGCAAGAACGATGTCAGTGCTCTCGCTACAGAAGTTACATCGTTTATGACGGAAAACCGAGGGAAACTACCAGGCGCGAGCGACCTTTCAGTCTCTACCCTCATAGAGGTTAGCTCTGTGTCTGATGACAGCACGCCAACCACCAAATCGGCGGCTTATAGAGTAGGCACAAATTGTGATGGCGTAGCATCGACCCGTGCATATGCAATTACAGTACTACTAGAAAGCGGCTCGGAATACTGCTTGGGGTCGTAGTAAGTCTGATAATCTAAATCTATGAATACTATGAAATCAATTGGCGGAGCATTACTGGGGGTTGCTTTCTTCATCGGTGTTATTGTTGCAACTATTTTGTTCTTCACTTTTGGAGCAAAGATGGCCTTTACAATATCACCATTCATTAATGGACTCGCAGGGGTGCTACTGACTATCAATATTATCATCCTGCTTTTTGCGATAATACCTAGAGCAAGAGGAGTAATCGGTAACATTATTGTATTCTCGTCATTTATCTATGGGTTGTCAGCGTGGATTTATGGATTAGCTGTTACGCTTGCCATATGGGGTTGGCTCGGAGTTATCATCGGAGTATTCCTCGGTGGCGTAGGGGTTGTACCTGTCGGTATATTGGCATCGATTCTCAGCGGTCACTGGGATTTACTCTGGCCACTACTCATCAATGTAGCCACCTATTTTGGTGCAATTATAGTTGGCGGGATGCTCGTCGGTAGTGCAGAGCGGCAAAAAGAAAAACAGTACGATAATGATATTATTGATGTAGATTCGAATGAAGATACTCGAAGATGGGGAGATTTGGAATAATGGCAGAGAAAAAACAAAGTCTAAAGTTACCAATTTTTCTTATAGTAGCACCAGCAGCCGGAGTGCTGCTTTCCATTTTTCTATACGCGGTCGTTAACTTTATATTTTCAGGAGTGACTGCCGAACCGTCATCTACCACAGGCTTGGGCTTATCCGACGGTGCAAGTATCGCTCAAGGGGTTGACGCAAGCAATAATCTATATAGTGAGACGCCTGTATTTGTGACAATTGCAAATGTTATCCTGTACCTGCTTGGGCTGGTTAGTGTACTAGCGTTCGTGCCCTGTCTTGTATTTGGAATTATTATACTCAATAGGCGACGCGACCGTCAGGCTACCCCTATTGAGCAGACAAAGTCTAGAAACTGGGAGGACTTGGAGTAATGCAACTTCCACATTCACAGAACCGTCAAAAATACATAGAGCAAATCAAGATTATCGAGGCAAACCTCAAAGATGCTACGTCAAGCGAAAAAGACGAAGCACTACTCAATCAGGTACAAAAGCGCCTCGATTCTTTAGCCGAGAAGTATCAATTCAGTGAAGAAATTGGTACGGCACGATATAAGCTATATGAACTACAAGCGTTAGTTCATTACTTTAACGGTCATGACGATGACGCTCTAGATTTTATCAATCAAGCGATAGATACCCGCGGTGAAACGTATGCAAAAGCAGAAAAAATCAAACAGCGACTATCTCTCGGTGATTCTTATGCCACAAAGACAAGCAATCCCTCTAAGATGACGAAAGAACAGCGACGTAAACAGAAGATTGGGCTTGAGGGATGGCTGGCATTGTTCACCGTAGGCGCTATCCTGTCAGTAGTGCTTTATCTGATAGCGGCCGGTCTGTGGGTATATAATTTAGGTAATCTAGGTAATACAGCTGACGACTACGCTGCGGGGTTACTAAGCCCCTACTATTCGTTTCTGATGCTCACCTCGTTTGCGATGGCTTGCGTAGCTGGTTGGCTGGTATATCTGCTATTCAAGTGGAAGCGGCTAGCCCGTTGGATTGGTATCACTTTACTCTCGCTATCAATATTAATATCGTTTATCGACTATATGTGGTACGCAGAAATTGTGACCCAAGTATCTGGACTCGACCCCCAGAAAGGTGACGCCAGTGTAGGCTGGGCTATTGTCTGGATAATATATCTTTGTGTATCTAGGCGAGTAAAAAGGACACTCACAAAATGACGCAACATAAGGAGAATTACTCATGGGTATACATCCTACTCGCCATTATCATTGGTGGTGTGATTCTATACTGGCTCTTTTCCTCTCCCGGCTCTGGTTACGTAAAGGTCAAATATCGCGATGACAAAGTAGATGTAACGTCAAGTAATTTCACTGCGCTCAACAGGTCGGACACAACCGTAAAAGGTGCCTGGTATGACAACAATAATGAATATATGATCATCAAACTCAGCAGTACGTATTACCACTACTGTGGCATGCCAAGCGATGTGTGGCGTGACTTTTCATCAGCTAGCTCACTTTATTCAGCATATCAGAATGACATCAAAGGCAATTTTGATTGTCGCGTAAATCCCGTACCGAGTTATTAGTGATGAAGGATAGCGTTTCAATCAATAAATACCTACTTGCAGGCTTTATTATTGTGGCGCTAGTAGGTGGTGGCTGCGTAGGCTATTACTATACGAGCCGACACTATGAAGCAAAAGAAAGCGCACGACTTACACAGGAAGAAGAAACAGACCGAAAAAACTTAATTTGCGAGGCGCGTGTTCAACGCGGTAAGACAGGCGATGTTAAAAGTGACTACTTCATCTTTGAGCGAAGCGAAAAAGAGAATGACTGTAAGCATTATATAGAATACAAGAATATACCTGACGACACTGAGGGATTCTGGCTAGGCTTTTAAGGAGAAAAAGCATGAATTTACCAAAAGACAATAATGTATCACACAAGACAGAGCAACGCCCAAAACGACAAGCCTGGGTTACTATTTTGGCAGTCGTTGCAATTGTAGTTAGTGTAGCAAGTGCTGGATTTTCTGCATTCGTATACCTCAACACACCTTTGCAAATCCACAATTATGTACAATCGCATAAGGATGAACTAAGGGGAGCAGACGGTCGTGACGGTCAAGATGGACGCGACGGGGCGAATGGACGGAATGGGACAAATAGCTATTCACCAACGTATTGCAGCACTTACGATTACAGCTTTGGCTCATCAACTTCTTGTTACTAGCCTCGACAGTTAAATAACTGTTATACAATTCATGCATGTGACCTATTTTTTGACATTATGTCATCTGTTACGCTTATCTTTTCACATACACATACCCCTAACATTCTTCGTGACCCTCTCTTGACCCCTCTGCTATCCTAGCCTCACTTGCTTCGCGCCCTGTTTTTGCGGGGAGTGTTAACACAGCAAGGAGAAAGGAGGCGTTGTATGACGCAACAGAAACAAAACAAACAAAGTGGCCGCTTGCCTGTATCTAGTGGTCACGTTGTGAGCTATAGCAAACGTGGCAGACCCTCACGTTCCGGTAGTGTTCGTATAGAGCCTATCCATATACAGGAGCGTAATCTCGCAAGGCTGGCACAGGTGCTAGAGCAATATGCTCGGTACCTAGATACAAATGCATCGAAAGCGTAGCTAGGTTATGTGGCAGCCGCAGCTCAGCTCAGTATCATGACATAGTGTGCAGATATATGTGGCGCTTACACCTGTCGAACCACCTATCATGCCAATAACAGGTATGGACGCGAAACACCCCCGTTGTAGCGATACAGGAGCCATGTGACTGTTACCCTACTAAAGGTAACATCTCACTCACACGTGCAGGGGCGAAGCGATCAGGAACGGCTAGACATTGCAGCGGTCGCTAGCTCAGGAGCAGAGGGAGCCTACAGTAGCCATATATCAAACAATACCAACCCAATGCCAACGAGAAGCCAGTGGCGCATGAGGAATGTCTACGGAGCATACAGATAAAAAAGAATCTCCATATATCTCAATAAACCCACTGGACTTCTCTCGGCAAGAGAGCGTTAATAGGATGACAGAAAGAATAGAAGCAAGAATAACAGAGGCGGATGCGGTACGCATCGCCTCACCCAAGAACAGGGATAACAGAAGTACCAATACTACCAACGTAACCCGTGGCATCTGCCACAGAAAGGAGGAATACTATGAACACATTACTACTCCAAAGTATGGAGCAAGTCACAGGCACGAGCGAACGACCACGTATTGCTGTATCGTATGTCCGTGTCTCTACCAAGCGTCAGGCTGAGAAAGGTGGAACAGATGAAGGCTTTTCTATTCCAGCACAGAAAGCAGCGAACCAACAAAAGGCAGAGAGTATGGGAGCCTTTGTGGTCAAAGAGTTTGTTGACCGTGGTGAATCGGCTAAGACCGCTGACCGTCCAGCGCTTCAAGAGATGCTGGAATACATCAAGGAACATAGAGTAGACTATGTCATCGTCCATAAGCTCGACCGACTGGCTCGTAACCGTGCAGATGACGTAGAGATAAGCAAATTACTGAACAGCGTCGATGTGCGACTTGTTTCAACCACTGAGTCGTTCGACGACAGTACGCCATCAGGCAGCCTGATGCACGGCATCATGAGCTCGGTGGCAGAGTTTTACAGCAATAACTTAGCCCATGAAGTAAAGAAAGGCATGCTCCAGAAGGTGCAGAGTGGTGGGACACCGTCGAAGGCACCGTTGGGGTACCGCAACCTGCTGACACGAGATGACATGGGACGTGAAGTACGAACCGTCGTTGTAGATACTGAGCGAGCACCGTTAATTACGAAGGCATTTAGGATATATGCCGAGGGGCACCATACAGTGAAGCAATTAGCGGCAGAGCTTGCCGCAGAGGGGCTTACAACACTTGCTACGCCCCGTATACCATCTAAGCCAGTGAATGAAGCGAGGCTGAATACTATCCTTGTAAATCCATATTACAAAGGACTGGTGAAATACAATAACGCTTACTACGAGGGCGTACATACAGCACTAACCGACCAACAGACCTGGCAACGAGTGCAAGATATTTTGAAAAGTCATTTACAAGGCGAGCGCACCCGTAAGCATCCGTACTTCCTGAAAAGTACGGTGTGGTGTGGGTCGTGTGGTGGAAGATTGCTCGTGCAGGTATCTCGTAATAGCGTCGGTGACCATTACCACTACCTGATGTGTGCTGACCGCCATGCAAAGCGTAACAGTTGCCAGCAACGGTCGGTACAGACAGCTGAAGTAGAGAAACAACTCGAAACCTACTATGCAAACATCCGCCTAGGCGAACATGAGAAAGAGCGTTTACAGAAGCTACTACTCGTTGAGCTAGACAAAAGACGCAAAGAGGAGCTATCTTCACAGGGTAATATACGACTTGAGAAAGATAAGGTTGCAAGAAAGCAGAAAAAGCTACTTGAAGCGCACTATGCCGATGCTATCTCACTGGATATATTCAAGGAGGAACAAGCTGCGTTGCAGCGAGCCATGACGGACATTGACCTGAAGTTGGCATCACTTGAGCAGAACTACGAGACAGTGAAAGATAATCTGAACAGTGTGCTAGAAATAGCGGTACATGCAGGCAAACTATACAAGTCTGCACCAGAACACATCAAGCGGATGCTGAACCAAGTGTTCTTCGAGAAAGTGCTGGTACATGCCCATGATGACGTAAAACCAGAGAAAACACCTATCTTTGAAGCACTATTATCCGCACAAACAAAACAGCTCGCTATTTCTAGCGAGCTGTTCGGTCAAACATTGACACAAAAGATGCTTTCTTATGTGATTTGTTTGAGTAACATACTTTTGGTACACCCGGTAGGATTCGAACCTACGACCCTCTGTTCCGAAGACAGATGCTCTAATCCACTGAGCTACGGGT
>CAZNHZ010000005.1:0-40154 GCA_964573015.1 uncultured Candidatus Saccharibacteria bacterium | reverse complement strand
ACCTACGACCCTCTGTTCCGAAGACAGATGCTCTAATCCACTGAGCTACGGGTGCGCAATAGAACAGAGGTGATTATAGCAGAATGTCCGGGCGGCGCCAAGTACGAGAGGTGTATACTAGACGATATGAAGACTCTATACAATGAACCACTCGCACCTTATACCTCTCTCCGTGTCGGCGGACCAGCCGAAACCTTAATGCTGCCGGAAACCTACGATGAGATGGTCAAACTACTGCAAGAGTCAGCAACCGATCGTCCGTGGCTTATAGGCTTTGGCTGCAATGTCTTGATCAGCGATCAAGGACTGCCCGGTACGACTATCATGTGGCGCAGCGGCAGTGTGTCGATTGACGATACGCTCGTCACGGCTGATGCCGGCGTGTGGTGGGACAGCGTCGTTGAATCCGCAATAAAACACGATCTCTGGGGTATGGAGTTGATGAGCGAAATCCCGAGCAGCGTCGGCGGAGCAATCCAGGGCAATATCGCAGCGTATGGCCAGCAGGTGAGCGACACTCTCGAATGGGTAGAGGTATTTGACACTACCTCACGCCGCATCAATCGCCTGGCCCGCGAAGACATGTCATTTTCCTATCGCGCCAGTTCTTTTCAAGAGCAGCCACACCTCGTCATCCTGCGAGCTGGGTTTCGGCTATCGCGTACATCTATGCATGAGCTGAAATATGACGCTGCCTTGATGGTCGCTGATGAGCTCGGCCTCGATCACGCCACACTCGCCCACTGCCGTGACATCATCATCGAGACTCGCCGCCGCGCCGGGTCGATTTACCACCCCGAGGGAGAATACGAGCGTACCGCCGGATCATTTTTCAAAAACCCCATGGTCAGCACCGAACAAGCCGAAAAGCTTGCCAGCTTTGATGAAACCGGCAAGACTCTCGAGCGCATCCAAAACCAGAGCCGCATTCATGGCGGCGACAGTCATCGTGCCAGCGCAGCCCATGTCCTGCTGGCTACCGGTTTTAACCGCGGGCAAACTTGGGGTAATGTCCGACTGCATCCCTCACACGTACTCAAGGTCTCGACCCTGCCAGGCGCGACCGCTCAGGAAGTCTATGACGTCGTTCAAGAAATTCTATCGACAGTCAAAACAAAACTCGATATTGATCTGGAGCCTGAGGTAAAATTCCTCGGCGAATTTCACTGAGATATAACTGCTTGCGGTGATCGCGCGATACGGGGGAAAGCTAGTACGGCAACGGAAAATCTCTGACAAATCGTTTGACTTCGCTGCGTAGTTTCGCGAGCTGTTTCGGATCATCACGATGATCGATCGCCTGCTTCATCCACTCGGCGATTTGGCCCATGTGCTCTTCGCGTAACCCACGCGTCGTCATAGCCGGAGTGCCGAGACGTATGCCGCTCGGCCGAAATCGCGGTAGCGGATCATCGGCAATGGCATTTTTGTTGAGCGTCAGACCAATCGCATCCAGCGCCGTCTCGGCTGTATGTCCATCAATTCCGAAGCTACTGTAGACATCAGCAAGTATCAGGTGATTGCTCGTTCCCCCTGTCACCAGTCTAAACCCGCGCGACTGTAATTCATCGGCCAAACGCTCAGCATTATTAACGATCCGTCGCGCGTAGTCACCAAACTCCGGCTTGAGCGCCTCTCCGAAGCAGACAGCTTTGGCCGCGATGACATGCATATGCGGACCGCCCTGAGTGCCTGGAAATACCGCGCGATCGATCAGCGTCGGGATATTTTCGATAATTTTTTCGGGTGCCTGCAATGGGCTGCTCACTGTCCCCATGCTGAGGATGAGCCCGCCGCGCGGCCCGCGTAGCGTCTTGTGCGTCGTTGTAGTCATGACATGAAACCCAACATCGAGCGGATTTGTCGCTACACCGCCGGCGATCAAACCGGCAATATGCGCCATATCAGCCATCAAGAGCGCCCCGACTTCATGTCCGATATCGACAAATTTCTTATAGTCAAGCTCACGAGGATAGGCTGAAAATCCCGCCAGGATGATCTTAGGCTTGTGCGTCAGTGCGAGCTCACGCAATTCATCATAATCAATCTCACCCGTTGCTGGGTCTTTCATCTTGTAACGAATAAAGTTATAGAGCTGAGCGCTGCGCGTCACCGGCGCACCGTGCGTCAAATGCCCGCCATGACTCAGATCCATCGCCAGAACCGTATCGCCTGGCTCTAACCATGCATGATATACCGCTTCATTTGCAGGTGCGCCGGAATGCGGCTGAACATTGGCATGATCAGCCCGAAATAGCTTTTTGGCACGATCGATTGCCAGCTGTTCTACCTGGTCGGTAAATTCCTGACCACCATAGTATCGCTTGCCTGGGTAGCCTTCGGAGTATTTGTTGGTAAAGACACTGCCTAGCGCCTCGAGTACATCTGTTGATACATAATTCTCAGACGGGATAAGCTCGAGCCCTTCCGCCTGACGTTTTGCTTCAGCTTTGATAAGTTTTTGTACAGTAACATCTTTCATGGATCACCCTCCTGTGTATTAATATCCCACTCCAGTTGTTACGCATGTCAGATCATACTTCGATTATACAGTAAGTACCGGATTACCAAAAAACTACTTGACAATATATCATCTATGATATATACTGTCAGACATGAGTGATTATAAGAAAAGAATTGGTGCGCTTATCCGCCAAACACGAATCGAACGAGGTATGACACAACATGAATTTGCCGCTTCTCTCGGCACCAGCCAGAGCGCTGTGAACCGTATCGAAAACGGCGGCCAAAACGTATCCTTGGAGATGCTGGCGCGAATCGGCGAGGTGCTCTCAAGCGAAATTGTAACGCTTAATACGCGTGGTAATAACCTAAGAATCGAGGGTGGCCGTAAGCTACACGGATTTATCGAAGTCAAAACCAGCAAAAATGCCGCGGTTGCCCTGTTGTGTGCCGCGCTGCTAAACAAAGGCACGACAACTTTGCGCAAAGTTGCTCGGATCGAAGAAGTCAATCGTATCATAGAAGTTCTCAACAGTATCGGTGTCAAAACCAGATGGATAGAGCCCGATAATGACTTAATCATAACTCCACCGGCTAGGCTTAAGCTTGATCAAATGGACATCGAGGCCGCCAAAAAGACCCGCACCGTGCTCATGTTTCTCGGGCCATTGATGCATCAATACAAATCGTTTCGTCTGCCCTACGCCGGAGGTTGTAGCCTCGGTACTCGCACCGTTGAGCCTCACCTTGATGGTCTCAGGCACTTTGGTCTGCATGTCAGGGCCCAGTCAGATTATTATCAAGTTTCCGTCAAAAAAGCCGCCGCCAAAACAATCGTGCTGACCGAACGCGGCGATACCGTAACCGAGAACGTTTTGATGGCGGCCGCCTCCTATCCCGGCACTACAACGATTCGCAACGCCAGTCCAAATTACATGGTTCAAGATGTATGCTTCTTTTTGCAAAAACTTGGGGTAAAAATCGAGGGCATTGGCTCGACTGTGCTTAAAGTCAAAGGTCTCGAAAAAATCAAAAAAAACATCGAATATTATCCTAGCGAAGACCCGATCGAAGCCATGAGCTTCATAGCGGCGGCCATCGTCACAAACTCTAAGCTCGTTATCCAGCGAGCACCGATAGAGTTTCTCGAACTCGAACTTGCCACCCTCGAAAAAATGAATCTTAGATACGACATATCCGAAGAATATGTTGCGCGTAATGATCACACCAGATTGGTCGACCTGACCATACATCCCTCGAAGCTCGTCGCTCCTAAAGACAAGATTCATTCGTTGCCATTTCCGGGTATAAATATGGATAATTTACCGTTTTTGGGACTTATCGCAACTGCCGCCGAAGGACGCACGCTCATACATGACTGGAGTTACGAAAATCGAGCCATTTATTTTTTGGAGCTAGCGAAACTAAATGCACATGTCGAAATGCTTGATCCTCATAGAGTGTACATGCACGGACCAACCAAGTGGAAAGCAGCCGATGTCGTAGCACCCCCCGCACTTCGACCAACAGTGGTATTGCTACTGGCTATGCTGGCCGCACCAGGTACGTCGATTTTGCGCAATGTCTACCAAATGGATCGCGGCTACGAGCAACTTGCCGAACGTCTTAACGGTATCGGCGCCGATATCCATCCATTGCTTGACCTATAGTGATTACTGCAAAGTTTCAAGCCTAGGCTTGCCATCTGTCCAAGCAATTGTCCCGACCGGCTTGGCCTCTACAACTTCACGCCCGGCTTCGGGCCCGCGCAAATCACATGAATACATCGTCAGCTTTGCATTGTCTGATTGGGCTTCAATCGACACTTGGTCTTGGTTTACCTTATAGCTTTTGTCGACTTTGTATGCATAACGCACCCCACGATAATCAACATAAATGTCATCACCGGTTTTGAGCTTGTCAATATAATAAAATGGCGATTTAGCCCGGGTTTGTTGAGGTGTCAAGCCCAGATTGAATCGATGGGCAGCCAAAACATAGTTGCCGCCAGTGATCGGATCGCCGTTTTGGGGCTGACGATGCCAGGCTCCGCCCTCGAGGGTTGACTCGTCGACACCAGTCACGATGGCAACATCAATTCCTAACTTGGGAACATACAGCCTATCTACTTTTAGGTCGGGTTGACGCTGTTTTAGCTTTTTGGCTACGACCTCGACGTCACCCATCAAGTTGCCGGGTACTGATGGCGCAAGTGTATTTAGCAGCAAATACCCGCCACCAATCAAACTCACCAACGGCAGTATCACCAAAAGCTTTGATGATTTTCGTTTACCATCGACACCAGTATGATAATGATACTTCATGTTTTTTGTCTCTCGTACCCATCGCTCCAAGCGATTTATCTACTATTGTAACAAATTATTCATAACGCTCAAGCTACTGTACGCATGAGTAATTGTAATCGATACCGCGAGATGTATATTGCGTCAAGACGACATTACCACCAGTAGTCAAGGGACGAGCGCCGCAGGCCTGCTTAGCAGTGGCGAGACTGGCGCCGCCCGGACGCCAATTGGGCAGTCCGTTTAGATTACTCGTACTGTCTATGACATCACCAGTAATCACACTCCATTGGTATGCCGTCGTGTACAAACCGGTACGGATATTGTGCTGCAAAAAATACTCGTTCATACCCTCGAGCACAGCAACATTACTCTGATAACTAAAGGTTGACTTATCTGTTTTCCAAGTGTTTTCCATCTCGACATCCAGCCACCAAATGTATTTTTGGGGTTGACTATCAATTTTTGCTTTGCTGGCGGCATTCATAAACCATTTGTTGACATCTTCATTGGCACGATTCCAGCCGTATTGCCAGGCACATGCCAGCGAATCGCTGCCGTCGCATAGAGTGTACGGATTGATGATAAAGTTATTTTGCGGATCAATATTATCTTGCGGCCATGACTCGGTGTTAAGGCCGCCGGGATTGGCCGTGTTGACATATAGCTGGACTTTTTCTTGTTTTGTACCGCCGGTCGCTTTGTTTGCCCAGATCAGTTGCTGGTCGAGGCACGCATTTGGTGTGGTAGCCAGACCGCCGTTAACTCCTACGATTCCAAATGCATAGCTAGTCGGAAATTTGCTGCCGCATTGGGGGTATGAAATATCAATCCCAAGTGAGGTTTTCGTCTGAGCAGGAGCAGCCGAAACACTTAGCGGAATAAGCGCCATCAATAGGCTCGTCAGGGTAATAAATTTTAACTTCACGGCTGTCAATTATACCATTTTGCTGTTTTATTTTCAACGATTCACATTTCAGTTTAGCATAAATAGCGATGAGCTGCCAAATTGTCACTTGCTACTAGCAGCTGATGAGCAAGGGTGCCGGGGTTTGCCACTGGCAAACCCGTTCGAGCCTCCACATTCTCGCCCATGACAAAAATTCGTGGGTGCAACCACGAATTTATGCAATGGGGCGAACGATGGGGCTCGAACCCACGACCTCCGGATCCACAGACCAGCGCTCTAACCAGCTGAGCTACGTTCGCCGCGACTGAGATATTGTAACAAACAGAGGCCAAATTGTCACGAATTTATAACCGGGCCTCCTCATACGAGGCCCGGTTGGCTGGCGAGAGTAGCTCAAGGTCAAATACCGAGCACGTCTCTTTAAACAATAGCATGTTTAACCATCTGCTGCGAGACTCTTTCCGTGGTATAATTATGCAAGCGAAATCAAGGAGAACTCATGGCAAAGCACAAAAGTTGGCACAGCGCGGACATCAAACGCGCCCGCAAGAAAAAGCTTAAGAGCGAAAAGAAAAAGAACGCCTAATCTCGGCGTTCTTTTTATATGTCATCTGGTACCCCGGGTAGGAATTGAACCTACGGCCAAAAGCTTAGAAGTCTCTTGCTCTATCCACTGAGCTACCGGGGCATACATTGTTTGATGGTAACGTGCTCGCCGTAGGTCATAACCTACGACTCAGACCACCGATAGGCTTAGAAGTCTCTTGCTTTTGTCCAGCTGAGCTACCGGAGCGTAACATATCTTATTTTAACAGATTAGCTCAGTTATCTGCCGCTGTCAGCAACTTGAGACCAGTTTCGTCATCGTAACGCCGCGTCACATTGACATCTATCGGTGTAATGACAAGCTCGCACGTCATACCGACGACTAGCCGTCGCACGTGACCGGCAATTGTCTGATAATCAGACTTACCGAACGTGCCATGAATATGCCAAAACGGCTGACCGTCTACTATCGACAGGTTGCCTGTGAGATTGATAATTTCAAGCGATTCGACAAATGTCTGCCAGTGGTATTCTCGCATGTCAGGTATATAAAACCCCAGCTCGACACTGCTGGCACTGCCGATTGCCTGAACCGCAGCACTGCGCATACCCGTGTCAGTTGCATAAACCTGTAACGACTCATGCAGCTCTTCGCCGGTTGCGAGTACGAGCAGGTGCGATCTATTGTCGGTGAAACTACGCATTGTATTAATCCTTGGTGCGGGCGGCGAGAGTCTAACTCGCGTTGCTTGCTTGGAAGGCAAGAGTAATAAACGTTATACCACGCCCGCAATGACCTAATTATATCAGATTACTGCAGCTGAATATCGTCTTCGGTGATCGGTATGACATCACCGGGCTGAACACTGCCCTCGAGGACTTTTTTGGCAACCAAATTTTCGACCGAGCGCTGGACGACGCGGCGCATCGGCCGTGCACCGAGACGTGGATCATAACCAATTGCTGCTAATTTGCTGATTGCTGCCGGTTCGAGATCGACTGATAGTTTTTGAGGTTCGAGTGTTATATTGACACTGCTAATGATTAGCTGTACCACCTGACCCAGTTCGTCTTGAGTGAGCGGACGAAAGACGACAATCTCGTCGAAACGGTTGAGAAACTCGGGGCGAAACTGCTGACTGTCAATCAATTCGTTGGTCAACTGTTCTTCAAACTGCTCTAGCTGCTGCCCGGCATCGATCAGCTGCCTGATGCGGTCAGCGCCGGCGTTGCTGGTGGCGATGACTATCGCATCACGAAAACTGACTTCACGGTTGTTGATATCACGCAGCACACCCTCATCAAGCAATTGAAGCAGTGTCGTCAAAACCTGCGGATGAGCTTTTTCGATCTCGTCAAGCAGTACGACCGAAAACGGTTGCTTCATAATCTGCGCGGTTAGGCTATTGGGGTCTTCGGCGCCATCGGCAATCAGCCGCGCCACATCTTCACTGCGAACAAACTCATTGAGATCAAGCCGAACCAAGCGATCTTCGCCGCCAAAATACACCGCCGCCAGTGCCTTGCTCAGCTCCGTCTTGCCGACACCGGTCGGACCAAGAAACAAAAAAGTGCCTATCGGACGGGATTCGTTGCGCACCCCGGCCCGCGCCCGCCGCAACGCATCACTGACGACACTGACAGCACGAGTCTGGTTGATCATTCGCTCATGGATGAGCTTCTCAAGATTGAGAAGTTTTTCTTTTTCAGAACTATCTCTAGCCTGACCAACTTTTATACCACTGGTTTCTTCGATACAACGAGCTACCGAATTTGCCGTCACCAGCCCCTGCTCATGATAACCTGCGGCTTGCTCAAGCAGCCTAACCGATTTACCCGGTTGCACCAACTCATACATATAGCGTTCACTCAGCCGATAACCAGCTCTTAGCGCCTGATACATAAACGTCACGCTGCGCTGAAATTCAATCGAGATAATCTGATCCTGCATGACCAAAATAGTTTCGTCTTCGGTAGTCGGTGCAATCGTAATACGATTGAGGACGGCCGCCAGACTTGGGTTACGCTGGCTAATTTGTAAGTACCGTTGCTCATCCATAGTTAGTATCAGCCGCAAGCTGCCGCCTTCGAGCACCGGCATGAGAATCGAGCTCAAATCGACCGACCCGGGCCGATCTTCGAGAAATAACTGCGCATCATCAAGACACAAAATAATGTTTTTGGCCTTGTAGGCTTCGACAAACAGCTGATTGACCAGCCCCTCAAGTTCGCTGCGCGAATGCGCTGCGCTGATGATTGAGCTGGCATCAAGACTGATAACCTGACGAAATTTAAGATTCGCCGGTAAATCGCTGTCGGCCGACAGCAGTGATTCGGCAAACGACCTTACAAGCGTACTTTTGCCGGAACCTACCGGACCGATCAAGGCCGCATTTTGCCGCCCGTTAGCCGCGAATGTATCGTACAAAAACCTCAAGGCATTGTCGTGTGAGTTAAGACTGGCGCTGACATTACCCGGATACATACTTAGATTGGTGCCAAACCGACTTAACAAGTTTGCCCAGCCAAAACTCCAATCTCTAGCAATACCACCGGTACGCTTGGGCTTTTGCTCTTCGGCGATCAGTTGCATCAATCTTTCGTACCATCGGACACCGAACACCATATCGGACTCATCGAGTTGCAGATGAGGCAGCATTTGTTTAAGCTGCGGCTGTGAAACGCACAAAGCCGCCGCCAACATACCGCCGGTCAACTGTGCAGTGCCGACTTGCTGTCGATAACTGTCAGCCAGTTCCAATACCGCGGCAGTTTCCGATGGACTCTCAGACGCTAATTCGTTCAAAAATCCAGACGAAATACCAAATCTAACTACAAAAAACTGCGCGCTAGTGCTGCGCATTGCCGCCAGAGCTAAATGCCGCGGTGTAAGCTCCCGAGGTAAATACGCCAAAACCTGCGGCTCGAGTATAGAATCGAGTGTATCGCCAGACCCAGTTGGTATAGTACGGAGCGCCTCGGATTGCCATTTATAAATCGACCAAAGCGACACACCGATACCGAGTAGCAGCCAGCCAAGCGACCAACCGCCAACCAACGAAAAAACACCAGCTATAGCCGCCAAAATCATGCCGACCCGCAAAGACAATCCAACACCGCGTGAAAAAATCCGAATCAAACGGGCTCGTTTGGCGCGTTGACTGTAATAATTAAAA
The DNA here is from genome assembly GCA_964573015.1 of uncultured Candidatus Saccharibacteria bacterium. Lineage (GTDB taxonomy): Bacteria > Patescibacteriota > Saccharimonadia > Saccharimonadales > Saccharimonadaceae > JAPUDQ01. The sequence goes on along the minus strand of CAZNHZ010000005.1, from coordinate 30,756 downwards.
TTCATTGGCCAGGCACCCACCCCGTCGTGCTCAATATCAGACCGATCACAGGCAGAACCGGTATAATCGGCCAAACTAGTAGAAAAAATATGCCGATCAGCGACATGACGAATATCGATATAACACCCGCCAGCATAACGCCCAGTCGAACCATAGCACCGATGAGCCGAGAGATTGTTTTGTCGATAAATGCTTGTATTTGCATACCGATAGGCCCGTCAATCCGGCCGGCTGAAATCTGCCTAAACGGCGAAAATAACGTGCGGATAATTAAGCTAAAAGAAAACGTATCCAGCAGGCCATCGAGACGCAGCATAAATTTTTTGGCTTGTTGCAGCCATCCCTCGCCATACCACCACGAAACAAAAGCTATAAGCATATGCATATTGTAGCATGATAACCGGCAGATTTCTCTTGGCCGAGGCTTGCGGTATACTTAAAAAGTATGACTCGTCATGGACAGATCACAAAAATCGGTAAAATTATCCGCCACGCCAGCCGTCTCAGAGGTGGCAGCGGTTCAGCTCTGCCCGGACTGATCGTCGAAAAAATTGATCCAGATTTTGCAGCCCGAATACTCCATGAACTACCATATGGCGTAGTACTGATTACAGGCACCAATGGCAAAACCACCACGACCAAAATCGTCTGCTCGATACTGGAGCAACATGGTCTCAAAGTGTTTACCAATCGTACCGGCAGCAACTTTACCCGCGGTATTATAGCCTCGCTTATTGGCGAGATAACAGCGGCTGGCGTACTGGATGCCGATATCGCCGTGCTGGAACTTGACGAGGCTTATGCAGCGCATTTTGTAAAAAAGATTCGTCCACGCTACAGTCTGTTGCTTAATGTCATGCGCGACCAGCTCGATCGTTTTGGCGAGATTGATCATACGGCAAAACTGCTCGAAAAAGTCGCTGAAGCCACAACGACCGGGGTCGTGCTCAATGTCGATGACCCGTTGATCGCTGGACTAGCCGAACAAATTCCCGGCTCGGTCGCCGTCGAATACTTCGGTATCGCACCATCACTCAAGAAACTGTTTCCCAGCGACCAGGACCTCTACGGTGCGTCCCCAACAAATACACTGCTCGCCGATAAGCCGCCGCGTATTCAGCTCGCATCAGTCAATGACCGTCAGATTCGTCTAAAAATCAACGGCAAGCCGACAGAACCGGTTTCACTCAAACTGCACGGTATTTATAATATGCAAAATGCCGCCGGAGCTGTCTGTCTGGCGCAGATGATACTAAACGACAAGACTTCAGCTGCTTCGCTGCTCGAGGCGCTGTCTCGGGTCAAACCGGCGTTTGGACGCGGTGAAGCGCTCAGTATCGACGGCCATCCGCTGGAAATAGTTCTTGTCAAAAACCCCGCCGGGTTTCGCCTAGCAATCGAATCATACCGGCACGAGCCGGCACTTACCATGATCGCTATAAATGATAATTATGCCGACGGAAGAGATATGTCATGGCTGTGGGACGTTGATTTTACAAGCTTTAGTCGCATCGATTATGTCACCGGTATCCGGGCTTATGATATGGCGCTGCGGCTACAATATGATGATGTTGAAGTCGGCCAGGTCATGCCGTCGCTTACCGCCTGTTTGCTGGATTTTTTGAACAGCAAGCCGGCACCACGACGAATTTTTTGTACCTATACCGCTATGATGAAGCTTCGCAAGCTATTGGCGTCTCGTTACCATTTGGAGGATATCGACAAATGAAACATTCTGGCACCCTCACTATTGCTCATCTTTATCCTCGCCAGATGAATATGTATGGAGATTGGGGAAATGTCCTGACACTCAAGCAGCGTGCAACTTGGCGAGGCTACAAAACAGTTGTCTTGCCGATCAATCCGGGCGATACTCTGCCGGATACTATAGATATTATTGTCGGCGGCGGCGGACAAGACTCGGGGCAAGAAATAATCCAAGACGATCTCTTGCGACTGGGCGATTCCTTGCACAAATTGGCGGACAAAAAAGTTCCGATGCTAATGATTTGCGGTCTGTACCAGCTTTTTGGCCATTTCTTTCAGACAAAAGACGGCAAACGCATCGAAGGAATTGGGTTGTTTGATATCGAAACTTACGGCAGCGATAGCCGCTTAATCGGTAATACGGTCATCGATACTCAGTTTGGCAAAATCGTCGGTTACGAAAACCATAGCGGTCTGACCGTTCTCAGCGCCCATCAAAAAGCCTTTGGCACTGTCACCAAAGGTGCTGGCAACAACGGACAAGACCACACCGAAGGAGCCGTTTACAAAAATGTTTTTGGATCATACCTCCACGGCTCGCTCTTACCAAAAAACCCGGTATTTGCCGACGCTTTGCTTATCGCAGCCTGCAAGCGACGCTTCGGCGAATTTGATCCGCAGATTATTGACGATACTTTCGCAATCCAAGCTCGTGGCGTTGCTATGAAACGTCCGCGATAATCTCGACTTTTGATAGCCGTGTCTTGGTATAATAATCTTTATGTCTCAAAGCACTAAGACTTCCGGCCGAATACATGAGCTCGATCTGCTCCGCGGATTCTTTATCGTAGTCATAATCCTCGATCATTTGCAATTTTGGCCAAGTCCTTTTCAGTATCTCACCGGTCAAGGCCGGCTATGGGTATCGGCAGCCGAGGGATTCTTTCTGATCTCCGGTTTACTCATTGGTTATTTGCGTATCTATAAATCATGGCGGTTGCCGCTAAAAACTATCGCCCGCACACTGTTATCGCGCGCCGGACTTTTATACGTGTGGGGGGTCGGTATTACATTTATCGTCGTAGCACTGACTACACTATTGCCCGGAGACGGTGCGTTATTGCCGCGGTTACCAGACGCCGAGCAGGTCGCTAACCTACCTACCTACCTACTCAATGTTTTCACTATGAATTTTGCGTCAGACTGGATTTACTTTTTGCGGTTATACGCTATCATGTTAGCCGTCACGCCGCTTTTTATCTGGCTTATCAGGCGTCACCGTAGCGTATTGGCGTTTTTACTCGTTATAGGCGTGTATGCAGTCAGTATTATTTTTGGTATCAATGAAGGTGCAATGCAGTGGCAGTTATTATTTTTTGGTGCCGCTTTCATCGGCTGGAAACTTGAGTATCTGCGCAACTGGTTTGCTGCCAGACCTGAGTTACGAACCGTTTTGTCCATAACTTTGATAGTTGCAACCCTCATAACAATGATTATGAGTTATTTCTTTGTGCACGGCTGGAGCTATGTTGAATCATCGACAACGAGTATCAGCCGCGATTCCTACGTGTCGATTCGCGCAAATGTTGATCCGCTGTTTTCTAACAACCCGCTGGTTCCGCTCCGTGTGTTGCTGGCTTTTGTTTGGTTTGGCGGGTTGCTAATGTTAATCAATTTACTGCGTCCGGCCGTCATGAAATGGCTGCGCTGGCTACTGGAGCCATTCGGCCAAGCTTCGCTGACAGCTTATTGTCTGCAAGCATTGGTGCTGCCGTTTGTGGTGACATTTGTGCCAATGGGTAGATTTTGGTTCAATGGACTAATCGGAGCTTTAGTTGTACTCATGATGTGGGGGTTGCTCAAAATCCCCGTCGTCAAGCGGCTACTTCCGCGCTGATTGTAAACGCACCAAGTCTTTGACGATCTGCCCACCATGACCAAGCGGCATGACACGACCGTAGACTTTTTGCACCATGCCGTCAGGGTCAATCAAAAATGTCTTGCGCAATATCCCCTCACGTCCAAACATCTTTTTGCCCCAGGCACCGTAGGCTCGTATGGTTTCACCCATCGGGTCACTAAGCAGCACGAAAGGCAACTGGTATTTTTTGCGAAAAGCCTGATGTTCGTCTGGAGTATCCATAGATATCCCGATAACCTTAGCATTACCGTCGCGCAGGGTATCATGAGAATCTCGTATGCTGCAAGCTTCGGTAGTACAACCGGGCGTGTCATCTTTGGGATAAAAATACAGCACCAGCCATGTACCACGATAATCTTGTAGCTGATGTCGGTTGCCATCACTGCCCACCAATGAAAAATCGAGAGCCGGATAGGGTGTTTTCATCTAATAACTCCTTGCACTAGTTAATAATTCATCAAATTGTTGGCGTTGTTCGGCCGAAAACAAATTGTTTGGCTGGGCCACATGCTGAGCCGGAGTAGCGATACCGGCTGCCGGCGCAAATTCGCGGTAATAACTGGCCGACAATACCCGATAGCGACTGCTGTCAATGACTTTATAGCCTCGCCCACAGACGCCAGACGACAAAAGTGACGAAACCTCTTCGGTTATTGCATATCCGCCGCCGCTGGTGGGCAATGCCCGTATAGCGTATTCCAAGTCAGTGCCAGACCCGATTTGATCGTGCCATTCGGTGCTATAACTACTGAGTGGCGGCACTTGGTTAGACGGATCGACACACACCCCGTCACGCGCAACCGAAGTCGTATAATCATCACTCACACCTCCCACCCGAAAAAACGGTGCGGCGCTAAATGTAATAGTTTGACGCTGCCCGGTATCGTCGACCGATAACTTGGCATCAACGACGCTAGCATCACCCCAAGACGTCGGGTAGCAAAATTGCGCACCAAAACTTTCACCGGCAAACAAGCGCTTCGATCCGCAGTCAATGGTTGGCTTTTTATCATTTTTTGCAGCCGCATGGTCGGTATGCTGTGACGAAGTAGTGGTGGGCTGTCGTCCGGTATCTGATTTGGTCTTGGTAAACCACCACCAGAGACCGCCGACGACTACCAGCGCAGCGACAACCAACAGCCATAAAACCGTTCGTCTTGCTTTTGTCATCTCACCTCCTATCCTTTCCCTATATCATACTATCATTTATTGTACTGCTCAAAATTGGCCTCAAGTGATCAGTTGTTGTCATCTGCCGTATTTTAAAAGCGACCAAAGGTCGCTCTCAAATATGGTCGGGGAGACAGGATTTGAACCTGCGACCCCGCGGTCCCAAACCGCGTGCGCTACCAACTGCGCTACTCCCCGACGATGTTAGCAATAACAGGCTAAATAGTATCACTTTTGTCAACACAAAACAATGATATGGTCGGGGTGACTGGATTTGAACCGGCGACCTCACCGTCCCGAACGGTGCGCGCTACCAAGCTGCGCCACACCCCGATAATCCCGTTTAACCTACGCGGCGATACTCTCTATCGTCTTTTTCCTCCTCAAATTTTTGCTGCAAATAATCACTAAACTGCAGGGCAAATTTTTCTACACTGCCCAGCCGGACTTTTATATCGGCAATGTCATCACTGAGTTGACGAATTGTTGCCTCTGAGCAAGCGCCCTCCGTAGAAGTATTCCGCTCTATCCTCTCAAGCCGCTGCTCGATACCGCCCAGCATCGAACTTGCCAGGCTGCTCTGCCCTACCTGTTGGCGAATTGTAGCGATATCATTTGTCAAACGATCAACATTTGACCGTATGTTGGCTGTCGCGTCTTGTACCGAGCGCTGAATCTGCCCATAATCGATGTCGGCCATAGTATTAGTATACTACTTAGCAAATTCGATCGCGCGAGTTTCGCGGATGACATTGACTTTGATCGTACCCGGATACTGCATCGTGCTCTCAATCTTGGTGGCGATATCACGAGCCAGTTTGATCGCACTGAGATCATCAATCGATTGCGGCTTGACGATGACGCGGACTTCACGCCCGGCTGAGATCGCATAGGCTTTGTCGATACCGTCAAAGCTCGTCGCCACATTTTCAAGGTCACGCATGCGTTCGACGAAATTCTCGGCCGAGATGTTACGCGCGCCCGGACGAGCAGCCGACAGTGCGTCGCAAACACGGACGATCAATGCCTCTGGTGTCGTCGCCTCGATATCATCATGGTGAGCTTCAATCGCATGGACGATGTCATCACTCATACCGTACTTACGCGCCAGCTCGGCACCGATATGGTGATGCTTGCCTTCGACCTTGTGCGTGACGGCTTTGCCCATGTCATGCAGTAGCGTCGCTGTCTTTGTAACGCGCACATCCGCCCCGATCTCTTCGGCGATGAGGCCAGCCATGTGAGCCATCTCAGTCGAGTGTTTCAGCACATTTTGGCCATAACTTGTACGATATTTGAGTTCCCCAAGCAGACGAATAAGCTCGCTAGGAATACCAACCACACCGACTTCGCGGGCGGCATCCTCACCGGCTCTGGTAATCTCTTTGTCGAGTTCTTTTTGGGCCTTTTCGACGACTTCTTCGATGCGCGCCGGATGAATACGGCCGTCTTTCATAAGCATCTCGAGGCTAAGACGCGCGACCTGACGGCGAATCGGGTCAAAACTGCTCAGGATAATCATGCCCGGCGTGTCATCCACCATGATATCGACGCCAGTCGCCCGCTGGAGCGCCTGGATGTTACGACCCTCTTTACCGATAATCCGCCCTTTCATCTCGTCATCAGTTAGCTTGACGGCAGTAACTGTGCGTTCGGCGGTGACATCTGAGCTCATACGCTCCATGGCACTGACGAGAATCGTCTGAGCGCGCTCTTCGGCATCGGCCATCGCATCTTTTTGCAGCTTGGCGACCAGACCGAGCAAGTCATTTTTGATATCGCGTTCAGTCATCGCCATCAGTTTTTCGGCAGCATCTTTTTTGGTAAGTTTGGCGATTTTCTCTAGCTTCTCCTGCTGCTTGGTACGAATATCGCGTATCTCTCCCTTGAGTGATTCGACTTCGTCCTCTTGTTTGCGCAATTTTTCCGATCGCGTATCGAGCTCCTCGAGTTTGCGATCGAGGTTGGCCTCGCGATCCGCAATGCGATTCTCGGCCTTTTTGGTCTCTTTGCGGCGCTCATCTTCATCTTTCTTGGCATCTTCGGCAAGTTTCAGCGCCTCATCTTTGGCTTTCAGCACAATATCCCCAGCTTTATGCTTAGCCTCTGCAATCAGCTTGTCAGCCGCTGCCGATGCCGTCGCACCTTTACGCTGATTGTAGGCATAGGTACCGCCGGCACCTAAAACAACTCCAATAATTGCGAGGAGTACTTCCATTTTCTAATCCTTTCGTTTATCGACCCGCCTACGCCGGCTGTCTGGACATCGCTATCACTTCTCTAGTCCTAAGATATGACTCGCAGTAAGGCCATGAATGCTAATAGATACAATTGATCAAAATGATCCTTTTTATTGTACGCTGTTCATCACTATCTATGCAACTATTTTTGAGGCTTTGTCACTCGTGGCGGAGCACCATAATAAGGTAGAGTTGTAGTATCGTTTTGGCCGTCTGCCAAATATCTGAGACCGGTTTCGACCCATTTATCGCCTCGAGCCGTGACGATCGGCAATTCTTGGGCATATGCCGCTGTGTTTGCGACTGCCATGCCAATCCTTAAACCAGTAAAGCTACCCGGACCTTGATAAACAATAATGCCCCGCACCGCCGACCAATCTGAGCCATGAGCTGCCAGGACCGAATCGATAGTACCGAGCAGAGTTGTCGCCAGCCGTCGATCTGCCTCCCATTTATAATCAACTGCAATTTCATCATGTTCGATAAGCAGCAATTGGGCCTGCGGCTGATCGGTGCGCAGCGCCAAAATCATAGCGACAAGCCTCGTAAGTCAACTGTCCGCGCCTCACTATTTTTGTCGGAGGTTATGGTCACAACTATTCGATTATCCGGCAGTACGGCATTGATTGTTTTGGCCCATTCGATGACCGTAATAGCCTGCGGATCACTGAGTGATTCCGCTAATTCATAGGCAATTACCCCGGCTTCTTGCAATCTATAGAAATCATAATGTACCAAACGTAAATTGTCGCGGCACTCGTATTCGCGGCTTATAGTAAAACTGGGGCTTTGCACATCATCGATGACTTCGAGACCGACACCCATGCCTTGCACAAATGTCGTCTTGCCGGCACCGATATCACCCACTAATTCAATACACTCGCCACCGTGCAGGCGGCTGGCCACAGCCTCACCGAGTCTCATCATGTCACTAGCGGTCGCAACTTTCATTGACTAACAGTATAAAACATTTGCTCTCCAACCTATACAACTTATGGTTTTATCGGTATCATAGTAATTAGTCAATGGTGGGAGTCATCGTGAAAAAACATAGACCGAATGCTATACAGATGTCAGTTGGAGCCGAAGCATGAAAATTGCCGATCGGCAGCTAGAGAAATTGCTCTTAGGTAAATCAAAAATCGACCAGTCTCGGCTGGATGAGCTCAAGCATGAAGCCAAAACAGAGGGAAAGCGTCTCCAGGAAATTATCGCCGAGCATGACATTATCAACGATGATGAACTAACCAAGCTATATGCCGAACAAAACGGCATACCATACATCTTGCTTGACCCCAAAGACATCACCAAAGAAATAGTATCGAGCATACCGGAGCGTATTGCCCGACAATATCTAGCCGTGGTGTTTCGAATTGATGCCGACGGCACGCATCACCTGGCGATGACCGACCCGGACGACTTGCAATCAATCGATTTTATCCAAAAATACACCGGTACAAAACTGGTTATTTACGCTGCCAGCCAAGACAATATCCTGACCTGCCTTCAAGCCTACCGTGAAGGCTCCGAAGAAGAAATCAGCAAAACTATTCAGATCGAAGAGGAAAACGCCGAAGAAGAAGTCTCGGCTTCCGATATTGCCGAAGACTCGCCAATTGCCCAAACCGTCAACCTGATTCTCGAGTTCGCTATTCGCGCCGGCGCCAGCGATATTCACATCGAGCCGCGCGACGACTACGTCAGTATTCGCTACCGTATCGACGGTGTACTCCGCGAGGCCAACAAACTGCCCAAAAATGTTCATGGTGCGCTCATCAGTCGTATCAAAATCCTCAGTAATCTCAAAATCGATGAACGACGCGCACCCCAAGACGGTCGTTTCAAGATCAACCTAAGCGGCCGGTCTTTCGCGTTTCGTGTCAGCACCCTACCGATCACCACTGGCGAAAAAGTCGTCATGCGTATCTTGAGCGAAAGCTCCAAGGCTCTATCATTATCCGAGCTAGGTTTTTGGGGTATAGCCAAATCACGCATCGAAGATGCTATCAAACAACCGCACGGTATGGTACTGGTGACCGGGCCGACCGGATCGGGCAAATCAACCACTTTGTTTAGCGTGCTCAGTATCCTCAACGACCCCAAGGTAAATATCTCAACGGTCGAAGATCCGGTTGAGTACAAGATACCGGGCGCTAATCAAACGCAGGTCAACCCGACAGCCGGCATGACATTTGTCGCTGGTCTACGAGCACTACTGAGACAAGACCCCAACATAATCATGGTCGGCGAAATTCGCGACGGTGAAACCGCCAACCTAGGTGTCCAGGCAGCCCTAACCGGTCATCTGGTATTTAGTACGCTACACACCAACAACGCCGCCACCTGTCTGCCGCGGTTGCTCGACATGGGAATTGAACCATTTCTGATCGCCAGCACGGTACGAGCCGTCGTAGGCCAGCGTCTGGTAAGAATGCTCTGCACGTCATGCCGCGAGCAATTTACCCCAGATCAAACCAAGCTGGCCGAAATTGTCAGATTGTTTAACTTGGATCAAGACAGCTACTTAGATCACTTACATCGTCTCGAGCAGCAAGCTGCCGCTGAAGAGATTGGCGGCAAATTATCCGACCAGCCGCTATCGACTAGCGGAACTACTATCCAGTTTTTATATCGAGAGCACGAAGGCGGTTGCTCAGAGTGTAACGGGTCTGGTTATAGCGGTCGGCGCGGTATATATGAAGTATTAGCTAACACCAATGAAATTCAGCGCTTAATCGTCGGCAATGCGACCAGCACAGACCTCCAAAATCAAGCTATCCGCGAAGATATGATCACTATGCAGCAAGACGGTCTTGTCAAAGCCCTGCGCGGTGTAACCAGTATCGAAGAAATCCTAAGAGTAACGAGGGAATAATGTCTACATTTGTCTATAGCGCCCAAAACAAAGACGGCAAAGTAATCAATGGCCGAATCGAGGCTTCAAGCCGCGAAGCCGCTATGGAACTCATCACCAACCAGGGTAGCCGTCCCTTGTCGCTAAACGAAGTCAAGACAAAAACCGACATTATGTCATTTATGAAACCTCGTGTAAAGACCAAAGACCTCGTTATCTTCACCCGCCAGCTCAGCACCATGATTAGCGCCGGAGTGCCGCTGCTCAAAGCATTGACAACACTCAGCAAACAAACAGACAACAAAACTTTTCAAGCGATTTTACAACAAGTCAGCCGTGACGTGCAGGCAGGTTCGCCGCTTGGCGAAGCTTTCTCTAAACATCCGGATGCTTTTAGCGATGTGTTCATCAACATGGTGAAAGCCGGCGAAGCGGGTGGTATTTTAGACGATATTCTCAAACGTCTCGCTGTTCAGCAGGAAAAAAACGACTCTATGAAAAAGAAAGTCAAAAGCGCCATGACTTACCCTATGATACTTGTCATCATCACTCTGGGAGCGTTTTTTGGTCTCATGCTATTTGTCATACCGCAAATCGGCAAGATTCTGCTCGACCTCGGCGGCCCTGATGCCGAACTACCGATGATTACCCAGGTTATGCTTGGCGTGAGCAGTTTTATGATAACTTACTGGTATATAGTATTGGGTGGCATGGTTGGTACGGTGTTTGGCCTGAGGACATATTTTCGAACGCCGAATGGACGGCATGTGCTGCATTATGCGCTCATCAAGGCTCCGATTGTCGGACCAATTATCACCAAAGTCGCCGTGGCACGATTTGCTCGTACATTTTCATCACTTATTGGTGCTGGCGTGAGCGTGCTCGAAACACTTCGCGTCACTGGAAACGCCCTGGGCAATGATGCGTTCAAAGATGAACTCACAAAAGGCGCCGAAGCCGTCAAAGCCGGCCAGACACTATCCCAGGCGCTAGAACGAGGCGGATTATTCCCGGCGATCGTTCCGCAGATGCTTGCTGTTGGTGAAGAAACTGGCGACACGGCCGAAGTTCTTATCAAAGTAGCTGACTTTTTCGAAGAAGAAGTCGACGCGACAATTGCCAGTTTGAGTTCTATCATTGAGCCAGTCATGATCGTCTTTATGGGCGGTATGGTCGGGCTGGTTGCGGTAAGCGTAATGGGGCCGATCGCGAGCCTGAGTCAAAATGTTAAATAATGTTATGCTCACATCTCGTTTGAGTGTGCCTAGGGTCGTGTTAGTACCTCACGCCACGATAATATATCATACGTGCTTGTAACAGGGAAATTTGGTGGTGGTGCATATCGCAAGTTTTCGTCATAAATATTATTGGTATAACGATAACCCGCCCAACAGCTCGCATTACTTGGAGTGCCACATAGCATTACCGACCACGTCCATATCTGGTTAGAAGCTAAGGAGCCAAAAAAGGTAAGCTGCTGCGAGCTATTTGGATAACCTTGTACCCAGCTACCAGTTGTATTATATTTTTGACGAATACCAACCCCTCCAGATTTTGCAATTAGCGCCCCATGAATCGTGAGCGGTGCCCCGGCATACGGTGCAATCTCAACATTATTTTCAGCTATCAAACCAATAGTATTCGTACCGCTATATTGATCGGCATACCTTATATTGCCTGCGATCACCACATTTGAGTCGCCCCCAACCGCTAACCGCGCACTAGCAATCGTTACGCGCCCGTTAAATCCATTTGGCCCGGCTGAACGAATCCAAACATTATCCTCAACAAAGATAATACCGTTCGCCGGTATGGTAATATTACTTGCGACATTTGTTCGAGTCAATGCACTGTTATAGGGTGTTACATTGTCACGTTCATTAGTTACTTTTTCAAGTGTATACGTTCCATTATCATTCAGCGTGATCAAATATCCCACCGCTTTTGAGTATGTGCTGCTAGCTGGTGGAATATAGGCATTGCTCCGCGCGGGTTGGGCATTGCAAGCTGTTGCGGTATTAATGCCGGTAGCAATTTTCTTTAAGTCGCATAAATCAGCTGAGAGCCTGTTAAAATCAATTTGCGGTACAGGGTACTGCCAGCTGGTTTTATTGCGGGTGTTACAGTTAGTGGGTGATGTGATACTTGGATCACACCAAACACCGGGTTTTGTTGAGTTTGCGCCGGAGCCGCTCCAACTAGGGACAACATACGATGAATTACTGCTTGTGACATTATCGGAATTCGGCCCATCCATCTTGACGCCAACGTTCGAATGAACTGCACCATTAGCATTTTCAGTGTTACCAAACCATAATGCCGTATTACCGGCAACAGCATACGTGCTAAATGACGGCGCGCCGATACGTACCTCGATTGTTCGAGTTGATGGATATATACCAGCAGCTTTTCCGATCGAACGAACAGTAGCGATAGTCGATCCGGATGATCCAGGCTTAATCCACAATGTATATGTACCGAGAAGTGTCCCGTCAGCATCTTTGTATGAATGTTGGTATGGTCCATACCCATACGTACTCTGACTCGATGGCCAGGTATTGCCGTCTTTATAGTCAGTACTATTATGATTAATATGCCACAAATAGTAGTTTGCCCCGGCTTCGGCGAGATTAAAAGCAGTTTCACTGGCTTTCGCCCGCGCCGTCGTGCCGACTGTCGTAATAATCATCTGTGAAGCCGCAAGTGAGAGAATAGCAAATACGACAATAAATGTCATAATAGTCACAAGCGAAAACCCTTGAGAATTTTGTTGCTCGTGCATACTTAGTAATTAACCTTTCGGTTACGAATAATAACTGAGGACTGGACTTGAGTTTCTTTATTACTGCCAACGGCCTTGTCATGGATGAATATCATGATACGCTTGATATCTTTGAGCTGATCTATCATAAATGGGCCTGAATTACCGCTGGCGTCATAGTAAGCAAAAAGCGATCCAACCTGTTCATAGCCACTTATCAACACAATGGTAATTTTATCACTCGCATTATATACGTAATTTGGAGCAGAACCACTGGCAGGGATTTTATCGGCCTTGAGCGTCTTGGTTGATGAGTCATAATAATAGGTCACCTGTGAAAGCGTTGCGTCCTGCGGTGAAAAATAGGCATATATCGTCAACTTTCGATCTGATGCTTCCGTAATTCTTGTCCCACTGCGAACGACTTGCTGCATACGTTGTAGCGCGATAAGCTCTTGGTTTGTGTTGACCATCGTTGTGTTAATTTTTAGCAAATCCCGAATTGTTGAACCAAAAATCACAGTCATAACTACTGAGATAATAGCGATCATCGCTATCGCTAAGACAAGTTCAATAATGGTAATACCTTGGTTAGGGCGTGACATTGACACCACCTTGCGCTCCGGGAGCGATACTATTCTGTTCAATTGTCCCGCCCGCCGAGATTTTGAGTGTATAACCGCCGGTAGCCGCCGCTGACAAATCAAACTGCCGCGCAATCTGTCCAGGGGTATCGCTACCAACGGTCGTGCTGGTGATAGTTACGCCTGGTTTTTCAAGTGTTACAACTGCCCCGCTTATATTAGCCCCTTTGATAATAATATCAGTCGATGCGATATCAGGACTTGCCAAGGATACGGCTGACGGCTCTACACTTGAAATTCGCGGTAGTGAACTTAAGGTGACAGTGTGCAATTGGATCGTTTGCATGTAGCCGTTGGCTGCCGGTATATTGCCAGAAGGGATGGTGAAGGGCTGGTAGGGTGCCGCGCCAACAGCCACCCATACTGCACCTAGATACTGACCGCCGCTACAGGCTTGCATACTAGCCTGGCAGATCAAATACTCCCCTGGTGTAAGCCCGCCAAGCGATACCTCACCACTGGAATTGGCGGTAACTGTTTGATTATAGCTATAGGACATATCGGCCGGATCAGTATACAGCTTGTATCCACCACGTATATCAAATGACGCCCCGGGACGCGGATTACCAGCGCCATCAACTATCATTGCAAGGAGGCTGTTATTTGAGATAGGATCGATACGAAGCGTCGCACTACTAACTTGCTGGACCAGCGCGCTTACGTTAGGATAGGTAGGCACCAGCGCACCACTAGTGGCGATCGTTGACAATGAGCTATAGCCGTTTTTTGATGCGGACACGACAAAACGCGGTGAAGAGTCAGGAGCAATGTCGAGAAACAGTGCGACGCCATTGTCATCAGTAAGTTGTGTCTGGTCAACAGCAGGCGAGAGCGCTGAATTCTGTACCCTGACCGATGCCCCATTAACTGGATTACCTGCCGAGTCCACTATCGTTACGATGATCGCAGACGTATTGCCACCAGTTTCGGCCACACGAGCGGTAAAGATACTATTTAAACTCGCGTACTTTGTATTACTTTTTTTGTCATATACATCAACTTGCGCAAGTTTATAATCTTTAGGATTTGTATCTGCCGGTTTGCCAGTCTCCGGTGGTCCATTACGACATAAATATGATAAATTTGGCGGATATGGCAAACAGCCGTCATACGCATCATCGCCATAATAAATGCGATATCTGACTTCATATTCATAGCCTGTAATTACAATGGTTTTTGTCGAAGGTAAAGGAGTAGCGCTGGTTATAATACCTCCTCCGGCAACAGCGAGATTATCATAAGGCATAGAGCGTAACCATTCTATCTCTTGCACAGCAAGTCCATACGCATTCGCTCGAATTGTCGCAGTTGCTGCTATACGCAAATAGGTCAAAAGTGCTGTCATAACTCCTACCATGACAATAGCAAACACTGCTATCACAATAATCATCTCAGTGATAGTAAAGCCACGTGTTTTACTCGTCCGCTCGACCATTTATACTTTGATAATACCATAAGCAATATAGCTCTCTGATAAATCATCTTGACTATAAAACAACATGCGCTCTATACTTATGCTTAAGATCTGGTATTTTCTATGACCGATCAGTATCAATCTAAAAAGGGGGGCATTCATGCTCAAAAAATCATCACAAAGAGGCTTCACGATCGTCGAGCTCTTGATCGTAATCGTCATCATCGGTATTTTGGCCGCTTTGGTCCTTAATACTTTCGCGGATTCACAGAAACGTGCGCGTGACACACAGCGCACCACGGATATCTCGGCATTGGCGACTCAGCTCGAGGTCTATTATAACGATCACGGCGCCTACCCACAATTTAGCCAGATAAATAGTATTGCTAACGCAAAGACCGCCTTTCCTGGCATTAGCGAAGACGCATTAGATGCACCATCAAACTCTGCGCCATTTGACCTAAGTAATGCAGAGAGTACGGGCGTATCTGTTTATGGATACCAAGCCAGAAACGGCGCTAGCGACTGTACGACTGATAATGCATGTACTTCTTTCGTTCTCACCTGGACAAAAGAGGCTCCAAAAGGTGCCGAACCTGCCTTACAAACCAAAAAGAGTCTTAACTAGCTCTTAGAATCAATAGAAAAACAGCCTATCTCTAGGCTGTTTTTCTATTGGTGAGTGTTATACTATAGATAAGCATTATAGGATGGGCATGAAACGAACATATTTCTTACCAAATAGTCCTCTCACGGGCATCGATATCAGTCATACATACCTCAAATCGATGGCTATTCGCATGCCCAAATGGGAAGTGACAGGTTACGGATCGACCAATGCCGACCCGCGTCAGCTCCATGAAAGCCTGACGGGTAGCCCGGACTATCTCCGCGATTTGTTGCGCGACCTATTCTCCAAGAATCTAGTAGGCAAAATCGACTCTCGTCAAGCCGCTATAAGCATACCTACCAACCTAACGTACAATCGCAGTGTATCACTCCCTAAAGAATCTCTCAAAAAAATTGACGAAGCCGTAGCCCTAGAAGCTAGCCAGTACATCCCGGTAGCCACCTCTGAGCTAAATCTGTCTTATGAAATATTGGCCGAAAAAGACGATTCAATCGAAGTCCTGATGTCAGCCGCCCCAAAGAAAATCATCGATAATGTTGTGACGGCCTGTCTCGAAGAAGGTATAACGCCCGTCACCGTCCAACCCAGTATAAATGCCGTCGGCAAGCTCATTACTTCGATAGAGCAGGGCAGTCTGCCGACGGTGATTGTCGATATCGGTGCCGCCGACACTGACCTCGCGATACTCAACGGCCGGATTCGCGCCACCGCCAGTGTCCAGGTTGGCAGTAATACTCTCACCTACGCTATTGCCGAATCGATGAAAGTAAGTCTAGAGAACGCTCATCAGCTAAAAGTTCTCTACGGACTATCCCATGGTACTAAGCAGAAAAAGATTCTCGATGCCGTCGATTCGACGCTGACTCAGGTGGTAAATGAGATCCATCGTATTATCCGCTACTACAATGAGCGCCTCGATGCGACGGCACGGATTGAGCAGATTATTATTGTCGGCTCGGGTAGTGATATCCCCGGTCTCGGCGAATATTTCACCGACAAACTTGTTATGCCGGCTCGTGTCGCCAGCCCTTGGCAAAATCTCAACTTTTCCTCACTCCCGCAACCGGCTCGACAATTTCGACCGCGCTACATTACGGTGATCGGTTTGGCAGCCAACAACACCAAGGAGCTTACATGATCAACCTGCTGAGCAACCAACAAAAGTCAGAGCTATCCGCTGCCAAGCGAAATATTATTCTAAGACGAATTACTATAGTTATCGCGCTATTAGTCATGTTAGTAGCAGCCATTTTTTTCATCGGATATTACATCTTAGATGAACAGTCTAAAACATATCGTGCAGATGTCGAGCGGCTAAAACATCAGCAACAAGCCTATGCCGATGTAATCAAGCAGGCCACCGACTACAGCAACAATCTCAAAACAGCCAAAACTATCTTTCAGAGTGAGTTCACATTTAGTAACTTGTTGATTATAATCGCACGAACACTACCACCCAATACCGTCATGGCCGATTTTAGTGTTTCCACTGCCGACATGGCCAAACCAGTTTCATTAAATTTTTTGGTCAAGTCACCCATTGACGGTGATAATGTCAAACTTGCTTTACAACGTACGCCCTACTTCAAAGATACCAAGATTCGTGTCATAGAGTATGCTCCAGAGAATATTACATATTTATACCGCTGTGTCATCATAACCAATATCGATCATGTAGCTCTGCAAAAAGCCCAGCGTGAGGGGAAGCTATGAATTTCAAGTTTTCACTGTCGGCTACAACCTTGCAATACGTACTCGTAGCACTTATAGTCTTAGAGCTGGTAGGTATCGGCTTAATATTTGTCCAAGCTAGCGAGGTCCTGGCTGTCAAAAATACTGAAGTCGATCACGCTCATAGCGATTCTGATATAGCGTCTCTCAATATTTCATATCTTAAAAAGCTTCGTAGTCGTCTCGAAACAGACAAACCGATCATAGAAAAAACCGCCAAGATAGTAGCTGAGAGTCAGTCATATACTTTTCAGGACCAACTTATCAATGATCTACAGTCATATGCACTCAGAGCTGATGTTCTTATATCTCGCATTGATTTTGGCGTCGCTCCAGGAAGTATGCCATCGACAACAAAAACACCGCTCGGCATCACCCTCAAGCGCACCTTGGTAATCATCCGTATTAATGACGGCACGCCTTATAACTCCGTCCTGCATTTTATTCGTTCAATCGAGCATAACCTAAACAAAATGCAACTCGCCAAGGTCAGTTTTGCTCCTAGGAAACAAGCAAGGGACCTTGTTGACAGTACCATTATTGAAGTAGAGGTTTATCTGAGATGATTGTAAGACATGTATTATCGATAGCCAAGAAGATATCTACCCAAACCACTATTATCATGCTGATCTTGTCCTTAATTATCACCGCTTACAGCATATACACTATTCGCACTATCTATGATACGCCGCGCGATAACGCATATTATGACGAACAGTTTAAAAAAATGAACTTCACTTCTTTTGACCAAAAAACTATCGAGGACGTAAAAAATTTACGTGTGCGTACCGACGAACCTGTTGTTATCCCACCTGGCAAAGTCAATCCATTCCTAGAATAAATGGTACACTACTAATATGCTACTTGTGTCCGAAAAACTTACCAAAACGCCAGTTATGAGTCTGCAAACCGGCACTCGTCTCGCTATGACTTCGGGCGTCATCATTGACCCGAAAGATCTCAAAATTATTGCGCTTTACGTCGACGGTTCCGGTCTTGAGGCTACACCTAGCGTACTGTTCACCGACGACATACGCGAATCGAGCGAACTCGGATTTATTATCGATGACAGCAGCAAGCTCATGCCGCTCGACGGTTTGGTACGATTACAAAAAATCATCGACAGCAATTTTGAGCTAATCGGGATAAATGTCGTTGACAAGTACGAGACAAAACTTGGCAGGGTAGAGGACTATTCGTTTGATCCAGACAACTTCATGGTCGCCCAGTTATTTGTTAAGCCACCGCTACTGCGCAGCTTAACCGCCGATACACTCATCATCCATCAGTCCCAAATCATCGACGTCACCCCTACTTCAATTGTAGTTGACATTCCGACTGTACGTGCTGCCGAATCCCAGACTACCGCTGATGATTTGGCCGGTTTCGTCAATCCGTTTCGTTCTCCGGATGCTGAACCACAGTAAGCTTAGCGCGAATTAAATCATAACTAAAGCCTTGACGCATCAGGTATTGGGCGAGCTTTTGATCGTCATACCGGCTGCGTTTTTTGGCAATAAGTTTATCGATTTCGCTTTCGTCACTGCGGTTAGAGCAGGAGAGTAATCGCTCAATTGTCGCCTGCTCTACCCCCTTACCCCGCAGTTCTGCGATGAGCTTGCGCTGACTCATGCCTTTTCTCGCGTTACGATTTTCGAGCCAATAGCGCGTAAATTTTTCATCGTCGATATAGCCTTTTTCGAGCAATCGATCATAGACTCGATCGGCAATTATCTGACTCACCCCTGCCCTATCCTTGATCTCACCCTTGCGAGTCTTATACTTGGTTGTGCGCGTCTTGCGCCACAGATAATCACGAACCTCACGGGCACTATGCGGCCGCATCATCGTATACTCGAGCGCCCTAGTATAGAGCTTGCCAAATGTACTCTCTTCTTCCCACCTCGCGACATCCTTAGCGGTGACCTCCATCCCATTTTTGATGTCAAGTTCTGTCACCTGATAAATATCTAGGCTCAATCGATATTTCCCATCGATCGAAATATTCACCCGATCCGGATTACGCGCCTGTACCGAAATGCTAGTGATCTTCATTGCGATCGGCTCGTTCTTCAGCCTCCACTGCCTTTCGAAGTGAGCTTGCGGGAATGTGCTCTCTATAAGTTTCTCCGTCTACTGACGTTATTTCTACGACGTGGCCTGTTGATCGACCGATTCGATTTAGTCTCTCTATTCTATCTTTTCTCTCAGTAACGAGCGCGTCGCGTTCCATGCTATATTCCAAATTCTATATTCTATATTCCAGCTTTAGTCCTCTTGTATCTCAGCGACTTTTTTTCGAACGGCTTTTTCGATCTCGTCGAGAACTTTCGGATTTTCTTTCAGGTAGACTTTGGTCGCTTCGCGGCCTTGACCGATCTTGGCGTCTTTGTAGTCAAACCACGCACCGGCTTTGCCGACGATACCGTGAATCACTGCGAGATCGAGCACATCGCCAGTACGCGAAATCCCTTCGTTGTACATGATGTCAAACTCGGCAGTACGAAATGGCGGCGCAATCTTGTTTTTGACCACTTTCACCTTAGTGCGGTTACCAATAATCTCCTCACCCTGTTTGATCTGACCGATACGACGAATATCCAGCCGGGCCGAAGCGTAAAATTTGAGAGCATTACCGCCCGTCGTCGTCTCTGGGTTGCCAAACATCACGCCAATCTTCATACGAATCTGGTTGATGAAGATGACGGTTGCTTTGGATTTGTTGATGATACCGGTCAATTTACGAAGTGCCTGACTCATCAGTCGAGCCTGCAGACCCATGTGGCTATCACCCATCTCACCCTCGATCTCTGCCTGCGGCACCAGAGCCGCTACGGAATCCACAACTATCAAATCTACAGCGTTTGAACGCACGAGGGTCTCAGTTATCTCTAGCGCCTGCTCACCATTATCAGGTTGTGCTACCAGCAGGTTTGCCGTATCGACACCAAGTTTTTTGGCATAGGCCGGATCAAGCGCATGCTCGGCATCGATAAATGCGGCCGTTCCACCCTGTTTTTGAATTTCAGCTATGGCATGAAGCGTCAGTGTCGTTTTGCCGCTTGATTCCGGACCGTAGATTTCGATGATACGACCCTTTGGATAGCCGCCGCCAAGCGCCAGATCGAGCGACAAGGCTCCAGATGGCAAGAGCTCAACATCGGCTTTGCGGTTTTCACCAAGTTTCATAATCGAACCATCACCAAACTGTTTGGTAATTTGTTCCATCGCTAGTCCAAGCGCCTTTGCTCTGCCTTCGTCTTTGCCACCCTGATCGTCAGTTTTTTTAGATTTATCAGCCATACTTCCCTCCGTTTCTATAACCATTATACCTGCTTCAGTGATACAATTATAGCTATGAACAAGCATAGGGGGTTTACCGTCATTGAGCTACTCGTTTTGGTCGCGCTAAGCCTATTAGCTGTCATGTTTTTTGTGCACCAAAAATCTCAAATAGATCGAGTCGATCGTGACCGTCATCGTAAAATCGCCATTAATGCCTTTTATTATTCTCTAGAGGAAGTTTACTACAAACAAAAAGGCTCTTACCCTCGCACAATTTCAGCCACCACTCTGCCCACGGTAGAACCTGATTTATTCACCGATCCCTATGGCAAGAAAATAGGTGACCAAAGCAGCAGTTATTTTTATGAGGGTACCGATTGTGAAAGCGAGTCCTGCAAGAGCTATACTCTACGAGCGGTTCTGGAAGCCGAGGACGACTTCATCAAAAAATCGCTCCATTAAAAATCCGTGCGATACTCTGTCATAGATTAATCTTCGCTAATATCTATTGGCCGGCCGTTTTTAAATGACTCAACAGCATTATTTAGGATAGCAATTTGATTGCCGGGGTTTTCAACAAGATTGAACCGGTAAGTTGTTTCATCTCCCTCGGTCGAGAGTCTAATCGAACCGTAGTTAAGCAGCGACTGTAATATGCCGTGTTGCCTAAAACTAGCATCCTCGATGTTTGCCAAACTAACCGTTTGCTCCTTACGCGAAAACAAACTGGTCTGGATGTGTTGAGTTACACTTTCGTTGGTGAGAAAAAATCGATTGCCCTCATACACCTGGGTGGCAAATAGCCCGCCGACAAAAAACAGAACTATCAACCCCAATAACATCAAAGCAAGCGATGGCAAACTTTCTTCAGCGATAACTCCATCTAAAATCCCGCCGCGCGCGCCCATAATTGCAAATATACCGAAAATCGCTAAGGCAATAATAATCGCTACTACCCCCCAAATTGCCATCAGCCCGATCGGATGACGTTTTACCGCACTGATGACGTATTCTCCCTCGCTTAAATTCAAATAAGGATACTGCTTTTTCGACTCCTCGTGCTTAGACCTGACGGCCTCTGATATATACGGTGCCTTAGGATCATGCGGGCGTGCCATCCATACTACATTGGGCTGCGCCGTTGTATTAATCGGCGTCTGTGCACCAAGTTGAGCCGGTTGAGAATGGTCACTAACAATCGATTCCCTAAACTGTTTACTATCGACTTCAATCGGACGACCTTGCTGGTCAAACACCGTATGAGTTGATGATTGTTTTTGCATATCTAATATTATAGAGATGATTGTTTACTTGTTCAAATGCTTGCGCGCCCGATGCGTCACCACCCGTCCTCGCGGTGTACGTTCGATGAACCCAATCTGTATGAGATATGGTTCGTAAAAATCCTCAATAGTTGTTTGTTCATCACCGGTAATAGCTGCTATTGTATTGAGACCCACCGCTCTATCACCATAAGTATCAATGATATTTATAAGCAATTGTCTATCGGCCGGATCAAGCCCCAACTCGTCAATCTCAAGCATCGCCAAGGCGTCAGTGGTGATAGCCGTATCGATAATACCGTCGCCATTAACATCGGCATAATCTCTAACGCGTTTTAGTAACCGATTGGCAATACGCGGCGTAAGTCGTGCCCGTGTCGACAATGTCTGTGATGCTTCCTCGGCAATTTTTGCGCCCAAGATGCCGGCCGCACGCGTAATGATCTGCGCAATCTCCTCGGGCGTATAAAATTCCAACCGATACAGATGCCCGAACCGATCTCTAAGCGGTGCCGCCAGACTACCGGTTCGTGTAGTCGCTCCGATGACAGTAAACTTCGGTAGATCGAGACGAATGCTTCGCGCTGCCGGGCCTTTGCCAATCACTATATCGAGCTTGAAATCTTCCATTGCGCTATAGAGCACTTCCTCGACCGCTCGGCTGAGTCTGTGAATTTCATCGATAAAGAGTATATCGCCATCAGCAAGATTCGTGAGGATACTGGCGAGGTCGCCCGCCCGTTCAATCGCCGGACCCGACGTCACACGCAGCCCAACGCCCATCTCGTTTGCGATGACACTCGCCATCGTTGTCTTGCCCAGTCCCGGCGGTCCATAGAGCAAGACGTGATCAATCGGTTCGCCGCGTTTCTTAGCTGCGTCGATCGCAAGTTTGAGATTTTTTTTGAGCCGCTCCTGGCCGATATACTCATTAAATCGCTGCGGCCTCAGCGTGATCTCAATAATCTGCTCATCACTATCATCGTCATGAGCGGCAGTATCAACTATCCTCTCAATAGCCATAATCTAGCTCCTGAGTATGTCTACGCTTATGATAATTTATAATTGTATGTGTTTCTATCACATACCTATTATCTCACAACTATCAAAGGACTTGATAAATAGCGTCCTGGAGCTTGATTGCTTAGAAGCTAATAGGGGTACCCTAACCCTAAAAGACCGATTGCTGCGAACCATATAATTGGCAGGCTTACGAACAAAAATAAAATTATGGCAACAATTATCCTCATACCGGCAGAGCCTGCCTTTTTGGCTTTAGCTTCTTGTTGTAGCTCTGGGTGCTTCTGTATATACAATATATGCATAACGGCAACTATAATACTGATTGTTATATCGACAATCGCTGCGGCAGCCAGTAGCCTACCATAGAATCCATTGAGTAGACTGCCTCCATTTGGCAGATAAACAATCCCAAGTATTAGCAACGAAACAATCGCCATAAAAACATAATTTGCCAGCACATACGGTTTAACCTTGTCATATATAGCCTCGACATCCATCAGCGTCTTGGCATGGACTATGACAAACAACAACACAAAGTATGTCGCATATAACTTACTCACAAGTGAGGGACTGATAAGATCCCATGTGCCAAAGATTGTCGTAAAGAAACTACAAATTACGATGATTAGTGATGAGTTGATGACAAAATTAGTTGAGCGCTGCATAGCAGCATTACCACTCTCCGTCACTGATATAACCCCGAAGAGTATCAATATATGAATAACACCAGAAATAATCGTATTGATAGCTTTCCAGGCAATATCATTCATAGACCCAACCAGTATCGCTATAACCGCCACCAAGGCTGCCGCGACTAGAGCTCCGAGCATTATTTTTACGAGTAGACTTCTAAATTCAGTTACATTCATACCCATCAACTGG
This sequence comes from uncultured Candidatus Saccharibacteria bacterium, assembly GCA_964573015.1. GTDB lineage: Bacteria > Patescibacteriota > Saccharimonadia > Saccharimonadales > Saccharimonadaceae > JAPUDQ01. The sequence continues at coordinate 7,210 of CAZNHZ010000005.1, read as the reverse complement.
ACTGTAGAGGTAGGGTCTGGCGCTACAGGTGCTTGTGTTACTGTCGGATCAGCTGGAGCCGGCTGTCCACCTGCCGGGTCTGCTGATCCTAGCTGGGATTCATCCGACTGATTAAGTTGAGTTTGCGGGCTATTTTGATCGTCGTTCATATTTATCCCTAATGCTTATTTTAGATAGTATATCACACCCGATATGCAGACCGAGGCCTCAACTAAACAATTAGGTACCCTGACGAAGCGCCTGAGTTATCCGGATATTCGAAGGTAATTTAGGGTCAATTCCTTGAAGAACCCTAGTGGCATCAGCTAGTGTATAACCAAGTGCTATCAGGGCTTCGAGTGCTTCGTCGTTGGTGTTTAGTTCAGTCTGCGCCGGATCATTGGTACGGCCATAATGCGTCGGGATACCGACTTTGTCACTGAGATCGACAACGACTCGTTCGGCTGATTTCTTGCCGACACCACTCGCTTTTGTGATATACGCGCTATCGCCACTGGCGATCGCATTTCGCACTTGTTCGGCACTGCCGAGTCCAAGTATCGCCAGCGCTGCCTTTGGTCCAATGCCCTGCACAGTGATCAGCATTTCAAATAATTTCTTGGCGGCAAGCGTACTAAACCCATAAAGATCTTCGGACTGCTCGCGCACGTGATGGTAGGTATAAAACTTGACCTCGCTATCAAGCACGCTCGATTCATAATCACCAAGCGGCGCCTGCACCTCATAGCCAACTCCATGAACATCAACAATCACAGAATTGTTAAACTTCTCGACTACAGTCCCTCGTACATGCGCAATCATACCTGTTATTATACCATCTAACTGATGCGACTCATCATGGCATGCGTGATCGCGGCAGCGAGGGCATCGGCGGCATCATCGGGCTTCGGCGCAACTTTGAGGCCTAGCTGCAGACGTACCATTTCCTGCATCTGTTTTTTGTCGGCTTTGCCGTAGCCGGTCAATGTTTGTTTGATTTGGAGCGGTGTGTACTCATGGATCGGCAGCTTAGATTTTTTGCCGGCGAGCATCGCCACTCCGCGAGCATGCGACACACTCATGGCCGTCGTGACATTTCGCGCAAAAAACAACTTCTCGATCGACATGGTGTCAGGCTGGGTTTCTTTGATAATTTCGAGTAGCCCATCATAAATTTCTTCAAGCCGTTCGTCGAGTGGCGTGTGAGCTGGTGTTCGTATGACGCCTGCCGTGATGATGCGGGGTTTGTTTTGCACGACTTCAATTACACCAAAACCGAGTATGCCCGTACCCGGATCAATTCCTAGTATTTTCATAGTGTTCTAATTATAGAGGTTTTTTGAATATAATGCTTGTCACTCGACGCACTGCGCGCATAAATTCCGTGCGCCATTCGTACACCCCAAATCCAGCCACTCCGATACCGGCAACAGCTGCGGCCATATACGGCGAGGGCTGATAAGTGCCACCTGAATCATCCGAGTTACCATCATTACCGTCACCAAGCTGTGTAGCAATGTCGACAATTTTGCGACAACGATTGGTCTCAGGATTTCTTTCGTAACCATCACCACACGGTTTGAGCTCGGCGACGGCTGCTGTTATCTTACGACAGCGATTGGTTTCGGGATTGCGCTCATAGCCCTCAGCACATGGCGTCAACGAAGCACTTGCCAGTGCGATTTTGCGGCAACGATTGGTCTCAGGATTACGGTATTCATCGGCATCACACTGAGCCAACATAGTCGCATCATCCTCAATATTCCGACAACGATTGGTGAGCGGATTTCGATATTTTCCGGCCGGGCATGGCGTGAGTGAAGCTGCTGTTGAATTATTATCACCCAAAACATTCTCAGTTGCTGCTTTGTTAGTTACCCCGGGTGTTGGTTGGTCGGTATATTGCCACACCCCATCAATCAGCGCCCAGGCAATATCATCCTGTGGGTCCTGATATGGAATAATCGCATCGACTAACGAGTCGTCATAAAATCGTAGCTCGACATGTGATGTCGTGTTTAGCAGCGAATATCCCAAGCCACTATCATAAAAGTGTACATACTCACCCGGCTCAATCACAACTTGCGGCAATGAAATTATCTTCTCGGCATTTTTGCCGATTGCCAACCTATAGTCCGACAGGTCGATAGATACGTTATCATTATTGTTCAGCTCGATAAATTCCTTGCCGGTATCTATACCGCTGCTATTTGGTAAAAGCTCCGTGATGATTAGCTTTCTTTTATCGACAACCTGCTTGCATATTTTTGGGCCAGTAAGTCTATAACCCTCCGGCAAATATAGCTGAAAACCTACAATATTTGTACAAATGTCTAAACCAACAGCATAGCAATAACCATCCTCAGCCACTACATGATCTTGCGGCACGACAGTTTGAATTTTGGCAATATTTGGACAAACATCTTTTGTCATCAACTCGCAATTACCCGCCTCGTCATAACCATATCCATCGGGCATTATCAGCTGGATTCCATCCATCTCAGCACAAAGATCAACGGGAGCAGCAGGAGTATTATAATCAATCAATGGTGACGCAGGCATAGGTCGTGATGTAGCCATCATAAAATCATTTGAGTTTTCGTCGGTATCAACAAATTTCTCGTTTTCATAATCTCGTACTAACATCATTCCTCCAGACGGAGCTATCGCCGAGACGCCATCAAGTGGCGGAGATGTCGCTGTTCCATACCATGAGACCTTGTCCACAATTTCACCATGAGCATCAAGGATCATCACATGTCCAGCCGTACCCGTCATCAAATACGTAGTAGTATAACGTCCGGTAATGTCGGAAATATATTCAGGCAACGTATAATTCGGTGAGGCTATCAACAACGATGATTTCGGCAAAACATGCACTTCCGCAAAGCCTGGTGACGCCGCAAAACAGTATAAGGTTTGCTTTGAGGTACTAGCGTAGCTACTATGCTTGACGCACCAATTCGTAATATTTATTGCTTGATCGGCGTTATTATATAGATTGATAAATTCCTGATCTGATGTGCCGGTGCCGCTGCCACCAGTTTGAAACTGTGATATCACCAGATTCGATGACGCCGCAAATGCCGGCGTAGTATATAAACTGCACCAAACCCCCACTCCCACAACCAGTAGGACAAGCGGCCGTATCATACTTATGCTTGATAATATTCTGTCAACGCTAAAAAGTAAAGCTTAATTTAGCTCAGCATTATGCGAAACATTCGTCACGTCATCGAGATCATCAAGAGCGTTAAGCAGCTTAAACAATTTTGTCTCGATATCCGGACTATTTGTTGTCACCAACGTATTTGGCACAAATTGTAGCTCAACATCTTTTACGGTCATACCGGCATTTTGCAGCGCTTGACGCACTGTATGCATCGTCTTCATATCGGTATAAATTATTACTTCATCATCCTCAACTTGCGCATCCTCAGCTCCGGCGTCAAGAATAGCGAGCAATTGGGCATCGGCATCGGCGTCGGCGGCAACAGTTATAACACCACGCCGCGTGTATTGAAACGCAACGCTGCCAGGCTCGGCAATATTGCCGCCGTTTTTTGAAAACGCATGCCGAACTTCAGGATAAGTTCTATTTTTATTATCGGTTGCTGCTTCAACTATAATTGCCGTACCGCCCGGCCCGTAACCTTCATAAATTGCTTCTTCCAATTGAGCGGCCGACTTATCGGCAACCCGATCGATTGCTCGCTGAATATTAGCAAGCGGCATGTTGGCGTTTTTGGCTTTTTCGATTGCCAGTGCAAGCGCTGAGTTTAGTGTAGGATCAGTACCGCCGCGCGCAGCAATAGCAATTTGATTACCTAACTTAGTAAATACCGCACCGCGTTTTGCGTCATTGGCACCTTTTTCTCGTTTTATCTTTGACCATTTATTGTGTCCTGCCATACGTATATTATATCAGTCAATGATGCTCTGCGTGCGGAAATCAAACTTGGTTTTTATTATGATAAACATCATTACCAATACGATAATGCCGTAACATAAGGCCACTATCGACCACGGAGCAGATAATTCAATTTGTGCCCACGAAGGAGCCGACAAAAACTCAACTATAGCCACAAAATAACTCAGCAGTATTTCTGCCGGGATAGCTACTATTGCCGAAATCGCCGGCAGCATAATTGAGACTATGCCCGCTATTGTAGCCAAAATCATAGCAAGCGGTATAAGCGGTGCCGTGATAAGATTTGCCAATACCGACAAAACCGGCAGACTGCCGAATACTCCCATGATGATTGGTAAGGTCATTAGCTGTGCTGCCAATGTTTCGCTGACAAGCTGTATAATGCTTGCCGGCTGCTTGCTGCGATAAATCATAGACAATAGCAACGGCGAAACTATTAGTATCCCGGCAAAGGCGAGAAACGATAACCACCACCCAATATCTGCCCAAAGGTACAAAGGATTTATCATTGCCGTCAGTGCGGCAACGTACAAAATAAGCAACATCGGATGAAATTTTCGGCCATAATTCCATGCCAGCAAGCTGAGGCCGGCGACCAGCCCAGCGCGTATCATCGACGGACTAGCACCGGAAACACCGATGAACCCGAGTATCATGGCCGATGCGCTCGCGTTGACCAAAAATTTTGAATGCTTCTCAAATAATCGCTTAGCGAATCTCATCAATATAGTAAGGTTGTATCCGCTTGCTACGACGAGATGAGTCAGGCCAACAATACGCAGCTTCTCTTCGAGGTCCGGTGGTAGTGAAGACTTTTGTCCGATTACAAAGCCTATCCCCAAGCTGGCAGAGGGTTCTACGACCGATCTTCGTAGTGCTTGCGCAAACTTATCACGAAAACTTACAAATACATCATTGCCAGCATCGTGACTCAACACCGAAACATACGAAGCACTCAGATGATGCACGCCAAAACCTCCCCTCATCGTATCACGAATCGTTAGTCGATCACTTCGCTTATAATCGGTTTTTCGAGCGGTGACCCACACCGATCCTACATATTTTTTCCCGTCTACTGAAATATCGCCGAGTATAATTTTTACATCACCACGAACCGTTTGTTGTGGATCCTCCTGAATGCTCCCGCTAAGCGTAATTGTGCTATCAGCAAATTTTTCGAGTTGTGATAATCTGGCATCATAATAACCACCCCGAAAAATCCCCACAGCAATCCCCAGACATCCGACTACTAAAAACGTATACCATCTAATTCTTATTAGCAACAAAGCTGATACGACAAATAACCCACCGAGTATTAGATTGTAACTTTCGGCATAACTTTGTCGAAAAACTTGAGTTAGCGCCAGGCCAACAAGCATACCCCCGCATAGCACGCCGATACCATACGAAACATGGAAGTGTTTATATCGCCACGACCCAAACATGTCGTCAGTATACAAGAAAAACTACCCAAACAACCACGAAAAAAGCATCATCCTTTAGGATAAGACTCTTTTTGTGGAGCGATTTTACGCGTTCGCTAGAACCCATTTTGGAGCAAAAAGCCAACTCTGAGCCGCGCCGCCTGTTCGCCGTAGGCGGACGCGCCCCACCAGCCGCCCCCTTTGCCTTTTTCTGAGATTTCCCCCCGCCGAATTTCTTTTTTTAGCTTAAAAGCGGTTGGCTGGTGGTTAGCCTACTGCTGGGGGCAGTAGAGGCGGCGCGGCTTTAGTCGGGATAGCCGACGCGCTACGCGCCCTAATCCTGCAAGTTTTGCAATAAAATACAAAACCAACCAATAACCGAAAGTATAAACAAACACGCTGTATCTAGCGTGTTTACACCAGATACAGCGTAACTATGCTAATGACAGGCGAAAAGTGCCCGTATTCTTACTTTAGTAATTTCATCGTCACCCAAGCCGCCAGGCCGATAACTGGCACAAAACTAATTAACTGCACGATAAGTTTACTGTCGGGCAGTACCGTATAAATATACGCCATCACTGCAACCGCCGCTAGCCACACGCCAGTGACCTTGATAGTGGGTGCTACATTGGCAATCATATACAGACCTATCGCAACCGCCACCAAACCTCCGGCTAACATTATCATAACTCTCGAGTTTAGGAGTTCGCCCGGTGTCAGCGTAAAGCTCCATCCCACCAACAATACTCCCACTACCGCTAGGCAAATACCCAAAATACTTAATCCACTCATTGGTTTTACTCCTTTATTCATGCGTTCTATTTTGTTGATTATTTTTCTGCACCGTCAGCTTTTTCGATGAAAACTCCTTTCATAAAATAACGTATCAGCGTCTGAACAGTAGTCTCATAATGTGGTAGCGTGTTGATGGTCGCCTGACAGTCAATCGCATATAGAAGCTCATACGTTTTGATGATTCGCTCAATCTCTTCCATCTCGTGACCTACATCCGCCAGACGCTCACGCAATACCTTGAGAATTAGCTGGTGAAATGGGTTATCCCGACCGGCAGCCGAATTGTAGTACTGTTGTAGCATCGGGCCAATCTCGGGCTTTGTCCATTCGCTCAGGATGCTGTTGCGGCGTGTTGTGCCAAGTAGCATACCGAACAGCTGTTCAATGAGTTGCTCTGTTGGTGCTTGCCAGTCGACTGCCTCAATGACTCGCTGCCGTGCGTGTGTATTCTCTGCGATAAATACTTGCAAGAAAATATCTTCTTTCGAGTCAAAATAGTTATAGAACGAGCCGACCGCCATATTGGCACTGACGGTGATGTCAGCGATATTAGTTTTCTTATACCCTTTGTTCGCAAACACACTATGTGCCGCTGCCATTAGTGCGTCTTTCTTATTCGTAGGTAAATTATTCTTTGTCATAATGATAAAATGAATGAATATTATTTTCTATTCATTCATAGTGTATCATACGCCTATAGCTACCGCAAGAAATCAACATTTACACTGGTATTAATTAATTTATTACCTACGCTATGCCTAGCGTATACACACCAGATATAGCGTAACTATACTCTTGCCGCCAACGTCGCTAAAGCGACAGCGCACTCACCAGCCAACCCCTTTTCAGCTAAAAAAGAAATTCGGCTGGGGAAATTTCAAAAATATGCAAAGGGGTTTCTGGGCGGGTCGCCCCCGACCCGACCCGCCAAAAATCTCAGTTCTCAGCTTTTGCTCCAAAATGGGTTCTAGCGAACGCGTAAAATCGCTCCAAGTAAAATGACTCGTTACGAGGACGAGTCATTTTACTTGGAGGGTCCGATGGGGCTTGAACCCATGACACCCTGCTTAAAAGGCAG
>CAZNHZ010000004.1:0-62551 GCA_964573015.1 uncultured Candidatus Saccharibacteria bacterium | reverse complement strand
CTATGATGGCAATTTTACGGTGGCGTAAATCATGTGAGATAAAAACTCGTATGCCTGAAGTTTGTAATATCCCTATCGCTTCCTCAGCCTCAGCGCGTAACCTGGGTGTATGATGGCCAGGATACCGCGTAAACACCTTGATGCTCACACCTTTATGCGACACTTTTGCGGCAACGGACGCCAATTGCTCGGCTCGCCGAATGGTTAGATACGGGCTTTCAATCAAAATGGATTTTCTTGCCTGTTTAATATCCTTAAAGAAGTGCGGATAAAAACTCACCTCATCATACAAATTAGAATACAGCAGCTCAATATTTGCTCGACGGAATAGGCTAAACATTGCCAGCCTCCTCGTCATCCAATAACTCGCTGAGTCGTATCAAATCTTCAATAACAGCGTTCCAGGTGCGCCCCAAATGGGTCACCAAAGTAAATACCCCTCGTTGTGAGGGGTATTTACTTTGGTGAGGCTCTCTCCAGAGGGCCGATACGCTCGCCACCTGTTGCTCGCAACAAAGGCGGGCGGTACGTCCCGAGAACATTCCCGGTGGGATCACCGTACGGAAAGATTGCGCATGCAGTACAACGCATGCGCCGTTATCGTGACGTCGATCGCCAGTATCTCACTATGAGATAATCGGTGAACTTATGTACGAAGTGGAGAAATGATAGGAGCTTGCCGTATGAAAAGGCGTTCATCGATGCACCTGACAGCCGCGTCGGCGACGGTCTTACGCGGAACAAATAATTTTGCTGGGCCATGAGGTGTCAAACTGTACATCTCGACTTGACCATTTGTTAATTTGAGACAGCGGATAATCGTCCACTCGAGGGATGACTCTTGAAGCACTTTGGCATGAGCGATGCCATCCTCTATGCGGGCGCTCATCAGGAATTTTAAGGGAATATTGAGGGCATAATCATACAGCGGAATATGATCACCAGGGAAACGTACGCCAGTCCCTGTCAGCGAAATCAACCGCGTGATACCATGCGCGTTCATCGTCTCAACGACAGTGCGGATGGCATCGGTTTGGAGTCGGGCAGGGCTGTGCTTGCCGTGACCAATCATGCTGACGACAACATCAGCGCCCTGTAACAGCTGGTCAACATCCTTGCGCTCGAGCGCATTGCAGGAGATCGTGACGAGATTATCATGCTGCGGCAACGTGCGCGCACCTGTTTGATGCACGCCAGCTCGAACGCGCCAGCCCTGTGTGAGTGCTGCTCGTACAAACTGTTGGCCGCTTTTGCCCTCAGCGCCTATCACTGCAACGGTAATCATACGTCTAGTATACTATGACTCGTCTCGCTGACTGCGGTACTGCTCGAGTGCATATCTACGTGCCTCGGCGTGATCGACGACGGGACGAGGATAATCGATACCAATCACGACGCTACTTTCGTGTTGAATCTGCTCGGGCATTGTCCAAGGTTCATAGATATATTTGTCGTGCACATGCTGTAGCTCTGGGACGTATCGACGTATATAGGCTCCGGATGGATCAAACTTTTTCGCCTGAAGCGTGGGATTGTAGAGTCGCCGGTAGACGGGTGCCGGGTCAACGCCAACGCTCGCAATCCACTGCCAGTTTCCGATGTTATTTGCCACGTCGCCGTCGATAAGCATCGTCATAAAATACTCCTCACCACGTCGCCAATCGCACCACAAATCCTTCGTCAAAAACGAGCCGACGATGAGCCGTGCTCGATTGTGCATGAACCCCTCTCGGCGTAACTGTCGCATCCCGGCGTCAACAATAGGGTAGCCAGTGCGCCCGGTGCGCCAGGCTTCGAAGAGTTCGGGATTGTTACTCCACCTCAGATTTGCATACTGCGCTTGAAATGCGCGCTGTGTCGTCGAGGGGAAGTGCAACAGAATATAATAATAAAATTCACGCCATGCCAATTGTCGATTCCAGGCTCTAGCTCCTTTGCTATCCGGGAGCAGTTGCTCGAGTTCGAGCGGGCTCATGCAGCCGAAATGCAAATACGCACTCATATGCGAGGTACGATCTTGACTCAAATCGTTTTGCTCCTGATGATATGCGGCAATGTCGTCGCGTAAAAACTGCTCAAATCGTGCCCGCCCGGCTGTTTCACCGCCCGGCACGACATCGGGCGAAAGCTCTTCCGGTGAGGTGATATCATCCAGCTGCGGCAACGTATCACTTGGGATATCCGGCACGACGACGCGCTGCGGTATATCAACGAGCGCTCGGCGCGGCAGGCCCATCCAGGCTTTCCAAAACGGGGTAAAGACTTTGTATCGAGCACCTGTTTTTGTGACGAGTTTCATGCCTTCGCTGACCACTAACTTGCCGCTGCAGCCGATGAACGCGACACCGCGCTGGGCCATCGTGTCCGCCAGTGTCTTGTCCCGCTGGATCGAATACGGCGTGTAATCGCTGATGTAGTAAACAGTCGTCGCGTCCACTTCAGTGACAATCGTAGGCAATATGTCTTCTGGGGTGCCGCTGCGCACGATAAGTCGACCACCCAGCTGTCGGAGTGAGCCATCGAGATCGACGAGGCTCTCTCGCAAAAATCGATTGCGGTTGGAGCCGCGTTTCGTTGCCAAAAAATGCGGGTCGAGGATAAAGAGGGGCACGACTTCGTCGGCGTCCGCGCAGGCAGCCGCCAGCGCCGGGTGGTCGTGCACTCTTAGATCGCCGCGGAACCACACGATGACGCGTTTCATGACGTTTGCCTCGCTTTGTGACGGTTTCTCAGCATGGCATAACGCTCGTCGTCTTTGGCACGCACGTAGTGCTCGTAAAATATCCGTGCCGATTCGGCTTTTGGAGAAGTTGCCCAGTCGGTCGCCTGAGAGTTGACGCTACCGTCAGCCGCATATTTTTTGCCATCAGCGTGATTTGCATAGCGGCGAGCGCGGGTGAACCCCATTTGCAAAAATTTGCGTGCCATATCGGCGCCCACGAAATCGTCTTGGTTGAGGTACTCTAGGAACATTGAGTAGATTTTTGAGGCTGACTGCTCGGCAACGTCTGGCGTCTTGAACCGCCAGTGCGGCAGTATTTCAGACTTGTAGGGCTCAGCTATCAACACACCTTGTTCGCCCTTGCCTATATGGTACTTTTCGGGATGGAGGCGAAAATCGATATCTCGGTAGTCATCTGCATAGGAAGTGTAGGACATATTAATCAGTATACACACCCCTGCGTAGCGGAAGGGTGTCATTTATCACAGGATTGCGTGAAATACAGTATAATTTTAAGAGAATGATGCCTCAAGTGAACCCTGAAAACGCTAAAGCGCGCACCAATGACTATCTGGTCAAACTTTTTGAGTCGAGAATACATCGTGCGAGGGAAATTGGCGAACGATATGAGCTATTTTGGCAACATATTCGAGAGGTTGTACTCACGGGAGGGAAGCGTATCCGACCCTATCTCACCATGATAGGTTATAGTGCTGCAGATGAAAAAATTCTTCCCATCGCCGCTGCTCAGGAATTAATCCATACGGCGATGCTCATGCACGACGATGTTATCGACCAAGATGATGTGCGCCACGGGGTGAAAAATATGAATGGCATTTATAATGAAGCGTACAAAAGCTATATTGCTCGCCCGCATGTCCGTCATTATGGCAATAGCGCTGCCATGCTTGCTGGCGATGCGATCATATCGGAAGCGTATCGAGCAATCCTTGACTCATCGTTTAGTGATGCAGTGAAACGGCGTGCCGCTGAACAGATGCATACGTCGATTTATGAAGTGGTCGGCGGGGAACTACTTGATGTCGAGGCCGCCTTTGTCTCCGATGCCACGTTTGATCCCCTGCAAATCTACCGGTACAAAACTGCGAGCTACAGTTTTATCGGGCCACTCCTCTCTGGCGCTTACTGCGCGGGCGCTGATGATGAGACGATTGACGCCTTACGCCATTTTGGAGCGGCGATTGGTATCGCCTATCAAATTCAAGACGATTTGCTCGGTGTGTTTGGCGATGAGGCAGTGATGGGCAAGTCGACGCTGAGTGATCTAAGAGAAGGGAAGTACACGCTGCTCGTGCATCATCACCAGTCTCTGATGAACAACGAAATGCGTCTGAGGTTTGAGGCATTTGGGAGTGACCAAGCGGATACTGACCAACTCATCGCAATTCGACAGGACATGATCGATTCGGGCGCACGGCAAAAAACGACCGATGAGGTGTCGACATATGTGCAGCGCGCTCGCACAGAGCTGAATCGGTTGCCGGACGGAGAGAGGCGCCGCGCGCTCGTGGAACTCGTCGAAAATGTCATCATCGAGCGAGAGAGCTAATGGATCTCTACACGACCATCAGTTATGAGCTGGCCGAGAGGGTGACGACACGCTACTCGACGTCTTTTTCACTCAGTAGCCGCCTCTTTGATCGTTCAATCAGGCCGTCTATCTATGCTATCTATGGGATGGTACGCATCGCTGACGAGATCGTGGATACCTACACTGGCGACGACGCGCTAGAGCGGCTCGATGCGTTTGAACAAGAGGTGTACCAGGCGATGACGACGCGGTATTCGACCAATCCTATTGCTCATGCATTTGCTGATACCGCGCAAAAATTCAGTATCGACCGATCGCTCATCGCGCCTTTTTTTGTAAGCATGCGGATGGATACAACCCCTCGGGAATTTGATGAGAAAACATACAAAACATACATCTACGGTTCTGCCGAAGTGGTTGGTCTAATGTGTCTCAAAGTATTTGTAGGGGGTGATGATAGGGAATATGAGCAGTTACGGACCGGTGCAGAGGCTCTCGGCGCCGCCTATCAAAAGGTAAATTTCCTGCGTGATGTTGCGGCGGATCATGACACGTTGGGCCGCGTCTATTTCCCAAATTTCGACTATGCGGCGTTTGATGAACCCGCCAAGCAGGCTATTATCGATGATATTACTCATGACTTTGTGCACGCGCGCCACGCAGTCGATCAACTGCCGGCGAGTGCTCGGCGAGCAGTTCGTGCCAGCATGTATTATTATCAGGCGCTGCTCCATCGCCTATTTCAAGCACCAGTGGAATCGATCAAGACTGAGCGGCTACGGATATCGAATGTTCGCAAGTTACTCCTCCTCGCAAGGGCGGGGGTAGGCTTATGAGCCGGTCCGCTATCATCATTGGTGCTGGCTATGGGGGAATGGCACTGGCAAACATTCTCGGCAAGGCAGGCTACCACGTCGATGTCTACGAAAAAAACGCTGAACTGGGCGGCCGCATTTCGTCCATATCGCAGGATGGATATGTGTTTGATCTGGGTCCATCGTGGTATCTCATGCCAGAAGTATTTGAGCAGTATTATGAGCTATTTGGTCAATCAGCAGCTGAACGCCTCGACTTAATTCGTCTCACTCCTGGCTACAAAGTTTTTTTCGATCACCATGACCCTCTCACCATCCAGGGCGATGTCGACAAGGATGCGGCGACATTTGAAGCGATCGAGCCTGGTGCAGGAGAGAAGCTTCACCAGTACGTTGCTCGCAGCTCGAATATCTACCATCTCTCAGTCGATTATTTCCTCTATAGCAATTTTGAGCATATCCGGCAGCTCCTGCGTCGCCATATCATCGTGAACGCTCTGTCTATGGTGACACTGGTATTCCGTACACTTGATAGTTATGTGAGGAGACACTTCCGCGATCAACGGCTGCGGCAAATTCTCGAGTACCATATGGTATTTCTCGGGAGCTCACCATTTCTGGCACCAGCGATTTATACCTTGATGAGTCATCTCGATTTTCGTAGCGGTGTATACTATCCACGCCGCGGCATGATGAGCCTCGTGAGCGATATGCATGCACTGGGTTCTGACTACGATATCACTTATCATACCGGTACGGCCGTCAAAGCGATTATCATCGAATCTGGTGCAGCTGTCGGCATTCAGCTCGAAGACGGGAAAGAGGTACGGGCTGATATTGTTATCTCAAACGCTGATTTGGAATTTACCGAGACACGTCTGCTGCCAGAGAAATATCAGAGTTTTCCTACTGCCTACTGGCGCAATCGTCAACCGGGCCCAAGTGCGCTGCTTGTTTCGCTTGGCATCAAAGGCTCGCTCCCGAATTTGCTGCACCATAATCTGTATTTTGTCGATGAATGGCGTGAAAACTTCCGCGCTATCTATGAGGATAACGTTGTTCCGCCGCATGCCTCACTCTATGTGTGTAATCCGACAAAAACTGATCCGTCTTATGCACCTGCCGGGCAAGAGAATCTGTTTATCCTCATGCCACTTCCGGCGGGGGTTGATTTGGATGAAGCTGCGTGTGAGCAACTCGCCGATACGGCGATTGCTGATTTCGCGCGGGCTGCGGGGATTGACGATGTGGCGGAGCGTATCGTGACGCGGTACGTATTTGGGCCGCGAGATTTTGGATCACAGTTTAATGCCTGGCAGTATAACGCGTTTGGTGGCGAATCGCATCTCCTCAGGCAAAGCGTTATCTTCCGGACGCCAAACAAAAGTCGTAAAGTGAAGAACCTGTACTATGTGGGGGCGGGGACGCTGCCTGGGATTGGGCTACCGATGTGTCTCATCGGAGCAGAGATGGTCTATAAGAAAATCGTAGGCAATCCATCAGACGGCCCACTCAAAAGGACAGATATATGATGCGGTTCATCTACCTCGCCTGCCTCATCGTCAGTTTTGCAGGGATGGTAGTCCTCGATAAAAAGTATTGCCTCGCCTATTTTTTGGATAGCCGTCGGACGGTTCTGACGATTGTTATCAGCACTCTCTTCTTTGTGATATGGGATATATTTGGGATAGGACTCGGCATATTCTATAGCGGCCATTCGCCGTTCATGAGCGAGGTCTATCTATGGCCAGATTTCCCTGTGGAGGAGTTACTCTTTCTGGCCTTTTTATCGTATATAGCGCTTATTTCCTATCGCGGCGCGGAGAGACTATGGCCACATATCTAATACTGAACCTCGTGGTAATGGCCGTCATTGTCGTTGTACTCATCGCCCTTGGGTTGAGGGCTGATAAAAAAATCGCCCTCGTTATGGGGCTGTTGCTCATGATGACCGCTATCTTTGATTCGTTGATCGTCCAGGCCGGTATCGTCGCATATGATCACTCACGTATTCTCGGTCTGTATGTGGGTGCCGCGCCGCTCGAGGATTTCTTTTATACGGTTGCCGCCGTTTTAATCGTGCCGACATTATGGCGTAAATTGGAAAGGAACGATGACCCTCATGGAAAAAATAAAACGACTAATTGACACATCACGCCCGATTTCGTGGGTTAATACCGCTTACCCGTTCGCGGCCGGCTACCTGATGACGGGCGGAACAATCGACCTCAGATGGATCATAGGCACGATATTTTTTCTCATTCCATACAATCTCTTGATGTATGGAATCAATGATGTGTTTGACTATGAATCGGACATTAACAATCCGCGTAAAGGCGGCGTGGAAGGAGCGATACTCGCTCGTCAGTATCATCCTATGATTTTGCGCTCGTCTATCCTCCTCGCCCTGCCGTTTGTCGTCAGTCTGTTTGCGCTCGGCTCGTGGCAAAGTGCTCTCGTCCTCAGTATAGTGCTGTTCTTTGTCGTCGCGTATAGCGCCAAGGGCCTCCGCTTCAAAGAGGTGCCATTTCTCGATTCGATGACATCGAGTATCCATTTCGTCGGGCCACTCGTCTATGCGTATTCGCTGCTGAGTGTGGTGAGCCCAGCGGCGTGGCTTGTTGCAGCCGGATTCTTCGCATGGGGTATGGCAAGCCAAGCATTTGGCGCGGTTCAGGATGTGATACCTGATCGAGCGGCAGATATACGGTCAATCGCGACGATTCTCGGTGCGCGCACAACCATATGGTTTTCCAGTCTCATGTATATCGCCGCGATAGCAGTGGTCGCATGCGTCGGGGGCTGGGCGATTGTCGTTGCGGCAGCGGGTGTCGCATATGTATGGAATTCCGTGCAATTTTTGACAATCACCGACGACACGTCCTCAGATGCCCGACGTGGGTGGCGCAGATTTATGTGGCTCAACTATATGGTCGGCGCAATTGTCACGATCTGTTGTATGTTACAGACGCTCGCATAGGTGCTCTATTGATCAAAACCTCGTTTGCCCTGGGCAAATTCCTGCTTTACTATGGTTACTTGCTCGCCATCATACCCGAAAACCTAATGTTTCCAGCTTCTCACAAAATGTACTCAAATAAGGTAGAAAAGTATTCCAGGTACTGTCAACGTGGCTCACCAAGTAAAATACCTACTGCAAGAGTAGGTATTTTACTTGGTGCGATTTTACGCCGAAACCCGAACCTATTTCCGCTAAAGCTGTAAACTCTGAGCCGCGCCGCCTGTCCGCGGCAAGGCGGACGCGCCCCACCAGCCGCCCCCTTGCCTTTTTCTTAGATTCCCCCGCCGAATTTCTTTTTTAGCTGAAAAGGGGTGGCTGGTGAGTGCGCTGTCGCTTTAGCGACGTTGGCAGCTCTTATGCATCTATAACGGCCACAGCTTCAATTTCCACTAGCGCACCAGATACGCCAAGACTCTCAACGAAGAAACTTGTAATGGCGGTTGGGTGGTTTCCCCAGACTTTTTGAGAGGCAGCATAGCCCTCTCGTATGTCTTGTCCTTTGGCGGTGTAGATCGTCAGTTTGACGACATTTTCCTGCGAAGCACCGACAGTTTTAGTATTTCCTAAATTTTTTTATGGACTTGTTCTGTTTGTGCCTCAAGCGCATCGCCTGCCATTGTGTCATCTGACAAAATCCCAATTTGACCACCGATATACAGTGTCTTACCGCCCTCAGTTAGCACCGCTTGCGAAAAAACAGGGCTTTTATATAGCGTGTCTGGGTTGATGTGAGTTATTTTCATATGGTTGCGTTCTCCTTATTTTGTTACAGTGTTCATCAAGTCTAGCAATTTAATGGTTGTGTTCCAGCTACGAATGGTCAGCGACTTGTAGAGTGGCGACATTGCGATGATACTAAGTCGGCTCTTGGTACGCTCAGCACTTAACCGTTGTGAGTAGATAACACCTTTACCTTGCCAAATCTTGTCTACGCCATCACGAGGGTTGAATATTGGCATTACATCGCCAGCACTTACGTCTATCGTAAATAAAGCGTCGCTATGATATTTATTTGGCTCATCACCAAAGCCGTCAGGCTTGTTTTTGACAATAGCTGCAAGTTGTTGCTGTGAAAGTATCAAAACTTTTATCAAATCACTATCAAGCACAAATGCTTTAGGTAAGGCTGTTTCAATCAAAGTTTTTATCGTATCAGGTGCTTTATCGGAAGTTATGACAGCATTGCCGCTGGCAATATAGGTGGTAACGTCAGAAAATCCCAGACTCTCAAGACAGGCGCGAAGTTCCGCCATCGGCACTTTGTTTTTGCCGCCTACGTTGATACCGCGAAAGAGGACGAGATACGTTTGCATATTCTTATATTATATTATTTTTGGTGTGGGGCGGCGCTAGCCGCCTTTTATCCCTACTTGTTATTAGTGATAACTACGCTATATCTGGTGTACCTACGTCAGATATAGCGTATATTTCATACTATCTTTTTACTTTCTACTTTCTTGCTTGTCGCTAAAGTTACAGGACGAGGGCGCGGCTCAGAGTTTACGGCTTTAGCGGAAATGGGTTCGAATTCTGTCATAATCTTTGATTTGACAGAATTTAGTTGATGATGAAATAAGCAGCGAAGCGGATTATTTTATCATCTTGCGTTCTTCCCGGTGGGATTATATAGCCTGTGATGGAATACGAAGCGAAGCGAAGTAGTCTATCATCGAGCGTTGTTCCGGTGGGATCAAGCCCTAATGCTATAACAAGCAGCGAGCGGTACTTATCGATCCTTGGTGCGGGCGGCATAGTTTTTGCGTGCGCACAATCTCATAAAGTGCTATAGTTTATCTCAGAAGTATGGTGGGAAAATTTCCGAAGAAAAGTTTTTGTGACATGCCGCTGGATGGCAAGACGGTTTTGATGCGGGTGGACTACAATGTGCCATTGAATGACGATGGCTCGATCGCTGATGATTTCCGGATTCGGGCCAGTATGCCGACGCTGCGTGCCCTCATAAAACGCCGCTGCAAAATAGTGTTGATTGCTCATCTGGGACGACCTGATGGCGAGCCAAATGCCAAAGAGTCGCTCGAACCGGTGGCGCATCGCCTGATAGAGCTGTTACATCGTCCGGTTAGGTTTGTCGATGATTGTATCGGCGACAAAGTTTTACAGGCTACCAAACGATTACGCTCGGGTGAGGTGATGCTGCTCGAAAATTTGCGATTTCATGCCGGCGAGGAAGCCAACGATGCGGCATTTGCCGAGGCACTCGCCAAGACATCATCGGCTGAATATTTTGTACAGGAGGGGTTTGGTGTCGTGCATCGAGCACATGCCAGTACCGAAGCAATCACTCGCTATTTGCCCAGCTCGGCCGGATATCTGCTCGAGAAAGAATATCGCATGATTACCCATGCTATGGCAAATCCCGCGCGGCCGCTCCTGGCGATCATGGGTGGCGCCAAAATCAGCGACAAGATAGCCGTTATCGAACGATTTGTGGCAGTTGCGGATCAAATCGTCATCGGTGGGGCGATGGCTAATACTTTTTTGAAATACCACGGTTATAGCATCGGCAAAAGCAAATGCGAGGATGGGCTTGAAGACACAGTACGGCGGATTTATGCAGCGGCAGAAAAAAAGACCAAAGATGTCGATTCGTTTATTGTTTTACCGACCGATGTTGCTGTCGCTAAATCAATTAATGATAAAGCTCGTCGGAGTGTGGTTTCTATCGAATATGTGGCCGACGATGAATACATACTCGATATCGGTACCGACTCGATTGCGCGGGCAGTGTCGGCTATTGAAAAATCCAAAACAGTAGTCTGGAACGGTACTATGGGCATGGCCGAACTGCCGCAATTTGCGCATGGATCGGCGCGAATCGCCATGGCGCTGGCAATGCGTCAAAACCAAGTGATGAGCGTGGTGGGCGGCGGTGATACGGCGGATTTTGTGTTGCATTGGGACCGGCATGAGGGCAGCGGTTTTGATCATGTTTCTACCGGTGGCGGCGCAAGTTTGGAGCTGATGTCGGGCTTGAAATTACCGGGTATAGAGGCATTGATGAATAAATGATAGACGACAGGGGTTGTATAATATACACTAGAGATAAGCAGGAGCACTATGGGTAAGCAAAAATCGTTAATTGTCGGCAACTGGAAGATGTACCACAACGTGCATCAGTCGAGTTTGCTGATGCATCGGCTCGAGGAGACGGTCGAAGCGCACAATAACGTCGAGGCTGTTGTGGCGCCCAATATGCTGTCGTTGCAATCAATCAGTCTCCAGCTCAATCGCCGCAAGTTTAAATTGGCGGCCCAAAACTGTTATTGGCGCGATGAAGGTGCCTACACCGGCGAAGTTTCAGCAGCCCAGCTCCGGGGCGTGGCTGATTATGTAATCATCGGACATTCGGAGCGGCGTAATATATTTGGAGAACGTGACCGAGACATACGGCAAAAAGTGCAGGCGGTGCTGCGTAATGATATGCAGCCGATTTTGTGTATTGGCGAGACGGCTTCGCAGCGCGCCGACAACGAGACCGAACAAGTTATCCAAGATCAGCTTACTGCCGGCCTTGCTAATGTCACGTCGGAAGAAATTGCTCGAGTAGTTATAGCCTATGAACCCGTCTGGGCAATCGGTACCGGCCAGAATGCAACAGCTCGCGATGTCGAGAAAGTAGCCGCTTGGGTTCACAAGCAGGTCGCTGCACTGTATGGTAAAAAAGCCGATGGTGAGCTGAGGATTTTATATGGCGGCAGCGTCGATGACGAAAATGCCGAAATTTATCTGGATAGTGAGCTGGTTGATGGTTTATTGGTGGGCGGCGCCAGTCTCAACTCTCATGTGTTTGCCAATATAATTGAAATAGCACATAATAAAGATAAGAATAACAGCAAGTAGGGTGGGACAATGAAAGACTTCGACTTTGACGAACTAGATCGGGCAGTAAACTCAGTATTGACCAAAAAACAACCGGCTGAAGAGACCGGCGTAACCGAAGCGGTCCAGGACTTGCCGGCGAGCGACGATAACACTGACGATCACGGTATCGGCTCCGGCATGGTTACTGATGCTGCCGATGATACCACTGCTAGTGATGGTATTGCCGCGACCGATATGTTGTCAGATGATGAAGCAAAGTCAGATCATGAGACCACTGCCATCTCGCAAACAGATGAGAGCGGTCCGTCGGAGCCTTCGTTGTTTGTGCCGCAGCTTCATCCGAATGATGAGCCAAACCAGTCTGAGTCAGATAGTGACAGTGGTTCTGAGGCGTCAACAGTCGATGAGCCGGCAGGAGCCGCAGAAATCTCCGACATGGATGAGACAGTGCCGACCGAAACAACCTCCGACACTAAAGTTGATTTGCTGACATCGACCGATACCGATACTGATACAGCAGAGGACACTTCGGCAGATAACCGATCGAGCTTTGCCAATATACCGGTACGGCGCGGACGGTTTATGGATGTGGTTGCTCCTCAATCCGCGGGCGGGACCGACACGCCGGTCAAACCGCTACCGACTCGTTCCGGTGTTAATCTAACGCCATCAACCGATTTTGTCGACGAGCACCATACAGACCTGACGGAAGAATCGTCACCCGCTACCGAACAAGAGCCATCGCTGACTGAGGTTGATCAGCCTGAAACCGAAACCCAACTGCCGGTGCTCCCAACCGTGAATCAAGTAACAGAGGAATCTTCGACCGAGACCGAGGAGACAGCTGCTGATGAAATGCCGGACAATACGGCTGATGATAACGCGCTTAGTGACGATCGAAATCACACGGACGCCGGTCAGACGCCTTTTATCCCTGATGTGCCGGTCGAGAAGCGACCTCTCAACGCGCTGTCGTCTGACGAAGATGAAGCCGACTCTAAAAATGAAAATGACGAAAAAACTACAACAAACATTGACGAACCGCTGTTGGAGGTAAACGGCTCGCCGGACACAACACTGGCGAATGTTCCCAAAGAATTTAACGAAGATATTATGGCCGTAGAGTCCAATGAAAACGTCGGGACTCCTGACGAGTCAGCTTCGGCCACAACTCAACAGCATCCAATGTTTGATACCAGTTCAATGCAGTCCGATGAGACCAAGCCACACGGTGCTACCTCAAAGATGACATGGATAATTGTTGGCGGCTCGCTGTTTTTGGTAGGTGCGGTGCTGGGCGTGTTGTATTTTCTATACGGTCAAGCTTAGGATTTTTCGGCTACAATAGTTAGGATGGACAAGATATTTGCTGAGCTAAACGAAGCCCAGGTTTCTGCGGTGGCGCACCAAGAAGGGCCCTTGCTGATTTTGGCGGGCGCCGGATCGGGCAAGACCAAAACACTTACTCATCGGATCGCTCGTTTGCTCGAGTCTGGTGTTCCGAGTAGCGCAATTTTGGCTGTCACATTTACCAACAAAGCCGCCAAAGAAATGCGCGAGAGACTAGCTCATTTGACCGGTGATGATGCTGCCAATCGCTCGTTTATGCCCTGGATGGGGACATTTCACAGTATTTGCGTGCGGATGCTGCGGTTTGACGGCGAACATATCGGGATACCAAAAAACTTTATCATTCTCGACGAGGCTGATCGGCTGAGTTTGATTAAGCAGGCGATGAAGCAGCTCGGTATCTCCGAAAAGTCATTTACGCCGCGCGGTATTTCCTCGCTCATCAGTACGGCCAAAAACGATCTCGTTTCGCCAAGCGAGTATGCAGCTCTCGCGAAATTACCGCAGCAAAAAGCCGCCGCCGATGTCTATCCGGCTTATGAGCGTCTGCGTAAAGCGACGGCGGCACTGGACTTTGATGATCTGATTGCCGAAGCGGTCCGGTTGCTGAAATCATCGGATGAACTGCGCAGTCTGTGGCAAAAACGGTTTCAGTACATCCTGATCGACGAGTATCAGGATACTAACGCTGCGCAGTATCGCCTGATTAAGCTGCTGACAAATGAAAAGCAAAATATCTGTGTCGTCGGTGATGACTGGCAGTCAATCTATAGTTGGCGCGGGGCAGATTTTACCAATATTCTCAATTTTGAGCGGGATTATCCCGGCGCCGAGGTCGTCAAGCTCGAGCAAAATTACCGCAGTACCAAGCCGATTCTCGATGCCGCGCACAATGTTATCACCAAAAACACCCAGCGAACTGACAAGAAACTGACGACTGATCGTCTAGGCGGGTTACCGGTGCAGGTCATGTACGTCAGTTCTGAGCTGCACGAGGCTGAGAGTGTCGTGACACGGATCAAAAGCACAGTGGATCTCCGCGCACGACGCATGCGGGAGTATGCGATTTTGTACCGGACAAATGCCCAGTCGCGTGCGATCGAGGAGATGAGTATTCGCTACGGCATCCCATATCGCATCGTCGGTGGTACACGGTTTTATGATCGCAAAGAGATCAAGGACATTATCGCCTACCTGCGTCTGCTCTATCAGCCAAACGATCGGCCGAGCTTTGCTCGTATCGTCAACGTCCCGACGCGCGGTCTCGGTGCGACTAGTGTCGAAAAGTTTCTCGATTGGCAATCGCAGACCAGTATGGATCTGCTCGAAGCCATGAACTCAGTGGATCTCTGCACGACATTGACGCCGCGAGCCAAAACCGCGCTTCGACAATTTGGCGAAGCTATGCAGAAACTGCAGTCCGAGCTGGCCGCGACCAGCCTGGCTGACATGATTGATCTGATCATCAGGCGGTTTCGTTATCTCGAATTTCTCGATGATGGTACTCCGCAGGCCGAGGATCGTCAGGCCAACGTTCGTGAACTCGTTAGCGATGCACGTGAGCGGGCTGACCTCGATGTGCCAGGGTATCTCGAGGAGATTTCACTCATCTCTGACCTGGACATGAGTGATAGCACTCAGGATGCAATCACACTCATGACGCTTCACGCCGCCAAAGGGCTGGAATTTCCGGTTGTATTTATCGTCGGCATGGAGGAGACGATATTTCCGCACACCAGAGCACTGTATGATCCGGCACAGATGGAGGAGGAGCGCCGCCTCTGCTATGTCGGTATGACTCGGGCTCGTGAGGAACTCTACTTGAGCTCGGCGAGCAGCCGGATGATATTTGGCAGCACCCAGCACAACCCGCCATCGCGATTTCTCAGTGAGATCGAAGCCAGTGAAATTGCTCCGGCAACTGGCGCCTACGGGATGAAACTGACAGAGGCCGAACCATTCTATGAGGCTGACGAAGAGCTCAACCTCTCGGTGGGCGACAACGTCCGGCATAGCGTATTTGGCAGTGGTCTAGTGACGCATATCGACGGCACGGTGGTAACGGTGGCGTTTCGCGGCAAAGGTATCAAAAAACTTAACGTCGCTTTCGCGCCATTACAAAAACTATGAAACGACTTGGTTATTATTTACATCGTTTGGCGCTGCGATTGTTGCCGATTATGCCGTTTATCAGACGAGAACGGGTGAGGGTGGTGTTGCTATCAAGTGCGGGAAATGTGCTTTTGATTCGCTCTTGGTTTTCACATCAGGATCTGGCATTGCCGGGCGGCGGCATCGAAGCCGGTGAAACGCCCGAGCAGGCAGTGGTGCGCGAGGTCGCCGAAGAGACCGGGCTTAGTATTCGGTCTGAGGACTGCCATTTTGTGCGTGTAACAAATTCTAAAAAGCTAAATGCCAAACTGCTTGTTTATTTTTGCGAGGTTGCGGATGAACGTCTGCCACAGCTTGCTTGGCCGTACCGCTGGGAGATAATTGATCGACAGTGGTGTAGTGCTCATCAGTTGCCGGATGAGCTCAGCGACTCGTATCGACGATCGATCCAGCTTGCACTTGAGCGTAGAAGCTAGTATAATTTTTATCACGTTGTGAGAGACGAACAAACACGTGCCCAACAAAAAGTCCACATCCGTAATGGTATCTGGGCTGTTGTTGCGTTTTGTTTCAGTTACCTAATGATTACTGCCGGGGTAGCCGTGGCCAAAGACCCCTTGCCGAGTGGTGATGAGCGCTTGATCACCGTGTACGATCAGGGTCAGGAGCGCACATTTTTGACCAATAAAACAACTATTGGTGATGCTCTCGCTACCGAAAATATTGCAGTTGCCGAAGCTGATATTGTTGAGCCAAAAACATCGACCAAACTCGTTGCTACCAACTACCAAGTCAATATTTATCGTGCCAGATCGGTGTTGGTGCGTGATGGCGTACAAAATATCCAGGTTTTGACTGCCGAGCAAAGCCCAAAACGAGTCATGAGCGCGGCAGGTTTGACTATGTACGATGAAGACATCGCCAAATTTGAATTGTCACAAAGCCCTCTTACCGAGGGCGGTGCGGGCATCAAGCTCGTGGTTGATCGTGCAACTCCATTTATGTTCAACCTGTACGGTAAAACTTTTGAAGCCCGGACTAAGGCGGTAACGGTCGGCGGCATGCTCAAGGAAAAAGGCGTGGTGCTCGGAGCAAACGATGGCCAATCGGCTTCCAACGAGACACCTATTGTCGCCGGTATGACCGTGCGTATCTGGCGAGACGGTAAATCAACCATGACGGTCGAGGAGACGATTCCTAGAGTAATTGAGGAAATCAAAGATGCCGACCGTGATTACGGCAATCGTGAAGTTCGTGCTGAGGGCAGCGACGGCAAAAAGAACGTAACATATGAAATTGAAATGAAAAGTGGTCAAGAGGTGTCTCGCAAACAAATTGCCAGCGTGACGACGGTTGAGCCAGTCAAACAGGTTATCGTTGTCGGTACGAAGTTTAAGGGTGCCTATACGACACCAGGGGAGAACGAGAATATCACCTGGGCATTTCTGATAGGCAAAGGTTTGAGCCGAGAGCAAACGGCTGGTATCATGGGCAACCTCATGCAGGAGCATGGCTTCAATACCACCGGCGACGGCTTGGCGCAGTGGACGGGCGGCCGCAAAACAGCGCTGTTATCACGACCCGATCCGTACAATATTCACACTCAGCTTGATTTTCTATGGTATGAGCTGAGCGGTCCTTATAGCTCGGTGTTGGCGGCGATTCGTGCGGAGTCAACAGTTGAGGGGTCGGTGCGGATATTTCAAGATAAATTTGAGCGATGTAGTATCTGCGCCGAGAGCCGGCGTATCCAGTTTGCCTACAACATCCTCGCGAGTCACTAATCGTGCCGAAAAAAGAGCTTGGCCAGCACTGGCTGCGTGATCGCCTCATTCTCGAGGCGATTGTTGATTGTGCGGTGATATCACAAAGTGATACGGTACTTGAGATTGGACCGGGGCTGGGGACAATGACCAGCATACTGCTGGCGAGGGCCGGACGAGTTGTCGCCGTTGAATTCGATACCGATCTGGCACGCAAGCTGCCTGGCCAGTTTCCGGGCAAAAACCTCGAGGTGATTAATCAAGATATCCTCTCCTACGACTTTTCTAGCCTGCCTGAGGACTTTATGGTCATTGGTAATATTCCTTACTACATAACAAATAAAATCGTTCGTAAAGTGTCTGAGACACCTCACAGACCAAAAACCGTCGTGCTATTAGTCCAAAAAGAAGTCACAGAGCGTCTGGCGGCCAGTCCGGGCGAGATGAGTATCCTGGGCGTAAGCGCCCAGGTCTTTTTCGAAGTATCACTTGGGCCGGTAGTCGAGGCCGTCTATTTCACGCCGCCGCCGAAGGTGGATAGCCAAGCTGTCGTCATGTTCCGTCGCGAAATGCCGCTCGTCACAGAGGATCAACAACGTGCATTCTTTCGCATCGTCAAAGCCGGCTTCTCCGAAAAGCGCAAAAAACTCCGCAGCGCCCTGGCGGGTGGCCTAGGCATAAGCAAAGAAGCCGCCGAAAAGCTGCTCGCAGACGCCGGCATCTCACCCGACGCCCGCGCGCAAGAATTAGCCATCTCTGATTGGTTAGCAATGGTAACGGACAATAATGTATGAGCGAGGCACTCAGGCGAGACGAGATAAAATATACACTCCTTGGGATTCTAAAAGAGCACGGCATCTCAGTTGATGCATGGGGCCAAGGTCCGACAAAAACGATAGACCATCTGGTAAAAGAAGTAGAAGAGGGTGAGACTGAGATAGTGATAGAGGGTGGGAATATTGTACGGGTTACGTCGATGGTAGGAGTCGATGTCTACGTCGAGGTTGGCGGGGATATATTTCGCCTGCGTGAAGATAAGCAAGTATTTGCAAATGGCAGTGAGCGAAGACGCAGTTTGCCCACGTCGCTCGGCGAGAAAACATGCGCGGGCGAAGAGTCTGCCGATGCGGTACTGAGGAGTTTGCACGAAGAACTAGGTATCCCAATCGAAGGATTGAGAAAGGTAAGAATGCTCGATAGGCAGATCGTTGAAAAGATCACTCAGTCATATCCGGGGTTACGTACGCGGTTGATTGTCGACAACGCAGAGGTCGTCATAGATGCGCGCTATTTTGAACCTGACGGTTACGTCGAGCGTCAACTGGGCGAAAAAGATGTGTATTTTGTCTGGGATAGGGTTGAGTAGCTGATTCGGTATAATGATGAGTGATGAAAACCTACAAACCAGTCCATGATTTTGCCAATGGGGTGCGGATCGCGTTTTCGAGTGCCGAGGACGGGTCGGTTGCGGCGGGCGGCGGCAATCCGTCGCGAGCCGAGCACGAGCAAAATACCGATGTTTTTCTCAAAAAATATGGGTTTACGCCCCAGGGCAGAGCAAAAGTTTTTGTCACCTATCTGCCCGAAAATACCTATACGCATATCGAGCGAGTGGATGAGACGACGAGCGGATCGATCCAGAGTGATGCGCTGTTTACTACTGAGCCCGGCAAGCTCATCACGCTGCCAGTTGCCGATTGTATTGCGACAATCGTGTATGACCCTGTCGCTCGGATGGTGGGGGTCTTGCATCTCGGCCGTCACGCCAGTATCGCCGGGCTGATCGAGGAGTTTGCGGTTCGTGTGGCCGATGAGGTTGGCTCTGATCCGCGTGATTGGCACGTCTGGATGAGCCCGAGCTTACAGGTGCGCTCAAATGCCCTCGACTATTTCGAGCCGCCACACCCGGATCATTGGCAAGGATTCATGAAGCCCGACGCTGATGGCAAGATTCACATCGATATCCCAGGGCATAACCGCAGCCGCTTTGAGCGTCTCGGAGTAGGCCGGGCCAACATCTACGTCAGCCCGATCGATACCTACACCGACGAGCGTTACTACTCGCATCGTGCGGCGACCGAGAGCGGTCGTCCAAAGCGTCAGGGCCGGATGATGGTCGCCGCTGTGATGGAGCGCTAGTTGCTACAAGGTTCAACCCTATAGCAGTTAAAAATTTCTAATGGCATGATTATTAATGAAAACTAAAATTTGCTATAGGGTTGAACCTTGAAGCAGAAGTAATGTAATATGTAGGCATGCCTGCGAGAAATGTTACCAAAGAGTATGTCGAGGAGTCATATTATCATGTGTATAATCGAGGCGTTTCTAAACAAAAAATATTTTTAGATGATCAAGATTACGAAGTTTTTCTAGGCTTATTGAAACGCTATCTTGATCCAGCAGGTGCAAAAAGGTCTAATAGGGTCGCATATCCATATTATGCCAGCGAGGTGCGTCTCTTGGCGTTTTGTCTGATGCCGAACCATTACCATCTACTGCTATATCAAGAATCAAAAGACGGCATGAAGAAATTGCTGACCTCTATTGGCACGGCATACAGCATGTATTTTAATAGGAAATATAGACATGTAGGTACTGTATTTCAACAGCGGTATCGTGCCGTACGGATGATCAACGATGCGCAATTCGCGCACATTAGTCGGTATATCCACCTTAATCCGACTAACTATCTGAGATGGCCTTGGTCAAGCATCCATTATTATCTCGGTGATAAGCATGCTTCCTGGGTGAATACCGATATGCTTCCAGAAGTGGGAGATTATAGAAAATTTCTAATAGAGTATCTCGATAGGCGCGATGAACTGAAATTGCTAGAGAAAGAGTTGTTTGGTGAATAAAACAAATGCAAATGCGAATTCTGATATAAGGTTGAACCTCATAGCAGGGGGTCTGGTACAATAGAAGTAAATGAGCAAGAAACTATATATTACGACAGCTATTCCCTATGTTAATGCTAAGCCACATATCGGAACGACGGCTGATTATATTTTGGCTGATATATGGGCGCGTTATCATCGTCAGCATGGTCGCGAGGTACGGTTTCAGGTAGGGGTAGACGAGCATGGCAACAAAATTGCCCAAAAAGCTGCCGAAGCCAATATGACGCCGCAAGCCTATGTCGACAATATGGTTGGCAATTTTGAAACTATGATCAAAGCTCTCGGTACCAGTTACACTGATTTTATCCGCACGACTGACGATCGTCACAAAAAATCAGTGCAATACATATGGCAAAAACTACAGCCGCATATTTACAAAGGCACCTATACCGGCTGGTACTGCACCGGTTGCGAACGATTTGTGACCGACAAAGAGGCTCAAGAAACTGGCGGTAACTGTGGCGATCACGGCAAAGCTTACGAACGACTAAGTGAGGATAATTATTACTTTAAGTTGTCGCAATTTGGCGATAAAATACGTGCTGCCATCGATGCGCATAAGTTTGATATCGTGCCGGAATTTCGTAAAAAAGAGCTGCTCAAGTTGCTAGAGAGCGGTCTCGAAGATATTAGTATCTCGCGCCCCAAAAAAAGTCTGACCTGGGGTGTACCGGTACCCGGTGACGACAGTCAGGTGATGTATGTTTGGATTGATGCGCTTAGTAACTACATCACGGTGCTTGGCTATCCCGATGATGAATCGTGGCGCGACTATTGGCCGGCCGATATTCAGGTGGTCGGCAAGGATATTTTGCGGTTTCATGCCGCTATTTGGCCGGCAATGCTTCTGGCGCTTGATCTGCCGCTGCCAAAGAAATTGTTAGTCCATGGGTTTATTAATGTCGGCGGTGCCAAAATGAGTAAGTCGCTCGGTAACGTTGTTGATCCGATGGAGATTATCGAGCAGTACGGAGTAGATGCGTTGCGTTATTATTTTGCGCGACATATTCCGACGCAAGATGACGGTGACTTTACTTGGGAGCGTTTCGAAACCGCATACAACAACGAATTAAGCAATGAACTCGGAAATCTGGTGCAGCGCGTAGTCGCGATGGTCAACAAATACCAGGCCGGAGTCGTAGGCGACGGCCAAAGAACTCATCATGACAGCCAACCCTATCACGAAGCGATGCGAGCGCTTAATTTCAATAACGCTATCGATGAAGCTTGGGTGACGGTGCGGTCGCTCAATCAATACCTAGAGGATGTCAAGCCGTGGCAAGTGGCAAAAGATCGTGATACGAACGAAGAAGCCAATGAACATCTCAGCGAAATTCTGTTACACGCAGTCGGCTCACTCGAGCAAATTGCCGACTTGCTCGAACCGTTTTTGCCGACGACCAGTCAGGCAATCAAACATATTTTTGCCGGCGGAGTTATCTCACCTTACGACGGTGTACTCTTTCCCAAGAAATATCTGCACACTCCCGACCCGAATCCTCCAAAACTATGATGACGTTTACCGATACACACTGTCATATCCAGGAGACGGACTACCCTGATAGCGAGAGGGCCTACGAACGAGCACTGGAGGGTGGTATTCGGCGTATGATCGTGGTCGGAACCGATGAGACATCGTCGCGCGAGGCGGTCGATTTCGCGAGCAATCACGATCGAGCGTGGGCCAGTATTGGCCTGCATCCGCACGATGCCCGCTCCGGCGTGACGGCGGTTGCCGAGCTCGAGCCTCTCGCGGATGTCGACAAAGTGGTGGCGGTCGGTGAGATTGGGTTGGATTATTTTTATGATAATTCACCGCGTGACAAACAAATCGAGATGCTGGAAGCACAGATCGACCTAGCTAACAGATATGATTTGCCGATAATTTTTCATGTGCGAGAGGCATTTGATGATTTTTGGCCGATTTTTGATGATTTTCAGGGTCTGAGAGGTGTCATACATAGCTATACCGACAATTTGTCGAATTTGGAGAAAGCTCTGTCTCGGGGGTTGCAAATCGGTGTCAACGGTATTGCGACGTTTGCCAAAGAGCGAAATGAGGTATATAAAGCCATTCCAATCGATCGCATGCTGCTCGAAACCGACGCTCCGTACTTGACACCAGTGCCTCATCGTGGTAAGGTAAATGAGCCTGCGTTAGTGACGCACGTTGCCCAATTTATTGCGAATCTCCAGTCTATCAGTCTCCAGGAGCTCTCGCGGGTGACGGAGCAAAACGCCTCGCATCTTTTTTCAATATAAACATCAGAAAACGCCAAAACCCACTAACTGTAATATGTGGAGAGATTGATAATGGACCCCACTAGATCACAGGAGTCGATCTTACCTTTTTCAGCCAATCGTATGCGTGAGATTGATCACGAATATTATCGTGTCACCGGTGAACAGCCGTCAGGTCCGTCTGATTTGGATTTGGAAACCGAAGACAAGATAGACCCTGCCCTTTGGGAGACGGGTCGGGTTGAGTCAGCTGCCGTCGAACATGCCCAATCAGCCGAAGTGCCGCGCGCAGCTCTGACCGGTTATATCTTGCAGGCCGGTGATATCCTTTCTCATGTTCGAGACCAGCACCGTCAAACGGCCGCCAACCGTGTTGTGACGCCCGGTCCGTCTTGGGGCTTGCAGAGATTGGCGGAGATGTTTACCGGCCGAAGCGATGCTGCTCGGGCCTCTGTTCCGACTGTTCGCTCTATGATTCGGGCGGAGATAAAAGCCAATGAATATATCTTTGGTTCGTTTGATCCCAAATACCCGTCGGAATTCTTTTTGCATGAGTCCGACGGTCAAAAAGGCGCCTCATGGGTCGTATCGAGTTTTGATGATAATGACAATCAGGTTGTTAGCCGTTACGAGTATCGCGGCGGCGGCTTTAAGTTTTCTTCAGACAACTCGCCTTATCGTGACCTTAGTGACCGCGAGCTGGTCGAGTTTTACCAATTGGTCAATCGCTACTACGAAACTTCTATGCAAACCGTCTATGGTCTTGATCCTCGTACGGCGCAGCCATACTCGGTCGCCTCGCAGCTGCAGGCAGCCTGACGTTGTCTAGAAGCAATATTGGTATAATGAGACTAGTGGGAGAGTCTATATATCTTGATTATGCCGCGGCTACCCCGCTGGATGAGCGGGTCTATTCGGCTATGGAGCCGTATATGAGTGAGATATTTGTCAATCCCTCGGCGCAATATATCGCCGCTCGCCAGGCCAGAGAAGCTTACGAACAAGCACGACGTGATCTGGCGCTGGTCATCGGTGGTAAACCGCACGAGGTGGTACTGACGGCCGGTGCAACCGAATCAATAAATCTTGCAATTCAGGGGGTTATGCGGCATTACGGCGGCAAAGTAGTGACGTCGAACATTGAACATCTCGCCGTGATAGCGACTGCCCGGCATTATGATAACGATCTGGTAGCGGCGTCGCCGAAAGGCATGGTTGATCCTGCCGATGTCACGGCTAAGCTCACGCCGGATACGACGCTTGTCAGTATCGGTTATGTCAACAATGAGCTGGGGACAGTGCAGGCGTTAAGAGATATAGCCAGCGTCATAGCAAATGAACGTCAGCGGCGATTGCGGGCCGGCGAATCTCGACCCTTGTGGTTTCATACCGACGCCTCGCAGGCTGCGGGACTGCTTGATGTCAGTTGTAGCCGTCTAGGTGTCGATATGATGACGCTCAATGCCGGTAAATGTTACGGTCCGAAACAAGTCGGGCTGCTTTGGTTGCGAGCCGGTATAATGTTGGAACCGCTACTGTACGGCGGTTCACAGGAGAGTGGCTTACGAGCTGGTACCGAAAATCTGGCCGGGGCTGTCGGGTTTGCCAAAGCTTTGACCCTGGCTAGTGAAGAGCGTAAAACAGAGTCACGTCGCTTGATTGAGCTACGCGATCGTTTGCAAGCGCGGCTCGCGGCTCGATTACCCGAGCTGGTTGTCAATGGTGATCCAAAACGGCGGGTACCGCATATTTTACACATTTCGATTCCCGGGCTGGACGGCGAGCGAGCAGTCTTTGCGCTCGATCAAGTTGGTGTCATGGTAGCGACTGGTTCGGCTTGCGCGGCCAATAAAGGTACGCGTTCGCATGTGCTTGAAGCAGTCGGCATGTCTGATGAATGTATAGATGGCAGTTTGCGGATTAGCTTGGGACGTCAAACAACCGCTAAAGACATTGATCGCGCAGCCGATTACATGATCGTGGTGATAAGTCGGGAGCGGCAAGGGATATGAAATACGTTGCTGTGATATGCGGGGTGATTGCGGCGACCATCATAGGTTTGTCTTGGTATTTAAGCCCGGACGATTTGGCAGGCTGCCAAGCTCCGGCGGCAGGTACATGTGCGCCGGCCGATGCGATTGTTGTTGTCAGTGGCGGTGATACGAAAGCGCGGGTACAGGAGGGCGTGAAGTTGTTTAAATTGGGCTGGGGTAGTCGCCTGATTTTTTCCGGTGCGGCCGCCGATCAGACCGGCTTGTCCAATGCACTGGCTATGAAGCACTATGCCGTGCAGCTTGGCGTTACGGATGAGCTGATTTCCATAGAAGAGTTTTCGCGCACCACAGCCGAAAATGCTGCCAACACCAGCAAGCTTGTTCAGGGCAGCAAAAAAATCATCTTAGTTACATCGGCCTATCACCAGCGTCGTGCCAGCTTGGAGTTTGGCTCGTATTTGTCGCCCGACACTACCATCATCAATCACCCAGTGGCCACTGACCGTCAATGGCAGTCGTGGTGGTGGTTGACGCCAACCGGCTGGTGGTTAGCGCTGAGTGAACTTGTCAAGATCGTAGTGTTTTATGTTGCCTGGGGAGTGAGCCGATGACCAAAGTTGTTGTTGGTATGAGTGGCGGCGTTGACTCGAGCGTGACGGCAGCGCTACTTGTCGACCAGGGTTATGATGTCACTGGTGTCTATATGAAAAACTGGACTCGAGATTTGCCGGGGATGAAATGTCCGTGGGCGGATGACCTGGCTGACGCCAAGCGAGTGGCGGTGCAGCTTGGTATACCGTTTGCGGTCTATGATTTTCAGACTGAGTACAAACAATTAGTTGTCGATTATATGATCGCCGAGTACCAAGCCGGGCGTACGCCAAATCCCGATATCTTATGCAACCAGGAAGTAAAGTTTAAATTATTTTTGGAAGCCGCACTTAGTGGTGGCGCTGACATGATTGCAACCGGTCATTACGCCATAACAAACGGGGGAAGACTATACAAATCCAAAGATTCATCAAAAGATCAGACCTATTTTTTGTACCGCGTAACGTCGAAAGCACTACATAAAACCCTTTTTCCCCTAGGAGAGTTACTCAAGTCAGAAGTTCGTCAGATAGCCCGGCAAAAGGGATTGGTAACGGCGAGAAAAAAAGACAGTCAAGGAATTTGTTTTGTCGGTTCGGTGGGTATCAAGGAGTTTTTATCGGAGTTTGTCGAGTCGGAGCCCGGCAAGGTTATAGACAAAGATTCCGGTGAGACGCTTGGTTATCATGACGGTGCATTGTTTTACACGATCGGTCAGCGGCATGGTCTGGGCGTAGGCGGCGGCTTGCCTTATTATGTGGTCAGCAAAGATATGACGTCAAATGAAGTCTATGTTAGCCGAAATCTTAATCATGAAGCGATCTGGCGCAAGACGGCTCGTCTGGACAACCTCCACTGGATTAACGAACCGCCTCGCTCCGGTGAGATAGTGCAAGCTCGACTTCGTCATCGAGGTAAGCTGATCGAGGCTACGCTTCAAGGCAGCGAGCTTACTCTTAGTGAAGCCGAACGGGCAATTACCGGCGGCCAGTCCGTAGTGTTGTATCGTCACAACGAGGTGCTTGGCGGCGGTGTGGTACTATGAGGGTATACCAAACCATAAACAGTATAAGACATGCCACCTGACAATCAAGATAATCTAACCGAACCAACCTCGGCCGCGCCTCCAACCGCCGCAGAAAACAAGCTGCCCGGACAGGCAAATATGCCTAGGCTAAGTCCTCGGAGAAAGCTGTTTATCGCCGCAGGCGTCGGTTTGCTTATTTTGGTGCTTGTCGGTGTTATCACGGTGATTGTTCTCCGTAATAAGCCATCGGCTAAGCCAGATGACAAAACATCTACATCCGTATCGACGCCAACTGCCGCGCAGATCGACAAGTTTGTCACACCGACAACTAAAGAGCAGTGGCTCGACGAACCTAAACCGTTTACACTCAAAGATATTTATGTCGATGCCCCAAAAGCTACCTATCTCGAGGTTGGCAAGTACGATGACAACAAGATAATTCTCGCTAGTGACGGGGTATCACGGGCTAATCGAATTCGGTGGAATTTATTTGAAGTTGACAAACAAAACGCGGTTCGCTTGATTGTTCGTCCGCAAAGTACACTTTTGTATACAAACGACATGCTGGCCGATATCAAGCAAAATATCAACGAACAAATCGTTACGTACGATAATGCACGGCACTATGACTCACTGAGCTTGCCAGATTTTTTGCCGCTGGGCGATGAAAAAGTGCGTCGGATTGATCCGCTGGGTATTGGCGAGTCGGTTCAGCAAACGCCAGCCGATATTACCAGACAAAAAGTGGCTGATTTTGGGCAGAGCACTCTGTTTCGATTGGTCGAGACCGACCGACTTACTACGCTTACCAGACAATACTATGAGTTATATACACCCATAAAAACACGGATTCGTATGGAGTATCTTCCGCACAGCACGCAGCTGGCGGGTTATACATGGCACAACAGCCGTCCGGCGACCCATACCGATGCAGCCGGTAACACAGTCTTTGACGTGCTGATGCCGGTGACGGCGAGCTGCGAGGCTTTTCGGCCTTTTGTTACGGTTGCCCCAGGTTTGTATGATGCCGACCTAAAAGCAGCCGGGAACACCGATACTGGACAAACAGTTTATCATTTCAGTGACCCCAATCACGCATTGGTGCAAAAAATCTACGCCATGTATGGAGAAAGTGCCAAAAAACTTGGCAAGCAACCGGTTGACAAAAACACCTATTTTAACTCTCACGCGCTGGTAGTTATCAAAAATAAACAGTCAGATAATATCATTTATACATTACAGCGGTTTTCAGCCGTATCACCGTGTTGGTAAAAGCCATGAATTTTATTTATAGTCGGTGTACTATAAGTAATGACAGGTAGTAAGCAAAGGAGTGAGCTATATGTTGGATTGGTTGAAAAAATTATTTAAACAAACTAATGATCTCGAAAAGACTATAGATGATGCTCAGGCTCAGGCTGAGATGGTGACGAAAGTCATCCCCGGCGCCGCTGACGACAAATTTGTCGATCGGACAAACAAGCAAGTCGATGAGATTCAGGGCAAGTTTGACGACATCAAAAAAAATATCCCGGGTCAGGGACGCTGATATGTCGCGGGCTGATAAAATTTCCAGAGAGAATAGTCGGCTAAGCATACAAATCCACCCTCCAGGCGCTTTCGCCTGACTCGATCCAGAGCATACGCGCCGCTGATCGGACTGGTCGCCGTGGCGATTGCGCTGGTATTTTATCTACAGTCACTCACTGCGCCGCGTACGGGATCGCCTACGCCGAGTGACGAAAAAGTCGTGACCAAGTCGGACAATCAACGGCCGGCGGACGATCCGCTGCTCAGTCAACGATCCGGCGGCAGCTCACCCAGCAAGGACTCAATGCCAAAGAGTCGGCTGATTTCATGGTGTTTTGGAGCGATAAGATTCCGAACAAGCCGTTCATTCGTCTCACCTGGCTGACGACGGCGCAGATGGATCAGCTGGCACCGCTCTCGATCACACCGCGTCCTGATACGATCAAGCGAGTATTTCTCGATATGGAGGGGTATGACACCAAGATCACGCTGCCGGCGCAAAAGCTCGAGTCATTTACCCGCCGTGGTTTTACGGTCGTCGAGTGGGGCGGTCTGACTCAGATGACGCGTTAATTATTGCGCTCATCTCTAAGTCGAGCCCGCTCTTCCGAGTGAATTTTTCCAAGCTCGTTTATCAAGGCGCTGACTGCAAAATATGTTTCGCGTAAAAATCCTTGATAGGGTGGGGTTTGAGTTTCGGGGACGGCCGTGAGCTCGCGACTTCGTTTCATCCAGGGCACACTTCCGCCTCTTCCGTAATAACGGTGATTTACCATGTCTGCTCCGGTTGGTCTGTTGGTCGAATATGCCATCTGTTATACTATAGCAAATGAACGCACAAGATATACGCAAAGCATATCTGGAATTTTTTAAATCGCGCGATCACGTGGTGATTCCGCGTGCTCGACTTGTACCGGACAACGACCCGACGACGCTATTTACCGGCAGTGGTATGCAACCGCTAATGCCGTACTTGCTCGGTGCCGAACACCCCGAGGGTAATCGATTGGTTGATTCACAGACCTGTTTGCGGGCTCAGGATATCGATGAGGTCGGTGACAATCGCCACACGACGTTTTTTGAGATGCTCGGCAATTGGAGTCTGGGTGATTATTTCAAAGCACAGCAAATACCTTGGTTTTGGGAATTTCTAACTGAGGTTATCAAGCTCGATCCGGCGCGTATTTACGTGACATGCTATATCGGTGACGAGGAAAATAACATTCCGCGCGACGAGCTGACTGCCGATATTTGGGCAGGATTGTTTGCGCAAGCCGGACTCGATAGTGAGATGATCGATATCGGTACCGAAGAAAACGGTGGGCGTATCGGCGGTCAGGATAAACGAATATCGTTTTATAGTGACAAGAACTGGTGGGCACGAAACGGCATGACGCCGCGCACCATGACGCCGGGTGAGCCGGGCGGGCCGGATACAGAGATGTTTTACCTGTTTCCAGAGGTTGAGCATGATACCGAATACGGTGAAAAATGTCATGTCAACTGTGACTGCGGTCGGTATATTGAGCTGGGCAACTCAGTCTTTATGGAGTACCTCCGTACCGAGACCGGTTTTGAAAAATTGCCAAAGCAAAATGTTGATTATGGCGGAGGCTTGGAACGGATTGCCGCTGCGGCAATGGACATACCTGATGTATTTCGTATCAGTATCATGTGGCCGATCATTGAAAAGCTTGAACGGCTAAGCGGCAAAACCTATGACGAACATACTGAGAGTATGCGCGTCATCTCCGATCACTTACGCGGGGCGACATTTTTGGCTGTCGATGGGGTGACGCCAAGCAACAAAGAACAGGGATATGTCATGCGGCGGCTGATACGCCGGGCGATTCGTTTTGCATTTGAACTCGGAGTTGAACAAAATTTCTTACAAGAAATCGTACCGGTAATTGCCGATCTCTACCATGATGATTTCCCGGAAGTCGCCGAGCGGCGTGATGAGGTGATAGCTGTTCTTGTCAAAGAAGAAAAGGCCTTTCACCAGACGCTCCGCAACGGCCTGAAAAAGCTGCATCAATTTGCTGAGGATGGCTTGACTGGCAGCGAACTGTTTATGCTGTATGATACCTATGGTTTTCCGGTCGAGCTCTCGGTAGAAGAAGCTTCCAAGCAAGGGATCGCCACTCCAGATGATTGGCGTGAGCAATTTGAGATGAAGATGAATCAACAGAGGCAAAAGAGCCAAACGGCCCGCAAAGGTGCGTTTCGGGGCGGTCTCGAAGGTCATGATGATATTCATATCAAATACCACACGGCGACACACTTGATGTATAAGGCGCTTCGTATGGTGCTTGGTGATCACGTCGTCCAGCGCGGCAGCAACATCACGGCCGATCGTCTGCGGTTTGATTTTTCTCATCCGGAGAAAGTGACGCGAGAGCAGCTCGATGAGGTTGAGCGAATCGTCAATCAGCAGATCGAGCGCGATCTACCGATGAGCTGGCGCGAATACCCGACTGACGAAGCCTTTGCCCGTGGTGCGCTCGGTGCGTTTGGCGACAAATATGGCGATACGGTCAAAGTCTATCAGGCCGGTCCCGATGACGATATCTTTAGCCTTGAGATCTGCGGCGGTCCGCACGTGACAAACACCGGCCAACTAGCTGAGAGCGGCAAGAAATTTGTCATCACCAAAGAAGAGTCCAGCAGCGCTGGCATCCGCCGTATCAAAGCAGTTTTGCGCTAGTAAAGAACAGCCAGAGTAAAACCGCGCGTACATAACAGCCGAGACAGGATTTTACCATAGAGCGAAGCGGCTTTTAGCGTGAGCATAATTGTTGTATAATTCCTAGAGATGAAATTAAAAAACCTCAAAGGTAAGCTACCCAAGTTACCGGCTAAACACTCGGTCAGCGATAATCTTATCGTAGGGCTGGATATTGGCACTGAATTTGTCAAAGTTTTGATTGCGCGTTTGGACGAGGATGATCTCGAGATTATAGGGGTCGGCCGGGCTCGTCAATCGCCAGACGATATGCACGGCGGCGCGATTGCCGATATCGGCGCGGTGGTGCGTAACTGCGAAGAAGCACTGGCTGCTGCCGAAGAGCAGGCCGGTACGCAGGGTAAACGGGCGGTTATTGGGATTGCCGGTGAGCTTGTCAAAGGTCTCACGCAAACAATTCGCTATAAGCGTCCGCAGCCGACACGCCCGCTTGATGTTGCCGAGATGGAGCTAATCATTGAGAAAGTCCAGGAGCGAGCACAAGATAAAGCCCAAAAACAAATCGCTTTTGAAACCGGTAACAAAGAAGTTGAAGTCAAACTGGTCAATTCTGCGATTGTTAGCATACATATCGACGGCTATCGAGTCAGTAATCCGATTGGTTTTCAGGGGAAAGATATTGCCATCCAGATTTACACCGCCTTTGCGCCGATGGTGCATATCGGAGCGCTAGAGCGGGCAGCAAACGAACTTGATCTTGATCTCATTGCGGTCGCGGCCGAGCCGTTTGCCGTATCTCGCAGTGTGCTCGGCACCGATGCAAGCAGCACGTTTACGGCGATCCTGGCCGATGTCGGCGGCGGCACGACCGATATCGCGGTCGTCAATGACGGCGGTGTCGAGGGTACCAAGATGTTTGGGATCGGCGGCCGCAGTTTTACCCGAACAATTGCTGCCGATATGGATCTTAGCTACGAAGACGCTGAAAAACTCAAAGTCAATATTGATGAGCCAAATCTCAAAGAATCTGTCGTCAAGCAGCTGACCGCCTCAGTTGATAAGACATTGGAGGTGTGGCTTGGCGGTGTTGAGTTGGCACTCAGCGAGTTTGACTCAGTCGATCATTTGCCGCCGCGGATTTTGCTTTGTGGCGGCGGTGCCAGTTTAAAACGTTTAACCCAAGCCCTGTCCACCCAAGAATGGTATACTTCACTGCCATTTACCAAGCGGCCGACTGTGCAGCTTATCAAGCCTTCCGATGTTGTCGGTATAAAAGACACCACCGGTGTGGCGCGTGACCATACTTATATCACGGCTATGGGACTGCTGCGAGTTGGCTATGATACAATTGTAGGTAGCTCCGAAGCCGATACCATAAAAGAAAAAATTAATAGAATCCTACGTATATGACCACGCCTAAACAACCACCCAAAAAAGACGTGATTTATGTTGATATCGAAGACGATATCACTTCAATTATTGATAAAGTCAAGCACGCCGATTCATCGATTGTGGCGTTGGTGCCGCCTAAACGTATTGGGGTGTTACAGAGTGTCGTCAATCTCAAGTTACTGCATCGCGCCGCCGATACGGCTCATAAACGAGTTGTGCTTATCACCAGCGATCAAGCCCTGACAGCTTTGGCTGCCGGTGCCAATATACCGGTTGCCAAAAACCTGCAGAGCAAACCGGAGCTCGCCGAAATTACCGCTTTGAGTGTTGATGACGACGAAGTTATTGATGGCGAAGAAGTACCCGTTGACGATGCAGTCGAACCCGTGTCTGATGATACTTCTGCCGAAGCTGCCCCAGCGGCCAGCACTGATGCTCCGCGGCGCTCGCGCGGTTCCAAAGTACCGGATTTTGACACATTTCGTAACAGGCTTGTATTGATTGTTGGCGGTGTGCTGGCTTTGATAGTATTTTTGATCTGGGCATTTGTGTTTGCGCCAAAAGCCGTCGTTACTATAACTGCCAAAACCACGCCGTATAGTGTCGATAAGAGCGTTACGGCTGCGCCGGGAGCAACCCTAAGCGCCGAAAACAGTACGCTGGCGTCGGTTGTCAAAGAAATTGCCAAGTCATCAAGTGTCGATTTCACGGCCACCGGCAAAAAAGATGTCGGTGA
This sequence comes from uncultured Candidatus Saccharibacteria bacterium, assembly GCA_964573015.1. Classification (GTDB taxonomy): domain Bacteria; phylum Patescibacteriota; class Saccharimonadia; order Saccharimonadales; family Saccharimonadaceae; genus JAPUDQ01. Next base: position 30,275 of record CAZNHZ010000004.1, on the reverse strand, counting down.
AAAAGCCACTGGTACGGTAAATTACAGCAACTCATCATTCCAGCCGGAAACTATTCCGGCCGGGACGACATTGACTTCTTCCGCCAGTGGCTTCAAATATGTTACCAATACATCGGTGACCGTACCGAAAGGCTCCTGTACAAACGTATTTAATTGCAAGCCTGGTACGGCGAGCGGCACAGTAACTGCCACACAAGGAGGCAGTAAATACAATACCGATTCCGGCTCACTCAGCGGTGCCGGTAGCGAAGTCAGTGCCGCATTTGCCTCACCGACATCTGGCGGTACCGACAAAACGGTGACGGTTGTCAGCGAAGCCGATGCCGCAGCGGCCCGCGAAAAGCTAACCTCCCAAAATACTGATGCTATCAAAGCCGAGCTGAAAAAGCAGTTCACAAACGACATAATTGTCATTGACGAAAGCTTTAGTACAAACCCCGGCAATCCCGTAGTTACGCCGGCGATTGGTGAAGAGGCAAGTACTGCCAAAATTACTCTCGAAACAAAATTTACCATCATCGGTCTCAAGCGCAGCGATGTGTCGTCCATGGTCGAGTACGATCTCAACAAACAAATTGCTTCCATACCCAACCAATCGATTTACGAAAAGGGTCTCGACAAAATCCGTTTCGCCGGTGTCATCAAGCAAGAAAACGGCTACACCATGAATATTCAGACTACCGGTTATGTCGGTCCAAAGATCGATGCGGCCAAGCTGTCTCAAAAATTAGCCGGCAAACGTGAGGGTGAGATAATTGCTCAAGTCAAAACCTATGAGGGCATCGACAACGTAGCTGTCAATTTCTCGCCATTTTGGGTAACCCGAGCACCATCAGCCGATAAAGTTATTATCAAATTTCAAGTAAACGATGCCAATTAATGTCTTAGCGCTGGACGTTGGTGGACGTAGAATCGGTATGGCCAGGGGCGATACCGATGTCAAGGTACCGCGTTTGCTGCCAACACTGGAGATGACAGATGATTTATTTGATAAGCTTACCGAGATCGTCACCTATGAAGGTATCGATGTGATTGTCGTGGGCTACCCGCGCAACCTCTCCGGCCAGGCAACCGAACAAACCAATATTATTGTCGGGTTCGCCGATCAGCTACGGCAAAAAGTTGGTGTAACTGTCGAATTTCAAGACGAATCTCTCACCTCTGTCCGCGCCGAAGAAGTATTGCAGGCTAGGGGTCAACCATACACCAGGGCAGATATCGACGCCGAATCGGCCGCTATAATTCTGGCAGATTATCTGGAGCAAGTTCATGAAGCTCGATAATTTACCGTCGCTCGATCCTACCAAAACAATTGCGACAACCGTTCGTGGTCGCTGGAGACGCTATGTGTTGCTTGCCGCCACAATTCTAACCGTGATTGGTTTTGGTGCCGTGATGTATGTGATTGAAGCCTTACAGCCGATTGACTCACAAGCGTCTTCATCGGTGCGATTTATTGTTAAACCCGGTCAGTCAGCCCGCGAAATCGCCGCAGCGCTGCACACGGCAGGGCTGATTCGTGATCCGTTTGTTTTTCAGCTTTTTACCAGTGTCAGCGGTTCTAAATCATCGCTCCAAGCCGGCGGTTATATACTCAAAAAGTCGTACTCGGTGGCGCAAATCGTCGAGCATATATCGTCCGGTAAAACCGACGAAGTCTCGGTAACGATTTTGCCGGGCTTGACACTGGAAGAATTGGCCGATCCCGAGGTTAAGGGTAGTCTGCGGCAACAGGGATTTACGGCCGATGAAATACGCGCGGCTCTGGCAACCGCCTATCAGAGTCCGGTGCTGACTGGGCGTAACCCCGGTGATAGCCTGGAGGGGTATATCTATCCCGAAACCTACAAACTTATGGCCAGCGATACGCTTGACCGTGTTTTTAACATGAGTTTTAGTGAGTTTTATAACAACATCAAAACTGCGCAAATCGAAGAAAAGCTCCGGCAACAGGGTCTGACTTTGCGGCAAGGTATTATTATGGCGTCAATTGTCCAAAAAGAGGTCAGTGACCCTGCCGATCAGCGCCAGGTAGCACAGGTCTTTCTCAAACGCCTCAAAGAGGGCATGGTACTAGGTTCAGATGTTACTTTCTTATACATTGCCAAAAAAGAGGGCCGTACTCCTAGTGTCAGCGACAGCTCACCGTACAATACCCGCAAACACGGCGGTTTGCCGCCCGGACCGATAGCTAATTTTAATTTTTCGGCACTTGAGGCAGTTGCCAATCCTGCCCCTGGTGATTATCTGTACTTTGTAGCCGGCGATGACGGCACCACCCATTTTGCGCGCACCGAGGCCGAGCATGACGCCAATGTCGCCAAATATTGCACAAAACTGTGTAATTAATTCTATTACATAATCTATTGACTTTATTTGCAAGGGTACGTATAATAAGGAGGTTCACTGGTAGAGATACCGGAGCTTTGCTCCGGAGGTGGTATCCCATGTCAGTGGCCTACCGACAAATGTCGCACGGATGCAAAAACGAACAAGTCAACAATAACTAATCCATTGCGAAACAAGGTCGACGCGTATCCTGTCCGCCAGCCGGCGGAGTAAGACAAAGTAACGGTAGTAGATAACTGGCAACAGTTATCACGGAGAGAGCAATTTACGCTTCAAACTCAGGTTCGCCTGATACAACTCAGTCAACGAAACGTTCGCAACAGCGACGCTTACAAAAGATTACGACTTTTACGATTTACGCTACCATGGTGGCGCTGATTGCGAGTGTCGTATCTGTTGGCTATCAATCGCCAATCGAGCAACAGTTTGCCTCTCAGGTAGATACACCAAGTAGTATTCAGTTTGACAACCCATCGGTCGATCAGTTGCAGGCAGCCGAACTGGCAGCCGCGACGGCACAAGTGGCAAATCTGTCAGTTTCTAGCAACGTCGAGAACCTATCGATCACACTCAGCGCCAAGAGCGAGCTGGCTCAGGTTAGCGATACGTTGCTGTCTAAGCCTCAGATTGTTCAGTCCGGTTCGGGCCAACGCGGTATAACCGAATACACGGTAGCAGCTGGTGATAATGCCCAATCGGTAGCTGATCGATTTGGTATCAGTAAGCAGACGTTTAAGTGGGCAAACAGTCTGGTGAGCGATGCGCTCACTCCCGGTAACAAGGTGATTATTCCCGGTGTTGATGGCGTGGTGTATACGGTCAAAGATGGTGATAGCATTGATTCGATTGCGAGCAAATACAGCACGCCCAAAGAGCGGATTGTCGCTTATAATGATCTGGAGCTGAGTGGCTTAGTAAACGGACAACGACTGTTGTTGCCTGACGGTGTCTTACCGACAAACGAACGCCCTGAGTCTCTGCAAGCTACTGCAACTCGCAGCACGGTGTCGGCTTATAGTAGCACCGCTGTTGTCGGCAACCGCTATGATTACGGATATTGTACCTGGTATGCTTACAACCGTCGTGCCGAACTCGGTCGTCCGGTCGGCAGCTTCTGGGGTAATGCTGCTACCTGGGCTAGCTTCGCTCGCGGAAGCGGCTATCTGGTCAACAATACCCCCGAGGTCGGTGCTGTCATGCAGGACAGCTACAGCGCCGGCGGCTATGGCCATGTTGCCGTCGTCGAGAGCAAAGGTGCCGATGGCAGTATCACCATTTCTGAGATGAACTACGCTGGTTGGAACGTCAAGTCATTCCGGACGCTGGATGCGGGGCAGGCTGCTCGCTATAACTACATACATTAAAACAAGGGAAGGGCTCGCCCTTCCGAAACTGCTGTCGAAGTAAATTCGCCTGTCAGTTTCCCCTACCCCTAAAGGCCGCGCTGTCGCTTGCTTGTCCGCAGATAAAACATCGGTCCACTCAGTGGGATACTTGTTTTAAAATCTAGCTGTAGATGACAATGCAATTAGTTTTATTTTTGTCGGGGTGATATTTACGACCATTTCCTTAAAAGCTCTATTTATTACGTTGTTTCATTGTTACAGTGGAGAAAACGTAAATTAGATGCAATTTAAAAACCCGCTCCGGGCGGGGACTCTGCGATCGACACTCGAGGTGAGTGGAGCGAGTCCCCGCTGGGTGATCGGGCTTAGTCAGCGCAGAACGCGCTCCCCGTAGTGGTTGGGCGCCTTGTGGCATGCAAGGTAGTACGGAACCGGCTCCTGATCCACCTAGCCCAATCCGATCGGTAGACATCCCCAGATCTTGTCATGGATGGGGTGGGCGACCGTGACGGCTTGCAGCGCTGTGCCTCAGGGGTTGTGATGCCAACTTTCTGTGTCAGGGTCAAACGTTGATTCTTCGACAACTGCGTAGGGTTGTTTCATGGCCAACATCTTAGGTATTCGATTAACAAGGAATTTTCTCGCTAAAGCATTCCTACTATTATATCAAATTTGAGTAATAATGTCAAAAATGCTAAGATAGAGGGCAGGAATTGTGTCTAATTATTCCATTAATCTAAAACCCATAATCTATAATATACTCACTCATGTTTGTCGATAGTGCGTTAGTTTCGGTTCGGGCGGGCAAGGGCGGTAATGGTACCGTCAGTTTTCGTCATGAAAAATACGTCGAGCATGGCGGCCCAGACGGAGGCGATGGTGGGCGCGGCGGCAATGTAATTTTTGAGGCCGATGAGCGCAAAAACACGCTCGTTGATTTTCGTTATAAGCCCGAGGTCAAAGCCCGTGACGGCGAAGCCGGCGGCAAACGCCAAAAACACGGTCGAAATGGCGAGGATATCGTCGTTAGCGTGCCTGTCGGGACGCAGATTTATCGTGATGAGGTATTGATCGCCGATCTGGTCGCAAAGGGTGAGCGCGCGATTGTCGCCCGCGGCGGCGATGGCGGCTTTGGCAACGCTCACTTCAAGAGCTCGACTCGTCAAGCTCCGCGCGTTGCTGAACTGGGTGAAGCTGGCGATGAGTTTGAGGCGCGGCTGGAGCTCAAACTGCTGGCCGATGTCGGACTAGTCGGGTTTCCAAACGCTGGCAAATCAACCTTTCTCAGCGTCGTCAGTAACGCTCGTCCTGAGATAGCCGACTATGCGTTTACGACGCTTACCCCAAATCTCGGGGTGGCTGATATCGACGAGACGAGTCTACTCATCGCTGATATCCCCGGGCTGATTGAGGGTGCGAGCGAAGGCAAGGGCCTGGGCGATGCTTTTTTGCGTCATGTTGAGCGCAGTGCCGTGCTGCTCCACCTGATCGATGCATATAGCGACGATGTGGCGGCAGCCTATACGACGATTCGCGAGGAGCTGCGCCGTTACAAGACTCAGTTGCTCAATCATCCCGAAGTAGTCGCTTTGACAAAGATCGAGGGTCTCGATGACGAGATGATTGCTATGCAGACTACCTCACTGCGCGCCGTTGTGCCTAAGAGTACCCCGATCTTTGCCGTGTCATCATCGGCGCATATCGGCGTAACTGAGCTGCTGCGTGAGTTGGTTCGGGTGGTTGCTGCCGAACGGGCACGTCTGGCTGCCGAAGCAGCAGACGATGTCGATGATGCTGATGATATCCCGACGATCACCCTGTCGCATCAGGATATGGATGACGCCTGGACAGTCAACCAGGCGGATGAAGGGTACGCAGTCAGCGGCCGCAAGATCGAGAAATTTGCCGCCCGGACTGACTTTACAAATGTGCATAGCGTCAATCGGCTGCGCGATATCATGCGTCGCCGCGGCATCACGCATGAGCTGATGCGCCGCGGCGCTAACGGTGAAAGTCTTGTCACGATCGGAAGTTCTCCGGTGTTCTCGTTGCACGAACAATAAGCTACTGTTATTTAGCCAGGATCGACATACTGTTATTTCCTTGGTGTTTTAACCACCGGTATGGCTATCAAGTATTACGCATATTTTAGCAGCTGCCAAAATAAGCGATACCAGTGTTTAAAGATAATGATTAGGGTTAGCCGGGCGTGAGCGCACCGGAGGAGGCATTGTAAAGATTTGGAAATGCGATCAGTAGTTTTCGCGTTGTTGATTCATCGAGGCGAACAATTTCCGCTGTTGTCACAAATTGACTGAGGGCACAGTAGCGTACCAGTTGGTCGACGATGTCAAAGCATGGATACGGGTGATACCAGGTGCTTTGACGCACCATATCAAAACCTAACCGGCGTAATTGTGAGACAAAGACGTAGCGCTGGTTCTTGTGTGTCTGCGGAATATCAAACACAACCATACGCCAGCGATTGTCCCAGTGTTTTGGCGTTTTGATATTCATCTCTTCGATCTCCATTTTTTGTAGCCGATGAATACCTTTGACGGTCAACTGGATACGCAGCTGATTTTCATCTCGCGTTTCGATGATTAAGTCCTGTCGGCGCAATTCGGCCAGCAGACGACTGCGACGTCGTTGTGGAGTATCGGGGGTAAATACACCGATAGAGTCTAGCGCACGCAGTGCATTGGGGGCGACAACAGCAATGCCCATGAGACCGCCGGCTCCTATAGCTTTCATTATTCCGTGCAAAGCCTGTCTCGTGCTACTCTGTTTCATACACATATATTAGCAGCTGCCAAAATATGTGTATAGAATCAGGTAGTAGAGATAGTGCAAATTTAAAAAAGAATATATAGTTGACAATAAATACATTATGTGCTATAATGAAATGAGTATCGTTGGTCAGACAATGTTTTTGCCTAGCCGACCGGTACCTTAACGTATCAGGTAGGAATGTTCCGGCTAGAGGTAGCAGTAGGTACTAGTGCTATGCCTAGCCGGAGCAACAAGCAGCTTCCGGAAATGAGACGCCCCGTCAGGCATCGCCGCCTATGGTGTCTCATGCTCCTCGGGAAGGACAAGCCCTTGGGCACGCTGACCATCACCCTGTGAGATTCTTCCTGCCGGCCCCTCAAGATAGAATATTGATCGAAAGGAACGGTGAGATGCACCGAGTGATACTCGGCAAGAAGTTTAGTCAGTAAGTGGGTGATGACCAAAAACAAATGTGCACCCACTCAGAAAGGGAGCAGCTTTCGTGCTGCTATGATCTTTCTGCACAGCGCACGCCGTTGGCATTTTAGGCCATATAAGGTACCGCTGGTAATCAGACCAGAATATACGGGATACCCTTTTCGGACAATCCGAGGCCGGTCCAGAAGCTGAGGGCATAATTGAGTATGTAGGAGTGCCGTCGGAGACGACTTCGCGTTTGACTACATATGATCCCAGTTGAGTGATTTGAGACTATCACTAATTGGTTGCGCGCACTTTTGGATAGCTGTGATCAAGTCTCAGCAAACTTTCGCAATTACGACCTAAGGAGCTCTGAATGAGTCGATATAGACCCTAGCGGTCAGGCCCAGTAGAGCCGGAATCTACAAATTTGGGAGGCTAGGCTCCCAGAACTGAGTTTATCTCAGACCTAGGTTGACCCCCAGCGTTCTCGTCACTGCGGCGGGGGAGAAGATGAGTCCACTTTCTGGACGGTTACGTGACCCATGTCACCGCCTAGACGACTGCATCGCAGTCGACCTTCTCCCCCGCCATTTGGCTTCCTATCTGATACGATTTACACCCGATAGATGCACCCGAGTAGGGTGTTTTTTGTTATTTCCTCTATACTGGGGAGGGTATGGCAAAGACATTTTTCTTTTACGATCTCGAGACGAGTGGGTTGAGCGCGCGTGATGACCGGATCATGCAGTTTGCCGGGCAGCGCACCGACATGGAGCTGCGTCCCGTCGGCGATCCGGTCAATATCATGGTGAAACTGACCGATGATATACTACCGAGTCCAGATGCGATCATAGTGACAGGCATCACGCCGCAGGCTACACTGGCGGATGGTTATAGCGAGAAGGAATTTTGCGATATCCTGATGAGCGATGTCTTTACGGCAGACACGATTGCCGTAGGGTTCAACAATGTTCGGTTTGATGATGAGTTTATTCGCCATACATTGTGGCGGAATTTTTATGATCCGTATGAATGGTCATGGGCAGATGGCCGGGGTCGTTGGGACATGCTCGATGTTGTGCGGATGACGCGGGCGCTGCGGCCAGATGGCATCCAGTGGCCGGTTGACGAGACGGGCAAATCAGTCAACAAACTCGAGCTGATGGCCCGGGACAACGGTTTCGATCACAAAAAAGCCCATGATGCACTGAGTGATGTCGAGGTGCTGATCGAGCTATCGCGACTGATTCGGCAAAAGCAGCCGAAGTTGTTTGACTATCTCTACTCGATGCGCGACAAAAAATCCGTTCAGGCTCTCGTCAATCTCGATGAACCAAATCCGTTTGTCTATGCCTCGGGCCGCTATGACCCGGCAAATGAAAAGACGACCATCGCATTTCCGATCGCTCCCGGCGTCAAGCCTGGCTCAGTACTCGTCTATGATTTGCGCCACGATCCGTCACCGTTTATCGGTGCGGGCGCACGCCAACTCGCCAGCATCGTGTTTGCAGACCGCGACATGCGCAAGACTGAAGGCTTTGTGGCGCTGCCGGTCAAAGAGCTGGCCTACAATCGTTGTCCGGCGGTTGCGCCGGTCGGCGTGATGGATGATGCCACGAAGGATCGGCTCAATGTCGATATGGCAGATATCCAAAAACATCTCTCGATCCTCGCGTCCAACCCGACTTTCGGAGCGACAGTGAGAGAAGCGTTTGAGATGCGTGAACCGTATGCGCCCAGTACTGATGTCGAGCATCAGCTCTATGACGGGTTTATGAGCGACAAAGACAAGGGTCGCTGTGCAGCAGTTCGTGCGGCCGAGGCTGATGAGCTCGCCGATTTTCATCCGCAATTTGTCGACGAGCGCCTGCCGGAGCTGCTCTTTCGTTACAAGGCTCGGCAGTTTCCGACCAGTCTCAGCGAGGATGAGCATGGACGATGGGAATCCTACCGCTCCCAAAAACTTCAGCTGCAGTTGCCGAAATACCTGGCCGATCTTGAGCGTCTGCAGCGCTTTGGTGCCGATACCTATCTGCTAGAGGAGTTGCAGCTCTGGGCTGAGAGTATCGTGCCGAGTGATATTGTCTAGGAAGTTGCGGTCTGGTAGTTCTTGCGAACACGTCGACGCGAGACAGGTTTTGCGGCCACTGATTTCTTCTTTTGCTGATTGGTGGCAGTTGCCAGAACATAACTGCGAGCACGGCTCTTGGCTATTTTTTCGCTATTTGCAGTATCGCCGATAAAAAGCGGCTGCTTAAACAGCCACATGATCGCGGCAGCAGCCACAGTGCCGATGAGCAACATCATCGCCCAAAACGGCAGGATAATACGGGTAAAAGGCAACGCACCGGTAAAGACAAAAGCAAACAAGGCGTTTGCGATACTAGGCTGGCTCAGTACGGCTATACCAATACCAGTGCCGACGAGTTGCTTTGTCCTGCTCACGGTAGAAATCTCCACTAAATCTATTAATATAATATTATCATAGATTTATCAGAAAGTCAACAATGTTATTTGCTTATAAAAAGCATATACGTGATCGTGCTGCTGACGCTGAGACTGGCGATGAGCGCCAGTGCCGCCAGGACGGGATGGTGACGAAACCAATGACCGATATCGCGGACGAGCTTGAGGATAATCCGGCCGAAATCATCGGCCCATTTGAACTCGCTGGCGAGCACAAAAATACCGAGCAGAAACAACGGAATACCGCCCGGGCCGGGCAACCAGCCGATAGCGCCGGAGGTAAGGACGAGAGTGAAGCCGACAAAAAGCGCAATCGGTCGCCGGACGCTGGTCGGGACTTTGAGCCAGTGGTGATGCAGGCGTTCTTTCATAGGCTCTAGTATAGCTTAGGCATGACAAAAGGCTCAAAAATTGATATAATAAGGCGTCTATGTCAGAGGTGATAAAAGTCGTCGGCGCTCGCGAGCACAATCTCAAAAATATCTCGGTTGAGATACCGCGAGATAAATTAGTAGTGATCACCGGTTTGTCCGGTTCGGGCAAGTCATCTCTTGCTTTTGATACGATTTACGCCGAAGGTCAGCGCCGCTACGTTGAGAGTTTGAGCAGCTATGCCCGTCAGTTCTTGGGATTGATGGAGAAGCCTGATGTCGATCAGATCGACGGACTCAGTCCGGCGATCTCGATTGACCAGAAATCAACCAGCCGCAATCCGCGCAGTACTGTCGCAACTGTCACCGAGATATACGACTATCTCCGTCTGCTCTACTCGCGTATTGGAGTACCTCACTGTCCGGTATGCGGCAAACCTGTCAGCAAACAAACTCCGCAAACGATAGTCGATGCGGTGCGTGAGCTCGGCGACGGCAAGCGACTGATGTTGCTGGCGCCTGTCGTTCAGGACAAAAAAGGTGAGTTTGCTCACGTACCGGATCAATATGGTCGTATGGGCTATGCTCGTGCACGAGTCGATGGTGTGATCTATGCGCTCGATGAGTTTCCGGAGCTGGATAAAAAGTTCAAGCACACGATCGAGATTGTCGTTGACCGTGTCGTCAATGATGAGGAATCAATTAGCCGTATTGCTCAGTCGGTCGAGCAAGCGCTCGAGCTGGCAAACGGCATGGTGATTGCGCTCGATGCCGATACCAGTGCCGAGCATATGTTTTCGCAGCGATTTGCTTGTGTCGATCATCCCGACGTCGCGATACCGGAGCTCGAGCCGCGGCTGTTTAGTTTTAATAACCCTATGGGGGCGTGTCCGACATGTACCGGCCTCGGCAGCCGGCTCGAGGTTGATCCGGAGCTTGTCTTTAATCCAAATCTTACGATTGCTGAGGGAGCGCTGAGGCCATTTAACCGCGTCAATAGCGATGCCTGGTACATGAAGAAATTAGCGGCTGTTGGTGAAGCGCATGGGTTTTCGATTCATGAGCCGGTCAAAAATCTGCCGGAGGAAGCAGTACACAAGATTCTCTATGGAACCGATAATCAGAAATATACAGTCCGACTCAGTATGGGGCGGTATTTTGATACGACCTATGAGGGTGTCATCCCCAATCTCGAACGCCGTCACAAAGAAACCGATAGTGACTTTATGCGCCGTGATATCGAGCGCTTTATGCGTGAGCGAGAATGCTACACCTGCAAGGGTGCTCGCCTCAAGCCGGAGGTGCTCGCCGTAACGGTCCACAACCTCTCGATCGTCGATGTCATCGATCTCAGTGTCGATGATGCACTCAAATTGTTTCGCGATGATCTGAAACTGACAGAGAATGAGACAATTATTGCGCGTCAGATCCTGCGTGAGATCAATGCTCGGCTGGGATTTATGTACGATGTCGGGCTTAGTTATCTCGAGCTCGGTCGGGCGGCCAATACACTATCGGGCGGTGAAGCACAGCGTATCCGGCTGGCGACGCAAATCGGCTCAGGGCTGCAGGGTGTGCTCTACGTCCTCGATGAGCCGTCGATCGGACTGCACCAGCGGGACAATGACAAATTGATCGCGACGCTCAAGCATCTGCGCGACTTAGGCAATACTGTGCTCGTCGTCGAGCACGACGAAGATACGATTCGCAGCGCTGATTATCTGCTCGATATCGGTCCGGGTGCCGGAGTACATGGCGGCGAAGTGTGTGCCAGCGGTACGCCGGCCGAGGTCGCCAAGAATTCAGGCAGTATCACCGGCCAGTACTTGAGCGGCAAGCTCAAGATCGACATACCCAAAAAACGACGCAAGGGCAATGGCAATGTGTTGCGTGTCGTCGGTGCACGTGAGCACAATCTCAAAAACATCACTGTCGATATCCCGCTCGGTCTCATGACGATCGTTACCGGCGTCAGCGGCTCGGGCAAATCGACTCTCGTCAATGATATCGTTGCGCGTGAACTAGCTGTTCAGCTTAATCGCGCCCAGGAAGTCGCCGGTCGTCACGATGCGATCGAGGGTATCAACCATCTCGACAAGGTCATCGTCATCGATCAGTCGCCGATCGGCCGCACGCCGCGCAGTAATCCCGCGACGTATACCGGTATATTTACGATTATCCGCGAACTATTTGCAAACACTCCTGAGGCAAATATCCGCGGTTACAAAGCCGGACGATTTAGCTTCAATGTCCGCGGCGGGCGCTGCGAGAACTGCCAGGGCGATGGCGTCATCAAGATCGAAATGCATTTCCTACCCGATGTCTACGTGCAGTGTGAAGTCTGCAAAGGCAAGCGTTACAACCGTGAGGCGCTCGAGATCACGTACAAGGGCCAGACGATTTCTGACGTGCTCAACATGACGGTCGAGCAGGCAGCAGAATTTTTCACAAATGTTCCTTCCGTCAAGAAAAAGATGGATACGCTTGTCGAGGTCGGTCTCGGCTATATAACACTCGGTCAGCCGGCGACGACGTTTAGCGGCGGTGAAGCACAGCGGATCAAGCTCGCGACTGAATTATCTCGCCGCGCTACGGGCAAGACGCTCTATATTCTCGATGAACCGACGACGGGACTACACGCAGCCGATGTCAAAAAACTGCTCCATGTCCTGCAGGCACTCGTCGATACCGGCAACAGCATGATTATCATCGAGCACAATCTCGATGTCGTCAAATGCGCCGATCATATCATCGACATGGGACCAGAGGGCGGGGTCGGCGGCGGGACAGTGATCGCTGAGGGCACACCCGAACAGATCATCAAAAACGCACAGAGCTATACTGGACGCTACCTAAAGCATTTGCTGAAGTCTTGATCCTCTATCTCTTTGTGCGGCGAAAGACGATAGCGAGCTCTCGCTTGGTGCCGTCGATGAGAGTTCGGCGGCGGCTGCTGTCTTTGAGGACATGGATTATAAATGGTGAGATCGAGAGCAGTATGATGATGATGGCTGCGACTTCGACGTTAACACCCCAGCTATTGAGCACGACGCCAGCGTAATAGCCGATGTATGTAAAGCTAGCAGTCCATAGCGCCGCGCCTATGAGATTGTAAATCAAAAAGCTCCGGTAGTGCATCCGGCTGACACCGGCGACGATCGGCGCAAAGGTGCGGATAAACGGGATGAAGCGGGCGAGCACGATCGTCTTGGCGCCGTGTTTTTCATAAAATAGCTCGGCGCGGATGAGATTTTCTTTGCGGAACAGACGGGTATTTTTGCGCTCAAACAGCTTGCGTCCCATCCGGTTGCCAAAGGCATATCCGGTGCTGTCGCCGAGCGCCGCCGCTACAAATAGCAGCAGAACAAACAGATGGATGTTGATATTTAGGATACCCTGTTGGACGAGAAATCCCGAGGTAAATAACAGGCTGTCGCCTGGCAAAAAAAATCCGATCAGCAGCCCTGACTCAGCATAAATCACCAGCAAAATCGCGAGCACGCCAAGTCCGGTGATGAGGTGTATCAGCCATTCCATTAAGATTTATTGTAACACGCACTGCATGGCTGTCGTGGTCAAAAGACAGGTATATACTGTCAAATGATATTAGTGTATAATGAAACAATTACATAACTCCGTAAAGGTATTCCCCGCGAAAGGAGGAAGAGAGATGGGAGATAAAATCACCCTCAAGGTCGATGAACGAACCGTTCACGGCAAAAAAGTTAGAGAATTACGACGCAACGGCCAAGTACCGGCAGTTGTATACGGCCCGGGCATGGACCCGTTAGCAGTACAGATCGATCAAGTAACGATGAGCAAAGTCTATACAGCTGCTGGCAAGCACACCCCTGTGCACATTACGATTGGCGACAAGAAACGTATCGCTATGATCAAAGATGTCGAAGTCGACAATGTCAAGCGACGTATCAATCACGTATCATTTCATGCTGTTCGTCAAAACAAGCCGATCGAGGCCGAAGTGCCAATTCGTCTCGTCGGCGAGGGCGAGAGCGAGGCTGAAAAAGCCGGTTTGATCGTGTTGCAAACCCTCGACAAAATCGAGGTACGGGCTTTGCCGCTTCATCTTCCTGAAGCACTTGAACTATCAATTCTCGATCTAAAAGAAGCCGGTGAACGCTTGCTCGTGAGCGATATAAAAATTCCGGAAAACGTCGAGATTGTTGACAACGACGACGGCCGCGGCGAAGAATATATGAGCGAAGAAGAAATTGAAGTTGCCGAAGCCAACAATATTATGAATCAAGTCGTTGTGAATGTCTGGGAACCAAGTGCGTTGCAAGCGCAAAACGAAGCTGCCGCCGGTGATGCAGAGGACGAGAGTGAAGTTGAATCCGAAAACGGCGAGCAAGCTCCGGCTGAAAATGCCGAGGGTGACAAAGCTAACGAGAAAAAAGAATAACTCAGATTTATTCGTTGATAAAGCCGCCGCTTTGGTGTGACCACAATTTTGCGTACATGCCGCCACGCTTGAGTAGCTGACCGTGAGTACCATCTTCGATAATCCGTCCTTTGCCTAGGACGATGATGCGATCGAGCTTGGCAATAGTACTGAGACGATGGGCGATAACGATACTGGTGCGATTTTCCATAAGTGTCTCCAGGCTGGCCTGAATTAATTTTTCTGATTCCGAATCAAGCGCACTAGTTGCTTCATCCAGCACCAATATCGGCGCGTCTTTGAGAATGGCCCGCGCAATCGCGATACGCTGCCTTTGTCCGCCGGACAGCTTGACACCGCGCTCACCGACAGTGGTATCAAGACCATTCGGTAGGTCAATTATGAATTCCCACGCATTTGCTCGTTTTGCTGCAGCCACGATCTCTTCGTCAGAAGCGCCAGGTTTGCCGTATGCAATATTCTCACGTAACGATCGATGAAAGAGCATTGGCTCCTGGGGAACATAGGCTATATTTTCACGTAGACTTTGCTGTGATATGTCACGAATATCATAGTTGTCGATCATGATTGCACCATCAGCCACATCATTGAATCGCAGAAGTAACTGAACGATAGTCGTCTTGCCCGCTCCACTTTGGCCTACTAGCCCGATCTTTTGACCTACAGGTATGGCTAGATCGATATTGTGTAGCACATCAGTTGTTCCGTCAGGATACCGGTAGGTGACATCATTAAATTTCACAGAGCCCGACACATCGTGTAGCTTATGTGCGTTCGGCTTGTCATTTACATTATCTGCTAGCAGCAACATCTCGGTCATCGGCTGTGCGTCGAGAAAGGCTTGGTCATAGCCGTTTATCATTTCTCCCAGTGTGAAAAGCTGCGAGCCGATACGCTGCATATATGCGATTACAAAAATAGCGATTGCTATGTTCATTTGACCGCCGCTAACAAATATAACGCTGAGCAGTACGGTCACAACTTGGACGACACTCATAAAAAATACGCGCAATGATCCCTCTGCAGAGAAAAATAAATAATCTTTTCTAAATACATTTTGATAGCTGGTGCTGAGTGTGTTGATAGTATCGAATTCACTCGATTCGCGTGCGAATGTTTTGACAACAAGATTGTTTGTGATTGCATCAGCGATAGTACCGTGTATCTCGCTTCGTATTTTGCGTCTTCGGGTGCGCCATACCTCACGATGCTTCATGCTCCAGCGGATCTGTATGATAAGTAATATTAGGAAGCTTGCTAGTAATAGCGCGAGCGGCCACACATTTAGCGCTAATATGATAAGACCGGAACCGACGCCGATGACAAAGCCTAGTGTTCTGATGAGTAACAAATCCTGCAGTTGTATATGTGCATGAACAAAATTGATAAAATTACTGGTCATCGAGCCGGTCTTATGATTATTAAAGAACGCGATGTCTTTACGTATGATAGACAGAAATGTTTGCTGTATGAGACTTTTCGTGACGTGTGACTCATGTCTAAGAAGCGCCTGAAAACCAAAAAAGTTGAATAACGCTCCTGCGCCGCCTGCCACGGCGGCATAAAGTGTCATTTGCAGGGCGGCGGCTTTTCCGTCTTGCGTTAAGGCGCCGATAGCTTGTCCTGCAAAATATGGTAGCAATGTATCTATGGCCAGCACGCCTAGTGGTATACAAAAAAGCGCGATAAAAAACGTAAGTTTATATTTCTTGACCTGTCGAAAGTACAGTCTTGCAGTTTCCTTGACTAATATAGCCGGTCTTTCTCGTTTTTTACCCAAACGAAATGTCTCCTGTTATGTTATTTTCAGATTTTTATTACGTAGAGGTCTCCGCTACGATCGCGGATACATAGTAGAAATTATTCTACTGTATAATTAGTACATATGCAAAAGATATTGCTCTACTACAAATTCACGCCGCTGAGTGATCCGGAGTCGGTCAAGCTATGGCAAAAGACATTGTGCGATAGTCTCAATCTGCGCGGTCGGATACTCGTCAGCCAGCATGGGCTGAATGGCACGGTTGGCGGTGACATCAATGATCTCAAGGCGTATATCAAAGCTACCAAACAATATCCCGCTTTCAAAGATATCGTCTGGAAATGGTCGGAGGGTTGTCGTGAGGACTTTCCGCGGATGAGCGTCAAGCATCGGCGTGAACTTGTCGGGTTCAAAAATAGCGATGATGAGTTCGATGTTGACATGGACGGTGTGATCGGCGGTGGAAAGCATCTCAGCCCGCAGCAGGTGCATGAGATGGTCGAGCAGTACGGTGACGATGTCGTTTTTTTTGATGGGCGCAATGAGCATGAAGCGCGTATCGGGCGGTTCAAAAATGCCGTCATACCAAATACTAATACCAGTCGGGATTTTATCGCCGAGCTGGAGAGTGACAAATATGATGATATCAAAGACAAAAAAGTTATCAGCTACTGCACGGGCGGTATTCGCTGCGAAGTCATAAGCGCCATGATGAAAAAGCGCGGGTTCAAAGACGTTTATCAGATCGATGGCGGTATCGTAAAATACGGCGAGAAGTATGGTGACGACGGACTATGGGAGGGAAGTCTGAGAGTGTTTGATAACCGCATGACGATGAATTTTAGCGATCATACTAAAACAATTGGTGAGTGTACTCACTGTCATGGCAAGACAAGCAACTACGAAAACTGTGCGCTTGCAGAATGTAATGATTTGGTATTAATTTGTGAGAATTGCAAGCTTGATCCCGAAAAGCTATTTCATTCTGACGCATGCAAAGAACAAGCAAACGCTAGTGCGGTCTTAGCTTAATGCCGCATCTACATACCGCACCCAATCAGCACGATATGACAGTGAGCATCTACATTATCCATCGAGTGGGTGATGAATGGCGCTGCTTAGTACATATGCATCGGAAACTCGGTTTTCTCATGCAAGTCGGCGGGCATATAGAGCTGGACGAAACGCCGTGGCAGTCAGTAGAGCATGAGCTATGAGAAGAAGCGGGATATGACCTAAGTGAGCTTTCTGTTCTCCAGCCAACGACACAATACAGGGTCCCGGGCGCGATAACTCACCCGACGCCGTTTATGGTTAATACTCACGCGGCTGGCGAAGGACCTCATTATCATTCTGATTTGTGCTATGCATTTGTCGCCGCAGATAAGCCGACTAAAATGCCGTCGGACGGTGAATCAAGTGATCTTCGTTGGATGACTATCGAAGAAATGCAAGCAGAGAATGACGCTTCGGTACTTGATAACGTTATTCAAATCTACACATACATTCTTAAAGATCAGTCCTCGTTTATTGCTGTACCGGCAAACGAGTACTCACTCGAGAAACCAAAAATTATTGCAGTTTTCGATAACCAGTGTTAGTTGCCATATATACTATACAGGAGTATAGTAAAAGAATGAATTACGATACACGTATTAATAAAATTATTGGTCAACTTGAAGCATTACGTAGAGTTTCAACAAGCAGTGATGCAGGTTGCGATAAAGTCTTACAACAGGTCACTGCAGTGCAGGGCGGAGTTGCGTCACTAAAGAGGATTATCATAGAAGATTCCTTAGAGGCCTGCGCAGATGAGACGCAATCACACGCACAGACCAAAGCATTACTAACCAGTATCAGGAGGTACTTATAATGGCGTTACTTACAACGACGACAAAACAAGAATTTGAAGAAAAAGTATTACAAAGCGACAAAGTAGTACTTGTCGATTTTTGGGCGCAGTGGTGTCCGCCGTGCCGCATGATGGCGCCAATCATTGAAGCAACCGCAAAAAAGCTTGACGACAAACTCGATGTCGTAAAAGTTGATATCGAGGCATCCCAAGACAACGCGCAACTTGCAGGTGAATATGGAGTTCGTGGTATTCCCAACATGCAGGTATTTAAGGCAGGTGCAGTGGCGAAAGAGCTCGTCGGTGCGCGCCCACAAAATGTGCTTGAGACCGAATTAGAGCCGATCTTTTTAAAGTAGTTGTTATAGGCGCGCCGTAGTATACTGGGCATACAATGAAGCATCATGCACTGGTTGATGAATACATCAACTCATTTGGTGGAGAGACAAAACAGCGCCTCATAACCGTGCGAAAAATTATTGAGGCTGAAGTGCCGTTTGCTGAAGAAGATTTTGCGTACAAAATTCCTGCCTACAAGCTTGATGGCAAGCCACTGGTATACTTTGCGGGGTATGATCACCATATTGGCTTCTACGCAACACCAAATGGCCATGAAGCATTTAAACAAGACTTTGCAGACTACAAACAAGGCAAAGG
Organism: uncultured Candidatus Saccharibacteria bacterium; assembly: GCA_964573015.1. Taxonomy (GTDB): domain Bacteria; phylum Patescibacteriota; class Saccharimonadia; order Saccharimonadales; family Saccharimonadaceae; genus JAPUDQ01. The sequence goes on along the minus strand of CAZNHZ010000004.1, from coordinate 11,854 downwards.
ATCAGTGCAATTTCCTCACGATAAGACGCTTCCAACAAAGCTAATTGCAAGAGTCGTTCGATTTCGTGTCGAGTCCGTTATGGGTAAATAACACATGAGAAATGCGGAGCACACCAGACAGTTTTATCACGTTCTTGCCAATACCGTCTTGGCAAACATAACAACAAGTTATCTATGGTTTGCCCTAACATTTTGGGCGTATCTGGAAACGAGATCAGTATTAGCTACAGCTATTGTGGGTGGTGGGTACATGCTATTTATCGCTGGGTTCGGTTTATTTTTTGGAACCTTTGTCGATCACCACAAGAAAAAGTACGCAATGGTGATATCGAGTTTTGTGACACTTATTATGTTTATCTTTGCAGGGCTGTTTTACCGATTCGCTGGTGGTGATGCAATCGCGAATTTATCGAACCCTTTCTTTTGGATATTCGTTCTTCTAATTCTTGCAGGGGCAGTGATTGAGCAGCTTCGCAACATCGCGCTTAGTACGACAGTTACACTGCTTGTCCCAAAAAATGATCGTGATAAAGCGAACGGACTTGTTGGTGCTGCCCAAGGTATAGGGTTTATTGTTACGAGTGCGCTGAGTGGCTTGTCTGTCGGGTTCTTGGGTCTAGGCTGGACACTTGTTATCGCTATCACGGCAACCGCACTGGCGCTTCTACATTTGCTGGGCATTGCTATACCAGAAAAGACAATTGCACATGACCCTTTGCTAGCACAAAAAAGAATAGATATAAGAGGTAGCATAGCAGCAATACACGCAGTACCCGGGCTTCTAGCCCTTATCTTTTTCTCGACTTTTAACAATCTTGTCGGTGGTGTATATATGGCACTAATGGATCCATATGGTCTAACAATTTTCTCCGTTCAACAATGGGGTATGGTATTTGCTGTTGCGGGTACAGGGTTTATCGCAGGAGGTTTGCTTATTGCTAAATTTGGCCTTGGCAAGAATCCACTTAAAACACTCTTGCAGACCCTTGTTATTATGGGCATGCTTGGGGCCCTATTTACGATAAGGGAGTGGTGGTTGCTATACGCAGCGGGCATATGGCTGTATATGTGTCTAGTGCCGTATGCTGAGGCAGCGGAGCAAACGATTATCCAACGAGTCGTACCATTTGAACGACAGGGTCGTGTATTTGGCTTTGCCCAAAGTATAGAAGCTGCAGCTGCGCCTATTACTGCATTTATGGTTGGCCCAATCGCTGAATTATGGATTTTGCCATATATGAAAACCGAAGTAGGCAAGCAACAATTTGAATGGCTACTCGGTACAGGAGACGTCCGTGGTATAGCACTTATATTCCTGGCGTCTGGAATAATTATGGTATTACTCGCAATTATGGCTTTTCGTACGCGCTCATACCACCTGCTATCAGATAGCTACCAGGGATCTTAGGTATACTATATATAGATGACAGTAGAACTTCAGACCAAATTAAAGACGCTTCCATCAGTTCCTGGTGTGTACTTCCACAAGTCACGTACAGGTGAGGTTATTTATGTTGGCAAGGCTGCAAATTTGCGAAATCGAGTGAGGCAGTACTTTCAGACATCACGTGTGCGCGATGCAAAGACTGATGCGTTGGTGGCAGAGATAACTGACGTTGAATGGATAGAGGTTGAAACAGAGCTTGATGCGTTGTTTTTTGAATCAGAAATGATCAAGCGCTACATGCCGCGCTACAACGTATTGCTGCGCGATGACAAAAGCCAACTGTATGTGCGGATTCCGTTTGGTGAGCCTTATCCTCCCGTGACATTTACCAGACAGCCGCTTGATGACGGCGCGACATATTTTGGTCCGTACTATAACGGCTATGCGATCAAAAAAGCTTTACGGTATCTACGTAAAATCTTTCCGTACAGTACGCACGAACGCATGCCGAACAAGTTGTGTTTGCAGTATCACATCGGTTTGTGCCCCGGAGTTGAAGCACAAAAAACAACGTCTGAAGAATACAAGAAAACGCTTAAAAAGCTTGTCAGGTACTTACGAGGCGAACGCAAAATGCTTATCCGTGAGCTTGAGCGTGATATGAAAACGCTTAGCGCCAACCATAAGTACGAAGAAGCTGCCCTGATGCGAAATCGACTACAGAATCTTAAACAGCTTGGAGCACGAATTGTGTTTTCGGACCGCGAATTTATGGATATAAGTAAAGACCAAGGGTTGTCGGGTTTGCAACGATTATTGCAACTAAAAAATGTGCCGGGGCGCATTGAGGGTTATGACATTAGCCATATGAGCGGTACAAACAACGTAGCCAGTATGGTAGTAGCTACAAATGGGCTTGCAGATAAGAGTCAGTACCGTAAGTTTAAGATGCAACTGCCGGGTAATAATGACTTTGCGCATATGAGTGAGACTATACGGCGACGGTTTAGTGGCAGACACGATGATTGGCCAAAGCCCGACTTGATTTTGATCGACGGCGGCAAAGGACAGCTATCAGCGGCGCTCGATGCGCTCGATGCCCAAGGAGTATCAATTCCGATCATAGGGCTCGCTAAGCGCGATGAGCAACTGGTTGTACATACTTCGCGTTCACATGTCGCGCTGGATCTCGAGGCTATCAAAGCTTGGGCGCAGTCAAAAAATCCTTTTGATGAACCGAATGCGATGCCGATTGATGGTTTTGCTCTGGAATCAAAATACGTTTGGCAATACGTCGATAGCGGCGTACAGCCAGGCGTTGAGACGACAGGAGATTTTGTATTGGTAACGTTGCCCAAAAATAACCATATCGTCAAATTGTTGCAGCGGATACGCAATGAGTCACACCGTTTTGCCGTGAGTTATCACAGTACGCTCAAGCAACGAGGCGCGACCAAGAGTATACTCGATGATATTCCGGGTGTCGGTCCGGCGACGCGCAAAAAACTGATAACGACATTTGGTAGCGGTGTTGGAGTCAAGCAAGCGACCAAATCTCAGTTGGTAGCGGCGATGGGCGACAAAAAAGGTGCGTATATATTTGAGTGGCTGCACGGCACGATAACCGACAAATAATCTGCTATACTTATATAGACAAGCATTATGAAAGAACAATTTGGATTTTTCTTGATACGGTGGCTAATCAATTCGCTGGCTATTTGGTTGGCAATTCGGATACTGTCTACCAGTGAGTTTGCATCAAGTACCGCAGGAGTTGCGACATTTTTGCTGGCAGGGTTGGTATTTTCGCTGGTAAATGCTTTGCTTAGGCCAGTTATCATCATCTTGTCTTTGCCGGCAATTTTATTGACGCTGGGACTGTTTATGCTGGTGATAAACGGCATTATGGTGTACATCGCACTAGCACTGATTCCGCATATCGAGATTACATTTGTGGGAGCAATTCTGGCAGGCATGATAGTAAGCCTGACGAATTACGCGCTTAGCGGTATAATAGAATCATATCGTCAGAAAAGAGGAGAATAACATGCCGGTCAATACCATACTTCATATCGTCACTGTCACGTCTGCTATCATCATGGTAGTATTTATACTCTTGCAGTCGCGTGGTGCGACTCTCGGTGCAGGTTTTGGCAGCTCAGGTGAGCTATTTACTACCCGACGCGGGCTTGACAAGAGTTTGCACGAAGCAACGATAGTTTTGAGTGTTATATTTGTATTATCGATATTAGCCGGCTTGATGATCGGATAGGAGTATCGGGTGGCGACAAGTTCAGATTCGAGTTGGCGAAAGTTTCGTAAACTGCGTCCGACACGCGAAAGTTTGCGCAAGAGAGCGCGAAATCTTGAGTCCAAAACATTACGTCATGCGCAGACCTTTATTATTGCACGATTTGACAATATCAAGTCGGTGCGGCGTCACGCGTTTGGCTGGCTGGCTTTTGTAGGGCTACTAATAGGAGTAAGCGCTTTTCAACTTATTGGCTACCAGCGGTCGTATTCGCTTTATGCGCCGACATCCGGCGGCACATTTGCCGAGGGGGTGGTGGGACCGCTCGAGACGACCAACCCGATCTTTGCTCGAACACCGGCCGAACAGTCGGCCGGCCGTTTGCTGTTTTCGGGTTTGTTGTCGTATGACCAAACTGCACACTTGCGCAGCGAATTGGCAAAATCTTGGCATGCAGAAAACGACGGCAAACGGTACGTCGTCGAGCTAAAGCCTGATATCAGGTGGCACGATGGTCGGAGAATAACCGCCGACGACGTGGTTTATACGGTCAAGCTTATCAAAAATCCGCTGGTGAGGTCGCCGCTTTATGCCAGCTGGTCACAAATAAGCGTTTCAAAAGTTTCGGAGCGTGTTGTCAGTTTTGAACTGGTACGTCCTTATGCGGCGTTTCCTCATGCTTTGACATTTGGGATATTGCCCAAACACTTGCTAAGCTCGACGCCCCCGGAGCGTCTACGTGAAGCAGATTTCAATCGCCGGCCGGTTGGCTCTGGCCCATTTGTGTTTAATCGTTTACAGGTAATCAATCCCGATGAAGGGCGAGTCATTCTGTATTTGGAGCGTAACGACGCTTACACGCGCGGCTCACCAAAGCTCGAGAGGTTTCAGATACATGTTTTCAATGACAGTATGGCAGTCAAAAATGCTTATATTCGGCAAGAGATCAATGCCGGAGTCGATTTTACGAGTGACGAATTGCAAGAAATTGCCAGTAAACGCCAAGACGCGATAATTTACCACACATTATTGTCAGACGGCATGTTTGTTTTTTTGCGGAATGACTCCAATAAATTTGCCGATGTAAATGTTCGCAAAGCATTTTTGCTCGGTACCGATAGGACAGCGCTTATGGCCCGGTTGCACGGATTTGTGTCGCGTCTTGATACGCCTATTACGGTTGCGCAGTTGCCGGCGGCAAGCACTAAAAAACAATTAGGTTACAACCTCGATCAAGCCGGTGCACTTCTGGATCAAACCGGCTGGCGACTAAACGGCAAAACGCGCATCAAAGACGGAGTACCGCTATCTATCGATTTGGTCTCTGTGAAATCAGGTGATTACCCGTTCATTGTGGGCGAACTTAAAAACCAATGGGAAAAACTAGGGGCCAAGGTCACGGTGCGCTTGGTCAGTCCGAGCGATGTTCAGCAAACAGTTTTATTGCCGCGTAATTACGATGCTTTTGTCTATGAGCTCGAGCTGGGCGCCGACCCGGACGTATTTGCGTACTGGCACGTGTCTCAAGCCGATCCCCGTGGTCTCAATCTGTCAAATTACAAATCACCCGTTGCCAGCGAGGCATTGTCGAGCGCTCAGCTGCGTCTTGAAACATCAGTCCGCCAGGCTAAGTATCAGCTATTCGTCGATACCTGGATGAACGATGTGCCGGCTATCGCTCTCTACCAGCCGCAGCTTCACTATGTTACATCGAGTGACGTGATGGCATTGCAATCAAACAATGTTCTTGCCAGCCGAATTGATCGTTATCGTTCTATCGAACAATGGTCGGTAAATAAGACCTGGCGCTATACGTCGCCGTAGTGATGGCGTATACCAAGATAAAAACCTGGTATAAAACCAGGTTCATATCTTGGTGCAATTTTACATTTTTGCGGAACCGAATTCCAGCGTAGCTGCGAGTGCGTGAGCCGCGCCGCCTGGCCGCGGCAAGGCGGACGCACCCCACCAGCCGCCCCCTTTGCCTTTTTCTGAGATTCCCCACCGCCGAATTTCTTTTTTAGCTGAAAAGGGGTTGGCTGGTGATCACGATACGTCTATTAATGAACAGCTATCAAGAATCTATGATTTTGAATACATCTCAATGTATTCGCGAGTAGCATTCGAGGTGTACTTGCTATTTAGCATAATAAACGTAATCTCTGTCGATATGCTCCGAGGTCACATCGTCAAAGTGTGCAGATAGTATAGCCATAATCTCTTTATGATCCATGGCTATACGTTGCTTTGCAACTGGTAGCGATGCAGAATCTGGGCTAATGACAATGAAAAACCCGGCGTCTGTCTTGAGCGACGCTACCTTTTGCAAAAAAACACCTTTGTCTACTATGAAAGGAAGCACATATTTACAAAATATTAGATCAAACTTATTTTCAGTACCAATCTCCTCTTTTTCAATATCGCAGACATCAAAACGTATCGTATCTATAGGCAGTACGGTAGACTGCCTAGCTTGACGTATGGCGGCGTCGGAGTAGTCAATACCTCTAACAGTAAAGCCTCGATGCACGAGATCGCGACACAATTGGCCAGTGCCACAACCGATATCAAGTGCTCGTGAGCTCTTCGGTGCGTCAACCCGGCTCAACACGTAGGCGAGTCGGTTCGTAGAAAGCCATACATAATCGCGGTCGTTTTTGTATTGAGTATTCCAATCTGTATTTTTCATATATGCGCTCTCAATTATATCATAAAATGAAGAACCCCTGGTGTATATCCGTAGATATACACCAGGGGCGAGTGATCTAGCCGAAAGGCCTGATCAGTAGTTGCACGACCCGCACTGACAGCCCTGGCCATCGTTGCAGTTGCTGCAGTCACCTGCGTGCATGTGCGCCCACAGAGGCTCATCGACGACGATGCCGTACTCGCGCATTGCCTGCATCGTCCCGGTGGGGCCGCTGCTGAGGTTCGGCACTCCCACCTCGTCGGTCGGCTCGTGGTGGATGAACCGTCCGCCGGTCAGGTCGCGGCAGAACTTGCCGTACTCGCGGGTGTACAGGATGAACGTGTGCCATCCGATATCCACGAGCGGCGACGGGCTGAAGTGACCGTCGGGCTTGATAGACGCCAGCTTCAGATAGCCGAGCGCCTGGTCGAGGATTCGCTCCGCGAGCTCTCGCGGTACGTCCTCGTCCTTCTCGATGCGGGAGACCAGACGCTCGCAAAGCGAGTCGCTGATCATGGACAGGTTCGCAAGCTCAACACTTGCGGGCGCCACATCAGTGACGTCATGAGTTTGCACGCTCATGATTTTCCCTTCGTTATTGGCGTATAAAACACCAGTCTAGCCCAGGAGGTTTCCTAGGATTTTTATATATTAACACACTTATGCAATATACGCAACTATACTTTCGATTAAAAGTACCCTTGTGTAGTTTTTTATCATCAAATACATGGCGTCAATCAAGTAGCACTCACCAGCCAACCCCTTTTCAGCTAAAAAAGAAATTCGGCGGGGGGAAATCTCAGAAAAAGGCAAAGGGGGCGGCTGGTGGGGCGCGTCCGCCTTGCCGCGGCCAGGCGGCGCGGCTCACGCACTCGCAGCTACGCTGGAATTCGGTTCCGCAAAAATGTAAAATTGCACCAAGATATGAACCTGGTTTTATACCAGGTTTTTATCTTGGTGGAATTATACAACGAAGTTAGAACCTATTTCCAAGAAAATGTCTGAACCACGCCCCGCCAGCCCTGACTTTTGCATTTTTTGGATTTCCCCCCGCCGAATTTCTTTTTTGAATTTGGAAAAAGTCAGGTCTGTCGGGTCGGCTGCCGAAAACGGCAGAAACGGCGTGGCGGCCTGTGGTCGGGTCTAGCGAACCAGCAAAATTACACCAACAAACGCTGCGCTTGCGGCGACAAACTTCTGAACGCCATACTTCTTTTCATTGAGGAAAATATAACCGCCAATGGTTACGAGGATAATCTGCAAAGCCGCAATTGAGGCAATAAGCGAAACATTGTTGGACAATTGCAGGGCATTGATAAAACAAAACCCCGCAACTGTGCGCAAACCACCAAGCAGCAAAATAGTTTTTATACTGCCGTCTTTGACAAGTTGAGGCACTCTTGCAAGCTGTCGGTTTGCCAAAACAGTCATAAAAAATGCTTGTAAGCCCCAGCCAATCACAACGTAAGTTGCAATATCTACAGAATTAAGAATATATTTTTCGTTTGTTACTGCTAATCCCATCAAAATTGCCGAAACGGCGGCAATAATTGAATAGAAGCCCAGCTTACTTTTTGCATCAGGTCGCCTGTTAAGTGAAATCACAAATAAGCTTGCTGCAAATACAATTATTGCGCCTGTCATTTGTACCGGTGTCAGCCGTTCGCTCAAAAGTAACCACGAAGCAATGACAACGACTACGGTGCGGAAACTGGTAATGATAGCAAACTGCGAGGCTTCAACTCTTGTGTTTGCCTTGAAAGCAGTTATGTTGCTAAGAGCAAAAAGTAAACCAGCTAAGCCAAAGAACCACCAAATGCTATTTGAAAAATCAAGTGATACACCGCCTTGCGTGATTGACCAAATAATGCCAAACGGCACGACTGTCGCCAGATACATAACAGCGTTCGTAACGTAATGGTCTTGGGTGTGTTTTTTGGCGTAATTCCTGTAAATCAATGCAAATACTGTTTCCAGTATTTGATGTGCCAGTATAGCCAGTTGCCAAGTCATAGTTTGTTTTCGTTCTCTATATATTCCTCTAACGAATTAAGCAATAAATCAGCAGTATCAAAAACGGGGTCGCCAACTACATAAGGACTTGGTACAGCAACAACTTTCATACCTGCGTTTTTGCCAGCCTGTACGCCGTTTGGTGCGTCCTCAAAGACAACACAGGTTGCAGGTTCTACGCCTAAATCTTTGGCAGCCATAAGATAGCCCTCTGGGTCTGGTTTGCCTTTAGTAACGTGGTCGCCAGCAACTACTTTGTCAAAGTAGCCAGCAATTCCAGTGTGGTTAAAAACAAAATCTACATAATCTTGATTAGATGACGTTACCAAAGCGGTCTTGCCGTTTTGCTTGGCATACTCTAAAACCTCTTTTGCACCTGGCATTAAATGCAGTCTGGTTCCAGCCAACTCAAAATACACTTTGTTACGCTCTTTTAGTATTGTTTCGCCGTCTAGGTCAATGTCCGTAACGGTTTTTATCCACTCGGCAAACTTTTTGCCAGTTCCTTGTTTGTGTAAGTCCTCACTAAACTCAAAACCGAACTGGCGGAAGTAAACTTTGTTAGCGTCAAGATGCAGCTCCTCTGAGTTTATAAGTAATCCGTCTAAGTCAAAAAGGTAGTTCATTTGTATATTTCTCCTTGAGATAATTGTAGTTCAAATATCTGCTGAAAGCCACCCAGCTATCATGCCATTTCTGTTTAAAGAATGAGATAGAACGATTAAGACTGACTAAGCCACCTTTTCTTCCCATCTCTATAAACTTCAGAGATGTATTCAACATCTATTTCGCTTAATCGTTGTGATTCGCCCCTAAGGAGATTATCCATCATATCGTGTGTATCTTTTATTGATTCACGAGCGTCATCATCCATAAACCAGATAATATTGCCAAAATAGGCGTGCGCTTCGTTCATTAGATCTTTAATGTCTTTGAATAACTCTTGAAACTCTTTATCACTTGACTTAGGTAATTTAAGTAAGTCGGCAAAAGATTTGTGGGCATAATATTGGTTGCGAAACTTCTCAAGATGACTGATTATATTGGCGTGACTTGTAAGAAGGTTATCGTATTTAGAATTCAGGTCAGGCGCATTTGGAAGTTGCTTCAACTCATCAATGGCTTTGCCGAGAGATTTATACTTTCGTTCTTTCTTTACGATAAAAGAACAAAGCTCAACAGTTAACGTTGCTCGCAAACTTTCCTGTACAGGCATAAAGAATCCTTTGTGCCCATTGATAACTTTTAAGTACGCCTTTGACGAATCCTCATTAACAGCTTTGTTGTAGTGCAAGACTAATTCGCAATAGATTAAGTAATAGTTCTCTATATGAAAAAGACGATTGCCGAGATAGTCCAGCAGTTCTTTAACACTTTCTTTTGTGGGTACACCTGCATTCATACCACAATTTTACCACCGACCGCCATTTCGTTTCTGCCGCTTAGCGGCAGCGCACCGACAGGCCTAGATTTTCTCAACTGCAAAAAAAGAAATTCGGTGGGGGAAATCCAAAAATAGTCAAAATCTAGGGCTGGCGGGGCGTGGTTCAGGCATTTTCTTGGAAATAGGTTCTAACTTCGTTGTATAATTCCACCATTTTAAGACCAGACGGCTGCGTTGCAGCCAAAATACGGGCGGCTCGGAGAGCCATCCATTGGTTTTTCTTGGGGGGAGAAAAGAACTTTGGGCAGCCGTAGGCTGCGCCTTTTTGGTTTTTACCGCCATTGGCGGTTTTTGGTATAATGCAAGTGGACACAATTCAATCGGAAAAGCTTTTTTTAGTTGGCTTACATAGCCGTCTAGTACAATTTAGGCTTTTCCTGAATTGTGTCCAGCTAGGCGGCTATTTAAGTTGTGAGGGGGTACACATTATGCAAAGCCAACAAAAATATTTTCTGTACGCTCGCAAGAGTACGGACGTAGAGGACAAACAAGTTTTGTCTATTGAAGCGCAATTAGCCGAACTTCGGAAGTTTGCCGCAGATAATCAGTTGCATATTGTAGATACCATTATTGAAAAGAAATCTGCGAAAACTCCAGGTCGCCCGAAGTTCGGATCAATGCTAAAACGCATTGAAGCTGGCGAAGCCAGCGGCATTATCGCATGGCACCCTGATAGACTTGCTCGTAACTCCGTAGACGGCGGACAAATTGTCTATTTACTAGACCAAACGCATTTACAAGCGTTGAAGTTCCCGACTTTCTGGTTCGAGAACACCAGTCAAGGCAAGTTTATGTTGTCTATCGCTTTTGGTCAGTCAAAATACTATGTAGACAATTTGTCCGAAAACACCAAGCGAGGTTTACGCCAGAAAGTGCGGCGGGGCGAACGCCCCGGACTTGCGCCCTTTGGCTATATCAATGACGTTCGGACAAAGACAGTAGTTATAGATAAGCGGCGTTCGCCAGTTATTGTTGAAGCCTTTGAGTTGTACGCCAAAGGCGCAAGCCGTTTGGAAGATATTGCTGTTTTTCTTGCCAGTAAAGGAATTGTTACCAGTTCTGGCAAACAGTTCCCAAAAGACCAGATAAAACGGCTTTTAACAAATCCGTTTTACTATGGGCATTTTAGATATGCTGGCGAAGCTCACGAGGGCAAGCATACCGCCATTATTAGCAAGAAACTGTTTGACCAAGTGCAAGCCACGCTTGCACAAAGGGGGCGACCACAAAAAGGCGCAACTGCGCCGCAAGTGTTTTGCGGTTTACTAAAGTGTGCAACGTGCAACCTAGCCATTACTGCTGAAAAGAAAGTGAAACACCAAAAGAACGGCAATACCCACGAATACGTTTATTACCGTTGCACACGCAAGCATAAAACTATTACTTGCAAAGAGCCGCCTGTTACCGAGCCAGAGTTAGCGGCGCAGTTGTCGGACATCTTGCAGGGCTACGCCCTGCCGAAGTCGTGGGCAGAGCAAATGGAAACAATGTTAGAAGCAGACGAGAAACGAGCTACTGAAACCATTGGCGCATTTATCTCACAGGCGCAGGAGCGCATTAGTAACTTGCAAGGCAAGTTACAGCGACTTCTTGACGGCTATTTAGACCAAGACATTGACCAGCCAACATATCGTAGTAAACAAGCCGAGTTAATGAGTGAAAAAAAGTCGCTAGAGGAACAAATAGGCAAATTAACGCTTGCCACCGGAAGTTGGGTTGAACCTATGTGCCAGTGGCTCAAACAAGCCCTTTCTCTCTGTGAAATAGCAAAAAGTGGAAGTTATGTGGACATTAAGCAGGCGTTTCTTGAAATGGACGGGTTGAACCTGTTCCTAAAAACCAAAAAGGCGCAGCCTACGGCTGCCCAAAATGTTTCTCCCCCCAAGAAAAACCAATGGACGGCTCTCCGAGCCGCCCGTATTTTGGCTGCAACGCAGCCGTCTGGTCTTAAAATGGTGCACCTATGCGACCTATCGTGGAACCAGATTGTTCCTAGCTTGCGATTGATGCAGTCCAAGCTAATCGATTTAGGCTTTGAGTATTATAACGGAAATATCGTTATAAACGAAA
>CAZNHZ010000003.1:58110-87822 GCA_964573015.1 uncultured Candidatus Saccharibacteria bacterium | reverse complement strand
CTTGATGGGCTCGACTCCACTGCCTTTGCCACTGCGACCGGCTCGGCGAACTACATCCAGAACACAACAACACCGCAGACTGCAGATTTTGCCATCACTGGCACGGGTCGGGTAGACACGGTACTCCAAGCTCCAAGCATCCAGCGCAATACTAACGGCACGTTGCTTGTCGGTACCACAGCGACCACAACAGGTCTCACGCTCGGCAGCACCAGCCTGACGGGCACGTTGAGCATAGACTCTGGAGCAGCCAGCACTATTTCTATCGGCTCGAGTGCAAGTGCCCGCACGATCAACATCGGTAACGTTGCGGCTGTGCAGACTGTCACTCTCGGTTCTAACAACACAACCAGCGCAACAACCATACAGGGTGGGACTAGCTCAGCTGTCATGGATAACAGTGGAGTAGTTATTAAAAGCACCACAGCGAGTAGCACTGCATTCCAGGTGCAGGATGAGAATGGAAGCACAGTGATCGGGGTAGATACCACTGCCACCAACAGTAACCTCATCACAAACCCAGGAGCAGAAGCAAATACTACCGGGTGGAATGCACGCGTGAGCACTACATTGACGCAAAACACGAACCTATCTCATGTGTATTATGGCAAAGGCAGTATATCGGCAGCGACCACGGCTACGGCTGACGCCGGCGTGAACTACCCGATCCAATTAGCACCAAGTACGGCATACACGATCATGATGACTATCAAGGCGACAGTATCGGGCGATGTAATACTGGGGTACGCTGCAGATGGAGCAACGGAGACTACGTACATCAACAACAAAACCGTGGGAACCGGTTGGACAAACCTGCAATTAGATTTCACTACTCCGGCATCTGTCAGTGGCGGTGCGTATATCTTCATCAAACAGTCAGTGGCGACAGCCAAGACTATATATGTCGATGGGTTACGCGCTTCAGCGACAGCGAATGGCAATTTCTACAGCGAGAATGCAATAGCGATCGGTAACTCCGCAACTTCGGTGCAGATCGGAACTTTGCCTGGACAAGCCGTACAGCCAACTTCGAGTTTATTTGTCCAGCAAACATTGAACAACCAGTATGGCGCTATATTGCAGGGTGCATCCGGGGGCGATTTGTTTTCACGAGATATTCTGTCTGTCAGAGACTCAAGCAGCAACACGATTTTATCAGTCAACCAAAATATAGGTAATTATGTCAATATTACAGGCGGAAGTAGTTTCTGGGGCAAAGCAGCACTCGACGTAAGCCCTTCGACATCAACCGCTATCGCTATGAGAATCACTGGGGCTTCTAGTCAGACGGGCGACTTACTACAGTTCAGAAACAGTGCTGGCAACATTCTGAGCAACTTTAACTCTAACGGCGACCTAACCATAGGCGGTACAAGCTCTGCGTCATCTGCAACGGCGCTCAAAGTGCAAAATACTGCTGGGGTAGCTAACTTTACCGCCGACACCACCAACGGCCGGGTTGTTATAGGTACAGGCGCTACAGGCAACACCACCGGCTATGTGCTGGTACTCGATACCAAAAACACTACAGGTAACCCAACTGGGATTGACGGAGCTATGTACTATAACTCAGAAGACAAAAACTTCAAATGCTATAAAAACGGACTCTGGACCGATTGTAGCTTTGCGTCACTTCGCTCGGAGTGGGTGCTCCAGGAGGATTTCCTTGACGCCGGTGTGGCAACAGCGACGATAGGTACCTACGAATGGACACTGACGGATACAAGCTCCTCGACTGAGGCGAAGGTAAACGCGGCGACCGACGCATCGAACCGTGACCGCTGGGGGATCTTCCAGACCACGACAGGCGCTACTATAGGAAGTGGTAATTATCTACGCCTCGATCCAAACGCTATGGCGGGCACACCGAGTAACATGACTGTCGAGTTCGACCACGGGCCAAGTAATACCGCCGCCGCTGATGGTACCCAGACAACGGTTCGTATCGGACTAATGACTGGCACAACGACCAGCGCAGACCCTACGGACGGAATATATTTCCAGTATGCCACTACGACTTCAGCGGGCAACTGGTTTAGGTGCACACAAAGTAATAACGCCGTAACATGTGAAGATACGGGAGTTGCACGAACGCTCACTCTCAACACATACCAGCGGTTCAAATTTGTCACAAACGCAGCGGGGACTTCTGTGGAATTCTTTATTGATGAAGTTTCTGTCGGGACAAATACCACCAACTTACCAGCAAGTACCCGAAGTCATGGGCCCGCGATTAGCATGCACACAGCGACTGCGACAGCTCGAGCGTGGAAGATGGACTATTATCAGATAAAACGAAATCTCACGACATTACGCTAGCCTATGAAAAAGTACGTTTTACCCGTCACAATATCGCTCAGTACTATGCTACTAGCACTGATAAGTTTTTTCGGCGGCATGTGGTACTCATCATATCAGGCGGACAAGGAGATTTCAGATCATGACTTGTTGTCCAAGCGTATCTTTCTCTCAAAGCCAAATGATTTGCTCGTGAATTTTGAGCCGATGCGTGCAGATCTGCGAAAAGACCTTGCATATTATGACGGAAAAGTATCTCTATATTTCGAATATCTACCAACTGGTACCTCTATGCGGTTTGGCGACACAAATCAGCTCGTCGCTGCTTCATTACTCAAGGTGCCGGTTGTCATGGAGTTGTATAGGCTAGCCGAGATGGACAAAATAGCCCTTGATGACGAGGTAACAATCAAGCAGGAATGGCTGGATGACGGCTACGGTGAACTCTATAAAAAAGGTGCAGGCCAAACCCTAACTCTACGCGAGCTAGTTGAGCTAACACTTGAACAATCGGATAATACGGCACTCAATGCCATACAGTCGATCGTTGACGAGCACGATGACGACAAGACCAAGAGTGCCTATGATTCACTCGATGTCGATTTTGGCACTGACCGCGAGAGTTTGGCTATGTCAGCTCGGGCATATGCCTCTTTCATGAAATGTCTGTATTTTGCGTGTTATCTCTCGGCAGATTCGTCTCAAGAAATCATGTCGTATCTGACGAAGTCAACTTATGGGAGTACGGGCCGGATAGGCAAATACATACCCGACTCTGTCCCAATAGCCCACAAGATAGGCGTGGCGGGCAACTCAGTTCAGTCAGACTGCGGTATCGTGTACGTACCAAATCGAAATTATATACTTTGTATCATGCTTGATGAAGAACAAGACCGTGGTGGGGAAGCTATCGCACAGATATCTAAAAAGGTGTATGACTACGTAATTTCTAAATAGTACCAAGTGATTCAATAATTGTTCGAAACGCTTGATTGCCTATAGCGGCATCTGCGTTGACCAGTATCCAAGAGTCAGTCGTCTCTACGATGGCTTGAAGCCGTCCTTTTTCACCCTTCAATATGTAGACAGAGCCTGCGTTTACTAAAAATGTATCCGCCGCATCAATTTGTTTGAGGTCAGTGTCGGGGCGTTTTTGCTGAGAAAATGTGACTTTGGTGTCCTGTACCTCGACAATAGTCGATATAATACCCGTAGTTTTCTCGTACGTAGGGTGGTAGGTTATTTCAGAACCCTTCGGCAGAGAGCCTGGCAGTACGATTGCAAGCCCACTGTTCTCGCGTACGGTGTCGATATTTTTATATTGTGGCGAGCTGAAGTATGCGACGTATACCCAGGCACCAACCGCCAAAACGACAGCAATTGCTACAAAAATCAGTGCGATATACCGCGACCTCTTACTCATATACGTATTATTATAGCGTAAGCCTACTCATGCGCCCGTCACGGCGTGCAAAATGCTATAATATAACCATATTCATCAACCAAAGGTTAGAGCCAGAACGGTAACATTACATGAGCCAAGCAGCGAATCCGACTCCTAAAAAGAACGTGGTTATTTCAAAGAAAAACTTGAAGAAGCTGGTTGTCATTGCTGTCGCCGCTTTGTTGTTCGGCGCGGTTGTCGGCTACGCGCTCCTACAAGGGACACGGCCACAGGGGCAACAAATCGACCATGACGGCTATCAAGCGGTATACACCACAAGCGGTCAACTGTTCTTCGGTAAGTTACAAAACGCCGAAGGAAATTATCTTGTACTTAAGACCCCGTACACCGCTCAAGACGTCGCTCCAAATGAGGCAGACCCAGCCACACCTCAGGAGGCTGATGCAGCGACATCACTCCTGCCTGTTAGCAGCCAGCTGTATGGACCAGACGAAAGTATGGCGATCCGTGCTGAGCAAGTTACATTTTGGCAAAATCTTCGCGACGATAGCAAAGTGTCGCAAGCGCTCAAAGCAAAAGAATAATTTAACGGAGGTATCGCCACATGCCTGAGTTACCAGAAGTTGAAACCGTTCGTCGCGGGCTACAAAAGCTCATTATAGGTAAGCAGATTGTTGCTGAAACGCACGATACCGACAAATCTTTTCCTAATGAGGCAAACGAAGTCGCCGAGTTTTTATTAG
Source organism: uncultured Candidatus Saccharibacteria bacterium (assembly GCA_964573015.1). Taxonomy (GTDB): domain Bacteria; phylum Patescibacteriota; class Saccharimonadia; order Saccharimonadales; family Saccharimonadaceae; genus JAPUDQ01. Next base: position 83,376 of record CAZNHZ010000003.1, on the reverse strand, counting down.
GTACGACAGTGACCAACGTCCGTCGTCGTGCAAAAGTATTACTCATTGACCTGTCGAGCAACTACACGCTTATCACACACCTTAAGATGACTGGCCAACTTGTGTTTGTAGGGGAGAAAAGGGGAGTTAGGAGTTCGGAGTTGGGAGATGGTGCAGGAGCTAGCGAAGCAGAGCTCCGCTTCGGGGCAGGCCATCCTAACGAATCCCTCATAGGAAATTTGCCAGATAAATCCACCAGAGTAATTATATATTTTGGTTTTTCGAGAAAAGGCGACCCGCATGAGGTTCATGCCAGGAAGGATCGAAGCGCGCAAGTAGCTGTGGATATGCCACTGCTCGTGAGCCCTGGAGTTGCTGACACCGCAACAAGCCTCAAGCGCTGGCAGAGTTTTGGGATCTACCCAGGAGCAGGCCAGCGCGACGGGTGCCTTTTTTTCAATGATCAGCGTAAGTTCGGCTGGATGAGGCTACTTCCAACTATCTCCGTCCCAGAAATCGACTTCATGAAACGCGTCGGCCCTGAGCCGCTTGAGGACGATTTTACGGCCAAAGTATTGTATGAGCGATTGCAACGGCGCAAAAATACGAGCATCAAAGCAGCCTTGCTCGACCAAACGGTACTGGCTGGCATCGGCAATATCTATGCCGATGAATCACTCTGGGGCGCCAAGATCCATCCCGCAACTCTCGTCCGAGACATTCCTGCTGCTTCCATCTTCATTCTTCATTCTGAGATACTTTCAGTCCTAAGATTATCTCTCGCAAAAGGGGGTAGTACCGATAGAAACTACGTCAATGCCGAGGGCAAAAAGGGCAGTTATATCGACTTCGCCCGCGTCTTTCGCCGCGAAAAACTACCATGCCCACGCTGTGGCACAACAATCATCAAAACCCGTGTCGCCGGACGTGGCACTCACATCTGTCCCAATTGCCAGCGGCAGTAATTTTACATTTTACAGTTTACCATTCACAATGATTTCACAATGACCAATTCACAGGATAGATCTCAGAACCTCATAGATAGAATGATGAATTTTGCTGTGGATATAATCTCGCTAACTAAATCTTTGCCAAATACCGCAGAGAACAAGATCATAATTAGTCAAATCATTAGATCAAGTACGAGCATAGGCGCTAACTATACTGAGGCGAATGATGCAGCCTCAAAGCAAGATTTTCGCAACAAGATATTCATAGCGAAGAAAGAGGCCGCGGAGACCAGATACTGGCTAGATCTTTTAAGGCGCGTCAATCAAGGGGTCGATGAAAGTTCTATTCGAGACGAGAATACACAGCTAATCATGATACTTCAGAAGATTATATCAACAATGAAAAACGGTAAATGAAAAATCAATGACATATGTGAATTGTAAAATGGTAAATAGACTATGATTCAGCTATTTTACGGAGAAAACGATTACGCCCGCACCAGGAGCTATGAGCGGGCGCGCGATGAGTTTATTGCCGAACACGGCCAGCACGCAGTAACCATACTTGAGGGCAGTGACGTCTCGACTGCTGATCTGCCACAACTTTTGCAAGGACAGAGTTTATTTGCCGATAGCAAGCTGACAATTATTCGCGATGCAAGTGCTAACAAGCAACTATGGGAAGATCTGGGCGACAATCTCGAAAAATTTGGAGATGTAGATCTGTTACTGATTGAGTTCAAGCCAGATAAACGTACGCGGACATTCAAATGGCTCCAAAAACATGCTGATGTACAAGAGTGCAAGCTGCTTGATGAGCGAGCGACGATCTCATGGTTACAAACTGAGGCGAGACGACAAGGGATTGATCTTAATCATGAACTGGCACAGTACATGGTGGAGCGTAGCGGTACTGATCAGTGGCGTTTACATAATGATCTCGCTAAATTGGCGATGAGTCAGCAGCCATTGTCTCGCCAACTCATCACTGATCTTATTGAGCCTCATCCGAGCGCAAGTGTGTTTGATCTCCTAGATGCAACATTATCGGGGCGGCGCGATGATGCAGTGCAGGCACTGGCGATCGTCAAGATGGTGGAAGACCCGTACAAATTTATGGGGTTACTCAGTTCACAGCTCTATGCGTTGGCGCTTTGCGTGAGTGCCGACCATCGTCCGGCGGCAATCATTGCCAAAGATGCTGGGATTCATCCGTTTGTGGCGCAAAAAACGCTCGCATTGGCTCGTATGATTGACCAACGGCGTTTAGCACACATGATTGAGGTCATGACGAAGTGCGATCACCAACTCAAATCAACCGGCAGTAACCCCTGGACAGTTATCGAGTCTGCTATCGGCTCATTATAAAACTACCCCGCATAGAACGGGGTAGTAAGTGCTGAGCAAAAAACAAAATACTATTTCTTGGCAGTGGCTTTTTTGGCTGCAGGTTTTTTCGCGACTGACTTCTTAGCAGGGGCCTTCTTTGCAGCCGGTTTTGCAGCGGTTTTGGTGGGAGCTTTTTTGGCCGGAGCGGCTTTTTTGGTGCTGCCGCTGGCAAGTTTGACACCGGCGGCTTTGGCGACTTTGCTCAGAGCTGATTTGCGGCGGGCGGCAGTGCGGGCGTTGAGCACGTTTTTTTTGACAGCAGTGTCGATAGCACTCTGGGCTTCGCTGAGGGTGCCGGCAGATGGTTTGGCTTGAAAGGCCTTAACGGCCGATTTGACGTCTTTTTTGGTGTTTTGGTTGCGCTCACGCCGGACGACGGCTTGGCGGGCACGCTTGATCGCGGATTTGATGATTGGCATAGGGCTCCTTATAAGTTAGCTAATCAGTTTGTATATAATTCAAGCGTCTACTATACCGTATCTGTTACTATCTGTAAAGATTTTATATAAAACCATTGACTCGACTATTCCTCTTATGCTACAGTGATGGAAAGTACCTAAAATAAACAAATAAAGAGATGGAAACGTCAAACCCCAAAAGCGCAATCGTTGATGCAATCAAGCAGGCAACCAATATACTTGTGACCGTATCGCACAATCCGTCGGTTGATGCACTGGCAGCAGCGCTTGGCTTTAGCCTGATGCTAAACAAGCTCGACAAGCACGCCACGGCTGTGTTTTCCGGTGCGATACCGCCGGCTATTTCGTTTCTGGAGCCCGAGAAGAACTTTGAGGGTACGGTCAGCAGTCTGCGCGATTTCATAATTGCGCTCGACAAAGAAAAAGCTGATCGTCTGCGCTACAAAGTCGAGGGCGATGTCGTTCGTATCTACATCACGCCATACAAAACCACGATTACTCAAAAAGACCTCGAATTTAGCGAGGGCGATCTCAACGTTGATCTTATCCTGGCTCTGGGCGTCGAGCGTCAAAATGATTTCGATAGCGCGATTGCCGCTCACGGTCGTATCTTGCACGATGCGGCGACGGCGACGATCAATATCAAACCGGCTGCCGGTCCGGTGGGCACAATTGATTGGAGTGATGACAAAGCCAGCAGCCTATGTGAAATGTTGATGAGTCTCAGCGAAGCCTTGCAGCCAAATCTGCTCGATGAACAAATAGCCACAGCGTTGCTCACCGGTATTGTCGCGGCAACCGACCGATTTAGCAACGAACACACCAGCCCGCGGGTTATGACAATGTCGGCGCAGTTGATGGCCGCCGGTGCCAATCAGCAGCTGATCGCCGAGCAACTTTCGGCGGCTGCCGGCTCAAAGTCGCACAAATTGACTGATAATTCCGAACTGGTGTTTTCGCCAAAAGATGAAACCGGCGAAACCAAGCCGCTGCTTGTTGATAGCCAGCCGGCTCCTTCCGCCGAGACTGCTGAGCCGACTATGGGCGATATAGCGGACGAGGTGCAGTCCGAAACCGAAGCTCAGCCAATCGCCGACCAGCCGGAAAACCCGGTCGCTGACAATTCGGTGACCGCGGCGGCCCAACCAAATGACGATCAGGCATTTACCGCCGATCAACAGCCGACTTCAGATGCACAAACCGCTGATACGGCTGCGCCGGTTGCGGGCGCGACACTGCCAGATGAACTGCGAAATGATTTATTGGCTGCAACTGAAAACCAGACACCGGCTACGACGCCATCGACCCTTAGTGATTGGCGCACCGCTCCCACGTCAACCGAAGCTACCGCACTGCCGGCAGCCGACCCGGTGATTGATCAATTGCCGCCGCAGCCACCGCTCAAGGTCGAGACGCGCAAACGCCCGATTGTCGGCTACGAAGACCCCGGTACTCGACCCGGCAGCCGATCGATTCACGATGGCGGCACGACGGCAGAGCCACCGTCGGTAGATGTTTTTGACTATGAAATGACTGGTACACAGCCCTCCACTCCGTTCTCTGAAGTACCGGTGTCACCCGATGCCGCAAGTCCGGCTGCCGATACCACCGTACCCGCCGATAAGGCCGCGCCTGCCGACACGCCACCTGCCGGAGCTCCGGCACTCAAAGTAAATCCACTCGATGCTGCCCGTGATGCTGTCAATCAAGCCCTTAGCGCCATGCCGCAAGCTGCCGCCGAACCGGCGCAACCGCCGACTTTTGCAGCGCCGCCAGCTGTTGAGTCGCCGGTAGCTCAGCCTGAGCCGCCAGCCGCTCCGGCTCTGGCACCTGCCGCCGGACAAGCTCCTATGCCGCCGATACCGCCGGTGCCGATTATGCCCGATTTTTCGACCTTGCCGCCGCTACCCGGTAGCTCGTTTGCTAACACTACTTTTGTCGGCGTGCCGCCCGAACAGCGCGGACGCGACAACACTCATCAGATAAATAGTCAGCACGTCAATCTAAATGTCAGTCCTGAGAATCGCGGCCAGGGTTTTGGCAACCCCAACTCGCCGTACACGCCACCAGTACCGAGTCCACAGCCTCCGGCCGCTGCCGCCCCCGGCCAATTTCGTATTCCCGGCCAGTAGCGCGTAATACCCCTCGGCTTGGCCGCGGTATTTTGACCAGTCATAGGGTACACTATGAAATGATGAAAAACATCCTGCTTATCGACAAGCCGGCTGGTTGGACCAGTTTTGATGTCGTGGCCAAAATCCGCGGTATGATTCGCGCTCAGTACCAGTCACGGGGTGAAAAACCGACCAAACGCCAGCTGCGGGTCGGTCACACCGGCACGCTTGATCCGTTTGCGACCGGACTTGTCATCATCTTACTCGGTGATGCCTGCTCACGTTCGGACGAATTTCTCAAGCTCGACAAGGTCTACGAGGCGACTATCCGGCTGGGGCAGACGAGTACGACCGGTGACCCTGAGGGGGAAATCACAAAGACCGCAGACGGGGAGACTGAGAGACCGAAAGAAGGAGAAATAGGGGAAAGCCAATTCCATCTGAAGAAGCAAGGGGCCGAGCCGACGCGGCTGGAAGTCAACAGGGTTTTGCGGCAGTTTATCGGTGAGATTACGCAGATTCCGCCGATGCACAGTGCGATCAAGATAGGCGGTCAGCGTGCCTACAAGCTCGCGCGGGCAGGTAAGTTAGTCGAGATGCCATCGCGCCAGGTTACGATTCATTCTCTTGATCTTATAAATTACACATATCCGGAGCTGCGTGTCCGTGCGCACGTTAGCAGCGGCACCTATATACGGACGCTTGCCGCCGACATCGGTGAGGCACTTGGCACCGGCGCTTACTGCTTGCAGCTCCGTCGCACCTGCATAGCAAATCACAGTGTCGATAACGCACGAGCGATTGATGATCCGGCTATAACGTCAGAAATAGCACTCCGATAACTGCCGCACTGAGCGCGATAGCGATAATGAGTTCGGTGATGGGCCTGATGACGTTTTTGCGCTGTCCGGACAGTGATCGCTGGCGAATTGCTGTCAGCAGATCATTCACTGAGCTCGGCTGTTTGGTGACTGATTGCGGGCTTGGGATTGTTTTGTCCGGCGGCGATGAGTGAGGCTGGGCTACCATAGGGGGCGGAGCAGCATCCCCAATTGTCGAGCGGGCTGCTTCGAGACTGCCGGTCTGACGGCGAAGACGGTACAATTCACGTAGCTCACGGTATTTGAGCTGATGATTTTGGCCGCGCTGGTAAGCCTTGATGACCGATATCAAACCGTCACGGTCGATTTCACCGCTTTGGTAAGCCCGTTGCAGGTAATGACCGGGGCCGATCGAGATTGTAGCCGCTTCGCGCAGCAGCTCGGTAGTTGACCAAAACACGAACGGCTTGTTTGGCTGTGATAGCGAAGCTGTCTCCACCTGTGGCGACAATGAGGTTAAGTTATGCGCGGCCGCAACGGTTTTTTCCATTCGTTGAGTCACGTTTGGTGATTCAATAACATCCGGCCCGACAGCTGCCGTCCTAGGTGTCGGTGAGGGACGCGTCGGAGCGCGACTCGGCTTAGACAACGAGGATACCAACGGTGAAGCCGTTTCGTTTAGTGTCCTTGACGGTTGCCTGAGAGTATCGATCGGCAGACCGGGCCCGGGCACGGCAATCAGCGGCTTATCGGCGGCCGCTTGCGATATTTTTACTAGACGGGCAACAAATGAACCGTAGCGTTTGGGTTTTGGCGGCTCATCAGCCGGTTTTGCCTCCGACTGAGGCGGCGAGGATGAGGTTGGCGGCGTAACAGCTGGCGGTCGTGACGGGGGCGCTTGGGTTGACGGCGGCGGTGGCATTGTACGAGTCGTCGGTTTGGCGGACGGCTGCCCGACATGGGCAGGTTTAGATTGCGCGTTCGGTTTGGCGGACGGCTGCGGATCGGTTGGCGGTATTTGCTCGCTGACTTTGGCCGACTCCGGCTCTAGCTTTTGGTCGGTCTCTTGCTCAGTGGCTGCCGTTATGGGCTCTGGCGCGTCTGTCGCCTCGGGCAACGGCTCAGTCTCGGCGGTGATGTGTTCGTAGATGTTCTCGATCTCCGGCGGCATAATATGCGTTGGATTTTCCAGCTTGTCAGATAGCAGCCCGAGGAAATCAATCGAGGTTTTGATGGCTTTTTTCTCGGCTTTGGGCAGCGCCGGCGTATGCAAAAAATGATCGAGCTGGAGCAACCGCTCGGCCACCATCAGCTGAGCCACCTGATAGCCGCTCAGCGGGCCGTTGGTTTCTTGTTGGCGCAACTGTGTGGCATGACGACGCGATCGCTCAAACAATTGCTCGCGCCAGCGTCGTTTGACCTTGCGGCCGATATCGTCGGCTGTCTCATTTGGCTCCGGTGTTATGACGTCTCGGGCGTGAATTTTGGCAGCTTTTTTGAGTTCCTTGGCATGACGTTTTCGTTTCGGCTCGTCCGGTGCGTTTTCATCCTCGCGATCGCGTCGAAAAATATCAAAAATCGACCACGGCCGGCGTGGTTTGTCGACAGGTTCCAGCTCAGGCCGCTCAGACAGATATTCGCCCGCTCGCTCGATTCGCCAATCCTCATCATCTCTGTTCATATCGCCAGTATAGACACAGATAAGCGATTTTGGCAACAGGGGTAAAATTGACAGAACACTGTAAATTTGCTATAATATAATAGTTATGGAATCTCAAAATCCTGGCTTTGAGAGAATACCTTTTGGCCTAAAGGGTATTTATATAGGTCTCGCCAATCACTGTCTGCTGCATGGTGAGTATGAAGAGCAGCTTGGCGGGGGTCATGCGTTTACGATTGACTCGATTCCGCCGCTTAAAAAGCATGATATTGAGAGCATCACCTATATCCCGCCGATTCAGGACGAGGACGGCAGGGAACTCGGTGAGGTCGTCAGCGTTGTCATGAGAGACGGCGAGATCAAAAAGTAGATCTCGATCTACTACGATGAAACGCTGGGCAAGATGACGACCGAAACAGATCTGGACGATAATTTCGACGATCAGTCATCTATTGACGACAGGGAATTGACACTCCAAGAAATAGCCGATATCGATGAAGCTGTCAGGGGTGTTATTCGCGGTGACTTGAGTAATGATCCCGATTTATGGCGCTATCAGGAGAGGCTGCTGTATCTGGAGAGCGATATGGCAGCCCATCCGGCAGACGTTATCAAGATATGGGAGGCGCTGCAGAGGCTTGATCGCTGGTGTGCAGACGATTAGTTTGAAAAAACGCTTTGATATGCTATAGTACCTCAGTATGATTACCAAAGAAGACAAGTTAAAAGCTCTTAAAGTCGGCGCGGTTCACAAAAACGACGTCGGCTCTCCTCAGGCGCAGGTCGCAGTTCTCACGGCTCGTATCAAAGAGGTGACGGCTCACTTGCAGGCGAACAAGCATGACAACATGGCTCGCCGCGGTCTGATCCAGATGGTAGGACGCCGCAAGAAATTGCTGCGTTACCTCGAGTCCAAAGATTTCGCCGCATACCAAGCGATCATCACCAAACTTGGTCTGCGTAAATAATCTGAGATAGCTTTGCATCACCGCCCGCTACACCGATAGCGGGCGGTTTTGTTTATTTTAACAATAAAAACCGCCGGGGCGGGTGGGTGCGAGGTCTGTAACGACCTGCGAGCATCCACCCGCCATCCGGCGCGGCTCCCCTAGCGGAGCGAGTGCGCGATGCTCGGGCCGGCGCTGTGCGCCTCGGAGGCGGGGTGGTGGGGCACCGGCTGGTAGGGCTGGGTGAGCCAGCAACGCAGCGCGTTCAAGAATGCCATCATGACATATCCTTTCCTCAGGGAGAAGTGACACTTGTTGTGTCGCTATCTATGTATTATAGCAAATAGTGTGAAGGAAGTCAATGGCGATATCGTTTATGATAATTCACTGACAATCATCGGCGTATCGAGACCGGGCAGGGCAGATAGGTCGATGTTTTTTAGAAATTCCGGTAGGAAATCAACTTGGGTCGGATCGACGAAATCATAGGCCGTCAGCTCAGTCTTGCCATGGGTGGTACGGGCGAGATCGATGTGTTCGAAATCATCAGGGTTGTCGATCGCAAAGAAAAACTCGAGAAATTCATCATATGGACGGTCGTGATTGTCGGGCTGCTTACGGAATTGCTGGACAAAGAGCAGGCGGCCGACGTGAGCCTCGATGCCGGTTTCTTCGAGTAGCTCACGGCGGACACCGTCCTCGAGTGATTCGCCGTCATCGAGTCCGCCGCCTGGCGTGCACCAAAAATCCCGCTCACCCTCGGCCCGCGGATGCCGCACAGCAAATAATTTTCCATCACGAATGATAACCCCTCTAACATTGACTCGGCGACTCATATAGCCAGTATACCACCCCGCCCCTTGAAAAAAGGTCCATCCTTTTACGGGGTAGATTTTTTGTAATCTACTTTGATTATGCCATCTACTAACACAGTAAAGTCGTTTGACTCGCACGCGTATTACCATGTCTACAACTGCGGGGCCGGCGGGCAGAATATATTTCTCGATTTTGACGATCGACGCAAGTTTTTGGAGGTTTTACGTCGTCACTTGACCAAGCAGGGCGGCACCGAAAATTACCCGAAGTATGCGGCGTGACTGGTGGCGTATTGTTTGATGGGCAATCACTTTCACTTACTGCTGAGGCAGGACGATGATCCGGGCGCGATTACCGGCCTAATGCTATCAACTTCTACATCATATTCGATGTATTTTAATAACAAGCATAAACGTCAGGGACATTTGTTTCAGTGTGTATTTAGCGCTGTGTAGATTACTAACGAGGCGTATCTGGCACATATCACGAGGTATATTCATATGAATCCGCAGAATTTCAAGACGTATACCTGGTCGAGCTTGCCGGAATACCTGGGCAAACGCAGAGACGTGCTGGTGCACGCTCACCAGGCCGACGCCATGACCCCGCAGCAGTACGAGCGATTTCTCGACGAATATATCGATCAAAAAGAACTGCTCAAAAAAATCAAAGACCAGTTGGCACTTTGATTTGTAATCAAGCAAATAATTGGCTTTTCATTCTGTAAAAGGATGAACCTTTATTTTTTGATATAGCGATTAGTCTATGAATATAAAGTGTGCAGGCAAAATAAAACTTGCCTGACAGGCAAGGTATGAATTGTGCAAATGGTGTTTGCGGCCGAGGGCGGGGAGAGCGAGACTGAAAGTCTCAGGCGTCATCCCCGCCGCTCGGCAGCCCTCTAACACTGACAGTAACGCGACTGACACCGGCCCCACTCGTGGGCCGTGTGGTCACAGCGCGGGCAGTTTCCACGGTGGCGGGCGGCTTTGCGCATAGCGCGCAGCACCACCCAGCCGACGTAGGCGGCCGCGGCAAGCGCCGCGACGGTTACTAGCGCCGGCGAGCTCAGTGCCTGGACGATCGCCAGGCCAAGGATCATGACGCCGATAGACTTGGTCGCCAGCGCCTTGTTCCTTAAGAGGTTCCAGCCGATCGCCAGCAAGATGGTGACGATCATGGCCTGGGCGGTAAAACTATCCGCGAGGTTCTGCATTGAACTGCCTTTCGGTCGGAGTAGGGCGCTAGACACAGACAGGTGTCTCTAAATCTATATTATAGCAAAAAATGACGTAAAAGTCAATAGATGGTATACTATATCGGTAAACGCGGAGCGTGATAGATATGAGTGCTAGAGAGCTCTTATACCTGTTACTCTCTGCACTAACGAAAGAGGAGGCATATGCCAACAATAAATCCTAGCGGAAAAGATATTATTTCCGTATCGACCGATTTTTGCGGTCAAAAATTAACACTCGAGGTCAACCGCGTTGGCTTTCGCACGACGGCTAGCGTGCTGGTGCGCTACGGCGACACGGTCGTGCTCGGTACGGCTATGGTCGGGTCTCGGCCGGTCGTGCTGGATTATTTCCCGCTGAGCATCGACTACGAAGAAAAGTTTTATGCAGCTGGCAAGATATCAGGTAGCCGGTTCATCAAACGAGAGGGTCGTCCGAGCGATGAGGCGGTGCTGATCGGCCGTCTGATTGACCGACCGATCCGTCCGCTGTTTCCCAAAGGCTATCGCCAAGAGGTCCAGGTGGTCGCCAGTGTTCTCAGTATGGACCCGAATTTTCGCCCCGATGTCATCGGTATGATTGCCGCCAGCTCAGCGCTCATGCTGACTGGTACGCCGTTTGACGGTCCGGTCGCGGGCCTGCGTGTCGGCCGAGTAAATGGTGAGTTCAAGGCATTTCTCACATCTGAGCAGCGTGATCAGTCTGATATCGACCTCGTCGTTGCCGGTATCGAGAGCGGCATCACGATGGTCGAAGCCGGCGCCAATGAGGTGCCGGAGGACATCATCATCGATGGTATGGAGTGGGCACATGAGGCACTGCAGCCAGCGATTGCACTCCAGCGTGAACTGGTCAAAAAAGTGGCGCCAGAGGCCCAAGAGTACGAACTGGTATTGCCAAACGAAGATATCCAAAAAGCAGTTGACGCATGGGTCAATGGCAAATTTGGCGCGGCCTTGCGCAAAGCTTACCCAGAGCGCAACGCAGTCGTCAATGAGATCCGCTGGGACTTTCATGAGCAGATGGCCGCTAAAGTCGGCGACGAATATGATACGCTGCGCGATGAATACGACGAAGCCTTTACGATGGCGCTACACCGTGATGTCCGCGAGGGGATCGTGAAAGACGGAGTCCGACCAGATGGACGCAAGCTCGATGAGGTTCGCCCGCTCAGCTCAGAAATTGGTATCTTGCCGCGAACACATGGCTCGAGCCTATTTACCCGCGGTGTGACACAAGGTATGAATATCGTCACGCTCGCACCGCTCAGCTATGCTCAGATGGTCGATACCATGGAGCAAAACGACTTTGAGCGCCGCTACATGCACCACTACAATGCACCTGGCTACACCGTCGGTGAAGTTCGCCGCCTCGGCAGTCCTGGCCGCCGCGAGATCGGTCATGGTTACCTCGCTGAGCGAGCGCTCATACCGGTGTTGCCGGATGCCGAAGAGTTTCCATATGCGATTCGCAGCGTGACTGAGATCATGAGTCAGAACGGTTCGACCAGTATGGCCGCGACCTGTAGCTCTACGCTGGCGCTGATGGATGCCGGTGTGCCGATCAAAAACGCCGTCTCTGGTGTCGCGATGGGCTTGATGATGGATGGTGATACGCCGTATGTACTGACTGATATCGCTGATGCTGAGGATTTTGCGGGCGATATGGACTTTAAGGTCACTGGCACGAAAAAGGGTGTCACAGCTATGCAGATGGACATGAAGGTCCACGGCCTGCCGGTCGATATACTGCGCCAAGCTGTCATGGCTGCCAAGCCTGGTCGCGCAAAAATTCTCGATCATATGCTCAGTACAATTGCCGAACCGCGTACCACGCTCAGTCCATACGCGCCTAGGATCGAGAAGCTCATGGTCAACCCTGACAAGATCGGTGCCATCATCGGCAAGGGCGGTGAGACGATCAACAAGATCACCAAAGAAACCGGTGCCGAAGTCGATATCCGCGATGACGGTCTGGTGACGGTCTCAGCTGTCAATGGCGAGGCGATCGAGCGTGCTCTCGAATGGATCAAGGGCTTGGTCGAAGAGCCAGAGGTTGGCAAGATTTACACCGGCAAAGTCGTCAAGATCATGGAATTCGGCGCTTTCATCAACATCATGCCTGGTATCGACGGTATGTGCCATATCTCAGCTATGAGCGACAAGCGTGTCGAGAAGGTAACTGATGTCGTCAAAGAGGGTGATACGGTCAAAGTCAAGCTCGTTGCGATCGACGACCGCGGCCGCCTCAGCCTCAGCATGAAGCCTCAAGACTTGGCCGAATAGTCTCAGTTCGTAATCTAGCCCACAGAATATGGCATTAACATGCCGTATTCTTGGCATATGTTTAATGTAGTATTAAGACTATATCGCAATCCGACAGTCCGGCGTATTGTTATCTGGGCGTGGCCGTTCATCATAGCCTGGGCTAGTAAAAAGCTAACCAAAACTCCCGCTTCGAAGCCTTCTTCTAAAAAACGTCATAAATAAAATATGTAGTGAAAAAATCTACAAATATTTTCTACATACATAAGCGGTATAAGGCTGTTTTATCCACAACATAAAGCGGAGCGTTTTGACATATAACACGTTATATGTTGACATATGTAAAGTCATACTGTATAGTAATTGTCACAGCGCCTTGACTTGGTTTCGACCCGTCAAGGTTCTTTGTTTTAGAGTATACTGTCACTATGGCTTACAAAGTATACATAGACGGCCAAAATTTCCTTTATAAAGCTGCAGAGATATTGATTGATTCGGGTCACATCACTGATAAGAGTGATCTGACGAAACTTGATATTCGCAGTATTCTGACGACGATATTCGGTTCCGATATCGATATACGGTTTTATGGCGCGAAAGTCAAAGTCAGAAATGACAAAGGTGATGACATTTTGCTCAAATCTCGTCGATTTTCGGACACATCACGTCGTGTGCGGAACACGCTTGCAGCGCAGGACATTACCTACGTCGAGTCGGGCAAACTGAAACTTCGCGATAGCGACCGATGTAAACAATGTAACCTTCAAGATTTGAAATTCCAGGAAAAAGGTGTTGATGTCGGAATCGCAGTCGACCTAGTAGTAGATTGTTATAAAAACGATACGGCGCAATGTGCGATTGTCAGCTCAGATACGGACTTGTTACCGGCAATCAAAGCAGTGAAAGACGCCGGTTGTAAAGTGACATACGTTGGCTTTAGCGGGCGGCTGACAAACGCGCTTGTAGCCGAATGCGATACGACGGAAACAATCCGTGACAGTGAAATTATCAGTGCGTATGAAGCATTGAACCCTCCGACTTTGCCCTTGGGAAAGCCGAAATTATGACCAAACAGGCACGGCTTGATGCGCTGCGTGATGAAATTATTGCCGATAAAATTGGTGAGCATTTGCGCGAAACCGCCACGCAACTCGTCATGGGCGATGGCAACGAGAACGCTGAGATTGTCTTTATCGGCGAGGCGCCAGGCAAGGCGGAGGACGAGCAAGGGCTACCATTTGTCGGGGCGAGCGGACGATTTCTCAATGAGATGTTGGCTGCGGCCGGCATGAACCGAGACGATGTCTACATCACAAACATCGTCAAATACCGTCCGCCAGGCAATCGCGACCCAAGCCCCGAGGAAAAGCGCGAGTTTTGGCCCTATCTCATGCGCCAGCTCGAGATCATCGACCCTAGAGTTGTGATCACGCTCGGCCGCCATAGCGGCGCGGCGTTTATTCCTGATCTGCATATCTCACGTGATCACGGTATGGCTCGAAAGGTGCGATATGCACGTATAGCTTCACGACAGCCAGCTGCGAATGAGATGCAAGGCGCAGGTGAGCGGCGGATAGAGGTGTATGAAAAATACTCTGAAAGAGCAGCGCAGCCTGCAACGCAGCAGCTCGTCGCAAATGACAACAGAGTCGGCAGCTCTGCTGGCGAGCAGGTTGTCATGAGCTGGCTTGTCGTGCCGCTCTACCATCCGGCGGCAGCACTTTATAATGGAGGTATGCGCCAAACATTGATCGACGACTTTCTCGCGGCCAAGACGCTTTGTGATCAGGAGATGAAACATGGATAGTAATATACCGCCACTGTTTGATGAAGTCGTAGTGATGGATAATCCGCGTGGCAAAGGTGATCGGTTTGAGTATGCTAAGGTGCGCAAAGGCAACACTTGGTATTTTTACAAAAATGCCCGCACCGAAGCCATGATACCAAATATCCAGCGCGAGATTGTCTGGAGTGAATTTATGAACCGTATCGAAGCGTTTTATCCGACGGCGCGGCTGTTTGGGCCGGATATTGAGCGCCGCGTTGGTACGACTGGGATTGTGTTGGACTATATCGATGCGCCGCTCGTTGCCGAACCAGGCGAGCTGGATGCCTGGCAACGCGTCATACCGCGCTACGCTGAAATGCTGGTACTGTTTGATACGATTGCCCTCAATTGGAAGTCCGAAAACCTGCCCGACGAGCCGTCGCGCAGTGATCACGTCTACCCGATCTGGCAAGAATGGTTGGGTGAGAGTATTGACCGCTATGAGCGGCTCGACGAGGCACACAAACGACTCGAGTCGGTGCATTTCAAACTGACCAAATGCTTGCAGCACGGCGATCTGACGCCGTGGCAGATATTCGATCTCAAGGGCAACTGGATCGTCTATGACGGCGAAAAATGCGGTACCGACTTGTTTCGCTTTACCGATCTGGCCTATGGCTACGGTCGGCTGTACACGACGCTCGGCTCCAGGGTCACCGCGCAGCAGCTGTTGCGGGAATTTATGGAGCACCACGCCATGGAGCGGGAGCAGTTTATGAAAGAATTTTTGCCGGTGCTGATTCACCGGGCTGTCGGTTGTCTGGCTGACGCTTATAACGACGCACCGGAGCATGATTACATCGAACTCGCCGAAGAACTTCTCGATGCCGCGCTCGACAAAAACATCGCCGCGATTACCGGTAATTAAGATTTGATAAGCCTGTAATTTGTCGCTGACGAGCAATCGACCCTAGTGACCGGCAGGGCAGTTGCCTGCAAAAATCGATCGATATTCATGTATTCATCTCGGATAAATGCGTCCTGGTCGGTGATACTGCTCCACCAGGGGCGAGCGGTCAGGCGTTGCTTGAGCGTGGCGATAGGGAGTTCCAGCAAGATGATGCGGTGTTTGGCGTGGGGTAGTAGTTTTTGCAGCTGGCGAATTCGACCGGTTTCGGAATCCTCATACTGCCATTTGATGAGCACGATATCATGATCTTGCAGTCTTTTGATTCTAACGGCGGGGATCGTTAGGGGAGACGTCTCCATACAACAAATCATTATGATTGTTGGCGGGATAGTTCTCATGTTCATGGAGCTCATGACGAGCAGGATCATTCAGGCCATCAAGGATTCGTCGGTCACTAAGTGATCGTGTAACTGTGATCGCTTCGATCACAAACAGTTTGGTGGCTGACGCCACCCGGGGACTCCTCTGTCCCCACCCCTAAACTCATGAATATTCGTGGCGTTAGGGGTGGTGATTGAAAAATCTATTTACTTTTGCTACACTAAGATTACTTTACAGAGAGGGAATCGACAGTCTAGGCTATCTCTCACTACTGAATTTAACGCAAATTACTACTAATTAACTAAAAAAGAAAAAGGAGCATAGTAATTTATGGGTCAACGAAGACTCGCTAACCCGCAGGCTGATGATCAGTCCAAGCGGCAACAACCAAATCAAAAACGCGTCCAGGATACTGCCGTTATGGCAGGCACTAGCACTCGACGCGGTGAAGTGCAACGCGCGCAGCGTCGCGTCAGCGAAAACGTCAATGTACGGGCGACTCAGCACCGTATTGACGTGCCGGTCAACAAATCAATCTACAATGGCTATGACGGACGCCAGTTCACGCTGCTTGATCTCAAACGGCAACGTCCGAGTACACGGCCAAGTCTCAAAGTGATTCCGATTGGTGGTGTCGGTGAAATGGGTATCGGTAAAAACATGACCGCTCTCCAATACGACAACGATATCATCATTGTCGACATGGGATTTATATTTCCCGGTTCTGATTATCCTGGCATCAACTACATCACGCCTGATATCACCTGGCTGGTTGAGCGTAAAGACCAGATTCGCGGTGTGGTATTCACCCACGCCCACCTCGATCATATCGGCGCATTTCGCCACCTTATCCCGCAGATTCCAGCGCCAGTGTACGCGACCAAATTTACGGTCGGTATGTTGCAAAAAAACATGGAAGAATCACCGGACGATTATGAGCCGGAATACCATATTCTCGATCCGGAAGCACACGACACTGTGCAGGTCGGTGACAGCTTTAGTGTTGAACTAATCCGGGTCAATCATTCAATCCCAGATGCTGCCGCCGTGGTGATTCGTACACCGGTCGGCAACGTGCTTAGCTCCGGTGACTGGCGTATCGAAGATACGCCGGTCGATAATAAGGCTTTTGATTTTTCTCGTATCTCTGAGATTCAGCAAAAAGAAGGCTTTATGCTGTTTATGAACGAGTCGACTGACTGTGAGTCCCAGGGCAGTAGTAGTGTGCACAGCGAACAAGATGTCGCGCATAATATTGGTGAGATCATGGAACTATTTCCGGCTAGCCGACACATTGTTAGCTGTTTTTCGTCAAATCTCCACCGCATGCAGCTGATTATGGAAGAAGCCAAAGCTCACGATCGTAAAGTTGCGTTTGCCGGTTATAGCATGATTCAAAACCTTGAGGTAGCCCTGCGAAATGGCGCTAT
Source organism: uncultured Candidatus Saccharibacteria bacterium (assembly GCA_964573015.1). Classification (GTDB taxonomy): domain Bacteria; phylum Patescibacteriota; class Saccharimonadia; order Saccharimonadales; family Saccharimonadaceae; genus JAPUDQ01. The sequence goes on along the minus strand of CAZNHZ010000003.1, from coordinate 66,290 downwards.
CAAGGTGCCAAAAGACGTCGTCGTCAAGATGGAAGACATTATCAAGCTGCCGGATAGCAAAGTGACGATTGTCTGTACTGGATCTCAGGGCGAGTTTAACGCCGTGCTCAACCGCATGGCGACTGGCGCGCACAAGCACGTCAAAATTAAGAACTCTGACGTGATCGTCTTTAGCTCAAGTATGATTCCAGGTAATGAAAAGTACATTGTTCGAACGGTTGATGGCCTGATGCGTGAAGGAAGTGATGTCTTCCAGGATCGACGACTCAACCTACCAGGTGTTGGCCGCATACACTTGACTGGCCACGCCTACCACGATGACCATCTGCGACTTATTTCTGCAGTAAATCCGACCTATTATCTGCCAAATCATGGTGAATTTCATATGTTAGTTCACAATGCCGAGATGGCGGAGCGCGAATGTGGCATTCCTCGTAACAATATCTTTGTCTGTGACGCCGGAGACGTTGTTGAGTTTTATCATGACGGCAGCGCCAAAAAGACCGGACGAATTCCGGTTGGCGGTGTCATGTATGACGACAGTGGCGCTGAAGTGTCTGAAGTAGTGCTAAAAGACCGTATCCATATGGCCAACGAAGGTATCTTTGTGGTTGTACTGACCGTTAGCCGCAGTAATGGACGTCTCCTTACTAGCCCCGATATTATCTCGCGTGGTTTTATCTACTTGCGTGACTCGGAGGAACTCATGAACCTCATTCGCCAGTACCTCAAGCAAAAAGTTGCTCGGCTGTTTACTGGCCGCAAGATTGATATGGATGCTGCTAAAAAAGAGCTTCGCGATGAGTTAACACATCTTCTGTATGATCAAACCCGTCGCACGCCAATCATCATTCCGGTGATCAATGAGATTGGCGGGGCAGCACCAGCCGCCGACAAATCATCCGGCAAAGGTCAGCATCCCGCACGCAAAGCACCGTTTGTACCGAAATCCGACTGGACTCAGCCCGTACCGAGTGAGGCTGAAGCACCGCATCTGGCTGGCCGCAGTCCGCGTGATATCTAGCCCTTTGCCTGATTGATTCAGCCAAGCATGAATCGTGAGGTATTGTATTTTCAAAACGTTTATGTTATTATGTATATATAACACCACATAAATACAAAAACGACATTAATTGAACTACTCTACACCACTGCTACGATTATCGCGCTGAGCGCCTGGGCGGGGTTTTACGTTGCGATGATCTATCTGATCTTGCGCTATCGCCGCAATCCGGCGGCAGCGATCGCCGAACCCGAATCAGAAGCGTCGATTGTCTAATATAACCATAAGCCTATTGCATTTTGTAGTATTTTGTGCTACAATATAAGTATAAGCATCGACAGTGTACGATAAGATGCCTATAATGAGAAATCGATATGGCACGAAAGAAAAAATCACGATCAAAAAAGGCTATCAGACCCCAGCACGAAGTGCCGGATGGTTTTTGGCGGCAAGTCGGCGGCATAATTCTGATTGTTTTGGCGCTGCTGCTGGTCGTGGCGATGTTTGGGGCGGGCGGGCCGCTGCTTGACTGGCTGCTGCGCGGCGCGATCGTGCTGTTTGGTGCCGGAGCGTATATCATGCCGCTGGTGTTTGTGTTTTTGGCGATAGCGACATTTCGCGCCGAAGAAAACCGTCTGGCGAGCGTGATGAAGTTTGCGTCATTTTTGCTTATTATCTGGATTTCCGGTTTGTTCGGTGTGTTTTCGCGTGATCCGGACAGCTCCGAAATCGCTCAGACCGGTGAGGGTGGCGGTCTGATTGGCTGGTTGGTCAATCAAGCCATGCTCAGCATGGTCGATACTTCGATAGCAAGTTTTATCTACATTGTTCTGATCGTTATTACGCTGCTATTTGTGCTGGCAATTCCGCCGCAAGCGATTATCGATTTTTTGCGCGGGTTGTTTAGCCGAGAGCGTGATCCCAACCTCGAGGGTAACGCTGCTATTGCCGAAAGGGCCGGGGCTATCACCAGTAAGCCGGTCGGTGAATTCAAGCTCAACGAGGGCGTACCGACTGTCATGAGTAGCGACAAAAAAGGTCTGAGCACGCTGCGAAATAGCGTCAAGCAAGACAAGGCGGCCGAACAGCAGTCTGCGCTCACCAGTGCAAGCGACCCTGACTGGGAGACACCGAGCCTCGATCTGCTCGAGAAAAAACAGTCGCCAGCCGATGCCGGTGATGTCAAGCACAATGCTCAGATCATCAAAGACACGCTGAGCGAATTTAGCATTGATGTCGATATGGAGGGTGCCAACATCGGGCCAAAAGTCACCCAGTACACCCTCAAGCCGCCGAGCGGCGTCAAGCTCAATCGCATCTCGGCACTCGAGACTAACATCGCCCTCAATCTCGCGGCTCAGGCTCTCAGGATCGAAGCGCCGATTCCTGGCCAGCGAGCAGTCGGTATCGAGGTGCCAAACCGCAAAGCAGCTGATGTGCGCCTGTATGGTATCTTGACGGCCAAGCAGTGGACGAGCGCGACCGAGCCGCTCAGCTTTGCAATCGGCAAAGATATCGCCGGTGATGCCGTGGTCGGTGAGCTCAACAAGATGCCGCACTTGCTGATCGCTGGTCAGACTGGCTCTGGTAAATCGGTCATGATCAATACGCTGCTGTCGAGCTTGCTCTATCGCAACAGCCCGAGTGATATGCGTCTGATTCTCGTCGATCCCAAGCAGGTCGAGATGACGCCATACGCCGATATTCCGCACCTGCTGACGCCGATCATTACCGAGCCGGAAAAAACCATCAGCGCTCTCAAGTGGGCAGTCAATGAGATGGAGCGCCGCTACAGTCTGCTGGCCGAAGAAAAAGTCCGCGATATCCGCAGCTACAACAGCAAGAAACCCGAAGAGCCGATGCCATATATCGTCATCGTTATCGATGAGCTGGCCGATCTGATGATGATCGCAGCCCGCGACGTCGAGGCGTTGATCGTTCGTCTAGCGCAAAAAGCCCGTGCAGTCGGTGTGCATCTCGTGCTCGCAACGCAGCGGCCGAGTGTCGATGTCATCACGGGACTCATCAAAGCCAATGTCCCAGCGCGTATCGCCTTTACCGTCGCCAGTCAGGTCGATAGCCGCACGATTCTCGATCAGATCGGTGCCGAAAAACTGCTCGGTCAGGGTGACATGCTCTTGCTGACGCCGCAGATGAGCAAGCCGAAACGTATCCAGGGCGCTTGGGTGACCGATGATGAGGTCAACAAGATTACCGATCATCTTCGTATGCAGCGGCCACCGCAGTATGATGACGAGATCGTCGCCCAGCCGGTACAGCTGCACGGCAAAGGCGGGGTTGTCATGGACTTTGACGGCGGCGAAAACGATGATATGTTCCGTGACGCTGTCCGTGTCGTGATCGAGAGCCGCAAAGCCTCGACATCACTCCTGCAGCGCAAGCTACGCATTGGCTACGGTCGTGCAGCGCGAATTATGGAAGAGATGGAAGAGCAGGGTATTATCGGCCCAGCCGACGGCGCCCGTCCGCGCGAGGTGCTGATCACCAGCCTGGCTGATCTCGGCGGCGGTGATGGCGATGATGGCAACACCGACGAGTACGGTATCCAGCGCTGAGACTTGCATTTTCGCTATCACAAGCGTATACCGGTAACAAGGCTAAAGACAAACATTAGGCCAGAAGTATTGACATTATACATAAATGAGTGTATAATAAACAAAAGGAGTAGATTATGTCTGCTAATCATTATGAAGTTCAACCTGTCCGGCGTCTCGACACTTTGCCCGATAAACAATATAAGGAATTGCTGCACGACCCCGAATTTTGGACGAGCGTGATTGATGATGTCTATAGCGATCCTCATGATCTACAGCGCGCCAAAGCAGAAGAATTAATTATTGAGCGCAGTCGATTGATAGAAACGCTTTTGGAGCGACCGGCCGAAGCATTTATGCAAGAAGCTCTGTATTTACAAGCGAATTGCTACGCCCGCCGCGCGGAAGCGGGCAATGGTGAATTTTTTACTCGACAAAATGACTCACGCGCTCTTGATAGCCGGACATCTATATACGAGCGAGCAGACGGTACGATACTGTATCGCTGTGCCATGTTTGCAACCGGTACGTATGGATACGATCAGCCCGCCGAGATTATTGCCTCATCAAACGGGGCTTTCGGAATATTTATCGAGGGGCATCGAAACGGCATACCGGTGGCTCTGGATGTGACCGACAAAACTGAGGGCCAGGCGATATTACGAGAATATTTCGATATGTCACTCAAAGCAGCTAGTGCCGTGCGTTCACGAGGCGGCCCTAATAGCTCGGAGAATATTGCGGCTGATAATGATGCTATCGAGCGCTGGCGTGTACTCAATGACAGCGAGCTGCCGTATCTGCGTCACTTTTATATTTGAAATTTATAGTTACCTCTGTTATAATTGCTTGTACTATCACCTAAAGCTTGTGTGAAACAGCACAAGCACCCCGCATAGGGAGTTCCAAGAGGAGGTAACTATTATGCGAGAGTACGAACTGACTGTCGTACTGCATCCTGATCTCGAAGCAGATCTCGATCCAGTGCTCAAAAAGCTTCGCGATATCATCACTGCAAACGGTGGTGAGATCACTAAAGAAGATAATTGGGGCAAAAAGCGCCTGGCGTATCGTATCGGCACGGAAGATTTCGGTGTCTACGTCTACTTTGAGGCTTCGCTGCCTGCCGAGGCTGTCGCCAAAGTGAACGCTGCGCTCAATATCACTGACGAAGCCTTGCGATTTTTGCTCGTCAGCGTCGATCAAAAGGCGCGGGCTGCCGCCGCAGAAGCCGCCAAAGCAGCCGAGAGCAAAGAAGAAGAGTAGAGGGAGAAGAATATGGAATATAGAATATTGAATATAGCGAAGTAGCCATATTCTATATACCTATATTCTATATACTAAGTTTCGACTGAAAGGAGAAACGCACTATGAAGGGGTTTAATAAAGTAATACTGATGGGAAACCTGACGCGGGACCCGGAAACTCGAACGACACCAAACGGTCAGTCAGTAACGAGTTTTAGCCTGGCGGTTAACCGCACCTGGAAAGGTGCCGACGGTCAGCAACAAGAAGCAGTCAGTTTCATCGACTGCGTTGCCTGGGGCAAAGCCGGCGAGATCATCGCCCAATACCTCGGCAAAGGCCGCGCAGTCCTCGTCAGCGGACGACTAGACCAGCGCAGCTGGGAAGACAAAGAGACCGGCGGCAAGCGCAGTAAAGTCGAGGTTGTCGTCGAGGATTTCAACTTTGTTGATAGCGGACAGGGCGGAGGCGGCAGTTCGTTTGACGACGGCAGCAAGTCTGCTCCGGCCAAGAAGCAACAATCCGCCCCAGCCGATGACATCGATGATCAACCAATTGATCTCAGCGATATACCATTTTAATTAAATAACAAGTAGAAGTTAGATTAACGATTAATGATTAAAGAAGATTTGTAACGAGCTTCTTTAATATTCAATCTATAATCATTAATCTGCTTTTACTCCAAAGGAGTAACTATGGCACGACGATTTAAAAAAGACATTCCTGCATACTTTGACTACAAAGACGTCAAGACACTGCAGCGATTTATCAACGCATACGGACAGATTGAGCCAAATGCCAAGACTGGGCTAAACCCACGCCAGCAGCGCCAGCTCAGCACGGCCATCAAACGCGCCCGTCACTTGGCTTTGATGCCGTTTGTCGCCCAGGGCTAAGCGGCGAAAAGCAGAAGATAGATTAACGATTAATGATTAAAGAAGATAAATCATGGGGAGGATTGCGACATATCTTGATTTGAAAGTTTGGCAGGAAGCTAGGAAGCTTGCTACGTGTTAATATATCGACTGACGTCAAAAATGCCCGCACATGAAAAATACGGTATCGCAGATCAGATGCGACGAGCGGCGGTATCAGTGCCGAGCAATATCGCTGATGGTTTTGTCCGAGCCTCCGCTAAAGAAAAGAATCAATTCTATTATGTAGCCAAAGGCTCTTTGGCTGAGCTAGAAACTCAATGTTATATCGCATTTGATGTGGGATATTTTGATGATAGAGTGTTAGAAAAAGCCGTCTCACAGGCGCAGCTAACACACAGATTGTTGCAAGGTTTAATCAAGGCGAATAAGGAGCGTCTTTAGATTTTGCGATTATATTTCTTTAATCCTTAATCTTTAATTATTAATCTACTATGTATTCCCCGACTGACCTCAAAAAAGGCACCGTCATCCAGATCGATGGCCAACCATATCGCGTTATGGACTACAATCAAAAAGTGATGGGCCGCGGCGGAAGTATTGTCAATGTCAAGGTAAAAAACCTGGTGACGGGCGCGATGCTGCCCAAGACTTACAAAGGCCAGGAAAAGATCGAACCGGCTGATGTCACCAACCGCACGGTTCAGTACCTCTACTCGGACGGCACTGACTTTCATCTGATGGACCCGAGCACCTTTGACCAGTTCCAGGTCGATAGTGAGACGATGAATCAGGCGGACAAGTACCTGCACGAAGGCGATGAAGTCAGTCTGCAGTTTTTTGGTGATCGTGTCATCAACGTCGAGCTGACGACAGCGGTATCTCTCGAGGTGAGATACGCCGAAAACGTCGTCAAAGGCGATACCACGAGCAGTGTGCTCAAAGATGCGACGACTGATACCGGTCTGGTCGTCAAGGTACCGGCGTTTATCAAGACCGGTGATATCATCCGTGTCGATACCCGCGACGGCAGCTACATCGAGCGGCAAAAGTAGTCGTAGCGGTGCGGACGGCTGTTTTTTGATTCGTGATAAAATCGATAACAGATGAAAAACAGATTGGATTACGAAGTATTTCGGCGTGAGTTGGCGCAGTCGCGCTCGGCGGCCGAGAGCTGGATACGGCTAGGCAAAGTGCGAGTCGATGGTCGGCTGGTGACCAAAACCGGGCAGTTCGTCGATGAAAGTGCCGATATAAAACTAGCCGCCAAGGAGCAATACGTATCGCGGGCCGGACTCAAGCTTGCCAGTGTCGCGGAGAAGTTCGGAGTGGATTTTATGGGCAAAACCGTGCTAGATGTTGGCAGCAGTACCGGCGGTTTTACCGATTACGCGCTGCGCCGCGGTGCGTCCAAAGTGATCGCGGTTGATGTCGGAACGGATCAGCTGCATCCGAGCTTGCGCGGCGATGAGCGCATAGAATTGCATGAAAAAACCGATATACGCGATTTCAAGCCTGAGCATGCGGTCGATATCGTCGTCATCGATGTCAGTTTTGTCAGTTTGCGCGAGATATTGCCGCATATTTCATCGGTCGTTGGTCCGTCAGCTGTGATTATCGCCATGGTCAAGCCGCAGTTTGAAGCCGGGCGTGAGCAGGTCAGCAGGGGCGTGATCAAAAATGATCGCTTGCGGCGGGAGATTTTGCACGATTTTGAGGCTTGGGTCAAGCAATATTTTGTCATACTCGACAAAGCCGACAGCCAAGTAGCCGGCGCCAAAGGCAACCGCGAACGGTTCTACCGGTTGACGACAACTCGATAAATTGGGGGTAACGAATGGCTGGGCGACAATTAGGGTTGATTTTTTGTAGGGTTTATGCTATAAATAGAGGTAGCACGGATTCGTGTGTTGTCGGTTGAGGTGAGCTAGACTGATTGGTTTGGTGCGTCTCCCGACGTACTTTGACAATCTGATCTATCTCAAACCAATCGAGAGCATACGACGACGGGCACCAACCAAAAAACTACCGCCGCGCAAGCGGCAGAGAGGAGACGGTTGTGAACCGTATCCAGCGAGCCTTGGCCGCCCTGGCCTTGGTGCTTGGCTTTGGCCTGGTCGCCATGCCGGCGGCCCAGGCATACGAGGGGGAGGTGGTGTGGAACTACGGCCTCTTTTCGGCAAATCCGGGAGAGGTTGCGTTGTCACTCGGCGCCGAGTGGATTCGTCCGCCCGGTACGCCAGACGATGCCGTTCTGACGGTGTCTGGTTTCGTCGATGAAAACACTGCGGGGCCAATCGATCTTGACAAGGCACGCGGCTGGAATTCAGGTGTGTCGTCCAAGGTCTACCCTTGCAACACTGACGTCACCGCCCACCTGGTGGGCTACGTCGAGGGGGTGCATGACTTTGAAACGACCTACAGCTTCAACTACAAGTGCAACCCGCCGCCCCCCGTCGACTCTGACGGTGACGGCTACTTCGACGCGGATGAGACGGCCGC
>CAZNHZ010000003.1:51998-58010 GCA_964573015.1 uncultured Candidatus Saccharibacteria bacterium | reverse complement strand
TGCCGGAACCACGGTAGGTGCCGACGGCTGTCCGGTCGTGACGCCCCCCGTCGACTCTGACGGTGACGGCTACTTCGACGCGGATGAGACGGCCGCTGGGAGCAATCCCAACGACCCGAAGTCCACGCCGGTCGACCTTGACGGTGACGGTGTCCCGAACGATCAGGATGCCTTCCCGAACGACCCGAACGAGTCCAAGGACTCGGACGGCGACAAGGTCGGCGACAATGCCGACAAGTGCCCGAACACACCTGCCGGAACCACGGTAGGTGCCGACGGCTGTCCGGTCGTGACGCCCCCCGTCGACGACTGGACCTACGGGACCTGGGGTAAGCAGGGCAGGGACAACCTGCCGTGCACCAGTGGTTCTCACTGGGTCCTGACCGGCAACGGTATCACGGCAGCCGAGGTGTCGTTTGACAACGGCCCCTGGCTCGCCATGAGCCAGAACGGTCGGGGCGCTTGGGCGCTCGACGGCGGAGTGGTCACGGCGAGCATGCTCGTCAAGTACCGCTACCAGGGTGTTGTCAAGCACCCGGTGTTTACGTTGTCGCACTGCACCGGAGTAGTCGTCCCGCCGCCCGGCGATGACGACAATGGCGGTGGTGGCGGCACGACGCCGACGACTCCGTCCTCGGATGGTGGTAGCACGACGTCGACGACCCCGCCGACCGGTGGCACCGACACGGGCAGCCAGCCCGGCGGTACCACTCCTGGTGTGCCGACCCCGGCGACGGGGTCGAATGACCAGAGTGGACAGGCGCCGACGACCGGCTCGGGTGACAACACCCAGAAGCCGGTCGTGACGACCGGTGGTCGGACTGGTGCGCGGCACAACAACGGCATCGAGAGTGTGCCGACGGGGTTGAACCCGTGGGCGATGCTCGTCGCCGCCGGTGCGGCGATCGCGTTTGGCATCAGCCAGCGCCGGCGCCGTCGCGCTGAAGACTGAGATAGATCGGACCCTAGAAGTACCATCTCCTCGTGAGAGTCGAGAGGGTACGTCTATCTCTATCGCCCCCCGCTATGCAATCTGTAGCGGGGGGTCTTCAATTTACAAATATGAAAAAATATGCTAAAATATAGATATGACAGCGTCGAGCTGTCTGTACCATACAATCTGACTTACGAAAGAGGAGGTGAGGCTAGGTGCGCACAGCACGAAACCTCGTCGTTATGCTCATCATTGCCGTCGTAGCGTATAGCGTCGCTGACTGGATGATGAGACCGGCAGACGTTAAGGTAAGTGAGCGGGCAGCGCCAGCTCCACCACCGATCACGACTGCGCCGAACTCGACGCCACCCACGGCGACTACGTCACCCGAGCCAACCCCGGTTACGCCGTCACCAACGGAGGTCGCCACGATACCGACCGTCACCAAGCCGGTTATTAAACCATCACCGCCAACCAGACTGTATCAGCCAGATACTGGACTGGACATGGTGGTGCTTGAGTTGCCGCCCGAGTCTCGTAACCCAGTCACGCCGCCGACATATATGGAGGCCTACTGGAACCCTGATCCGCTACCGGAACTGGACGCTACTGAGTTTGCGCCCGGAACCGACGCGGTCGACCTAACGTCGATTTCCGCTCACACCGGCACCAGTCGACCCGACATAGGCTTTAACCCGCTCTATGACTGGCAAGCTGGCAAGTTTGCCGTTGAGCTGGGTGATGAGGTTTGGCTGCAGACCAAGGCCTCTGGCGAGCAGTGGCTGGTCTATCGGCTGGTCAAGCAGTTGGTAATACCAAAAAACCAGCTGGCAAACAGCTCAGAAGCCTGGGGTGATACGGCCAAGCCAAACCACCTCTTGCTGATTGGTTGTCGGCAGATTGCCGTCGGCACTCGCTCGACTGACAATTTCGTGCTCGATTTTGTCTTTGACCGAGTCGATAGCCTGCCATCGTGAGTCTCTTAGCCCCCGCATCCATACTCCATCGCAGCCAGCGGTGTCAGAGAATGGAGCGGGGGCTTCTCATTTTTATGATTTATTTACTGACATTAAACCGAAACTCGACGACATCATCCGGCTGCATGATGTAGTCTCGCCCCTCGGTGCGGACTTTACCGGCGGCTTTCGCCGCCTGTTCGGAGCCGGCTGCGATCAGATCGTTATAATCGATCACTTGTGCGGCGATAAAACCTTTTTCAAAGTCAGTGTGGATGACTCCTGCCGCTTCGGGAGCAGTAGCGCCTTGGTGTATCGTCCAGGCGCGAACTTCCTTGGGGCCGGCGGTCAGGTAGCTCTGCAAACCGAGGGTATGGTAGGCGGCTCGAGCCAGCTGGGCGAGCCCGGATTCGCTGGCGCCATAGCTGCGTAGCAGCTCGGCCGCATCCGCTACATCGATGCCGCGCAACTCCTCCTCAAGCTTGGCGCAGATGAGGACGCTGTCAGCTGGGGCAGCCAATGATTGCAGCTGGGATCGCAGTTTTTCATCTGTCAGGCCATCCTCGTCGACATTGAAGACGTAGATGACGGGTTTGGCGGAGAGGAGGGAGAGGCTGGGAGACTGGGAGGCTGGGAGACCGAGAGAGGATATCGTCTTGCCAGTGTCGAGCGCCGCGCGCAGTTTCGTCAGCTCGTCGAGCTCGATACGCTTGGCGGGGTCGCTTTTGGCTTCTTTTGTAAGTTTCGGGATATGGCGGTCGATGGTCTGAATGTCAGCAAGGATTAATTCCGTGTTGATGACCTCAATATCGGATTTTGGATCTATAGCGGCATCGCCATGACGGAGGATATCATCGTTGTGAAACGCCCGCACGACATGCACGATGGCGTCGCACTCACGGATATTGTGCAGAAATTGATTACCGAGACCCTCGCCCTGGCTGGCGCCGGCGACCAGCCCGGCGATATCGACAAAGGCGACGGTCGCTGGGATGGCTTTTTCGGCCGAGTACATCTGCTGCAGTACCGCCAGCCGCTCATCAGGAACTGGGACGATACCGGTGTTGGGCTCGATGGTGGCAAACGGGTAGTTCGCTGCCAGCGCCCCCGCATTAGTCAGCGCATTAAATAGCGTCGATTTACCGACGTTTGGCAGACCGACGATACCGATAGACAAACTCATAGCTACTACTGTAGCCTACTTGGACGGTCATGACAAAATATAGTGATATTTGGTGTATTCGCAAAATCGACGATTGGTGTATACTAATAACCATGAGCGTATTGTCGCGAGTAAAGGGTGTGGCGGGACGGGTAAACCGCCGGGGTTGGCTGGCCATTGCTGCCGCAATGGCGCTGCTGCTGAGCGTAGTTGTCTACGGAGTGTGGCTTCGACCGGTGCCGCCCAAAGCGCCGACTCAGGCCGACAAAGATGCCGAAATAACGGCCAACGCCGAAAAATCCCGTAGATATGTAGAGGCGCGCAGCAATTACGGCGGGGCGCTCAAAGCTATCGATAAGTCGGCTTCGCAGCTGGTCATTACTGGTCAAAACGATGAAAAAAGCTTTCGCTACGACGACAAGACGCGGTTTGCTACCGGTCTTAGCTACCAATCGATCAAGCCTGATGACATTGCTGCCGGTACGCAGCTGGTCATTACCTACCTGGACGGCAACTATGCGGAGACGGTATGGCGACCATAAATAAAAAATCAACTCTCATAGTATCTGTAATAGCTGGTCTGGTGATGACGGCAACTTTATGCTGGCAGTCAAGTTATGTAGCGGCTGCCCCGACCAAATCGCTCGACAAAGCCGTCAAAGACGGAGATGTAGCAATGGTGGGCGATCCATACGCTGTCAGTGACAGCAGCAACCTGGCGCTGTATCTCAATATAGGAACTATGCAGGCGGCACCAGACACGACCACGACGGCACCGGTCATCAACTGGCCGCAACGCAAAGATGGCTGCGGTACTGATTCGAGTCGTTGGCCGTCGACTTCGTCCAAAAAAACGCTGCCACTGGTGCCGATGTACGATGGTACCCGCGATCAGGGTAATTACAGATCGTTGTCCGGGGATTGCGACGGTTATTATCCGGGGGACACATTGGCACTAGATGCCGGGACCAATGTAGCCCCGATATGGGCATTAAATGTCAGAGGATTTTCGGTCAATCCGACAGCCTACGGCGGCTGGGCAACAGACTCATTCGTGCCGACCCCGGAGTATAAAAATGCCGTTCATGTTGATTACAATACACGCTTTACTCGTCGAGCCAGTTGCGAAAATAACGTAAACCGGACAGTGCTGACCGCCTATACCGATGTAAATAATATCGATTCGCCGCTTTACTCGCGACCGATGCATAGCTCGGCACATACTATCTGGAGCATGAATTGCAAAGATGATACGGACTGGTGGCAACAGATATACCTGCAAAATGCTTACACTAAGGCTTTTTTGGATAATAACAATTGGTATAGGGTGTCGGGGTCGTCGTATAATGAATACATTTTCAATGTGACACACCTAGGCACTACGCTGTTTCGTAAGACATTTACGCTTACGGAGACCGATCTGGCTATCATAAAAGCCGCTGAAGACCGTAATGGCGGGATTGGACTGGACATACTGGCCGATGATTTTTTTGTAGTCTATGTCAATGGGCAACAGCTTCTTGGTGCCAGTAATGATTATCGCGTAACGCCTACACGTTACTTTCGGATCGACAGCAGCCGGCTAAAAGTCGGCGAAAACGTGCTCGGTATCGAGGCCGACGACAAAGTAGTGATGAACGCACAGCTGGCAAGCAGCGGTGTCGGACTGATTTACACCGTACAGCTATACGACTTGGCGGGATATCAGCTACAGCCGCAGTCGGTCTGCTACGATGCGACTACCAATGCCCAAGTGACTACAGTTGCGAGTGGCACCAAGATTCGCTGCGAACATAAATTTCCGATGGATCCGGCATCGACGACACTTACGACAAAACCTACTTATTACAAGATTGACTGTCCTAAAGATGGCGGACTGACAGTGACGGCCAGTCCTGATACTTGCGCAATAACGCAATCAGCATGGAATGCGAAGACGTATACCAAGACAGAACTGGAAACATTTAAGGTGTCGAGAACTTTCATCGTGAGCGGTGCGGACGGTCAGCAGCTATGCACCAATATAACAGTCGATCCGGGCGGAGCCAGCGTCACTGGTACGGCCAGACCGGCCGCAGTCGGCAGCAACTACTGTGTGACCATCGGCTCGATACAAGTACCGCTGGCGTATTTCCGCAAGGGTGATGTATTTGCCCGCGGCGCGATAGGCGGCGGCGAAGCCGGTACACGGCGCTCGCACGGCGACTATGGCGTGATCGGCAACGGTGCTATCAGCAAGTTTTCGTCGCTGGCAGCCGGTACGGCCGGCTCGGCCAATTTGCTGACATTTGCCAACACGCCGGCCAGCGGCTGGTTTGGCATGCTGCGCGGCGCGACCTCGCTCGATCTGGCCGGAGCACCGCTAGGGTCGGCTACGGTCGATATATCTACGCTCAGCTCCGGCAATTATGTCTATAGCGGCGATCTGACCGTGACCGCCTCGGGTGCAATCGACAAGCAGCTGCGCATCAAAGCGACAGGAAAGCTGACTATCGGCAACAATCTCGACCTGTCGACTACATCCGGCCCGGCTCAGAACCTGCCGTTTGTCCAGCTGCTGGCGGGCAGCGATATGACGATTAGCGATGGCGTGACGAGAGTCGGCGCGACGCTACTGGCTGGCGGTAATCTGAGAACCTGCCATACCGTCAAGACTAGTCTGAGCTCAGCGGTGTGCAATCAGAAACTGGTGATTAGTGCGCCGATCGCTGCTGCCAATATAGGTTTGTATCGCACCGCAACCAGTGGGGTGACGGACTATGACGGGGCGGCCGAAGTCGTGACCTACGAGCCTGCCGCCATGGTAGCACCGTTTGTTGCCAAGCAGAGCAATGCGCTAGTGACCGATATTGAGACTGAGCTGCCGCCGAGGTATTAACCGAGGGAGGGGCACGCCCCTCCCAACTCTACATTGAAATGAATTCAACGTAGAGTTTCCCACCCCCTAAAGGCTTCGCTGT
>CAZNHZ010000003.1:43958-51898 GCA_964573015.1 uncultured Candidatus Saccharibacteria bacterium | reverse complement strand
CCCCCTAAAGGCTTCGCTGTTGCTCGCTCGTCAGACCAGGGGATATATTTTTTTTAGAAACACTGGTATCGATAAATTGCTTATGCTAGACTAAGAGTATATGAATATTTTGCGCACGGTGGGCGATTTTTTCGCGCTAGATATCGGTACGACAGCCATCCGAGCTGTTAAATTGCGGCCCGGCTCTGGGGACAGCTACAGCCTGGAGCGTTATGGCAGCGTACCGATTTCAGTCAAGCTATCGAGTTCGGATGCGCCGGAGGACCGCAAAAAACTCTCCGAGGCGATCACCACGCTGCTAGGCCAGTCGGGTATCGACACCAAAAATGTTGTTCTGGGCATACCGTCGGGCAAGGTGTTTGCGACGGTTATCGATATGCCCGATATGCCGGCTGAGGAGCAAAACGCTGCCATACGCTACCAGTCCGAACAGTACATACCGACCAGTCCGGATGAGACCAAGATCGACTGGGCGATTTTGGGCAAGTCACTGCATGATGCCAGCAAAAATGAAGTATTGATCGTCAGTGCGACCAACGAATTTACCGAGAGTCGCCTTGATCTGGTTGAAGCACTGGGCCTCAATGTCGTGGCGATTGAGCCCGATTCGCTGGCGATTGTGCGGGCATTGCTGCCAAGTGATGCCAAGGGTGTGCAAATGCTGATAAATGTTAGCGAAAGCGCAACTGACGTAGTGATTGCTCATGAGGGTACGCCGCGTTTGATCCGCTCGTTGCCTACCGGTATCATGAGTATCGCCAAGGCGGCCTCGCAGCGCCTATCGGTCGACGAAGCCCAGGCTATGCAGTTTTTGCTCAAGTTTGGATTTTTGCGCGACAAGCTGGAGGGGCAGTTATTTAACTCAATTGAGAGCACTATCGACCAGTTTGCCAGCGAGATAGCCAAATCGATAAGCTTTTTTGAAAACAAGTATCCCAATGTCAAAGTCGATACGACGATTTTGTCAGGCTATGGCGAGTCAATTCCGGGTTTCGCCGAGTATGTCGGTAACAAAACCAATCTGACAACGGTGGCGGGCAATCCCTGGACGGGCGTGACGCTCCAGCGGGAGCAAAAGCAGGCCATGCAAGGTTCGTCGTCATCGTATGCCGTGGCGGTTGGTCTGGCGAAACGGAGGCAATCCTGATGATTGAGCTAAACTTACTGCCTGATATCAAAAAAGAATACATCCGGGCGCAGCGCAATCGTACTCGTGTGGCGCTGGTGTCGATGATGGTAATCGCCGGCAGCCTCGGTCTGGTAGCGGTTGGTGTAGTGTATACTTATGTTGCTCAAAAAGCGATTATCGGTCACTACGACGGTGAGATCGCCAAAAAAACCAAGATTTTGGAGCAAAAACCAAACACCACCCTAAACCTGACGCTGCAAAATCAGCTAGCGGCTTTGCCCAAACTACACGAAGAAAAAATCATCTATTCGCGTGTCATGGATATGCTGCCAATCCTAAACCCTGGAGCGCCAAACATGGTCTCGCTCAACAATATGACGCTCGATGATAGCCAAAAAACCATGGTGCTAAATGGCCGCTGCGACACTTTTGAAGCGCTCAGCGTCTTTCAGGAATCGCTCAAACATGCTCAGTTGACGACGTATACCATCGCCGATGACGGTAGCCGAGTCGACACTAACGGTAAATTGTTTGACCAGGTCGTTATCGAGTCATCGAGTTTGGGGCTGAGTAACAACATGCCCAAAGTTTCTTTCTCGATCAGGACGCACTACAACGAGCTGACATTTAGCAATGCCATCAAAGGCATCGAGGTGAAAGTTCCGCAGCTATCGGCTCAATCCGCTGATGATAATAAACGAGTATTTGAGGGGTCTTAGGCTATGGCGAAACAGACACAACTTACCAAACGACGCCTGATAGAGTCAGCCGGCAAGATGGTCTTTGTCTGGGTAGCGATTGCGGCCGGCGTTGTGTCGCTGGTTCTGGTGGCGCTGCAGTTTGTTTATCAGGATTTTGCATTTCATAACCAAATTATTGGCGCTAAGTCCAAGGCCGACAGTACGCTGAGCGCCAATATCAAAGCGGTCGAAACACTCGATGCCGAGATCAAGAAGCTGATCGCCAACGGCGATCTGGCCAAAACCAAAGCTTATGCCGAGCAAACGACCTTGTCGGTTATCTTAGACGCTTTGCCGAGCAATCCGAGTGTCACCGATTTGCCGGCCGCCCTGCAAAAAAACGTTGCGCCGAAAGCCGGTGTCAGTTTGGTGGGTATTAGTGTACCAGGGGGAGCGACTGTGACTCCGCCGACCGATGGCAAGCCAACCAAAGTCGAGCCGGTTGAGCAGTCATACGCTATCGAGGTTGCCGGCAATTACGACGCTATCAAAGCGTTTATACAGCAGCTGGAGCGCTCGATCCGGCCGATGCACATCGTTAATTTATCGGTACAGGGCAACTCCGACAGAGAATTGCGAGCCAGCCTAATGGTCATGACTTACTATCAGCCGAGCAAAACCATCACTATCGAAAAAAGGACGCTCAAACAATGAAAAAAAACGACATAGCACTGATTATCCTGATTGCGGCGGTTTGTCTGGGCCTCGGCTACTTGGCGGGGCGACTGCTGATACCATCTGATCGTAACAGCAAGGTGATGGTTGAGGTGGTTGAGCCGATATCATCGACTGTGCCGACTCCCGATACACGTATATTTAATGCCGATGCAAATAATCCGGGAGTGCCTATAACTATCGGCACACCATCAAATCAGAAACCATTTAACGGTAACTAACCGGTCGATTGCTGGAGGTCAGTGGCATGGCGGTACTCACAGACGACCATCAGGAAAAGATTGAGAAAATCCTCATTGACGAGGGTTATGTGACGTCTGAGACGATTAAAGCGGCCAAAACTCAGGCCAAGGCCGACAAAAAACCGCTCCTGACTCACCTGGTAGAAACCAAAGCAATTAGCGAGGAACAGCTCACCAAAGCACTCGCGGTGGTGTCGAACGTGCCGTATGTCAATCTGACAAACGCGACGATCGACCAGCGAGTTTTGGCGCTGCTGAGCCGCGAAATCGCCGAGCGGTTTATGGCAGTACCGCTCGGGATGGTCAAGGGCCGGTTGGCGGTGGCAATGATCGACGGCAATAACGTGCAGGCGGTGGATTATCTGGCGAACAAGATTAACCGTCCGCTCAATGTTTTTATGGCCTCCGAAGAGGGCGTGCGGCATGTGCTCGACCAATACCACACCGACCTAGCTGGCGGGGTGAGTGCGGCGGTAAATATCGCCAACAGCGAAGAAACCAAAGCTTCGGAGTCGGCCCAGCTGCAAGTCAGCCAGGATTCGCCAATTAGCCGGGCGCTGAGCACGATTTTGGAATACGCGGTTCGGGCTAGGGCATCGGATGTGCATGTTGAGCCGCTTGAGGATTCGCTCAAAATTCGTTGTCGGGTAGACGGCGTGCTGCGTGAAATCATGAAGCTGCCCAAGAGTATCGAGCCGGCGCTAATCTCGCGTATCAAGATTCTTAGTAACCTAAAAATCGACGAACACCGCATACCGCAGGATGGGCAGTTTGCAATTCAGGTGGCGGAGCGCGACGTTGATTTGCGTATAGCGATTAGTCCGGTGGTGTGGGGCGAGCAAGTGGTGATTCGTTTGCTCGACAAATCCGGCAGTGCGCTCAACCTCGAGGAAATGGGCTATGTCGGCCGCTCGCTGGCTCGGGTGCGCAAAGGACTGTCGCGGCCCAACGGTATGGTGCTGACCTCGGGGCCAACTGGCTCGGGTAAGTCAACCAGTCTCTATGCCCTGGTCAAAGAGATATTTGACAACAGCATAAATATCGTCACTCTCGAAGACCCGGTGGAGTACAAGATTCCCGGCGTCAACCAGATACAAGTCAACGGTGATGTCGGTCTGACGTTTGCCAGCGGTTTGCGGTCGATTCTGCGCCAAGACCCCGATGTCGTCATGGTGGGGGAGATTCGAGACAAAGAAACTGCCGAGCTGGCGGTGCAGGCGGCGTTGACCGGACATCTGGTATTTAGCACGCTGCACACCAATTCGGCGGCCGGAGTGCTGCCGCGACTGCTCGATATGGGTATTGAGCCGTTTTTGATCGCCAGTACGGTCAACACGATCATCGGTCAGCGTTTGGTGCGGCGCAACGCCGAGGAGGGTAAGCGATCGTATCAGTCCAATGAGCTGGAAACCAAGTCGATTCATGAGACGGTTGGCATGCTGTTGCCCAAAACCCGTGCTGATTTACCAGGGGTGGAGAGCGATATTGGCTATAAAGGACTACCACTTGCCGGCCAAAACGCTTATACTTTAATGAAGGGGGAAGATACGCAGACAACCCCGGGCGGATTCAAGGGTCGGATTGGCGTGTTTGAGGTTATGGATATTTCGTTAACGATTCAAAATCTCATCTCCAAACGCGCTACCAGCGCCGAGATACAGCAACTGGCAATTGCCGAAGGCATGATATCGATGCGCCAAGACGGCTACATGAAAGCTCTGCAAGGTATTACTACGCTCGACGAGGTCAATCGTGTGGCGAGCAATATGGCATAATAGGAAAGGTGGGATATGGTAGAGACGCGTAAGGAACTTCGGATAGAAACGCTCCTCGAAGACGTTATTCGGCATCGAGCGAGCGATCTCCACTTGCAGGTGGGGTTGCCGCCGATGTTGCGTGTCGATGGTACGCTGGTGCCGATCGCCAGTACCGAGTCGCTAAATCCCGAAGAAGTTGAGAAACTAATTTTTGCCATCCTTGACGAAGAACAGCAGCAGATACTCCTCAAAGACAAAGAGTTTGACTTTAGTTTTGCATTTGGCAACCTCGCGCGTTTTCGAGTCAACGCATTTCATGAACGCGGCAACTTGGCAGCCGCGCTAAGGTTGATTCCCAACGAAATAAAGTCGATCGCCGAGCTGGGTATGCCGGTGATAGTCAATGAATTTGCCAACTATCCGCGCGGGCTGGTGCTGGTTACGGGGCCGACCGGCTCGGGTAAGTCAACTACGCTGGCTGCTCTGGTTGACAAAATAAACTCCGAAAAATCACATCATATTATCACCATCGAAGACCCGGTTGAGTTTACACACCGCAGCAAAAAATCGGTGGTCGTACAACGCGAAGTACACTATGACACTTATAGTTTTTCGGCGGCGCTACGCTCAAGCTTGCGCCAAGACCCCGACGTCGTGCTAATTGGTGAGATGCGTGACCTCGAGACGATCTCGGCCGCTATCACCATCGCCGAGACCGGCCACTTGGTGTTTGCGACGCTGCATACCAACTCGGCGGCTCAAAGTATCGACCGCATGATCGACGTTTTTCCGCCGCACCAGCAACCGCAGATACGAGCCCAACTGTCGAACATTTTGATGGCAGTTTGTTCGCAACGCTTGGTGCCAGCTATCGGCGGCGGTCGGGTTGTCGCTGCTGAGATATTGGTTGCCAACTCGGCTGTTCGCAATATTATTCGTGAGGGCAAAACCCATCAGCTCGATGCCGTGATTCAGACCGGGGCCGACCAAGGCATGCAGTCGATGGACAAGACGCTGCATAGTTTGGTGCAAAGCGGTACGATTACCTATGATCAAGCTCGCAACTTTGCCGTAGATATTACCGAGCTAGAACGGATGATGAGGGGCTAGATGATAGAGTACGAATACGTCGCCCGCGACGCGGCCAGCAACAAAAAAGTCAAAGCCACTATGCAGGCCGAGTCCGACCGTGCCGCCGCCAAAGTGTTGATGGCTCAAGGACTAACGCCGATAAAATTGACCCCCAAGAGTGAGTCGGAGAGTTTCATTTCGCGAATCACCAAGCGGATTAGCAGCAAAGACAAGGTGATTTTTGCTCGCCAGCTGGCTACGCTTATAAATGCCGGTTTGCCGCTTACGCAGAGCCTTAGAACAGTTAGCGAACAAACGCCCAACAACGCTCTCAAGTTGATAGTGCAGTCCGTCATCGCCGATGTCGAGGGCGGCAAGACGCTGTCGGAGTCATTTGCCAAATACCCCAAGGTGTTTAGTAACGTGTTTATTGCGCTGATTGCCGCCGGCGAAGTATCGGGTACACTCGATCGTTCGCTCGATCGGATTGCTACCCAGCTCGAAAAAGACGCCGAAGTTATGTCGAAAGTCCGCGGTGCTATGGTCTATCCGATTATAGTGCTGCTGGTGATAATCGGCGTGCTGGTATTTATGCTGGTTACGGTTATTCCGCAGATTGAGCAGCTGTACCGTGACCTCAAGCAGTCATTGCCGTTTGTCACTCAGGCATTGGTATTTGTAGCGCATTTTGTCACGAATTTCTGGTGGCTGCTGCTGATTGCGACGGGCGCGACGATATTTTTCGCGCATCGATTTATCGAAACCGATGACGGCCGGCGGTGGTGGGATCGCATCAAATTAAACGTACCGCTGTTTTCGCCGCTGATGCGCAAGCTCTACATGGCGCGGTTTACCCGCACCGGTGAGACATTGCTATCGACCGGCGTGCAGATGCTTGAGACCTTGACGATTTCCTCACGGGCGGTCAACAACGTGGTGGTGGCGCAGTCTATCCTCAGAGCCGCCGATAAGGTCAAGGGCGGCAAAGCCCTATCGGTATCGCTCAAAGACCAAGAGGGTATACTTCCGCTGGTACCGCAGATGATCGGTATCGGTGAACAGTCCGGCGCGGTTGACGCCATGATGGACAAAGTTGCGACCTTTTATGAAAACGAGTTGGACAACGAGATCAAGGCAATCTCGACGATCATCGAACCGGCGCTTATGGTAGTGATGGCCTTGATGGCCGGTATCATGGTGGTGGCGATATTGCTGCCGGTTTACGGTCTGATTGGCTCGGGAGCAATCAAGTAGTTTAGCTGTCAAAATGCTTGCGTTTTTTGAGATGAGCAGGCTATAATGTCACACATAAGGTAATTAGCTATACCCGCGAGTGGGTGAAAGGTATACAAATCATGACTACCAAACAAACGCAAAAAGGCTTCACTATCATCGAAGTCGTCTTGGTGCTGGCTATCGCCGCCCTGATCTTTTTGATCGTATTCTTGGCGGTACCGGCTCTCCAGCGCTCACAGCGCGACACTCAGCGCCGCAGTGACGTCGGCCGTTTGCAAGCTGCCGCGTCAAATTATGCCGGTAACCATCAGGCGACTATTCCTACAGTTGCCCAAATGACGGATACAAGTGCAAGCGGCTTCGTATCTAAATTTATGACAAGTACCGGCGACAAATTTGAAGACCCGCTCAAAGGAGCTTACACAATGACTGCCGGCGTAGCGACGACTACTCCTAGTGCTAGTGTTACTTTCTCATCCGACGGCGGCAAAATCTGGTACTTGGCAGGTGGTCGTTGTAACACCGATGGCACGCTTGCAAGCGGTGCAAGTACTACCAGGGCTTTTGCTATAACCACCGTGCTTGAGAGTAACGATTTGTACTGTACGCAAAACTAGACAGCGGTCACAAATTGTTAAGTGATAAAAATATGCATACAGAGGGGAGAGTCTGTGAACTATAGTCCTACGCAAAAAGGCTTCACTATCATCGAAGTCGTCTTGGTACTGGCTATCGCCGCCCTGATATTCCTAATCGTATTCCTAGCAGTACCAGCGCTGCAACGCTCACAGCGCGACACGCAGCGCCGCAGTGATGTGGGGCGGTTGCAAGCTGCATTATCAAACTATGCCGGTAATCATCAGGCCACGCTGCCCCTACAAGCTACCGTAGTAGACAACGGCGCTAGTGGATTTGTCACCAAATTTGTCACTAGCCTGGGCGACAAATTTGAAGACCCGCTCAAAGGAGCTTACACAATGACTGCCGGCGCAGCTACCACGACGCCTGCAGCATCGACAAAATTTGACAGTACAAACGGCGGCAAAATCTGGTACTTGGCAGGTGGTCGTTGTAACACCGATGGTACGCT
>CAZNHZ010000003.1:0-43858 GCA_964573015.1 uncultured Candidatus Saccharibacteria bacterium | reverse complement strand
ACGGCGGCAAAATCTGGTACTTGGCAGGTGGTCGTTGTAACACCGATGGTACGCTTGCAAGCGGTGCAAGTACTACCAGGGCTTTTGCAATCGTGACTGTACTTGAGAGTAATGACCTATACTGTACCCAGAATTGACCACAATGATAGCTGTATTTGCGCTTCTTGGTCTATGTTTTGGCAGTTTTATAAATGCGTTTGTCTGGCGGTTGCGTCACAAGCGTGACTGGGTGCGTGAGCGCAGCGAGTGTGTCGATTGTCATCATGAGTTGGCCTGGTACGATCTTATACCAGTGGTGAGTTGGCTGTGGCTGCGCGGTCGCTGTCGGTATTGTCGCCGTGCGATTAGCCCGCAGTATCCGATAGTCGAAACCCTGACGGCAGTTTCGTTTGTGGTTTCGTATCTGTTTTGGCCGTACGGTCTCGAAACGATATGGCAGTGGAGCTATTTTGGCATGTGGCTGGTTGCCCTGGTGCTGCTGATCGCACTGGCGGTCTATGATATCCGGTGGTTTGAGCTGCCTGATAGCTTGACATGGAGCTTGGCTGCTTTGACGCTTGTCATGGCGCTACTCAAAATGACCGTTTTGCAGCTGCATAGCGCGGCGGATATAGGGCTGCAGTTAGCGCTTGGTCTGCTGCCGATTGCCGGTTTGTACGGCATGCTCTACGTTGTCTCACGGCGGCGCTGGGTGGGGTTTGGCGATGTCAAGCTCGGAGTCGGGCTGGGCTGGCTGCTTGGCTGGAAATTGGCGGCAGAAACGGTATTTTTGGCTAACACGCTTGGTTTGGTAGCGATACTTCCGGGACTGCTGATGGGCAAACTGTCACGCACTTCGCATATACCGTTTGGCCCGTTTCTTATCGCGGCCGGATTTGTAGCGTTTTTGTGGGGTGAGGGACTACTTGATTGGTATATGAGAGTTTTGCTCAACTATTATTAAAAATTAACGATAACGCTTGTGGTTCTGTGATATAATCAAGCCTAGATGAAAGGGTGCATCTCAGCTCGAGGTTTTACCGTCGTAGAGGTTACGATGTTTTTGGCGATCAGCGGCCTTATGATGATGATTGTTTTTTTGGGGGTATCGACCTCGATTAGTCGTACTCGATTTCATGATGGAGTGCGGACTATCCAGTCGCTATTGCAGCAAACCGTCAGCGATAGTTTGAGTGGGGTCAATTTGCGCGATGGTACCACTATGTGCGCCCCTGATACCGGTACGGTGGTCGACAGTAGCACTGAGCTGCCCGGTCGATCTAAGTGTATACTGCTTGGCAAGGTCATGACATTTGTGCCGGGGGCTGCTACGATGCGCGTCTACGATGTGGTCGGTCAAGACCCGATAGCCGATAGCAGCGGTAAGTCATCGGACGAAGTGCTCAAGATGTACAATCCAAAAGTGGTTACGCGCTCATCGCTGGTCACGACACAACAATTGCCAGGCGGTGTGGTGCTGCGCTCAGCTTGTACTGCCGAGGCAGGGCTGGTTGACGAAGCGTCGGATGTTCAGCTAACTAGCTGCAAATCACCGCTTGAGAAAGTCAACGCCTACATGGTATTGCGCTCGCCGACCTCGGGAGAGAGCAAGTCATACGTATTTGATACCGGTACCGGCAACAACCCCGATGCATTTTCGGCCGGCAATATCCTACAAAAGAGCGGCGGCAGCGGTTATGTCGATTTTTATACCGGTATAAACCCCAATCCGGCCCAGGCGTCGGCCAATCTCTGTTTCGACTCGGCCGAGAGTAATCGTGTGGCGTTGCTGAGAGTCGGCGGCCAGCTTAGTGCTAGTCAGTCGGCGATTACGGCAGCATTTGATTTGTCGTCAGCCGATATAGCGGGGGCGTGTCAAACATGAGTACCAATCAACGCGGCGATACCTTGATTGAAGTCTTGCTGGCGATGGCGCTGTTGGCAATCGTGACGCTGGCTTTGCACAGTGTCATGAATCGCGGCTTGGCCGATATGCAGCTGGCCCTGGAGCGCACCAGCGTGAGAACGGCTATGACCGGCCAATCGAACATATTGCGGGCGCTGCGAGATGACTATATGGCGCAAAAGACCGCTCCGGCTCCCGGCACTCCGGGTGTTTTGTGGGCAAAGATTTTGCAGTCGGTAGGTGACGGCGGCTATCTAAATACCAATTCGGCCCAAAAACCGACTTTCAACGAAACTACCTGCAATGCTACCAACAAAGCCTTTTATCTGACGCATGATGGCAGCGGTATCAAATTGCAAGACTATACCAACCAACCGGCCGTGTCGTACGCCCAACCCGGAGCCGGTCTATGGGTCGAGGCCTACCCAAGAGGTGATGTTTCGCCCCAAGCAGTTGATGTCATGATACGAGGTTGCTGGTCGGCACTTGGTGACAAAGGACTGGTACACGAGACAACAACAATGAGGTTATACGATGGTCGCTAATATCCACAAAAACCGTTTCTCTGCCAAAAATCCGCTTGCGGCCGGCTTTACCATAGTAGAGCTGATGTTTGCGCTGATATTTATATCATTTATCTTAATGTTCATTGTGCTCGATACAATTCACCTGTCGCGGCTTTATACCAAAGGCCTGACTGTCAAGACTATCAATCAATCCGGCCGCACCATTATAGAGGCTATGTCGCGCGATATCGAGTCGAGTACTGCGCTCAACGTGCTCGGTAGTAGCAGCGGTGTCGGTATGTTATGTCTAGACTCGGCAGTGTACGCCTGGAACGGTATCGATGCGCCACCGGCTGCAGCCGATCGCAACAGCTATGATTCGTATCCGGATAAACCGATCTCACTGGTGCGGATAGCCGATCCGAGTAAATGCCAAGACTCAAATGTGGCGCCGCTCGTGGCTGGCCGCAACACCAAGATTCCGTATCCGTATGCGATCAATGCCAAGACCGGGATTGTGTCAGAGATGCTGTCGCGGCAAGTGTCGGTGCTGTCTATGTCGCTGAATCCGATCGCCGGCAGCAATGATAAGCTGTACCGACTGACACTGAGCGTCGGTTCGGCTTCACCGGAGGTCTACAGCTATGACGGCGGCACCAGGATTTGCAGTCCGGCTGCTATGGGTGATTATTGCGCGATGGCCGAGCTATCGACGCTGGTGTATATGCCGCGCAAATGATACTATATGAGATAAGCATGAGGGTGATACGCACTATAACTCCAAACAATCACGAGCGCGGCTTCGTATCGATATTTAGCGTGATATTTTTTATCATCGTGGCGACTATCATAACCACCGGATTTTTGCGGATTGCGCTGTGGGAGGGTCGCCAAGCTACCGACAATAGCTCAGCCAACTCGGCGCTAGCTGCCGCTCGCTCCGGCATTGAGGACGGTAAACGGGCTTTGTTGCTCTACGCTCGCACCACCGATGTACCGCTCAAAACGGCCCTGCAAAGTGCTATTGCCAGTCAGGGTTGTACTGATATTTTTGCCAATCCGGCTATTAGCGCCGCCCTAAAAATCCCGACTAACGGCAAAATCGAGACTCAAAACCTCGACGAGCAGTATTACACGTGTCTCACCATGCAGCCATATACCGACAATTACGAAAGTGTCGTCGCGCCGGGCAAGAGTGTTATCGTGCCGTTGCAGTCGCAAGGTGATTTCAGTACCGTAACAATTCGTTGGCACAAGCTCGGCGGCACTGACGGTATCTTGCAGCCGAGCTTGTCGGTACCGGGCACTGACAACCCAGCGATAGCTGATTTTCCCGATAAGCTGCCGACGTTTTTGCGTCTGCAAATCATTGCGGTACCAACTGGCAGTAGCGCCTCGGTCAACAATATCAGGAGTGCCACCGGATTTTTGCGCACAACAACTGTGGGGGCGGCCGGCGCACCGGTCGGGTTCATGACTGACGACAACTCGTATCCAAAGCTGTCGGCCGGCACCGCTCCGTGCGTGACGGCGCTTATGGAGTATGCCTGTAACGTTACGCTGAGCGGTACATCCGGTACGACATTTTTGCCGGCTAACACGGCGGCGTATACCTACTATCTGCGCCTTACTTCGTTGTATAAAAGCGTACATTTCCAGGTTGTTATGCAAGATCCGGTCGGCGGAGCAGTCAAGTTCTCGATGGTACAGCCCGAGATCGATTCGACCGGCAAATCAGGCAGCACCCTGCGCCGTATCAAAGCCCGCGTTAAGCTTATCAACGATGCGTATCTGCCCGAATACACTGCCGAAGCATTTGGCGATGGCGGCGACGGCAAAATCTGCAAAGCTTTCAGTGTCTCATCGGCTACTATCATCGATGATCCTACCGGTCAATGTATCTTGCCATAGCCTGGGGTTAGTCTTCGTGATGACGATGGAAACGGCGGTGGACTTCTTTGAGATGCGGGTCAGTCACGTGAGTGTAGACCTGAGTGGTGGAGATGTTGCTATGTCCGAGCATACTCTGTACCGAGCGCAGATCGGCTCCGTTCATCAGTAGATCAGTCGCAAAACTATGCCGCATGGTGTGGGGTGAAACATGCTTGGTGATACCGGCGGCGCGGGCGTATTTGCCAACAATCCGCTGAATTGTCCGCGGTGTCAAGCGCATATCCTCGCCGCGTGGATCGCTGGCTTCGCCCCTGGTATAACGAATAAACAGGGGAATATACGTATCTCGCCGCGTTTTTAGGTATTCAGCCAGCCATTCACTGGCTTCGGGGCTGATAAACACCGGCCGGTCTTTTTGACCCTTGCCGCGGACCGTAAATTCGCCGCGAGTGAGATTTATATGATCACGATTGAGGTTTACCAGCTCGCTGACGCGCAGCCCCGAGCTAAAAAGCAGCTCGATGATGGCTCGGTCGCGTACTCCGGCGGTCGATTGGGTATCGACGGCCTGGATTAGACGCAAAACTTCGTCGCTGGTCAGAAACGACACCTGCTTTTTGCGCACTTTGGGTAGCTCGATTTTTTCCGGTGTCAGTGTTTCAATGCCGCGCTTAGAGCAATAACTCAAAAAACTACGCAGAGCAATCAGATGGTAGCTCTGGGTGATCGTGCTAAGACGCTCACCGTTGTTGGCTTCATAACGGTTCAGCCATAAGCGCCATTTGCGTATCAGCTCGGCATTGAGCGTTGTTATTGGCTCATCACCCGCAAACTCGATAAGACGTTGCAAATAGAGATAGTAGTTTTCGGCGGTTTTTTGACTGCGACCGCGTTCAACCTCGAGATGTTCTATGAAATCGCTGATAAGCTCCGAAAAATAATGCACAGCCATACTTCTATCATAAGCGGTTTTAGTATATTTTGCGACACTACGCATGATTAGTCTGTTTTCGGTGCGCTGGTGTACACAATATGAAGCAAAACGTAGAGAGCAGGGCGGGTGATAGCGTATAATAAAGTACGATGAGCGTTTTAGAATCAATCGTGCTTGGCGTTATTCAGGGCTTAACTGAATTTATCCCGATCTCGAGTTCCGGACATTTGGTGATTGCTCAGTATTTTATGAGCGGTACTAGTGAGCATTTGTTTTTGGAATGGATCAATCTCGGAACGGTGTTGGCGCTGATTATTTACTTTCGCAGACGCATTTTAGCCATCTTGCGTCAAGTATTTGCCGAGCGTGACTACGTACTGGCACGCAATATTATCATTGCTATGTTGCCGGCAGGACTTGTCGGATTTTTAGCTACTGATTTCATCGAAAGCAATGGATTTTTCTCAAGTCCCTGGACGGTGTTTGCGACCCTGATCATTGTTGGCATACTGCTTGTGATTGTTGAAAAACTGCCGCGGTTGGCCCTGCGATTAAACGAAGAATTACCGGGCAAACGTGCCCTGGTGATCGGACTAGCGCAAGTTTTGGCACTGATACCCGGTACGTCACGCTCCGGCAGTACGATTATCGCCGGACGGCTGATGGGATTGAGCGCTGCCCGCGCTGCGGAGTTTAGCTTTTTGGTATCGATCCCCATCATGCTGGGCGTGATTGCCAAGCTGCTGATCAAATCAACTGATCGCGCCTATTTGGCGCACAACTTCGCGCCGCTTATGATTGGCAATCTGGCGGCATTTATCAGCGGTCTTATCGCAGTCGGTTTTTTGATGCGCTATCTCGAGAAGCATTCGTTGGCGGTCTTTGGCTGGTATCGGATTGGTCTGGGCGTGGTGCTATTGGTCGTACTTCTGTTACAATAAGAGAAAATAGTTGATGAGACGGTAAGGAGTAGTATGTCACAGCATCCAATGGTTGATAAAATTAAGTTTGAACGCACTTATTGCATGATCAAGCCGGACGGAGTCAAACGCGCCCTAATCGGTGACGTAATCCATCGGTTTGAAAAAGTCGGCCTCAAGGTAGTGGCGATGAAGATGTTTGTGCCGACTGCCGAACAGGTCAAGGCGCACTACCCGATGAGCGATGAGGCATGGGTGCAACGACTGGGCGAAAAAGGCCTTAGCAGTTTTGAAAACCTCGATGTCACCGCCAAAGAAGTGCTTGGTACCGAAGACAAAATGGCTATCGGCCAAGAGGTAGTCAAGAGTCTGGTGGAATATATGACTTCGGGTCCGGTAGTCGCGATGGTGATCGAGGGCATCCAAGCAATCGACATGGTACGCAAGCTTAGCGGTCACACTCTGCCATTTAAAGCTGATGTTGGTACAATCCGCGGCGATTTCTCAGTCGATAGTCCGTCGGTGGCCAATGCCGAAAACCGTTCAATCCACAATATTATTCATGCCAGCGAAACGGCAGCCGAAGCGCGCAACGAGATAAAACTTTGGTTTGGTGACGAAAGAATCCCGAGCTATCGTCTGACCAGCGAAGAAGTTATGTATTCGCGTTATTATTAGACGCTGCAGTATGTCTCGCAACTTTTGCGCCCTGGTAGCTCAATTGGATAGAGCAATTCCGTCCTAAGGAAAAGGTTACAGGTTCGACTCCTGTCCAGGGTACCAAAAGTTGCGAGGCTTGCTGTGATGCTAAGTTGGCGGGTCGTTTTTCGATTCGCTATGCAATATAATGAAAGCTATGAAAGAATTCAGCGGGCAACACGAGGGCGAGGAGGTTTTATTTATATTTCGTCGTCATATCATCGCTTTGCGCAAAGGTTTTTATCTGTTACTGATACCGTTTGTTATCGCCTCGTTGCCGGCGCTTTTGGTGCCGCTTGTGCCATATGAGCGTTTGCCGGCCTGGTGGCAAGACCCGTGGCATGTATTGATGATAGCACTTGGCGGACTGATAATCGGGCTGGTATTGTTTGCTTATCAGTTGATGGGCTGGTATTTTAGTGTATTTATCGTCACCAATATGCGGCTGCGTCAACTGACACAAAACACCATATTTGGCAAAAAAGTCATCGATGTCGGACTGACAAAAATTCAAAATGTCAGCTTTAGTATCGGCGGAATCGCGGCCGATGTCTTGGGCTATGGAACGATTGTGGTGCAGACTTTTGTCGGTGATTTGGTGCTGGACAAGATACATCGTCCCGAAGACGTGTATAATAGATTGCAAGACGCCGTGCATACGGCGCATAAGGGTGAGGCATCAACTACCGATGAAGAAATTCAAGACATTGAAGGGTAAATTACCACGGCTACGCAAGACGAAACCATCGTCAATTATCACCGATGGTCGGATTACCAACGAAACGGTTGCCGAACACCGCGAACAGATATTGGCGGGCGGCCGCCGTTTCAAGTATCCGGTACAGTACTCGCGTTACAAGCTGGTTATCAACTCGATTTTGATTGCCGTAGCCTCAATTGCGCTGCTGTCGGTATTGGCTTGGTATCAGTTGTATGTCGCCCAAAATAGCTCAAAATTTATGTATCGATTTACTCAGTTGCTTCCGGTGCCTGTAGCAACGATCGATGGTGAAAACGTACCGTATAGTGATTATCTCAAACGTTTTCGTAGCAGTTTGCACTATCTCCAGGAGCAAAACAATCTCAACCCTAACTCAGTCGATGGCAAAAAAGAAATAGAATATCGCAAGCGTCAAGAGCTTGATAACGCGGTACGCGACGCTTACGTGCGTAAATTGGCGCGCGAAAACCGTATAAAAGTCAGCGACGGTGATGTTTCACGATTTATCAAAAATGAGCTTGCTGCCAAAAAGGTTAGTGAAACGGCTTATGAGCGAACGGTTCTCAACAAATTTTATGATTGGTCGATGAGCGACTACCGCAGTGTGGTGTACGCCGAGCTACTCAAGCGCAAAGTCTCATTTGCAATTGATAAAAACGCCAAAGCCAAGGCTGATCGTGTCATGGCAGCTTTGCGGACACCGGGTGCCGACTTTGGCGCTATTGCCAAAGTTGAGTCTGACGATGAGCTGACCAAGCAGGTTGGTGGTGATGTCGGTATGATTTCGCGTAAAACTCTCGATCCAAATGGCGTGATCGAAGCCACTAGCAAGCTCCAGGCCGGGCAGGTTACGGAACTCCTCTACGGCACTGACGGCTATTATGTAGCAAAACTAACAACGAAAAACGACCAAAATATTCAATTTCAAATGATAAAGATTGCCTTAAACGAGTTTAATACGCGCTTTGCGGCGGTAAACAAACCAGCTCATCTCAAAGAGTACATCGCTGTCAAATCATACGGACGCTGAGTGGATTATTTGTGACGAGATGACGAATGAGAGATTTTTAATTCACTCGGTTCAGGGGCTGGCTTTTCTGAGTTTATTGTACGAGATTTAGCGGCTTTAGAATCAGGCGTTATTTGGAGCTTGGGAGCAGCACTTTTAGTAGGTTTGGCAGCTGGCGGATCGAGAGGTTCTGGGGTGATTGGCGCAGCAGCTACAGCCGGCTCGGGCGGCGCGTCATTTGGGGGATTATATAGTGGTTGGATATCACCGACATCAGGTGGATGCGGTATAGTCGCTTGAGGGATGACAGGGAAAGCCGTAAGTGGCTCGGGAGTATTGTTGACTGAGGTAACAGGGTAAATTGTTTCTGGCGATGAAGCGACATTTAAATCACCTGACATATCGTACACACCCGTCAAAGGTACGTAGGGCTGATCATAATCGTTGTTTTGTTGACTACGACGCCACCATAGAAAAAATATTAGCCCGATCATGAGCAACAGGCCTATAGCGGTCAACAGCCACCACAAATTAATACCCCCGAATCCGAAAGCTGACGCACCGTCATTTGTGAGCTCAAAACGAAATTCTTGGTCCTTGGCGGCCGTACCATCGTCGCTTATAACATCTTGTGTAACAGTAAATTTTTGGTTGAGATTTTTACCGTTTAGACCAGCTTTGATGGAGTGTTCGCCAGGTGATAGCTCCAAAAATGCTTTGCCGTCTTTGTCAGAAGAATAGCTAGCGTCATCTATGGTAAATTCTCCGGAGTACGGCGCTTTGTTTTGGCTGAGAATAATCCAGACAGTTAAACCACGGGTGGATAGCATGTTTTCGTACAAAGGATCAGACGAACCATCCCGATAAATCGAAAACCCATATTGACTCATGATATAAAGATCCGTCAGTTCGGCCATAAACGTGCCGGCTTCGGTTTTCGTAACTTTGGCTGAATGAGTGGTATTTTGGCTGTCGAAGTATTTTAGGGTGTAAGTTTTTGAATTATCTTTGGCGCTCCAGGTGATAATTGCTTTAGTGAGATACGGTTTTACTTCGACGTTGTCGATACTGCCGTTGTCTGTCACCTGTATAGTTGGTGTTGCAGGGCTTGTTGAGGGTGTGGTGCGCGGCTGCTGCGGGCTAGGTTGAGGCGCCGAAGACGTCGGTGATGATGACGAATAGACACAATTACCATTGGCATCTTTTATCATACCTGGTGGCACTGAGCCTTGGGCTCCACTAATGTTAGGACAGACATCTGTCGGTGGTGGCGGTGGCGGATAGACACAATTACCGTTGGCGTCCTTTATCATACCGGCCGGCACTGTCGCCTGTGCTCCACTAATATTAGGACAGACATCGGTCGGTGGTGGTGGTGGCGGAGTTGTGCAATTTGGCCAAGTGCCGATCTGACCCGACGGACAGGGTGGGGTGTAGATACTAAAGCTCGTGGTCGACAAGATTGGTGACGAAAATGCCGCGGTTGAATCGGTATCGCTGCTATAGCCAAGCGTGACATTGCCGGCCGCCAGTGCCTTGAAAGTTAGATTGACTATCGTAAAATCTTGCGAACTAGTGGAGGTACTAATATGAAATCGGATGTTATTGGTACCAGGCGTGAGCGTAGTGGTACCGTATATGCCTGGCCTATAGTCCACTAGCTGCAAAGAACCACCCGGATAAGTGACCGCTCCGCTGATGATTGTTGATGATCCGGCGCCTTCGTTGACGGCGATTTTTGCTCGTATATAGATTGTGTCACCTACTGCTATCGAGCTCTCATGACTGGCAAAATAAAATTGGTTAGCACCGGCAGCGTAGACGATTGAGCTCATAGCAGCCACAAATGCGATGTTCGCTGCAATAACGCTTGTTGTGACAAGTAAGATGACCTTATTTTTCATTTGGTTTGCCAGTTAAATTATTAAACCGTCCGACCTGTCTGGCGGCTTCGTACATGTCCTCGGGAGGCGTCTCAATATTTAGTCCTGTCGAATGAATCACGGTTTGGTTAGAGGACTGCTCGGTAGCGGGTCTATCAGTCAGCTCGGGTGGTAAGTCGATTTGAGGCAAGGGAACATCATTATTTGACGAAAGCTCGGCGTCATGAGCAATCGGCGCACCCCAAGGACTCAGGCTGGCGGTTTGGCTTGGCATGTCGGCTGAGGGCGGTTGCTGTGCATTTGCGACAGTATAATCGTTAACTTGCAGAGGCGGCGCAGATGGTTGAGTTGGTTCGGTGGGCGATGACGAATCTGTAGCGGTGTCGGGTGCAGCCGACGGTCGATCGGCCGGAGGTTGACTAGGCGTCGGACTGCTATCCTCTAATGGTTTTGCTGGTGCGGTACTCGCGGGGGTTTCAGCTGGCGACGCGATTACGTCGGTTGGTTCGGCGACATTTGCGGCAATAGGAGGATTATCGTATACATCGGTGATTGGCACATAGGGATGATCGGTTGTTGTCTCTGATTGTCGGCGGCGTCGCCACAGCAGGAACAAAAAGATCGCAAGCGGGATCAGCAAAAGCGGCAGCAGCATCCACCAACGGAACCAGCCAAGCGCGGCGGTCGTCGAAGGTGACTGAAGTTTAAAAGCAAAGTCTTGCTCTTTGGCAGTTGCACCATCTTCGCTGAGAGTATCGGACGAAACGGTAAATTTTTGGTTTAGGCTACCTGCGTCCGACGATACGATGATGGTATGCTCCGTCGGTGTCAGTTCAATATAAGCCGCGCCGTCGCTCGTGGAGTATTCATCATCGTCGATCTTAAAGCTGCCGCTATAAGGCTGGCTGTTGCTGGTGATAGAGATGATTACCGGGAACCCTCTAGTTGTAAAAGAATTTTGGTAAATCGGTTTCGTATCAGATGCTTTTTGGATTGTGAACTCGTAGCGCTGCAGCGGGCTGAGTTTTTCTAGAGAAGCGCTGTACCGATTATCCGATGTTTTTGTGGCTGCGACTTCAGCTGATTTACCATCTTTATCAGTATATTTTACAACATAGTCAGCAGTTTGGCTGGCCGCTTCCCAGGTGATAGTGGTTTGAGTAATTGTAGAGTAAACATCAACATTTTTAATACTGCCGTCATCTATTGCGGGGGCGGGCGGCGTTTCGACCGGAGCTGGAGTGGTACTGCGAGTTTGCTGAGGTAACGGTGGCTTAGGAGCCGGTGGCGGAGGGGGGGATGATGGCGGATAGACACAATTACCGTTGGCGTCCTTTATCATACCGGCCGGCACTGTCGCCTGTGCTCCACTAATATTAGGACAGACATCGGTCGGTGGTGGTGGTGGCGGAGTTGTGCAATTTGGCCAAGTGCCGATCTGACCCGACGGACAGGGTGGGGTGTAGATACTGAAGCTCGTAGGGTTGAGCTGTTTAGGTACAAAATTACTCGTTGATGTGCCGCTCGAATATTGGAGGGTGACATTGCCATTGGCGATAGCCTTAAAGGTCAGATTGACCAATGAATAGTCTCCAGCATAACTAGCGGTCGCCGTCCGAAACGTTAAGCTGCCATCCCCTGGGGTGAGCGCTCCGGTACCAAAATGGCCAAATGAATAATCGACCAGTTGCAAGTTACTGCTTGGATAGAGTACCGCACCATTTATGACCGTGTATGAAATCATTTGGCCGCTTAGCGATAGACGGGCCTGGATGGTAAACGTTGAGCCAATGGTGTATGAACTCGCGTGGCTGCCAAAGTAAAAGGTATCGTTGCCGTAGGCACGGACGGTATTACTGATCGCCAGTACCATGATTACCGGTACGATTATGAGTACCAGCAAAACCAGGAGGGCGAGCTTTTTCTTCATATTTGTTTTTTATAATTATCCAATATTCATTATAGAGGTCTCTCGAGAGGATTTCAAGCCTATTTTGCAGGCTTGTCGGTGGGTCCTGGTACAGGGTATTTGAAATTCGTTGGCTGCGACGGTCTGCACACAAAAAACCACCTACCTGGGTGGTTTTTATTAACAGTCTGGCGGGCCCGACCGGATTCGAACCGGCGATCTCCTCCGTGACAGGGAGGCGTGATAGGCCAGCTTCACTACGAGCCCGCGTCAAAATCGACTTTGAGCGCTGGTTTTCAGATCTGTCCGAGAAACCGCTTGCTCTGCATCGCTTTTTACTTTCGGACAAAAAATACTTTTTGTCCGCAGCAGTCACACATAAAGCGAAATCGACTTGGCTATAGTAGCAAATTTTGGATAGTTACGCAACAGAGGCCGGTTTGGTATAATAGAGCGGTGACGCCACCTTAGCTCAGTCGGTAGAGCATCTCATTCGTAACGAGAAGGTCGCCGGTTCGATCCCGGCAGGTGGCTCCACGTCGGAACTGACTTTGATCTCGCTAAATTTTGACGATCAAGTAGTCAAAATTGTTGCGATATCGTCGTCGCTCCTCCTTTCAAACAAAATCTATGATTTTGTTTGGTACGATGAAAATCTTTGATTCTCATCGAAGAGGAGGGGTCATGGGGACCTTTTGGTCACTTGCTTGCAAAAAGCGCAGCGATGCGAAAGTGTGACCAGACGAGCGAGTATAGTTTAGTGGTAGAATATAACCTTCCCAAGGTTGGGACGAGAGTTCGATTCTCTCTACTCGCACCAGATGAGGTATAATAAGCTTATATGTTTGAACAGCTTAAGCTCCGTTCGCTTTTAGGAGATCGCAAGTATGTCTTTGCGCTGATCGGTCTGGGCTTTATGGTGTTGGTGATTATCGTAATCGGCGCCATCTACATTCGTCCCGGAGAGCTGCGCGTGCCGGTGCGCTACTCCAGCTTTGATAGTAAGAACTACTCGCTCGACCAGTGGTACTATTTGCTGAACTTCATCGTTTTTGGCGTGATAGTTTTTACAACTCATCTGATGATAAGTGCAAAACTGTACCAGGAGCGCGGTCGTCAGTTTGCACTTGGATTTGTCTATTTGGGTACATCCTTGCTAGGTATTGCTATAGTTTTCTTTTTGTCGATTTTTAAAGTGGTGTCATTATCACAATAATGACCGATCTTGAAATCCCCATCGGTAATCGTACAGCTAAGTATCGTTTTTTTGAGATGCTTCCCGGTATTTTGAGTTATACCATGATTCTGGCGCCGTTTGTTCTCAGTTTTATCAATCCGCTGTTGGCGGCAGCATTTATCATCGTTTATATCATTAGTTATTTCGTCAAAGCTAGTGCCATGGCTATCCGTACCGTACAGGGGTATAATACGCTGCGTCGTGCTCAGCGGATGGACTGGGCTGCTCGGTTGGCCGATCTGGCTGACCCCGAAGCCGCGCTTGAGTCAGTAACCAATGACAAAATTCATCGACTCAATCTCAAGCAATTGGCGGCCACTACCGGGCATAAAGTGCCTGACGATATATACAATGCCGTAATTATTGCAACATACAATGAAAGTCGTGATGTGCTAGAACCGACGATCCGAGCGGTAATGGACAGTGATTACGACTTGAGCCATCTGATTTTGATGATTGCCTATGAAGAACGCGGCGGTCCCGATGTTGAAGCGACAGTTAAGGCCTTGAGGCAGGAATATCACCGTCATTTTGCCGATATGATTGTGGTTAAGCACCCCAAAGATCTGCCAAACGAAGTCCCGGGCAAGGGCGGCAATATCACGTATGCCGGATTTGAATTACAGCGGGTGATTGAGCGTCAGGGCATTGACCCAGATAATGTAATTGTCACAACGCTCGATAGCGATAACCGGCCGCATCGCAGCTATTTTGCCTACCTGACGTATGAATATATCCTGCATCCTGACCCGCGACACGCCGCCTTTCAGCCGCTGACGCTGTTTCTTAATAACATTTGGGACGTGCCGGCGCCGATGCGGGTGGTGGCGACGGGTAACTCGTTTTGGAATCTGATCAACAGCTTGCGGCCGCATATGCTGCGTAATTTTGCCTCACATTCACAGAGTTTGGCGGCATTGATTGACATGGATTTTTGGAGCACCCGCACGATAGTCGAAGACGGACACCAATTTTGGCGCAGCTATTTCCGCTATGACGGTAACTATAGCGTCGAGCCGATTTACGTGCCGATTTATCAGGATGCCGTGTTATCAACCGGCTACAAAAAGACCTTGATGGCGCAGTTTATTCAGGTACGACGCTGGGCCTACGGTGCTTCCGATGTGGCCTACGTGGCCTCAAAACTGTTTCACCGCAACCGTACTGTGCCGCTCCTGGACGGGCTGGCTAAGTTTGGACGGTTACTAGAAGGTCATGTCTCATGGGCATCGGCGGCGATTATTATCACTTTTGGAGCATTTGGGCCGCTGCTTATCAATCCTGAGGCCGCCCGAAGCGTTGCCGCACATCAGCTACCCGAGATCGTCAGCAACGTCCAGAGAGTAGCGATGATCGGCTTGTTTGTATCGGTCTTTGTATCGTTTAAGATGCTGCCGCCACGGCCGGCGCGTTATAAACGGCATCGAACCGTATGGCTGGTGTTGCAGTGGGTGCTTATGCCGCTCACGAGTTTGGCATACGGCTCAGCGGCAGCGATCAATTCCCAGACCAGGTTGCTTTTTGGCAAGTATCTTGAGCGCTTTGATGTTACCGACAAGGCGGTTGTCGGTGATGACGGCAAAGCTCGCCTCTAAGATATCGTCTTTATCGGCGTAACGAATCGGCAGTGACGATATTATGGCTGACACCATAAATCAAGCCTGCCGCCGGCGAAAAGCGGCGCAGCGTCTCATAAGTGTGGTGTGCTATGGTTTGCGGGTCCAAAACAGCCGGTGATGATGCGCATAATTTTTGATACGTCGTCTCAACCAAAGCAGCCGCGTCATCAGCCCGTGAAAGCGACTCCGGTAGGGCGCCGTAGATAGATATGAGTAGTCTTGGACGGCTAAAAGGAGCCTGTCCTTGGTCGGTAATGACAAGGGGGAGTTCTTTTTCGGCTATCTGTTCGTAGGTGGTAAAAGTCGTTTTACAGCGTTCACAGTGACGCCGCCGCCATATTTTGGGCTGATCTTTATGGTGACGGGAATTCGTCACTCGAGTGTCGGTGTGCTGACAATACGGACATACCATGTCAATATATTGACATACCGCTATAAAAAAAGCTAGTGGATAACCTCAGCACTATTGTGGGTAAAACGTACAAATAGACTGCAAATTACAAGAACTCCCCCAGCTTGAACAGAGGGAGTTCTTCGTACAGGCGGTCAAGCTTTGGGCTAGACCGAACGCTTCCGTGAAGTGCCCTCGACAGGGGTGGCTTCAAAATGGAGCGCGAACTTTTCGAGTTCTGATTTGTTGGTATGGCTACCTGTACTGTGTGTGTTGGTAGAGGCCATGACAATATAGTAGCACATGTACATAGCTGTGTCAAGAGGTGCTTATGCTTAAGAGTATATCATGTACTGCATATCAACCCTGTTAAATATGACAAACAAAAACCCGCCATGTGATATGGCGGGTTATTCATAACAGAGGTTATTTAATTGTTTTTATTTTGTTGCTTTTCTTGTTCAATCGTCTTGACGACCTGGCTGTTCTCGGCGTCTTTTAGGTTTTCCCAAAAGAGGACCTGGCTACGCTCAATGTACATACGATCTTGCGGGCCGTGAAGCTCCTTGCCAAGCTTGGCAAGTGACATTTGGTTTTGCGCCTGAGCTTGCTTGTCTTTGTCGTCCTGGTTTTGGACGCTCGTTTGTTGCTGTAAGTAGTAGATATCACTCAGCGTCACGACATCGGCCGTAATACCGGTAATTTTACCGAAATAAACCTGTCCGTTTGTCAGAAATACTGCCTGATACTTCCCGCGGTCAACCGAGCTGAGCGCTCCGCCACCGGTGAACCACAAAATTGCGCCGGCCAGCCCAAGCAGTAGCAATACCACCACTGGTAGCCATATTTTACGGTTATTAAATTTACCGCTACGCGCCGAGCGTCGAGTCGAGGCCGGGGTAGCTGCTTCGTAGTGGGCCGATGCCGCCTCTGATCGCGGTTGCGCCTGAACGCGCTGATTAGATCGTAGATCCATTTTGTAACCTCACACCTTTAAATAGTTGTTATGTCTATTGTAATATAAAATGCTTGTGGCTCAAAAGAGGAATCAAAATATAATGTAATCCTGTCGCTAAGCGGCTACGGTTCGAATACGTATCTTTAGCCAAGATAAAACCCCACCTTGCGGCGGGGATTTATCTTGGTGGGCGATATAGGATTTGAACCTATCACCTCGTCAACGTCAATGACGCGCTCTAGCCAAATGAGCTAATCGCCCTCGTGCAGCGCAAGGCTGACAAGGAACAGATAAAATCATACCAAAACAGAGAAGGGATTGCAATTATCATCAGCGGTAGGGTACTATTAAGACAAGCAATGAAGCGGACTAACCACCCGCTGAGCACGTTGGAGCGGTCGCAGATGACGATACCAAATGCGGCAAGAGTAACTGCTGAGGTGGAACCTCCGCCAGCCGGCGGACCGAGGCACGCTAGAGAGATAATTCTCGCACGGCGTGTTTTTAATTTTTAAGGAGAGTTATCATGAACGACGAACAACTATACGCGATGCGACACAGTTTGGCGCACATTACGGCGCAAGCAGTGCAGCATATCTGGCCAGAAGCCAAGTTTGGTGTTGGTCCGGTAGTCGAAAACGGCTTTTACTATGATATTGATCTTGGTGAGACTAAGATTTCTGAGGATGATTTTAGTCGGATCGAAGCCGAGATGCGCAAGATCATCGAGGCGAATTATCCATTTGAGCAGTCTGATCGTAAGATTGATGAAGCCATCGACTGGGCACGCAGGGTCAACCAGCCATACAAAGAAGAGTTACTTAACGACCTCAAGCGCGCCGGTACCACGGTCGCTAAAGAGCTTGATAGTGCCGAGCTCGGTCTGGCGGCTGATGGTGAGGGTGCTATTGAGACAGTGTCATTTTATACCGACGGTGATTTTACTGATCTGTGTCGTGGTCCACACACGACTACTACCGGTAGTGTGGGTGCGTTTAAGTTAATGCGCGTGGCCGGTGCGTACTGGCGTAGTAAAGTCGACAACGCCCAAATGCAGCGACTTTACGGTGTGGCATTTCAAGATCAAAAAGAGCTAGACGACTATCTGAAGCAGCTTGAAGAAGCCAAGGCCCGCGATCACCGCAAGCTAGGGCAAGAGCTGGATTTGTTTGCATTTTCAGATCTAGTAGGCCCAGGCTTACCACTCTATACCCCTCGAGGCACAGTGATTATTGAGGAGCTTAAGAGCGCCCTCAAAGATATTAGCAAGCAGTATGACATGCTACCCGTCTCAATTCCACATCTTGCTAAAATTGAGCTTTATGAAACATCTGGGCATGCGAGCAAGTTTTCTGAAGAATTGTTCCATGTCAAAAGCCACTATGATCAAGAGTTCGTACTAAAGCCCGTAAACTGCCCGCACCACACCCAGATTTATGCTTCACGAATGCGAAGCTATCGTGACCTACCGCTTCGCTATATTGAACAGACGATGCAATATCGTGACGAGAAACCGGGCCAGATTGGCGGTTTGCAACGCACACGTGGGTTCACTGTTGATGATGGCCATACCTTTTGTCGCGCCGACCAGATAGAACAAGAGGCATCGATGCTGGCATCAGTCGTAGAAGAGTTCTATCGTAATCTTGGGCTCTGGGGGGAGCACTGGGTATCCCTGTCAGTACGTGATCAATCTGAGCCAGATAAATACATCGGTGATCCTGCAGATTGGGATCAGGCTGAAGACATGCTCCAGAAGGTGAGTGACAAACATAGTCTTGAGGCAAAACGGATGGAAGGCGAGGCTGCTATTTATGGGCCGAAGCTTGACTTCATGTTTAAAGATGCGCTTGGGCGTCAAACACAGCTTGCAACGATTCAATTGGATTTTGCGATGCCAAAACGATTTGGGTTGACCTATACTGATCAAGGCGGAGAGCAGAAGACGCCAGTTATGATACATAGGGCTATCTTAGGTTCGTTTGAGAGGTTCATCATGCTGCTTATCGAACATTATGCTGGTAAATTCCCCCTATGGTTAGCACCGGAGCAGCTCCGGATCATCCAGGTCAAAGATAGCGATGAGGTGATGAATTTTGTACAACAGCTTACATCATCCGCCAAAGATAAAGGCCTGCGTGTCACTGTAGATGACAGCAACGAATCGGTCGGCAAAAAGATCCGAGCCGCCGAATTATGGAAAGTGCCGTACACGGTGGTGATCGGCGATAAAGAAGTCGCCGACAAGCGTCTCAAGCCGCGTGTCCGGGCCGATCTGGCGGTGCCTGGTGATGCCGAACGAGACTACGAAGTCGAGCAATTTCTCGGTAGTCTCGAAAACGAAGCCCGTGGTCGTGCCAGTAAATCATCGTTGTAGTTTATGGAATTTAAACAATTAGTCTATAAAATTGTTGCTGAAATCCCTCGAGGTCGAGTAATGACCTATGGTGATATTGCGGCGATAGCGGGGCAGCCCTATGCGGCGCGGCAAGTCGGCGGTTTGGCTCACTTTGGTCCGACTGATCTGCCGTGGCACCGCGTGGTCAACCGTCTTGGCGACTGTGCCAGCGGATACTATGGCGGCAAAGATGGGCACCGGACGGCACTTGAGGCCGAGGGTATCCCAGTTAAAGACTATCGGATAGTTGATTTTGAGGAGCGGCGATGGCGACCAGTAATCTCCTGATGGTCATAGCTGGTCCAACGGCGAGTGGCAAGAGTGCTTTGGCACTCGAGCTAGCCGAGCGCTATGGCGGTGAAATTATTTGTGCTGACTCTCGGACGGTCTATCGGGGTATGGATATCGGTACAGCCAAACCGACCCAAGAGGACCAGGCAAGAGTGCCACACCATCTCCTTGACGTGGTTGATCCTGACGAGCGATTTACGGCAGCGGATTTCCAGCGCATGGCGCGGGTTGCGATCGACGATATTCGTCGTCGCGGCCGCGTGCCGTTCGTAGTTGGCGGGACAGGACTGTATATCGACGGGCTGGTGCTTGACTATAAGTTCGGGCCGGATGCTGATGCGAGGCGGCGGCAGGAGCTTGAAAAATTAAACACTGCACAGTTACATGCGTTGTTAAACACACATCGTATTTCGCCACCGTATAACCGTGATAACAAGCGTCATCTTGTTCGGACTTTGGAACAAGGCGGCATAAATACTAACAGGGGTGAAAATGTATCCAAAAACACATACGTTGTAGCTATAGCAACAGAAAAAACAGAGCTTGATCGGCGCATTACGGCCCGTGCTAATGAGATATTTGCCGGTCCCATCATCGATGAAGCCAAATCACTTGCGCTTCGCTATGGTTGGGATCACGAAAGCATGAGCGGAAACATCTACCCGATTATCAAGCGGTATTTTGATGGTGAGATCACCCTTGAAAAAGCCAAAGAGCTATTTATTATCAAAGACCGCCGGCTGGCCAAACGACAGGTTACATGGCTGAAGCGACATGATTTTGTTCGGTGGCTGCCGCTTGATGAGGCTCGCACCTATCTCGAGGGTGTGCTAGAATAGTATTCGAGTTAATGAGGCTAAACTACCAGTGATTGACGCATTATTTGGTTCAAAGACACGAGTAAAACTATTGCACTTATTTTTAAACAACCCCAATCGGGCATTTTATGTACGTGAAATTACCCGCAAGATCGATGAACAGATCAACTCGGTCCGGCGTGAACTTGCCAATATGCTTAGCATTGGCATTATCAGGAGTGAGACGAGCAATAATCGTCTGTACTATGAGATCAATCAAGATTATCCGCATTATAAGCCGCTGCATGAAATCTTTTCTGATACCAGGGCAGGTATTGCTACGGTTGAGGCCAAAGTCGATGCCAATGACTGGCCAAAGCGCCTCAAGCCGCTTGGTGATGTGCGGGTGCTGGTGTTCTCGGGTAGCTTGGTCAAAGATTCGACCAGTGATGTCGACGTGCTGATCGCCGGTGATATCAACAAAACTCAGGCCAAGAAATTTATACGCGAGCTTGAGGAAGAAGAAAACCGCAGTCTCAATTTTGCCATCATGTCATATCAGGATTTTTACTATCGGCTCAGTATACGGGATAAATTCGTTGTGGCAATAACATCGGGTAAACATACGGTAATTGCTGATACTGAAAATATATTAGGATAAAAGGAGTTGTATGGAGATATCATATCGTGGCGGTAACTGCATCGAGATTGCTGTCAA
The DNA here is from genome assembly GCA_964573015.1 of uncultured Candidatus Saccharibacteria bacterium. GTDB lineage: Bacteria > Patescibacteriota > Saccharimonadia > Saccharimonadales > Saccharimonadaceae > JAPUDQ01. The sequence goes on along the minus strand of CAZNHZ010000003.1, from coordinate 23,090 downwards.
AAAAGAAACAGTTGTGATAGACGGAGCACTCAGCAAGCTCGGTCTTAAGGATATAAACGCCAAAGACGGTGTGTACTTAGCTACCCAGCCAGGCTGGAATCCTGGGACGGATCACCTGACTATTGACGGTCCCGGAGAGTACGAAGTCAGGGGTGTATCGGTCAAGGGTATTAGCTCAACGAGGATGATTGATTTACATGATGAAAAAAACACAACGATATACCGAATCGTTGTTGACGGGGTTTCGATTGTTATTGTAGGTCACGTGAGGGTACCGCTCACAGACGATGAGCTCGAAAAGATTGGCGTTATTGATATTGCTGTCGTGCCAGTTGGCGGCAATGGCTACACTATGGACGCACACCAGGCCGCCGGGGTGGTGAAGCAACTTGAGCCAAAAGTCGTCATACCGACACACTACGACGACAAGGCTCTCAAATACGAAGTACCGCAAAATAACCTCGATGAGTTCATCAAAGAAATGTCAGTCGAGCACGAGACAGTCAGCAGCTACAAGATCAAAGGCGGTATCTTGCCGCCGAAGCTGACGGTGATTGAGATTACTCGCAGCTAGACAGACGCGGTGTTGTGCTATATAGTTCACAGTATGTTGATATTTGAATAGTTGTTAGAGATGCCGACTAGCTCGTGCCTAATCTATATTATTTGAATATGCGGAGTAAAAGATGAAACAATATAAAAAATTACTCGTATGGAGCGCTCACTTTTTGTGGCGCAGCTCAAAACTAGATGTGATTGGCTTCCTAGTTGTTATGAGTGTGCAGGTTGCTGCCGAGGTGCTGCAGCTCTGGGTAGCAGCTCAAGTTATCGTCGAGATAAGCCGAGTATTACAGCACCAAGGCGAACCAGACCGCGTTTTGTGGCTGGTGGCAGCCAGTCTCGTGCTGATGATAACTGACAAAATTGCCTGGCAACTACTGAGTTTGTTTGAACGTCGCCTCTATCTGTCGTGTTCTGCCTATACCTATATGTTGTTTAATAGCCAGTTAGCAAAATTGTCTGTCCAGCAGCATAATGACTCGGATATTCGGCAGATGATTGACCGTATCGAATACGAAGGTTATGCTTGGAAACCTATCAATTTCAGCATGGAATTATTTTATACGCTGCATGCTTTTTTGAGATTCGTGGTTTCAAGTGTCGTGATTATCACGCTATTGCCACTAGTTGTACTATTGCTGATCATAGGAGTAATACCGATGGTTATAGTCCAGCAGCGTTCAGGCGATGCCGGTTGGGGTATCTGGGGGGATATAGGTGACGGCAGCCGGATATTTTGGGGGATATCGAGAATATTGCGAAAAAAAGAATCAATTGAAGAGATTTTGCCGCAAGGCAGTGCTGATTTCTTGCTTGACAGAGCTCATGCAACGATTCGCAACTATACTACCAAGGCTACCAAGGTGCGAATGAAATATACAAAATACGAGATACTGAGTGGCATATTTGAGATGACGATGGCTGCGATCGGCTATATGTGGCTGGTTTTCAAGGCGATAGCCGGTGTAATTACGCTCGAGAGATTTATATTTGTCAGCTCACTTATCTGGCAGACGCTCTCATCAGTTCGTCTCGTAGCCACCTCTATAGGACGGGCATTGCAAATCGTACCATTTATGAAAGATTTCATCACTCTGTCTGAAATGACGAATTCTTTGTCGCGGCAAGATAATGAAGTAAAAATCGGCAACCAGCCGTTCACTATCGAATTTCGTCAGGTGACGTTTGCCTATCCGCATCAGAGTAAACCCCAGCTTGACAACGTCTCATTTACTATCCAACCAGGGGAGCATATCGCGCTGGTGGGAGAAAACGGTGCAGGAAAAACAACACTTATCAAGCTGCTGCTAAGATTTTACGACCCTCAAAAAGGCGCCATATATATAAACGGACATGATATTAAAACGATCAACCTAGAAAGTTATTACCAGCAAATCGGAACGCTTTTTCAGGTTTTTACCCGCTATCCGCTGAGTTTTCGGGAGAATATTACCTTGTCACAAAAAACCGATCTTGATCACTACAATCGGGCACTTGATATATCGGGTGCGGATTCTGTTAAGGGTAATTTTCCCGACGATGTAATGCTTGGAGCTGATTTCAAAAACGGTCTTGATCTATCTGGTGGTCAGTGGCAAAAAGTGGCAATTGCTCGCAATATATACACGGGCGGGTGGCTTTACATTCTAGACGAGCCGACCAGCGCTATCGATGCATTAGCGGAGCAGAGAATATTTAATAAACTTTACTCCGAGTTGTCGGACAAGACTCTGATAACAGTTTCGCATCGTTTCAATACAGTACGCAAAGCAGATAGAATCATCGTGCTGGACCAGGGGCGGGTAATCGAAACTGGCTCGCATGATGAGTTGTGCGCCAAAAACACGATGTATAAAAAACTGTTTACTGCTCAAGCCGAGGGTTATCGTTAACAGCTATTGACCTCAAGAAGAAACTAGGGTAAGATAATACGAGTCTAAAAATAACCTAACAGGAATAACTATGGCAGCTCGATGTGAACTTACTGGTAAAGGCAAACAGCACGGACACAACGTCAGTTTTTCGTTGCGCCGCACCAAACGGGTTTTTAAACCAAACCTCCAGAAAAAGTCCTTTGTTGTCGATGGGCAAAAAGTGACGATGAACCTCAGTACGCAAGCGATTCGTACGCTTAAGAAAAAAGGGATAATTTAGTATAAAAGGAGGGGCTTACCCCTCCGCTTTGTTTTTCGAAGTAAATTCGAAAAACAGCTCTTCCCCCTAAAGCTCAGCTATCGTTTCGTGCTACGCAGGGATTAAGAATTAGAGTATACTAATAACTATATGGGAATAGATATTGGGTATATTGCGACGGTGCTCGTTGTCATCTTGATGTCGATGACGCTACACGAGGCTATGCACGCCTTTGCGGGCTATTGGTTGGGCGATAATACTGCCAAGCACGAGGGACGACTGACGTTAAACCCGATCAAACATATCGATCCGGTGCTGACAATTGCGCTGCCGGTCATTTTGGCGATCTTGGGCGGGCCGATATTCGGGGGTGCCAAACCGGTGCCTTTCAACCCGATGAACGTCCGTTGGGGTGAGTGGGGTGCGGCATTGGTCGGCTTGGCCGGGCCGTTGACTAACTTTGTGCTGTCATTTATATTTTTCGGTCTCTATGTTTTGTTCGGTGGCACAAGCGCGTTTTTGGGTCAATTCTTGCAGCTGGCAGTGCTGGTCAATCTCGGCTTTTTCATCTTTAATATGATACCGATTCCGCCGCTTGATGGTTCGCGGGTGCTCTATGCTATTTCGCCCGACGGTGTGCGCGAATTTTTGGCAATGATGGAACAATACGGTATCGTTATTGTGTTTGCCGTCGTCATGCTCGGCAGCCAATACATCAGCGTATTCATCCAAACAGTTATGCAGGCGATTCTGCGTTTTTATGGGGCTATTTTTGGCATTCATGTAGTGTAAATGTCAGCAGACGTGCCCTTATGGTGATAGTGTTATATAATGAGTATGTCCTTCGATACCGTTTGAGGGTCATGATTTCCTAACATCAAGATGACAGGAAGCCCAATATTTGCCTGACCTGTGGGTCAGACGTGAGGGCATCCACCTTACGCTTACGCGGGGGATTCATCTTCTCTCAGCGGCCGAAGGGCACTTTGTTTGTCGATATCGGGATGTGGCGCAGTCTGGTAGCGCACACGGCTGGGGGCCGTGGGGTCGCAAGTTCAAATCTTGTCATCCCGACCATGAGGTATAATGAAAGTGATATATGAAACAAAAAGTAGTCACACGAGCAATTATTAAGCAGGACGGCAAGGTTCTGTTGTTGAGGCGTAAGGGCGGACGTCCGTCGATTGCTGGACTGTACGAACTGCCGGGTGGCAAAGTCTACATAAATCAGCAGCCGGAGGATTCGCTGGAGCGGTCGCTCAACACTCACATTGGGGCTAGAGCCGAGACGATTCAACTCAGTGATGTCATGACGTTTATCGACCCGGACGATCGTCAGTTGCAGTATACGTTTATAGTGTTTCAAGTAGGACTTAAAGCTTCAAGTCGGACAATCACTCTGAGCGATCAGTATGATAAATACACTTGGAAATCATTGTCAGATATACAACTCAATGAAATCACCCAGTCAACACAGCAGTTGCTCGGACTCGTGCCAGTAGCGTTCTCGCCGACCGGAATTAATGAGTTTGTATCTGTTAACGATGACAAAATTGCAACATATGAAAAACTAGTCGCATATTCTGACGGCGGCTCACGAGGCAATCCGGGCCCCTCGGCGAGCGGCTTCGTGCTGATGGATGAGCGTAGTCAAATAGTCTACGAAGGCGGAAGCTTTTTGGGACATACCACCAACAACGTGGCGGAATATACGGCTGTCTATGAGGCCCTGCATAAGGCCCAGGAGTTTAGTGCACGCGTCGTCGATATGCGGATGGATAGCCAGTTAGTCGCTAATCAAATGAACGGTATATATAAAATCAAACATCCCGATCTGGCCGCCATTCATCGTGATATCCAGGAACTGTCTGCCCAATTTGAAAAGGTGACATACACTTACGTCGCCCGAGCATACAACAAGCTGGCCGACGGCATGGTCAACAAAATCCTCGACGAACACACAAAGTGAGCGGTATAGGCTATAATGAGGTATGTTAGATTACTAAGTAATCACTTGTACATTTCGTACCAGAGGAAAGTCCGGGCAGCGTAGGACAAAGACAGTCGCTAACGGCGACCGGGGGCGACCCTAGGGAAAGTGCCACAGAAACGATACCGCCTATCATGTCCCTAAAGGGCATTGGGTAAGGGTGAAAGGAGTGAGGTAAGAGCTCACAGCGACGTATGGTGACATACGGAGGAGGTAAACCCTGTCTGCTGCAAGGAGACGCGGACTCCCCGTCAACTGACGGGGGTCGGTCCGGTTGTGCCGCGTCGATAAAACCGCTCGATCCGCCAGTAGGCGGACTAGATAGATGATTACTCACGACAGAACCCGGCTTATCGGTAATCTAACACCTTAAAAACGCCCTGATTGGGGCGTTTTTACGTTTCAGCTTCGTCGCACTACTTGATTGACTTGACGATCGCGGCAAATGCAGCCGGTTCGGTCGCGGCCAGCTCTGCCAGGACCTTGCGGTCGACTTCGACACCGGCTTTTTTGAGGCCGTGCATCAGCTGGCCATAGGTGGTGCCGTTTTCTCGTGCCGCAGCGTTGATGCGGGTAATCCAGAGACTGCGCAGATCGCGCTTACGGTTGCGACGATCTCGATAAGCATACTGGAGTGCTCGAGTTACAGCTTGTTTAGCCAGGCGAAAACTGCGAGTTCGGGCATGTTGCATGCCCTTGGCGCTCTTGAGGACTTTTTTGTGCTTGGCGCGAGCAGTGACGCCACGTTTGATACGCATAATCTAACTCTCTTTCCGTTTAGGCGCCAAGTGCGCGTTTAACATTCTTTGCAATTTTGCCGGTAACTTCGGCGGTCGAGCCAATCACGCGCTTACGGCGCTCGCTTTTTTTGGAAAGCAGGTGATTGCCAAAGGCGCGGCGGCGCAGCAGCTTACCGGTCGGGGTCTGCTTGATCCGCTTGGCAGTGCCTTTGTGGGTTTTCATCTTAGGCATTATTTTCTCCTAACTGTGACGCTATAGTTGCGGCCGGCCATGACGGGCGAGCCTTCCATCGTTGCATCTTCGGCGAGACTTTCGGTGATACGTTTCATGAGCTCGACGCCGATTTCTTGGTGGGCCATCTCACGACCGCGAAATACGATCATGATCTTGACTTTATCTCCATCAGCGAGGAATTCACGGATTTTACGTAGTTTGATGTCCAAATCGTGTTGACCAATCTTGAGGCCGAGGCGCATTTGTTTGATGTCGCTTGACTTAGCGTTTTTGCGGCTGCGCTGTTGTTCCTTCATTTTTTGGTACTGGTATTTACCCCAGTCCACGATTTTGGCAACGGGCGGCGATGCTTGTGGAGAAATCTCCACCAGGTCCAGCCCGGCTTTTTCTGCTTCTGAAAGTGCTTGTGAGCGTGACAGGATACCCAGCTGCTCGCCGTCAGTCCCTATCACCCGCAGTTCGGAAGCCCGTATGGCTTCGTTGATGCGAATCGATCGATTGTTTATACCGTCTCCTCTTATGTACGCGGCCGCTTGCGCAACCAACGTGGGTTAATATTTCGCTCCGTATTGTAACAGAGAAAAGACCGAAATGCAAACAGGGGCGATTCACTAGTCAGTTTTTCTATACTGCAAGGCTTCGGCGATGTGGGCCGGTAGGATATCGTCGGATTCCTCGAGGTCGGCGATGGTGCGGGCGACGCGGATGACTTTGAAATAACTCCGGGCTGAGAGTTGCATAGACTTGCTGGCTTGCTGGAGGAGTTGTTCCGCTTCGGGGGAAAGGTGAGCTTTATTAGCGATTTGTTTGCTGTCGAGCTCGGCGTTGCTCATCGTTCGGCCATAGCGAGCATGCTGGGCGGCGCGGGCGGTCTCGACTTTGCCGCGCCAGATATCAGACAGCGGCTCAGTTTTATTTGATTGCAGGAAATCTTCTTCGGAGGCTCTGGATACGATAATCACCATATCGATTCGATCGAGCAGAGGCCCGGAGACACGCTTTTGGTAGCCAAGTAGCTGCGTCATGGTGCAGCTGCATTCGCGCGTCGCGTCACCATAGTAGCCGCAAGGGCACGGATTTTTGGTGGCAACCAGCATGAAGTTAGCCGGATAGGTAACTTTGCTGCTAGCCCGAGAGACATGGATGACACGGTCCTCCAGGGGTTGGCGGAGGGCTTCGAGTGAAGCGCGAGGGTATTCCGGCAACTCATCGAGGAACAATACGCCGTGGTGGGCCAGACTGATTTCACCTGGGGCAGGCTTGTTGCCGCCGCCGACGAGTGAAACGAAGCTGCTGGTGTGATGCGGCGAGCGAAATGGCCGCGTTGTGATGACTACATCATCGGCTTCCCCAGCCAAGCTATGAAGCTTGGTGATGGCGATCATTTCGTCGTACGTAGGGGCGGGCAATATACCGACCAAGGCTTTGGCCAGCATCGTCTTGCCGGCACCGGGCGGGCCATCAAACAGCACGTTATGATGGCCGGCTGCGGCGATCAGAAGAGCCCGCTTGGCTTGCTCCTGGCCGCGGATATCGCTTATGTCAATTGAAGCTTTTTTGGCAGCAGATAGAGCATGTTGTGAGACAAACGACGAAATTATTTTTTCACCACAAAGATGCAGAAATACCTCTGTCAAATTTGTAGCAGGAATCACATCAATATCTGAAACCAATGACGCTTGTGCCACGTTCGTAGCCGGCAATACAACGACTTTCTTGCCGGCTTTTTTTGCACTTTCGGTGATGGCGATAGCACCGCGGATGGTGCGCAAACTGCCATCCAAACCAAGCTCGCCGGCAAATACAATGTCGTCTAACTTGGCGCGGAGTTGACCGGTTTCGGCAAGGATGGCTATGGCGATTGGCAGGTCATAATGTGAGCCGTCTTTGGGCAGGTTGGCCGGGCTGAGATTGACTGTGACTTTGTTGCTGGCAAAGTCCAGGTAGCTGTTTCTGATGGCGCTGCGGACACGTTCTTTGGCTTCGTCGACCGACTTGTTGGCGAGGCCGACGATTTGCAGTGTCGGCAGACCCTTGACAGTATCGCATTCAACCTTGACGAGCTGTCCGTCATAACCGGTCGGGGCGATAGTGTAGCAGAAGGCTGACATAACAGATAGTATGTGCCTATAGAGGGTAGTTTTGCAAGTAATTTGCTTGGCTGTGGTAAAAAGTATCAGCTTATGCTATAATTAACAAATCGTGGGGCTGAAATATGCTTTCGACGATCGGAATTTAACAGATCATTTTGCAAGCCGACCACTGACGTAATCAGTATACTAACTGCAAACTTTGTTGCATCAGCAAAAGCTGCCGTGAAGAGCCTTTTTGCTCCTAACTACGCTTTTGCGACAGCTGTAGCCTAAGTTGCTGCGGCCATCGTGCCTCTGACGTCTCATAGGAGTCGCACGGTGTTATATTTATGGGGCTCGGCGTGACCATAGCTGTGGAGTGGGCGCGCGACGCTTAATTCATAGGACGAAGACTGCCTTTTTTGATGATTCTTTCAGGTAGTCCCGTATTTAGAATCATCTAAGCTTGTAGACGAATGATAGGTTACCGACCGGACCTGGGTGCAATACCCAGCAGCTCCACCATACTTCGCCAAGGCTTCGTATGGCAGGCCATACCAGATCTGGCTTGCGATATGAGGCCTTTTCGATTGCCTGAATCTAAGGGGCGAATTATGCCCTCCGTAGCCTCGTGCGGAGGATGGGCTACACTAGAAGGATGAAGTACGTGTATATATTGCAGAGTAAGAACTTTCCAGCCCAACGATATATCGGTATGATTTGTGATTTATCTACGAGATTTGCCGTGTATAACAGGGTTGGTTCAACGCATACTTCAAAATTTAAGCCGTGGGTGATCATATGGTACTGTGCTTTTCAGTCGGATGAAACTGCACGTACATTCGAAAAGTACTTAAAAAGTGGATCTGGCAAAGCATTTACACAAAAACATATGATCAAATCGGGAGGAAAAACTTGATGCAACAGATGAGAGGTGTAAATTTGGGAGGCTGGCTGGTGCTCGAGCGCTGGATTACGCCGGAGTTGTTTGAGGGTTGTGACGCCAAGGACGAATACGGTCTTTGCGCTTGGTCGCCAGCGGTGGCCAGCGATCGTCTTTCAAAACATCGCCAAACTTTCATTACCCGCAGTACGATTAAACAGATTGCAGACTTGGGTCTCAACACCGTGCGGTTACCTATCGGCTACTGGCTGCTGGCTGAACAATCGCCCTATGTAAAAGGTGCGGATGACTACGCTCATCGGTTATTTGAGTGGTGCGAGGAATACGGTGTAGGGGTTATCCTGGACATCCATGCCGCCCCTGGCTCACAAAACGGCTGGGATCATAGTGGCCAAGCCGGACGGATCGGCTGGGGCACGTCTGAGACGCTCCAGGAGACGCTTAAGTTTTTAGGTAGTATTATAGACATTTATGGGAGTAAAAAGGCTCTGCGGGCCATAGAGGTGCTTAATGAGCCGCATTGGGATGTTTCTCTCACGACACTTCTCGATTACTATCAGCAGGCCTATGAGTTGATTCGCCAACGCTCACCAGAGGTAATTGTCATAATGAGTGACGCGTTTCGCCCCGACAAGATGGCGCGTGAGCTGCAAAAACGGCGGTTCTTGAATGTCATGATGGACGTGCACCTTTACCAGTTATTTACGGATCAAGATAGGGCGCTGGACTTTGCCGGGCATATCAAAAAGACCGAACGCGACTGGGCGGAGCAGTTGCGTAAACTGTCTAAACGTCTGCCGATAATTGTCGGCGAATGGAGCGCGGCTATGCACGAGATGTACCAGCCGATCGACCAGCCCGAGCACGGCTATACGCGGCAGGACTATATCACGTACTTTCAAACGCAGCGCCGGGTATTTGACGAAGCCGGTGTGAGCTGGACGTATTGGACGGCACGAACGAGTCATGGCGGGCCGTGGAGTCTGCTCGACAATCCCGAATTTGTACATTGAGCCAGTGCCTTAAAACGAAAAAACGACCGCCTGCGAGGAACGGTCGTTTTTATTTGGTTTTTGCTTGTGTTTGTTTTCGTTTTTGCTTATGAATAAGTTTTGTATTCATAAGCTACCTCTTAATATAGCGTTTTAAAACGCTAATGTCAACGGTTTTTTGCCACATTTTTCGCATGTGGAAAAGTCTTGTGGATAACCTGGTTTTGTGATGATTCTGTTGTTCAGTGCCGTGTGTTAGCATTTCTTATGTGTGATGACTTGTTTAATCACAAATTTTTATGTGCCCGCACCACGATAGTTGCTACGATGGGGCTTAGCGGCTGTTATTATCGCGATCGTTAAACGAGCTGGGACACGAAAGTTTGCGAAAATTATTTGCCTATAAAAACCTGCAAGTATAAATGTATGAAAGCAAAGCCTGCTGGCCTTGTCGCCAAACCGCTCGGCTTTGTCGTTGCTCGCAAAGTACATAATTTAAGGCTGGTAGTACCTCGGCCGTCTGGACAAACAAAAATTGCAGCCGAAATGACGCCATACCAAAATGATAGGCCAAGTACCGAGGCAACGGGCAACGGACCGTGTGGGTAGTAGGGCAAGGTCAGACGAGACCCGATCGTACTAGTCGTATATAGAGTTTGACCTGTCTCTAAGCCGGGTTTGGTGTTTCCTTCTACGAGGCATAACCACCAGGCGTTTGGCAGACGTAGATAGCCAGGTTTTTGACAGCAAAACCGACGCAAAACCGTCGGATTCAATCACGATCGATCACAAGTATATTGTAATATATACTACAAATATTATTCCTATAAGACCTTATTTATCGTAGTAAAATAGTTAAAAATTGTGAAATATCAAAAAATTACAACAAATTATGTGTATAAAACTATTGACCAATAAACATGCTTATGCTATAAATGAAACAAGCTTTTGAAACAAAAAAAGCAAAAAAGCACCTTACAAAAACAAATCCTAAAATAAACAATTTGGTAATGAACCGGCAGTGTCGGTACCCGCAAAGTCATCCGTGATTTTCATGGATCATGCGAGGTGTCACGAGCTGCCAAACATTACCAAAACCGCGTCGAGCAATGATGATTCTTGCCCCTACGCCGAGTTTGTCGTGAAGTCTCGAAATGAAATAGCTTCGGGACTTTGCGACAAACTTGAGCAGGCAAGGGCCTAGCTCCGTGAAGGACCGCTCAACATGCCACTTTATCCTAGTAGGATGTAAGGGGCAAAGCGGTCACATCGCCTCTGGCGGTGAGTCGTTACCAGTGACACGCGCCCTTTTATTTACTTATAGCGGCGGATGTCGTCACGATAACATATGATTTGCCGCCGAGGCACGCTCTTTATACGCCCGATAATGCTATAGTGAGAGTATGACATCATCGGCCTCCAAGGTGATAACGGCACTTCCTGTAGTAAGTGTTATTTTGCTGTTGATTGTTATGAACAGTACAGATCCGACCAAAAATATTGCGAGCATCTTGCTCGTTTTTTTGCTGTTATATATATTTTTTGCCAGCAGTTTGTTTTGGCTGCTGCGTACGGCGCTGCATCGCTTGCCGCTTGTCAATAAATTGGTCGGTAAAACGCACATGTCGCAGACGCGGGCTTACTATATAGGCAGCGCATTAGCATTTGCGCCGGTTGTTTTGATCGCGATGCAATCTTTACATCAGGTACGATTACTGGATATTAGTTTAGTAATACTGCTGTTGGCGATGGTTATTTTTTATATTGTTAAGCGTACTGCCTAATCGAGTCGCTAAGCATAGGCACGATGAGAGGGCGCGTGCTATAATTACTCCATATGGAACCGACATCGCCATCAGAGCATGGCTCTCCTGAGATGGGGCCAATTGCACCACACACCCCGGAAGCGCCTGGGATGCGCTCGGAGCGTGCCCCAGAAACACCGCCAACACCTGAGCGACCGGCGCCACAGGAGCAAAAAACCGGTGCCGGATCCGGTGATATGCCACCCGCACTGCCGCCCGCGCCGCTGCCACAGGTACCGCCGCCACCGCATCCTACGGTATTTGATGACGATGACGATATGCCGACTACCGCCGGCGATGACGACTTGATCGAAAAAGAGTGGATTGATAAAGCCAAAAAGATTATATCGGAGACCAAGAACGACCCCCACGAGCAAGAAAAAGCCTTTATACGGCTTCAGGCGGATTATTTACGCAAGCGATACGGTAAAGTAATTAAGATACCTGACGGCGAGCAATGATAGAAATTTTTTCAGTTATAGCGGTGGTGGTGCTTTTTGTCGGCGGTATGTTAAGTATTGCTTATTTGCAGTACCGCAAGATTGTGCGAGAGGCCAAAAACTACGAGCGTGGTCTGAAAATGGTGCCTTTGATGATCCATCTGCCGCCGCCAAGCGACGATATAGACATTGGCGGACGTGATGAGCGTGACGTGACCGATGAGGTGATTAGTCAGGCACAGGCCATGTATAACATCATTGCCAGTACGGCCACCAAGGGATTCAAGAGCACTATATATGGTCAGCGCCATATTTCTTTTGAAATTGTGGCCACCAAGGGTATGATTGCCTTTTATGTCGCCGTGCCGTACGCTCTGATCGATATCATTCGTCAAGCGGTATCGGCGGCTTATCCGACAGCTCGTCTCGAGGAGGTGGAGGAGCATAACTTGTTTAATAAAGCCGGCCGGCTCAGTGCGACGATTGGCGGTGAGCTTACCCTCAAGAAACATTTTGCTTATCCGATCGCAACTTACCGCGAAACTAAACGTGATGCCATGCGAGCGTTGCTGAGTTCGCTGGCGGTTGCGGGCAGAGAAGACGGCATTGGTATCCAGATACTGTTGCGTCCGGCGCCAAATAACTGGACAAATAGTGTCGTGTCGATGGCCAACAATATCCGTAAAGATAAGGCCAAGGGTAAAAGCGTCGGTCAAGGAGGCGGTATGATTGCCCCCAAAGACGTGCTTGAGGCTCTATGGAAAGCTCCGGAAGCCAAAGAAGCAAAACCGGAAGACAAGCAGCTTACTTCGCTTGAGCAATCAATTGTCGAAGCTATGGAAGAAAAAACTCGTCACACCGGCTACGAAGTTTTGATTCGTATTATCAGCTCGTCGAATGCGGCCGTGCGATCACAAATGCTTATGAAAAATGTTGTTGCAAGTTTTGCATTATTTGATTCAGCCAACAGCAACGGATTTAAGTTTACATTGGCTCGCAATATGGAGCAGTTCGTCACCTCTTTTATATTTCGGTTTTTCCCTCAGAGTGTACGTAGTAATATACTCAACAGTGTAGAAATAGCTACAATATTTCACTTGCCGGATCAAAGCAATATCCCGACGTCACAAGTACAACGGCAACAAAGTAAACAAGTTGACGGACCGAGGCAAGTGTTGGATGAGGGCTTTTTGCTCGGCTACAATGTTTTTCGCGGCGTCAAAAAAGAAATCAGGCTCGCTACCAATGATCGTCGTCGGCATACCTACATGATCGGCCAGACTGGCACCGGTAAGTCGAACTTCTTAGAGAACCTGGCGCTTCAGGACATGCTGGATGGTCGAGGATTTGCTTTTATAGACCCGCACGGTGATTCGGTTGAGGCGCTTATGGGAATGGTGCCAAAAGAGCGAGTCGAGGATATCATCTACTTCAACCCAAGCGATATGGATAACCCGGTCGGATTGAACTTATTTGAGTTTGATACCCCCGATCAACGTGACTTTTTGGTGCAAGAAGCGATTGCTATGCTGTATCGACTCTACGATCCCGGACATACCGGCATAATTGGGCCGAGGTATGAGCATTGGTTCCGAAACGCCGCCCTGACGATTATGAGCGATCCTAACGGTTCGAGTTTCATCGATATACCGCAGGTCTTTAATGACAACGAATTTGCCAAGGCTAAGCTAAAGTACGTGACAGACCAGACGGTACTGGACTTTTGGAATAAAGAAATGGCCCAGACCAGTGATTATCATAAATCTGAGGTGCTTGGCTGGTTTGTCTCCAAGTTTGGCGCTTTTCTCAGTAATGAAATGATGCGTAATATAATCGGACAAACCAAGTCCGGATTTAATCTGCGTGACATCATGGATAATCAGAAAATTCTGCTCGTTAATCTAAGCAAGGGTAAGACCGGTGAGCTCAACTCACAATTGCTCGGTATGATTTTTGTCATGAAATTTCAGGCGGCCGCTATGGGGCGAGCTGATGTAGCCGAAGATGAGCGGCCGGATTTTGCGTTGTATGTGGATGAGTTTCAAAATTTTGCAACCGATAGTTTTGAATCAATTTTGTCTGAGGCGCGCAAATATCGTCTCAATCTCATTTTAGCCAATCAGTTTATGACTCAACTGTCCGATAAGGTGCGAGAGGCGATTATCGGTAACGTGGGTACGATTATCTCCGGTCGTATCGGAACCACCGATGCCGAGCTGATGGTCAAGCGATTTGCACCGACTTTTGACGCTGAAGACCTGACGCGGCTGCCTAACTACGAAACAATCACCAGTGTCATGATCGATAATGTACCCTCAGCGCCGTTTAGTATGTCGTTAATTCCGCCGCTAGGGACGGCAAACCCACAGTTAGCTGATGCGCTCAAGCGATTGTCGGCCGCCAAGTTTGGCCAGTCACGAGCTGATGTAGAACGAGAAATTTTTGCCCGTTTACGGGCGGGTGACGAGGCTAGGGAGCAGCGTCGCAAAGAGCTGACTGAGCGATCGGGCGCACCGGGCAAGACGCCGGGCAGCGGCTCGTCATTTCTCGATGAATGGCTAGCCAAACGGAAGCAGTTACAAGCCAAGCAACCGGCTTCGGCTCAGGCAGACAAATGGCAGGTAAATTCGCCGGTATCCCAAGAACAGGCGCCGGTCGAAGCCACCGATCAAAAAAATAATCAACCAGACTCGAGTGCCGATGTCAGTAAAACAACATCATATTCTTCCAGTGGTCATGATAACAACCTAGCCAAGATGCAAAAAAACGGAGTGGGTGAGGGCGTGGTGTTTAATGTTGGGCCAAAACAGTCGGCTGTTAGCCATGCAGATGAGACGGCGCTGGATGAGACTCTTAAAAAAGTTGAGAATACCAAGCACGATACCGACCAACATGCTGCTGCCAGCAGTGAAAAGACCGATGATTTTGACGAAATATATATAGACAAAAACGGCGCTATCCACCATGCTCCTAAGGATGGCGATCGGCCACAATCCTAGACCGCCACTCGCCGGTTCAGGGTAGCGTGTCGGTTACCGGTCGCTACCAGGATGTCCGTTTTTTAGAAAACATCGTCATAATGATGTCGATGGATAATCCCAGCAGATAGCCAAGGCTATAGGCGCTTATCATTTCAAAGCCTGAAAGACGATAACCGTAGGTGCGGCCAATCATATAAACAATCGACAGCAAAATCAAGGCGGTGACCGCACCGATCAGCAAGGCGTTTGGTCGAGCTGCCGTCGAGCCGATCACTTCGCTGGATTTTTCGATAATCGGTGCGTGGATGATTTTACTAAATGTTCGGGCCGGTATGCTCATCTCTGATTGGATGCGATTGAGCGTCTGTTTGTAGGCGCGAGCTTTTTCGCGCTTGGTAATTTTGCGAATAACAGCAGGCGAGGCAGTAGGCTCGCCACCGCTGCGGTTCTCCGAGCCGTGCTCTTTGGCAAAGATGCTCTCGGTTTCTCTGCGTGCGTTATCGGCACGCTCGGCCGAGGATTTTTCGGGTGATTGTTCGCCGGCTTTTTCGAGCTTGGAGCGGAGCTTTTCGGCTTGTTCGGCCGCGGCTTCACTGGCTGCAAATTTGATTTCACCGGAGCTGATTCGTTCTGGACTAGTCATGATGCCTCCCTATAATATCCCTGCATTAAAGTCTCGTCGGATCAGGCGCACTTCAGCTTTGAGCTGACGTGATCGAGCCCAGAAAAAGGTAGTGATCGAACCAATAATTGCGGCGAAAATCATGTTTTCACCCGGTCCGGCAGTGGGAAGTTGTAGAATTGATGCCTCGAGAACTTTCGGGCCGTCGCAGTGGACGTCAATGTTTAGTGTCGTACCATAAGTGTTGGAGATGATGCAGTCGTATGAGCTGGGATTGCTGGTACCGCGAGCGGTAGATGGTATATGGTCAAGCATATTGACGGCAAAAGAGCGGCTGGCTTTTTCGCCGGGTTTTAGGGTGATCTTGCCCCATGACAGATCGGTTGTTGACTTGTGTTTGTTGAGGGCTCCGCCGCCGTTATCATTGAGTCTGGCGTATTCGAGCACGTCGGTTATGTCGTTGTTAAAATCAACCTGGGCATCAACTTTGCCGGTGTTTTGGGCGGTGAGAGTGAACTGCAAACGATCGCCGGCGCGTGCCAGTACTTTGGTGGCGTCAGCGTCCTGCGTAAGGTTGGTGCCGGTGTTTGTTCTCATAACAGTCACTTGGCAGTCATATACTTCCGGCGAGTGTTTGTTGCTGTCAAAACTACTACGTGTAAGCGTCATGATCTGGCCGGAACTCAGATCGCAAACCTGAATATTTTGACAGCCGTCAAGCTCTTTTCGATACTTGGCAGCATCGAAGTCAGCTTCTTTGATAGTCACTAGTGTGTTGTTAAGTAGGTTGCAGACTGGTATACGCTTACAATCATTGAGATTTTTTGAATAAATGGCGGCATCGAAGTCGGTTTGCTTGATGGAAACTGTGTGAAATGTTGCCATTTCGCAGGCCTGTATCACTGGTGTTGGCAATTCAACAACGGCATCATCGCAATCGTCGGGGTTTGTGGCTGTAATCGCCGCAGTCTCGGCGCAGGCTGAGTTTTTGAGTGGGCCGGGTACATAGCTGGTGACCTTGGCTGTCAATGTGAATTGTTGCGATTGACCAGCAGCTAGTGAGCCAATTGTGTGTGACCACCGACTGCCGCTGAGCGTGCCGGCGCTGGTACTTAGCAGACTAATTGGTCGAGGGACATTGTCGCTGAGGGTGATTGACGATAACGGCACACTGCCAGAGTTTTTGACAACAATTTGGTAGCTGAACTCTTGACCGACTGCAACTGTTTTTCGCTCAATGCCGTCGATTTTTTTGTCTACGGTTATGGCGGCATGAGTAGGCACTAAAGGCTGTGAAACAGTGAAATTACTTAGACACGCTGAGGAGATCTTGTCGCCAACTGAAGTGTTTACAGCAGCAGCCACGCTGTACGAATCGGGTAAAAAGGTATATTCGCCAGTAGTGACGGTGACAGCAGTCGAGGGTTGATGAATGGTCTTGACGGTGTTTCCGGCAGCATTTTTGATGACAATTGTATAATTGCTGATATTCGCACCACCACCGGTTGAGGCCATAACTGTAAACTTGTAACGATTGTCGGCCAGCTTTATGGTACTCAAACTAGAGCAGGCTGCTGTCGGAGCAGGCAGCGTGGGCAATGGTGATGGCAAAACACGCGTCACTAGGTTGCCACTGTCTTTTATAATGGCAAATTCACCTATTTTTTGAGAATGACCGCGGTAAACGTTATAAGTTGAGCCGTGCGTGCTGCTCCAATTACCGGTGTCAAATCGCCATAGTGGTCGAGAATAGACTCGGGTGCCGTCAATGACGTGGGCGACCTCGCCCTCGGTATTGCTAAAATGTGCCATGCGGCCCCATGACAGCCAGGCTTCGCTGTCGGTGCCATAAGCTTGTGAGTTGATGGTTCCGACGCTAGCACCGGCTAGTTCGTCACGAGTTATACCGTTATAGGAAAGAATTTTCTTGAAGTCCTTGTCGGGGTCGTCGTAGGCACTGACAACTTGATCGAGAGAAGTAACTCCTCCGTAAATCATATCGTTGGCGCTGGTTGCATTAGCCGATTCGGGCGGTGAAAACACCGCAAAAGATTGCACGACAAGAGCCAGGGCAGTAAATAACAAGCCTAATCGGCGCGAAGCCTCCTCTTGTTTTAGTCGGCGCGCATAAAAACCCAGTGTACCGACAAGTGCCGGCGAAAATGGCAGTCCCGATACCAGTTTACGAAACATGTTTTTTGTTTTTACTAACTCCTTACTAGTAAAATAGCATAACAATTATGTTCAATGCAAGTAGTTGTTTGCAAATTGTTTTTTCGCTATAATTAAACGTATTGTAAAGTCGCTGATTGCGTGGGAGGCGACATAAGCGAGGGGGAGCGCAGGAAATTATTCATCGTGGCTAAACAAACAGATAAATCATATGATGCAAGCCAGATTCAGGTGCTTGAGGGTCTTGAGCCGGTTCGTAAACGTCCCGGCATGTATATCGGTAGCACCGGTTATGACGGGGTGCACCATCTCATTAAAGAAATTGCCGACAACTGTGTAGACGAAGCAATCGCCGGCTTTGCGACCTTTGTCGAGATTGTCTTGCAGGCCGATGGCGGTTGTCGGGTAACGGATGACGGGCGCGGTATTCCAGTCGATAAGCATCCTAAGACTGGTGTCAGTACGCTGGAAACCGTATTGACCGTGCTTCATGCCGGCGGTAAATTCGGCGGCGGCGGCTACAAGGTATCATCAGGGTTGCATGGTGTTGGATCGAGTGTGGTCAACGCGCTTTCGTCCAAGATGATCGCCGAAGTTGTCAAAAACGGTGAGTTATACCGACTGGAGTTTGCAGCGGGTGTGCCGCAAGGGCCGTTAACCAAAGTCGGCAAGACCGACCGGCCCCAAGGGACCAGTATCACGTTTTATCCCGATCAAACAATTTTTAAAGAAACAGTCGATTTTGATTATGAATGGGTGCTGAGTTACTTGCGTCACCAAGCTTACTTGACAAAAGGCATTAAGGCTATGGTGCGCGACGAGCGCAGCGGTGAGCGCTATGCTTTTTACTTTGAGGGCGGGATTCAGAGTTATGTAAAACATCTCAATATTGGTAAAGAAGTCGTTGATGAAAATATATTTTATGTTGAGCGCCAAGTGGCAGACTGCATGGTGGAGGTGGCCGTTCAGTACAACGACAGTTTCTCAGAGACGGTTAAGGCATTTGCCAATAATGTTTATAATCCCGAGGGCGGGACGCACCTTGTCGGTTTTCGCTCAGCAATGACAAGGGTTATCAATGATTACGCTCGTAAAAACAGTCTGCTCAAAGAAAAAGAAGACAATCTGACCGGTGATGACATCCGCGAAGGTCTAACGGCAATTATTTTGGTTAAACTACCTGATCCGCAGTTTGAGGGACAGACCAAGAACAAACTGGGCAATCCGGAAATGCGCCGCTATGTCGAGCAGGTAATGAACGAATACTTTGCATACTATCTCGAGGAACATCCGGCGATCGCCAAGAAGATTATCGGTAAGGCCCTGCTGGCAGCGCGGGCTCGCAAGGCTGCCAGGGCAGCGCGCGACAATGTGATTCGCAAAGGCGCACTCGACGGTATGAGTTTGCCCGGCAAATTGGCTGATTGCAGCAGCAAAGACCCGAAAGACTCCGAGCTGTATATCGTCGAGGGTGATTCGGCCGGCGGCTCGGCCAAGAGCGGCCGCGACAGCAAGACGCAGGCTATTTTGCCGCTGCGCGGTAAGGTGTTGAATGTGGAGCGGGCCCGTTTGGACAAGATGCTAGCTAATAACGAGATTGTCAGTCTTATCAAAGCTCTTGGAGTCGGGATTGATGAGCAATTTGATGTCAAAGGCTTGCGCTATGAGCGTATTATTATCATGACCGACGCCGATGTTGACGGCAGCCACATCTCAACGCTGCTGATGACGTTTTTCTTCCGTTATATGAAAGATATTGTCGATGGCGGACACCTGTACTTAGCTAAGCCGCCGCTCTATGCTGTCAATCATGGCAAGAAAAAGATATACGCTTACGGTGAGGATGAGCGTGATGCAATTCTTGATCGAATCATCGGCGAAAAAACCGAAAAAGGCGCTGCCGTGATCGGAGATGACAAGATAAAGCAAGCCGGCGTTACGATCTCACGCTTTAAGGGTCTTGGTGAAATGGACGCCGATCAGCTATGGGAAACGACGATGAATCCGGAGAATCGCGTCCTGGTGCAAGTTCAGGTCCGCGATGCCGAGCGCGCCGACGCTATCTTTACCAAGCTAATGGGTGATGATGTCGCCTTGCGCAAAAACTTCATTCAATCCCGCGCCAAAGACCTTAACTTAGATGAATTGGATATTTAGACTATGGACGATGACAAAATTAATTTAACAGAAGAAACCCTAGAGCCAACCGTGCCCGAAGAAGGCGAAGTGCTTGATAGCACTCACTCAAAAATTGTAGAGAACCGGACGGTTGAAGACGTTATGGAAGACAATTTCCTGCGCTATTCGATGAGTGTTATCATCGATCGTGCCTTGCCGGATGTTCGTGACGGCCTCAAGCCGGTGCACCGACGTATTTTGTTTACGATGAACCGTGACGGATTGCGGGCCGGAGCTAAGCACCGCAAGAGTGCGACGGTTGTCGGTGCTGTAATGGGCGATTACCACCCGCACGGTGATAGTGCGATTTATGACTCGATGGTACGTTTGGCGCAGGACTGGTCGGTACGTTATCCTCTGGTGGACGGTCAGGGTAACTTCGGCAGTATGGATGGTGACCCACCGGCTGCTATGCGCTACACCGAAGCCCGTATGACCAGGCCAGCCGATGAGATGTTGATCGATATCGACAAAGAAACGATTGATTTTCGCGATAACTATGACGGCCGCTTGCAAGAACCGGTGGTTTTACCGGCCAAGCTGCCAAACTTGCTGCTTAACGGTCAAATCGGCATTGCGGTCGGTATGGCGACCAATATCCCACCGCATAACCTAGGTGAGATTGTTGATGCCACGATTGAGCTGATCGATAACCCCGAAGCTTCACTTGATGATCTCATGAAGCATGTTCAGGGGCCGGACTTTCCGACCGGAGCGATTGTCTATGGTGGTCAAGCGATGCGGCAGGCTTATCAGACCGGACGGGGCAGCGTGATGATTCGAGCGGTAGCCGAGATCGAGGAGACGAAAAAAGGCCGCCATCAGATCGTCGTGACAGAAGTGCCATATGGTGTAAATAAAGCAACGCTTATCGAGCGTATCGCTGATTTGCATAAAGAAAAGAAGATCACGATTAATGATATTCGTGACGAAAGCGCGCGTGGAACGGTTAGGATCGTTATTGAGCTTAAAAAAGATGCCTATCCCAAGAAAGTGCTCAACCAGCTATTTAAGCTTACGGCGCTTCAAACCAGTTATCATTACAATATGTTGGCGCTGGTTGACGGTATCCAGCCGCGGATACTCGGTCTCCATGAGATTCTAAGTGAGTATATTAAGCACCGTCAGATTGTAGTCCGTCGCCGCACGGAGTTTGAGTTGAGAAAAGCCCGTGAGCGAGCTCATATTCTCGAGGGACTTAAAATCGCGCTTGATCACATTGATGAAGTCATCAAGGTAATTCGAGCGGCGCAGACGCCTGACGAAGCGCAAGCCAATCTGATGGAGCGTTTTGCGCTCAGTGATATTCAGGCGTTGGCGATTTTAGCTATGCAGCTGCGGCGCTTGACCGGTCTTCAGCGACAAGAGATAGAGGATGAACTTGCCGAACTCAAAAAGCTGATTTCCAAACTCGAGAGTATCCTGGCCGATGAGAGAGAAATTCTCAAGATTATCAAGACGGAACTGCTTGAGATGAAAGAAAAGCACGGTGATGAGCGGCGTAGTCAGATCATTAATCACGAGCTTGGTAAGTTTAGCGATGAAGAGCTAATCCCCGAGCAAGATGTAGTTGTACTTCTCACAACAGAAAATTACATTAAGCGAACTTTGGTAACTGATTATCGACGCCAAAACCGCGGCGGCAAGGGTAAACGAGGCATGACGACCAAGGAGCTCGATGTTATCGACCAGCTGGTCACCAGCTCAACCCATGACTGGTTGCTGTTCTTTACCAACAAAGGTCGTGTTTTCCGTCTCAAGGCTCATGAAGTACCGGCGGCAGGCTTGCAGGCAAAAGGTGTAGCTGCGGTCAATCTCTTGCAGCTACAGCCCGAAGAGCGTATCACATCTCTCGTCAAGCTGGGCAAAAACAGCAGCGAGGACGGCTACTTGTTTATGACGACGACCAACGGAACTGTAAAAAAGACAGCAATCAAGGACTATGTCAACATCCGTCAGACCGGTCTAATCGCAATCAAACTTGATGACGGCGATGAATTACGCTGGATTCGCAAAAGTAGTGGTAATGACGAAGTTGTTATTTCTACAGCAGGCGGTCAGGCAATTCGATTTAAGGAATCCGATGCTCGTCCTATGGGGCGAGCGGCCCGTGGTGTTCGCGGAATCCGTTTGCGGGCTGACGACAAGGTTGTCGGTATGGATCTGGCGGCCGGCGATCCAAACCTGCTGGTGATGAGCGAAAACGGCTACGGCAAGCTGACAAAAGTTGTTAATTTCCCAACACATAAGCGTGGCGGTGTTGGTATCAAAGCCGCTGTCGTAACGGCCAAGACCGGTAAGCTTATCACCGTACGCTCCCTTGCCGAAGATGATTCCGAAGTTATCATGATTTCTACCAAAGGTCAGACCATTCGTGTCAGCCTCAAGGATATCCCAACGCTTGGCCGTACCACCCAGGGAGTACGTGTCATGCGTCTTAATGATGACGACAATGTTGCCTCAATCGGGCTGATCCAAGAGCAGACTACGGTTGAAAGTGAGGCTGAGGCGGATGAAAGCTAGCGTCGCTTACTTGTTAGCACCGACAATCGGTTTTGTCGTCGCTCAAGCAATTAAGTTTCTACTAGCTGATCGAGCCAACCGAGACTGGCGGCAATTTTTTCGCTCAGGCAATATGCCGAGCGGGCATACGACGGTCGTTGTCGCGCTTGCAACAGTAATTCTGGCTAATGAGGGTTTGTCACCGCTGTTTTCGGTCGCGTCTGTACTGGCTATGCTGACAGTTTACGATGCGCTAGTTGCTCGCCGTTCAATCGGTGAACAGGGTGCGGCGCTGATTAGGCTGATCGAAAAGTCACCGTTTGCTAAGGATCCGATGCCGCGGGTTGCTTTAGGGCACAAGCCCAAGGAAGTGGCGGCAGGGGTAGTCCTGGGAATCAGCATTGGAATGATTGTTGCAAATCTTATAACGTAATTTGCCAAAAATCATGATAAAAGGTGTTGACAGCAAGTAACAAGAAGCGTAGAATTGGCAACAGTCTACCGCGTTTTTTGAGGTGTAGACAACAAGAACATTTACAATTTGGCAGTGCAAATCAATTTCGTCAGTTAATTTATGTTAAGTTTTTCTCTCGAATAGAATTTCCTCAGGGAATTTCCTTTAGAGGGAGAGGCCGGTCTCAAGCGATTTATTCGCTTGCACCGTGCCCGAGGGGCGAGCCCCTCGAAAATTTTTTGGAGAGTTTGATCCTGGCTCAGGATGAACGCTGGCGGTGTGCCTAATACATGCAAGTCGAGCGCCCCT
>CAZNHZ010000002.1:0-188487 GCA_964573015.1 uncultured Candidatus Saccharibacteria bacterium | reverse complement strand
ACCCATGACACCCTGCTTAAAAGGCAGGTGCTCTAACCAGCTGAGCTACGGACCCTCGTCGTAAATCACAAAGTGCCGTGAATCACCGCAATAATATAGCACTTTGTATCTGTTATTGTCAATGTTTCTTATCTTTGTGGTAGCGCCGACCCACCGAGCCGTGAATCATGAAAGTGTCTATCAGTGCAAATAGGAGTGCGGCAATGATAACGTAATTCTGTACATTCGACATCATCACTAGTACATCTCGCATCGCTGCGTTATCTGCGGGTAAAATTGATGACAATGGACCCAGCATAAAAAACATACCCAGCAAAGAAAATGCCGTCGCACCAATAATCGCAGATTTTTTATCATGATATGTCGGTCCACCCGCCAGTAGCAAAAGCGCAGGACTAACAATCAAAAATATACTCGCAATGATTTTATGATCGATCCCGCCAATCGATACATTGTAGTGTTGAAGCACATTCGCAAGGTCATTGGTTGCATACTGTGCGAGTACTGTACCCGCTGCAAGTGCTAGTCCTAGCACACCAAACCTTCGGCGTGTAAAAAAAGCTAAGCCAAATAATACGATCACGATACCAATAATAACCAGAAGTGTCATAGCACTATGATAGCACGATCAAGAGACGAGAGATCAGGCGCCGACTTTGTCTTTTTTGTGGCTCCGACCCGCATTCATCTCAATGTATTCAATGATTTGGGTTGCAACATCACGGCCTGTTACTTTCTCAATTCCAAACCCTGGGCTGGAGTTTACTTCAAGAACTAGTGGCCCGTGATTTGAACGCATAAGATCAACTCCGCACAGATTAAGCCCCATCGACTTAGCGGCTTTAATCGCCGTCTTTTTCTCTTCATCAGTCAATTTCACCTTTTCACCTTCGCCACCCTGATGTAAGTTTGAACGAAAATCATCATCAAGACTTTGACGCTTCATACTGGCCACAACTTTTCCTCCAACCACAAAAACACGGATATCCATACCGGCAGATTCTTTGATAAACTCCTGCAGTAATATATTTGTACCGTCTTGATCCATCACATAAAATGCTTGGAGCACCGACTTGGCAGCTTTTTTTGTCTCAGCGAGTACGACACCATTGCCATGCGTACCACGAGCAAGTTTGATGATGACAGGAGCCCCGCCAAGATGCTCGATCAATGCCTCAGCATCAGCACTTCCACGCGAGACGACCGTCTTTGGTATGCCAACACCCGCTCGAGCAAGCAGCTGCATACTACGTAGCTTGTCGCGTGAGCGAACAATCGCAATTGAGCTCGTGATCGTATAGATTCCTTGCATTTCAAATTGACGGACAATCATTGAGCCGTAGCGTGTCATGCTTGTTGCGATACGCGGTATGATAGCATCATACCCAACAAGTGGACGCCCCTGATACCAAACCGTTGGCTGTGATTTTTCGATACTGGCATAGCAATCACGGTATTTGATAACGTCGACTTCATGACCACGCGATTTAGCTACTTCCTTGAGCCGCTTTGTCGAATAATTCCCTGGGCCGTTTGATAGAATTGCAATTTTCATAGCTCGATATCTCCTCGTTGGTTACTGGCATGGTATTTGGCAAAAAATTCTTTTGGGTTTCGCGCCAACTCCTCATTGAGCGCTGTCGGCTTTTCACGCTTTATGCCGCCACGTGCAACATTAACGATAAATTTATTTTTCAACAACGAACAGCCAATCAGCACTGGATACATATTAAGTGATCGATCAGCTAATGTGAATGATCCCCTGACGCGCCGCCCTTCTAAAATAATAGATAATTGTACACGATAGCGAATCTGCCGATGACCACTCGAACTACGTATGAGATTCACTTTAAAATTCTTTGTACGATGACGCAGGCCTGTATAATGCGGCGAGCCTTTAGCAAAAAGTGTAAATGATAGTGCGTGATCTTGATCGATAGATAGCTCACTAGCCCAGATCGATGAAGTATCTGCACCCGTATCAATCTTGACTGGCACAGGCATATCGCCATTGCTAGGAAAGATCGCTTTTGCCGTACGCCCGATAACAGTTAATTCTGGTGAATTCTTCATACCTATCCTTGATTATACTTGGCTAGTAGTTTATCAACATATAGTTTAGGCAGATCCATAATAGCATGCCCCTCAGATGGCATCATATGAAGTCCAAAACTTGGTGATGCATTTATTTCTATCAGGCACCATGTACCCTGAGACTCATCATACAGGAAATCAACACCGCATATAAATGCCCCCGAGAGGCCTGCTACTGCAAGCGCTTCATCGATAATCTCCTGTGGGATCATATCACGACATTCAATCGATCGTCCGCCAGTGCCAATATTTGCTGTACCGACAACACAACAGATTTCTCCCTCACGAGGAATATAATCTCTCTGCTCTTGAGAAAGGTATCTCATAACTGCCTCGACATCAATCTTATTGAGTTTTTTTGTGTAGGGTGTATCGCCACGATCATCATTGTGCGAATTCTCGCGCGCTACAAGTTCATTAATCGTATGAGCTCCATCGCCAGTTACGCTGGCTGGCTCTCGCCTCACCGCGCCGATACATTCTCCGTCAATAATTAAAACACGTAAGTCTACGCCGCTGACTTGCTGCTGCATCATGACAGCACCTGATCCACTATGTTCTTTTGCTACCGCAACTGCTGCGTCTAACTGTTCGGGATTCGTAATATTTATCGTAACACCATTGCCATGCGCTCCATCAACCGGCTTCGTTACAATTCGTTTATGAACATCCAAAAATTCTTTGGCGCGTTCTCCGTCAATATATAACTCAGAGGCAGGCATCGTCGCAACCGGATATCGCTGAAGCATTGCATACGTAAGGTGCTTGGCTTGGGCAATCACGCTCGCAGATGCTGATGATACATCAGGGTTGGCGCCAATAATAACCCGTGGCCTTCCCCTATAATCAAATACCAATGCCTGCGTGTGGGCAAGTCTCATGATCTGCACATCAATATCTCGTGCTGTTAGTTCGTCATAAATTGACCGAGCGGTGATCTTCAGGTTAATCATCATCTAACGTTATACGGATTATTTCTTAAGTTATCAGCAGCGATGGCGTGATGATCTCTTCGTCCAGGATTAATTTTGGCACTTCGTTCGACTTGGTGTTCAAACCGTCGCTCTTCTTCCGTCATCATCTCCATGTCACGATCCCATTTCCTCATAACTTCAACGCTTCCCTGATAGTAGGTAGTCGTATCCTTAGGAAAAATAACACCTGGCGTACGTCCATCAGTACCACGATAGATTCGTAGCATATGCAACGTTGCCTTCGTAATGCTACGTCGTATATCCTCATCCGACCCTCCCGATGCACCCGAAAGATAATCGGCCACAAAATTTATACGCCAGACCAATTCGCATGTTTCGCGCATCGTACGACCACGAGAAGTATTATCAAATCCAAGTGCTAGTCCACCAGATATAAAGAATCCAAATGCGCTATCTTCGTTTGAGATCCTACCTTTAATCATACCTTCATTAACCTTGCCCGCCCCCTCTTCGGGCCCAAGGTAGCCATGAGTGCCAGTCCCGCTCAACTCAGTAATTCCAGATGAATCACCGTTCTCACGACGTGCAACATGCTGATCAATTTCATGACCAAGAATTACTTGATCAACATAATCAAGATTTTTGCGATAATTTTTCGGAATGTATATTTTCTTCGTCGCCTGAAGCGTATCGATATTCGTTTTATCACTCAATTCTGCAGACCACTCACTGAAACCTCTCGCGTGCAATGCATCATTCGTTAACCACACAAGCCCGAGAGCATCTACCATACCCTCATCATCGACGACGACTTCACCTTGAGCAATTGTTGCAGCAATTGCCTCTCGTGACGGCTCCATCCGCTTCGCCAACTGTGCTCCATACCATGCCATTGTTTCTGGACGCATTTGATATGGCGTATCGATGGGTAAGTTATGCGGTAAACGCACCTGCAAAAACTGCCATGCGTTGGCAACCTCCACAGGAACGTCCGTATGCTTCGTCATTCCTTCTGCAAGCTGCTGAAGCCGATAACCCAATATACCTCGAAAATGCTCTTTGTCTGGCTGACCATACACTTCACGCATATTAATACCAAGCTGAGCCGAGACACGTTCATACTCCGGGTCGCTTGTTGACATTTCACTCTGTATCTTCGTCAAAAGCATAATAGATATTTCATCAAGGCGATTGGTGATATTTTCGCGAGTGATTCTTTCAAGTGCAGTTAGCTCTCGGTGGATAGGAAATTCACCAAGTAGCTCAGTTAACGTATCACGATGATGCAACATTTCATCAAGAGTAATATCAGGATAGTCAAACTTTGGAGCAACCATCTCTTTACCACTAACGACACAGTCAATAAACTCTTGTCTTGATTGTACCGCGACTTCTGAGGTTTGATTAAAAAATTGATAGGTTTCAAGCGTCGCCAAGGGATGCCGTGCATATCGTTCGGCGATTTCACTAGTATCGATGATTCTCTCTTGGCGAGAGCTATTATTATTTTCACTCATAGATGAGATATTATATAACTTTTTGTGTTAATTTGTCAATATTTTACTTAAATATTCCTGACTTCATGTCCCTGAATAATTGTAGCATTTCTCGCTGTTTTTTACTGAGTTTTGTTGGAGTATCAACTATTACACTGACGATATGGGCTCCACGAGAACTGCCACGAAGGTGTGGTACGCCATGGTTGCTTAATTTGAAGTCGGTGCCACTCTGAGTACCAGCTGGGATCTTCATACGAACTTCACCGTCGACCGTATCAACATCGATCTCGGTACCGAGAGCGGCATCAACCATCGAGATGTGCTCTTCACTGAGAATCAAATCGCCTTCACGAGTAAACTTCTTGTGAGGACGGACGCGTAGATGCACATACAGATCGCCTTTAGCGCCGCGAGCGACCGCTTCACCGCGTTCACGGAGGCGTATCGTCGCGCCATCATCAACACCCGCCGGAACCTTGATGGTGATATCTTGCTTTTGTCGCTCAGTGCCTTTGCCTCGACACACACTACAGACTTTTTCGGGTATCTTGCCCTTACCGTCACAATTTTCACACGGCACAGCCTGCTGAATTGCGCCAAATATCGTGTTCATGACGCGTGTCTGCTGTCCGGCACCTTTACACACATCACACGTTTTTAGCTCATAGCCCGGCTCGACCGTCGAACCTTTACAGTGACTACATTCGTCGTCGAGGTTAACGCTAATCTTTTTCTCTGTACCAAATATTGCATCCTCAAACGTCAGATCAATGTGCGTCTCAACATCGCGGCCACGACGCGGCCCATGCTGCTGTGAGCTGGCATTGCCAAAAAATGACCCGAAGATGTCACCGAGGCCGCCATCGCCAAAATTAAACTCAAAGTGTTGACCCGACTGGCCGCCAAAGCCTCCAAACCCTTCAAATGGGTTACCGCCACTGCCGCTACTTGCACCACCCACACCGGCATGGCCAAACTGGTCATAACGCTGGCGTTTTTGCTGATCCTTTAGCACCTCATAGGCCTCATTGGCCTCTTTAAACTTCACTTCATCGCCACCATCTTTGTCGGGATGATATTTTACAGCAAGCTTACGAAATGCCTTCTTGATCTCATCGGCTGAGGCGCTTTTGGGTATCCCAAGTACTTCATAATAATCACGTTTTGACATCTGTACCCAGTATAAAAAACTAGCACTCAAATGTAAAGAGTGCTAATTATGGCTTGTCACTATAAATAAGAGTACAATAATTAGTATAAGCACTTATAAAATAACAGCTTAAAATGATTAAAACCCTACTACCTATACCGCCGCGCTATGCCAAGACAGGCATTCGCAATGATTTTATCGCTGCGCTTGTCGTGACTTCTATCGCCATACCTGAATCGCTTGGTTTTGCGGCACTCATAGGACTACCACTCGAGACCGGGCTGTACACTGCATTGTTTGCGCCAATTGTATTTGCCTACTTCGCTTCGACCCGGCGGCTCGTCGTCGGTGCCGACTCAGCAACCGCCAGTTTGATTGCCGCCGGAGCTGCCGGTGTAGCTGTTGGCGCTGCAAACCCCGCCAGCGCCGTAACTGTCATGACGATTTCGGCAGGAATTATTTTGTTGCTGTTTTCACTATTTCGTTTCGGATTTTTGGCCGATCTAATATCACGTCCCGTACTGGTAGGATTTTTTGCAGGCGTTGGAGTTCATCTTATGATCTACAAGCTACCGGAAATGATAGGCGTGATAGCCAATACCCCGACGACTTATCATGTCGTAACCTCGACACTAGAACAGCTGACTACGAGCAATCTGCCGACGATTGCAATTTCACTGATTGTATTATTTTGCGCATTTGCTCTGCCCGCCAAGTATCCTCAGCTTTTAATTGGCTTGGTTGTTGCCTCGGTTGCGGCGACGCTGCTGCGTCTGGAAATATACGGCGTACAGCTGGTCGGAGCCTTGCCGTCTGGGCTGCCATCGCCATATCTGCCGGAATTCTCATGGAGTATGTTGATTACACTGCTGCCAACAGCACTATCGATTGCGTTAGTCATCCTAGCTCAGAGCTCAGCCGTCATACGTTCGCAAGCTTCAGAACATGATGAAAAAGTTACCATAAATACCGACTTAAAAGCCCTGGGGTTCGCCAACATAATTTCAGGCTTAACACACGGCTTTGCCATCAATGGCAGTCCGCCGCGCACACTAGCCGCCGATGCTTCTGGCGGCAAAACTCAAATGGTCAATGTATTTATGTCACTGATGATCGCTTCTTTGCTTTTATTTGGCACAAATCTACTTAGCTACGTGCCGCAAGCCGCATTGGCAAGCATTGTTTTTGCTATTGGTATACATCTTATTCGTACCGAAGAAATGTATCGCATATGGAAGACACATCGGGTAGAGTTTTTTATCATGCTGGTAACTCTGGCCAGCGTTGCATTATTTGGTGTACGTCAAGGATTGTTGATCGCAATTGTTATTTCATTGATGGAGCGTCTTAGACGACAATACCATCCCAGTGATCAAATCCTGCTGCGTGACGGTAAGTTATCCGAGTGGGGTAGACAGCGTCTTGGTGCTCAAGCCAGTTCATTGAACCATCCAGGTCTTTTGGTTTATTCGTTTGATGGGTCGTTGTTTTTTGAAAATGTAGAGTATTTTATAGCACGAGTTGAACGGGCTATCCGCAACGCCAAAGAGCCAGTCGATACGGTAATTATTGACACCGGTACAATCGAGGCTATTGATTACACCGCAGTTGATGGATTGCGGCGGATGCATCATCAGCTCAAAGCCGACAATATCATACTGGGTTTTGCGCACGTCTCACCCGCTCTTAGTAAGGAGTTTGCACGCTATGGTATCGACCAGCTTGTCGATGCCGATTATATTTATCCTACGCTCAAAGCCGCTATTTATGACCTTCAACCCAAAACTCACCGCACCCCTACTGAGCTAGTCAAGCAGCTTCCGCTCCCGCCCCAAGAGTTTGTGTTGATAGGCGGAGCCGTTATGGAAATACTTAAGCTACGCACCACGAACGACATCGATATGGTAGTAAGCGCAAAATTGTATGAGCGTTATCGTAACCACTTCCGATGGAAAGAATTTGTCCACGATGACGGCAAGCGCGTGTTGTCACACAATGGCTACCACATGATGAAGACCTGGATGAATCGTGATCTAAAACGACTCAAAAGTGATGCATTTTTGCACGAAGGCGTTTATTGTATGAGTGTCGCCCAGCTTATCGCCTGCAAACAACTTCTGGGCCGCAAAAAAGATATTTCGGATATAGAGCTTCTACACAAACTCAGCGATCGAGCAGACAAAAAATCTCTCCAAAACAAAACACCGCTCTAAGTTAGCGGTGCTTTATTGCATGCAATGCTACTGACACAAATTAGTTTTTGGTAGGATTTCGGCATTTGAGACCGCTGGCATCTGTAATTTTGCACCGACCTCCAAACGGTATTCATCAAAACCGGGCCAGCCGGCGTTGACATCATAGACTTTCTGCCATTGATCATAGCTGCCATAATACTTTTCGGCGATACATCCATAGGTATCCCCCGCCTTGACCTCATAAGTACCGGCCGGCTTGCCATCAGCGTAGCCAACAGGTGCCGTTTCGGTTTGCTGAGGTGTCTCGTTAGGCTTGTTGGAATTATAGGCATCTTTTTTGTCATTTTTAGCCGCCTCGTCTTTTTTTGTGTCAGCTGCCTGCTGCTCGGCAACGACATTACCGGAACGTACGTAGTCGTCAAATCGATTAGCGATCGATACATCTCCGCCCGATACGGCGACAACAGCGGGCGCCAAAATGGTTGCGCCCAATACTGCTAGTGTTCGTTGGAATATAGTTTTTTCGGTCATAATTATTTTCGTCCTTTCGCAGTTGGCTCAAGTGATGCTACCGCTGCTCCGATAACTCCCATGAGCACGACGAGCAGAAAACTTCCCCACCAGTCACCAGCCAGTACAACCCTAAACATATCCGCTAGAGAGCCAAATCCGGCGATAACTTGATTGCCCGCCATGACTGATGCTACCCAACCTAGGAGTCGTGCGACTATCGTCGCAAGCGCACCAGCGATAAATCCGCGCTTGGCATATGTTTCTATATCGTCGCGACGCATAATCATATTGCCAACATAGACCCCGCCTACGCTCAACAATAGCCCTAGTACACCCCACCATGGTGTGTTATAAAATGCACTTAGCCAAGCACCACTAAACAATGGCACGCCGGCCAGTAGTCCCACCCACTGGTAACGTTGTACTTCCATACTCCCTCCTTATTGTTATTTCTATTAAGGCATATTATGTAAAAAAAGTAAATCATGTATCTTTGCTATACTGGATATATGACAAAATATGAAGGCACCAAACTCAGCAAATTTGAACCAATCGAAAAGGTAGACGAGCTGCAAATTATCGATATCGAAATCGGCACTGGAGCAGAAGTTCCGCCCGCCGCAACAATTACCGCGCACTACACTGGCGCATTATGCCGCAACGGCATCATATTTCAGAGCTCGCACGACTTTGGCAACCCCATCACCTTTGGCCTCGACCAAGTCATCCGCGGCTGGACCGAAGGCGTGCCAGGCATGCGCGTCGGCGGCTGGCGGCGGCTCATTATCCCAGCTGAGCAAGCCTACGGAAGCAGCAGCCCCTCACCAAACATCCCTCCAAACAGTGATCTGGTATTTGATATCGAGCTGACAGACATAAAATAATAAAACTTTCGCGATAGTCAAAAGCGCCGCTTCAGGCGGCACTTTTGGCTATCATTTACTTTTCGTCGACGACTTCGCCTTCGACCGGTTCGTCGGATTTTTTATCTTTCGCGGCTTTGTCTTGACTCTTATCGCCTGACTCTTGACTCTGTTGCGAAGCAGCTTCGTACATCTTGGCACCGATTGGCATGATGGCATCGTTGAGGGCTTTTACTGCAGCCTCGAGCTCGTCTTTGTCATCACTGTCCTTTTTATCCTCAGCTGCCTTGACGGCATCTTCGATGGTTTTCTTATCATCATCAGAGATCTTGTCTTTGTACTCGTCGAGCATTTTCTTGGCCTGGTAGATCGTATTTTCAAGCTGGTTTTTGGCATCGACTGTCTCGCGCTTTTTCTTGTCATCATCGGCGTGCATCTCGGCTTCTTTTTGCGCTTTTTCGATATCTTCTTTGCTCATGTTGCCAGAGTTTTGAATGGTGATCGATTGCTCTTTGCCAGTACCCTTGTCTTTGGCGGTGACATTGAGGATACCGTTTGCATCGAGGTTAAACGTCACTTCGATCTGCGGAATACCGCGCGGCGCTGGAGCAATACCATCGAGGACAAATTTACCAAGAGATTTGTTGTCGCTAGCAAACTCACGCTCACCTTGGAGAACATGAATCTCAACTTGCGGTTGGTTGTCGGCAGCGGTGCTAAATGTTTCGGATTTACTGGTCGGAATCGTCGTATTGCGTTCGATCAGTTTGGTCGTGACACCGCCCATCGTCTCGATACCGAGACTGAGCGGCGTGACATCGAGCAACAACACGTCTTTGACATCACCGGCCAGCACACCACCCTGGATAGCCGCGCCGATAGCGACAACCTCATCCGGGTTGACACCCTGCATCGGGTCTTTGCCAAAGATTTTTTTGACTTTCTCGACAACTGCCGGCATACGAGTCATACCGCCGACGAGGACGATATTATCGATCTCGCTGGCTTTGAGGCCAGCATCTTTGAGGGCTTTTTTGACTGGCTCTTCCGTCTTGTCGATCAGATCGGCAACAATCTCCTCAAGCTTGGCTCGAGTCAGGGTGTACTCAAAGTGCTTCGGGCCATCGGCATCAGCCGTCAGAAACGGCAGGTTGATCTCGACTTGCGGAGTGCTCGAAAGCTCTTTCTTGGCTTTTTCAGCTTCATCTTTGAGTCGCTGCATGGCGGCATTATCACCCTTGAGATCAATGCCTTCATTTTGCTTGAATACATCGAGGAAGTGATTGACGATGCGGTTGTCGAAGTCCTCACCGCCGAGGTGTGTGTCGCCATTGGTACTCTTTACTTCAAACACGCCGTCACCCAGCTCAAGGATCGAGACGTCAAATGTACCGCCGCCGAGATCAAAGACAACGATCTTTTCCTCTTTACCTTGGTCGAGGCCATAGGCAAGAGCAGCCGCAGTCGGCTCGTTGATGATTCGCTTGACTTCGAGACCAGCGATCTTGCCGGCATCCTTGGTTGCCTGACGCTGTGAGTCATCAAAATATGCAGGTACTGTGATAACTGCTTCGGTTACCGGCTCACCTAAGTGCTTCTCGGCATCGGCCTTGAGCTTCGCCAGCGTCATCGCGCTGATTTCCTCGGGCGTGTAATCCTTGTCGCCCATCTTGACCGCGACTCCATTGCCTTTTTTGACGATTTCAAACGGCAAGATATCATGATCTTTCTGAACTTCTTTATCACTAAACTTGCGACCGATCAAACGCTTGACGCCATAGATAGTATTCTTAGCGTTGGTAACGCGCTGGCGCTGTGCTAATTGTCCGACGATGCGCTCGCCCTTTTTGGTGACTGCGACGACGCTTGGGGTTGTACGGTTACCCTCGGCATTGACGATAACCTCAGGCTTGCCGGCAACCATATATGCCATAGCGCTGTTAGTGGTACCTAAGTCGATTCCTATGATTTTACCCATAATACTTATACTCCTTATGATTTTTTCGTTGCATTAGCACTCCTCGCAGGACAGTGCCAATTCATATATCCATAGTAATAAACTAGCACTCTCATGTCAAGAGTGCTAAAAATAATTCTCTGATTGCTTATGCTACACTAACTACTATGCAATATGTAATAGGCTTGTTGGCTGTATTTTCTGCTCTTATGTTAGGGGCTTATCTGACAAATCCTTTTAGTCGGTATAGTATTGTCCGCCGTACCTATCGTGCTGAAATGAAAAATAATGTTTTGACGGCCATAAATGAAAATGACCGATTGGTGTTGCGTCAAGCAAAAGCTTGGCAAATATTTGCCGTTATCAAAAACTGTATCCACATTCTCAACAGCCGCTGGCACAAAAGTCCTGGCAGCTCCGGCACCACGGTGCGTGAAATAATGCAGGATATCTACGACATAAGATTTGACCCCAGCAAACTTCTCTTGACTTCGGGCGATCATTTCAGCGCATTATTTGTACGTAATCTTGGTGTGTTTTATTATCCGACACTTGATACCAACCTTACCGCATCACCGCCTCGCTGGCATGATCGTCAGATAGTTTACTTACAGACACTGTCGTATGCGCTGGGAGTATTTGCCAAGCAGTCTACTCTCACGACAACGATTGTGCCAACCGGCGGTCGCTCTGCAACATGTGTTAATTTTTACGCTTATCCTTCCGATACCTTATACGGTATGCTATACGCGTTGGCGGCATTGCTGGGCAAAGAATCCGCCCGACCTGCTCTATATGGTTCACCGTGCAACGTTCTCGACACTATACCGGCAGCCAAACAATTGCATAGCACCTACCGGGCAATGCTCACCGAGCATTACCGGCGATACCGTACAACAGTCTACGATGAATCAACCGGAATTATTCGTACCGATTTGCACATGTCGGGCGCCAAAGATATCACCAAACGTACCTGTGCTTTCTATGACAACGTCATATTCTGGAAAACAACCGAGCTCGCCATGAAACTCGACCTAATACCCACCGATAAACAAGCGCTGAAAGACTTACGGGCACGGATACTTGAAACTTTTTGGCTCAAGGACAAAGGTTACTTTCTCGAAGACCTCTCAGACGAAAGTATCCGTAATTCATATTATTCAAGCGATTGGCTGATTGTGTTGGCAACCGGTTTTCTCTCACCTGAAAAAATATCTGAGCGTCATTATTTCGAACAAAGTATCAAATACATACAAGCCAACAAAATCGATCAGCCATTTGCTATCAAATATCAACACGATACCCGGGCTCATCGTCAATTCTTGGCGGTGCGCCTGGCAGTAGCCAGCTATGGCGGGGACAGTATTTGGAGTTTTTGGGGAATGGAGTATATCAAAGTGCTGCTACTGCTCTACCGTGCAACTAATCGTGACGACTATCTCACAAAAGCCGATTATCATATCGCCGCCTACCAAAAAAACATGCTGCGCGACCGCGGATTTCCTGAAGTTTACGATGCAGACGGCAATCTGCTTCAAACGCCGCTTTACAGAAGTATTCGTCAGACCGGCTGGGTGATAGGCTTCGATCAAGTACTGGCCATGCAAGCCAGTCTAAAAAACACTGCCTAGATTGCGACGTTATTGTTTGGTCACTTTAACCATGGCATGACGAATCGGTATTCCTTTGTAGGTATAACCGGCCTGCAATTCTTCGGCGATAACTTCTTTGTCACCCGTCGCTTCTTCATCAAACTGTATGGCATCATGTACCTCGGGATTAAAATCAGTACCAGCTGTCGCATCGATGCGCTTTAGTTCAAGCCCTGCAAGCGTAGCGTCAAGTTGTTTTATCAATCCTGAAACACCTTTGACCCAAGGATGTTCAACTATATCATTCGGAATATGGATGATTGCCCGCTCAATCGTATCAACCACTGGCAGAAGCTTGAGCACTGCACCGGCTTCACCGGCATCGCGCGCCGAAGACTTCTCAGTGTCAACGCGTTTGCGGTAATTTTCGAAATCAGCTCGCATCCGCTGCAGATCGGCCGTCAGTTCTTTTATTTGCCGTTCGTATTCGTCATTTTTCTTAGCTTTTGCCATATTCTAAATTCCATATTCTACTTTTTATAATACTTCCTCGAGCATCGCCCCAGTATGCCGCACCAAGCGCATGACACGAGCATAATCCTGCCTGGTCGGACCAAGCACACCTATGTAGCTTCGGTCACTATATGGTGAGCGAAAACGACTGACAATCAGACTAGCTTCGGAACTTTTGCCGATGGGGTTTTCAGAGCCTATGTAGACATTGAGCGGTTCATTGGGAGCTGCTTCGCGTAGCCATGGCTCGAGATTATCAAGAAGCTGGGCAATACGCTGCACGTTACGACTACTGGCTACAAACTCCGGCTGGGAAAAGAGATTTGCCATACCACTCATATATAGTTGATCGCCGATCGTGGCCAGTCCTAAGTTGTGTGTCAATTCCACCAAACTGTCAACCGCGCTGCGAATTGCTCGGTCGGTTCGATCGGCATATGTTGCCACCCGAGCATCAATGGCTTTAGTGCCGCGATCACCCGGTTGTGAGTATTTCATTTCTGAATCCGTTAATTGATTGACATAGTATCGATAACCTTTGTCGGTTGGCACTCTCCCTGCGCTGGTATGCGGCTGAGTAATGTAGCCTTGCTCCTCAAGCTGCGCCATGTCGCTGCGAATCGTAGCCGAGCTCACCCCAAATAATTTTGCCAGCGTCACGCTGCCCACCGGCGCGGCAATTTCTGCATACTGTTCGACGATGGCATTAAGTAGTTTGATTTGGCGGTCTGTCATATCAGTCAATATTATAATGCAAAACTGGCACTCATGCAATCGGAGTGCTAGTCGTTGTCTTTTAGACGGTCTAGTATATCCTCGGCACGGCCGCGTCCACCGGTTGATGAGGTATCACCATCGATGATATGCGCGACTGTTTGCACACACTTCTCGAGATCATCATTGATCACAATTCTCACCAACTTTGTGCCTAAGGCCCACTCCAGCTCCTTGATGGCACTTGCACGACGCTTGGGCCATGCCGCTACAAAGTCTTCTTCGGTATCGTAGCGTTTTTTGAGTCTTTCCATCCATGTTTCAAAACTCGGAGGTATCAAAAAGATGGCTGTGGTATCAGGAGAATATTTTTTGTAATACTCGATGCCCTGATAATCAACATCACCCAGAGCAATATGACCTTCGTCGTGTATACGCTTAATTTCTTTTACGGTAGCACCGTTTATCTCACCGTGTACAAGCGCAACTTCAAAATATGCTTGATTTTCGATCATAGACATAGCCTGATCACGGGTAAAGAAATAATATTCCCGGCCGTCCTGCTCCATGACACCATCATTTTCACGCGGCGCCCGGGTAGTGCTGGTGATAATGCGTCTGAAGCCACCGCGTTTTACCAGCTCATCCTGTACCCGATCTTTACCGGCACCGGTGATACCGCAAAATAATACCACGTGCGCTTGTTTTAGCAGATCGATCGCCTCCCTTGAGGGAGTATAGTTTTTTATTAGTGATTGAATATCGTTCATAGAACTTCCCCTTAATCTCGTTTTAGCATGACAGTAAATGCATCGGCTGGAATATCAACCTTGCCAAATCGTTTCATGCGTTTTTTGCCTTTGGCTTGCTTGGCGAGAACTTTTTTCTTGCGCGAGACATCGCCACCGTAGAGACCGATCGTCACGTCTTTACGATAGGCGCTGAGGTCCTCACGGGCGATAAACCGCGCACCAATCGCCGCCTGCAGCGCAACCTGAAAATTCTGCCGCGGGATAACGTCCTTGAGCTTTTTGGTAACATCACGGCCAATACCAGGCGCTTCTGAGCGATGCGTCATCACGCTCAGGGCATCGACCATCTCACCAGCGACATAAAAATCAACCCGTACCAGGTCCTCCGCACGATAGCCATCAAGTTCGTAGTTGAAACTGCCATACCCGCTCGTCACACTCTTGAGCTGATCATAAAAATCAGTCAGTAGATTAGCCAGCGGCGCCTCAAAACTGATTAGTGCCCGGGCATCGATATAACTCAGATTTTTTTGCATTCCGCGCTTAGCAACAATCAGCTGAATCACTGCACCAACATACTCTTGCGGTACGACGATCTCGCCGCGAATCCATGGCTCACGAATCTCCGCAATCTTGCTCACATCTGGCAGCTCACTGGCACTCTTGATATCTACCTGCTCACCGCTGGTCATCACGACTTCATAATCAGTACTGGGATTAGTCACGACCAAATCGAGGTTGTACTCACGCTCCAACCGCTCACGGATAATATCCATGTGCAGCAATCCCAAAAAACCGATCCGTACTCCAAAACCAAGCACCGGAGAATTCTCCGGCTCGAACTGCAAGGCACTATCACTGAGGCTGAGCTTCTCGACTGCGTCCTTGAGATCCTGGTAATCTTCGTTACTTACCGGGAAAAATCCGGCATAGACAAACGGCTTAACCAGCTTGTAGCCGGGCAGCGGCAAATGTGCGGCATTGCTGCGAACGGTAATCGTATCACCGACTCTAGCGTCCCGCGTCGTCTTGAGGTTCGTCACGATATAGCCAATCTCGCCGGTGTCGATCGATGCTTGCGGATTCATGCCGGGACTCAGTTCGCCAACTTCCAGTGCAATGCCGTGAGCACCGGTGGCAAGCATCTCGATCTCATCACCCTTTTTGATAGCACCGTCGACAATACGCGTATAGAGCACAACCCCGCGATAATCATCGTAGTAGCTATCAAATATTAGCGCTCTCGTCGCGCTGTTTGGCTCACCCTCCGGCGATGGTATCTGCTCGATGATCGCGTCAAGCACATCAGGCACACCCTGCCCGGTCTTGGCGCTGATTTTTATAATGTCACTCTCCTGACAACCAAGCAGATTGATAACTTCGGCGCTCACCCGCGGCACATCACTGGCTGGCAGATCGATTTTATTGAGCACCGGGATAATATGCAGGTTTGCCTCCATCGCCAAGTACACATTTGCCAAGGTCTGTGCCTGGATACCTTGGCTGGCATCGACCACCAATATCGCGCCTTCACAGGCTTGCAAACTCCGCGACACTTCATAGCTAAAATCAACGTGACCCGGTGTATCGATGAGGTTGAGATCGACATTTTTATAGCGCATGCGTACCGGCGTCAGCTTGATCGTGATACCCTTTTCGCGCTCGAGATCCATACTGTCAAGCAGCTGCGATTTCATATCACGCTTCTGCACAGTATCGGTCAGTTCCATCATCCTGTCCGCCAGCGTACTCTTGCCGTGATCGATATGAGCGATTATGCAAAAATTACGGATCTGATTCACTTCTTTCCTCGAATTTGAGCAAACATGATGGTTTGTAATTTGTTTATCACGTCGTTTGCTTCACGCAAATTGGCTATACGACAAATTGCTAAATATGTAACCATGCCAATAGCAGCGATGATCGCAAATTTTGGAAAGGTTGAGGCAAAACTCTCATCGGCAACCGTTAATTCAAACCAACTGTAACGCACATAATACGTGATAATTCCGGTAATCGCAGCGGCAATGGCCATTCTTAATATCGCTTGACGAAATACCCGATCAAATAAGTCCTTGATACGGCGTGACATTATGATAAACAACAATACAACTTCCGTAGTGGCGGTCAAAGCCTGCGCCCATGCCAACCCATAGATACTCCAACCAAAATACATAGTAAATGAAACCGCCAGTGTAATGTTCAGCCCAATCGTAAACAAAGATATATAAAGGGGTGTTTTTGTATCTTGTTGTGCATAAAACACCCGTGAAGTAATGTGATAAATTGAGCGAAACAAAATTGCGATAGCAAGAATACCCAGTGTTGTCGCCACCATTTCTTTGCCGCCCTTAAACAAAAAATTGGCGAGATAATTACGTGTGAAGTACGTTATGACAGCTACCGGCAGCGCAAGCCAAATAATTACTCGTAAAACCGTTTGTAATTCTTTGCGAAACAAATCGGGCCGACCTTGGTTTAGTCGCTCCGTCATCTGCGGAAAAGCGGCCGTGCTGATGGCTACTCCGATCAAATTAATCGGCACCATGTGCAGAGTCAAAGCTTGTTGATAAAACCGTACCAATCCATCCACCCCCAAACGCGAAGCAAGGCTGGTTTCGACAATTGAGTTGACATAATCAATACCTTGATCGAGCGACCGAGCCGGCAAAAGCTCAAGTACCTTACGAAATCCCTGATTTTTCCAGGCTATCTTAAACTCATACTCAAAACCAATCCCCAACAGTCCCAGCACACTGACCAGCAATTGCAAAATACTGCCAAACACCACACCGAGTGCAACACCCATTATGCCGCCCTCAAATATTTGAAAGCCAAATATCGAAATGCCTTCGGTAAACCATACTATGCCGATGATAATACCAATGTTATAAATCAGCGGCGCCAATGCAAAAAAAGTGAACCGCCCAATTGCCTGCTGCATACTGGCTATCACACTTGCCACCGCGAATACAAAAGGATTTACAGCAATAACTCGCATCATGCTGACCGCCAAGGCATGACCTGACTCACTCAAATCAGGCCAGATGACAGTTACCAAAACATCCGCAAAAATAATAATCAAAATGCTGGCAATCAACGTCATCAACGCCATAAAATTAATCATGCTATAGCTCAGCCGCCAGGCCGACCATTTATTGCCGGCCTGAAGCCGTTCGTTAAACACCGGAATAAACGTAACGCTAAGTGCACCACTCGTCAGCAAAAAAAACATAAAATCCGGGATGATAAATGCGATCGTGTATGCATCTAAGCCAACCGCATAATTCTCGGCATACGTACTGTTGAGCAAACGATCACGAAACAATCCTAGCAAACTGCCCAGCAAAGTCGAACCCGCCAAGAGTATAGCCGCTAAGCGAATAGGCAGACGCAAATTTGCTCGGCTAAACGCGTTTCGTACTTTGCCCATATCTTAGTACAGCGCAGCAGCGCTCGGCAGCGTTGTGCCCTTGAGAAGTTCCTTAACTCTCTCTTCTTCTATAGTTTCTTCCTTGAGTAAAGCAGCTGCCAACTTATCAAGTTTGTCGCGGTTATGTGAGATTACCGCCTCGGCCCGTCTAGCCGCTTCACGAATCAATTTTTCAACTTCATCGTCAATCATTTTGGCTGTTTCATCGCTGTATGGTCGATCACGCACCATGCGATCAAACATCATACCGCCATTGTCTTCATGAAATACTTGATCACGCAGACCAGCACTCATGCCTTGCTCTATCACCATGTCGCGCGCAATCTCGGTAGCTTTACGGAGGTCCGACCCGGCACCGGTTGTGACACGATCGTCACCGTAGACTACTTTTTCGGCGACACGCCCGCCCAGCGCACGAGCCAAAACATCCTTAAATTCGATAACGCTTGTGTATATTTTGTCTTCAGGCGGCAAAAACCATGTCACACCACCGGTACCGCCGCGCGGGATAATCGTTACTTTGTGAACCGGGTCGCTATCGGGCAAGACGTGCCCGACGATGGCGTGACCGGCCTCGTGATAAGCAGTTAGCTTTTTGTCAAACTCATTCATGACTTTAGCTTTGCGCTCGGGACCGATAGCAACTTTTTCAAATGCTTCAGTGACATCGGCATTGGTAATAATCTTGCGATTGGCACGAGCGGCCTTGATGGCGGCTTCGTTGACTATATTGGCGAGGTCGGCACCCGAGCTGCCGGCCGTTTTGGCTGCAAGCGCAGATATATTTACTGAAGCATCTACCGGCTTATCTTTGAAATGCACTTGCAAAATTGCTTCACGATCTTTTCGGTCCGGCAGGTTTATGTTTACCCGGCGATCAAACCGTCCCGGACGCAATAGTGCCGGGTCAAGCACATCAGCCCGGTTAGTTGCGGCCAGTACGATCACATTGGTGCCGGTATCAAATCCATCCATCTCAACCAAAATTTGGTTAAGCGTCTGCTCACGTTCATCATGCCCGCCGCCCATGCCGCTGCCACGTCGACGGCCGACGGCGTCAATTTCGTCGATAAAGATAATGCAGGGAGCGTTTTTCTTGGCCTTTTCAAACAAGTCGCGGACACGCGACGCACCGACACCGACAAACATTTCGACAAACTCTGATCCGGAGATACTAAAGAAAGGCACCCCAGCCTCGCCGGCCACTGCGCGCGCCAGCATGGTCTTGCCGGTTCCAGGAGGACCAATCAATAATACGCCTTTAGGAATCTTGGCTTTGACATCGGCAAACTTCTTCGGGTGTTTGAGAAAGTCGACGACTTCAACTAAGTCTTCTTTGGTTTCTTCCGAGCCGGCGATATCATCAAAGACGACTTTTTCCTTGTCGCTGCCGTAGAGTTTGGCGCGACTCTTGCCGAAACCCATCGCTTGGTTACTTTGTCCTTGTGCTTGGCGGAACATAAACAAGAACAATCCGCCGATGAGCAGCACCGGCAGCAAAATACTCAGCAGGTTCATCATCGCGCTCCCGGTCTCGGATGGCTTGCGAAACTCAACAAGCACCGGCGCGTCTTTGTTGAGACCCTGGTCATAGATTGAGCCTTCGCCAATCAGCGACTTTTCGGAGGCTCGAGTCGTTTGAGTCTCGTCTTTGCCTACCACGTAGACATCACGGCCCTCGACAATAAGTTTCTCAATCTGACCCTTATTGGCTCTAGCAAATATATCTGAGATTGGTTTCTCGGTAATACTCGATGATTGATAAAAAATCGAAAACAAAAATATACCAATAAACAATAATGTAGCCCAAAATAGCATTGTCCGAACTGCATTGGATTTATTTTTAGGGTGATTTGGGCGTTTTAAAGCCATGATTTTCCTTTGTTGCTACTATTAGTATCTGCTTACTATCCTAGCAAACATCAGATGTAGAAACAATTAATTCTCTGCTAAGCATATGAAGTGTAAATTCCTTTTGACTATAGCGCTTACCAGACCGGGCCGTGCAAACAAAATGCCGCAGTCGCGAGAGTGCGGCTGTCGTCACAGGCCGACCGATCACCTGGCGCATAATCTCGCCAAACACGGTTTCATCGCTCATGATAAGCGCGTAACGATTTAGCCTGTTGTCGGCTTGTATGGTTGCGAGCAGTTTACTGACTAGCGGTGTAATCTCGCGCTCCAGTCTTAGCTGGTCTCGGTACAGAGCCACCCAGGCTGCTCGGTCACGCGGCGTCAAACGCTGGACAAACCGATAACGAATATAATTACGTAGATACCGCACGTCATCGTTGGTCTCATCGTCGCGCCATACCAACTGATGCTCGAGTGCATACTGAACAATTTCTGCCCGCGATTTTTCGAGTAGCGGGCGTTTTATTTCGGGGTGCTCGCGCAACGAGCACAACCCTCGCCAGCCGGTACCGCGCACCAGATTTATGAGCATAGTCTCGATAACATCATCTTGATGATGTGCTGTCACGATAGCGTCCGCGTAGTGACTTTGCATCACCTGTTGCAACCAAATATAGCGAGCCTGTCGCGCCGCATCTTCGGAAGCAGCGGCTCCCAGCTCTAGACGGGTCGCAACATACTTGAGGCCATATTGCCGGGCAAGACCCTGTACAAATGCCGCGTCGTCACCGCTGGTTTGTCGGATACCATGATCGGCATGAGCCACAATTATTTCATAGCGTTTGTCACGCGCCAGCATATCGAGCAAGACAACCGAATCGATTCCTCCCGATACTGCGACTATATAACTACTTTTCATAATGCTCAACCTGCATGCATATTCAGTTTCGTGCACCGTCCAATGATACCT
The DNA here is from genome assembly GCA_964573015.1 of uncultured Candidatus Saccharibacteria bacterium. Lineage (GTDB taxonomy): Bacteria > Patescibacteriota > Saccharimonadia > Saccharimonadales > Saccharimonadaceae > JAPUDQ01. The sequence goes on along the minus strand of CAZNHZ010000002.1, from coordinate 167,453 downwards.
ACTGAACAGTATACGGTGTTATAAAGAAAATCGACCACATCATCTGTGATCGACTTACTCTGGTAGCACCAGGTAGGCTTGAACTACCGACCTCAGGCTTATGAGTCCTGCGCTCTAACCAGCTGAGCTATGGTGCCATAAATGCATGTCTTTTAGGTGCAAATCCGATAGCCAATCAGATTCATTTGTTACCAGCTAGCTGGTTAGAGCGCGGCGCAATTTTTCGCTGAGAGCTCTCCAGCTGAGCTATGGTGCCATACATGCATGTCTTTTTGGTGAAAGTCCAAAAACAAAGATGATTGTAACAGATATCGATTGATTTTTCCAATGCACAATATCAAGCTTCTTGAGCTTCGGCGAGCACCAGTTCGCGGCGAGCAATCAGCGACTCGAGCTCGGCGCTGCTGCGCACTCGGTTCCAAGATTCGATAATAATAGTTTCTAGCTTACTCTCAGCTTGTCGTTTTGTCATGGTGGACATCCTTTTTGTTTTATTTGCTTATAGGTACATAATAGCAAAAAAGTTATGCTTTGTCAATACCTAAACGTTAGCTCTTTGACATAATACACCACTCTGTGATATAGGTAAAGTGATAATTAATTTAAAAAACCAAAATGATACCAGACCCAACTTCCCTGACTTTTCACGCTATCGCATTGCTAGCTTTTTTGGCGGTACTACAGGCTTCGTACCAGCTTGCAACCAGCGTCTTGACGCTGCTTAGCGGCCACAGCCTGATGCATAGTCGAGCAACTCGCAGACTGGTACTGCTCAATAGTGCCTTTGTAACCGGAACGATCATAAGCACTTTTACACTCCTGTCACTGCTGAGTATGATATTGGTTCTCTGGGTCGAGCCGGCCCTCTACTTCTGGTTATGGGTAGTTGTTATGGTCTGGGCATCGGCTGCCGCACTCACGACTATGCTGCTGTATTATCGTCACGGCAAAGGCACGCGACTATGGCTACCGCGCAACTTTGCCGCTTATCTCACTAAACGAGCCAAAAAGACCAAAAATAGCTTTGAGGCTCTCGCGCTCGGGATAATTAGTACCCTGGCTGAGCTGCCTTTTACCGGTGTCATATTTGTTATGAGCGGCCTGGTACTCGCCAGTGTTTTACCGCTCGATACTCACCCGGCAATCATTGCCGTCTATTGCCTGGTAAGCTCTCTGCCGCTAATCATCGTCACTTTGTTTATCGCTGGCGGCCACAAGTTGAGCAGTATTCAGCGGTGGCGCGAATCAAACAAAGGGTTTTTGCAGTACGCTGCGGGTATCGGCCTACTTGCGGCTACTCTCTATGCAATCGTCTATTTTGTAACATTTTCGGAGGCGGTATGACATACGTCGTTAAGCAAGGCACGCATGATAGCGAACAGTTCGACCCGGTTAAGTTGCATGGCAGCATACTAGGTTCATGCATGACGGTACGCACATTTGAGGGGGAGTCCCACGATATCGCCGAACGAGTCTGCAAGCACGTTATTGATTGGTTAGACGACAAAACCGAAGTCAGCTCCAGTGATATTCAACGGGTGGCTGCCAACAGTCTGGCGACATATCACACCGACGCCAGCTATATGTATGAGCAACAAGGATTAATCATCTAGGAGCAACTATGGCAAAACAAAAATACGACTTTGATCTTATCGTCATAGGCTCGGGTGCCGGCGGCAGCGTAGCCGCCGATATCGTAGCGCGTGCCGGCAAACGCGTCGCAATCGTCGAAAGCGACCTGCTAGGCGGTGAATGTCCAAATTACGGCTGTATCCCAAGTAAGTCATTACTACATGTCGCCAATGTCTATGACACCGCCCGTGATGCCAAAAAATTCGGCATTCGGCTGTCTGCTATGGGCTTTAACTACCCCAGTATCAAAGCCTGGAAAGACAACACGATACGGCGTACCGGCGCAGAAAATAGCGAGAAGTACTACCGATCAATCGGCATTCATCTTTATCGAGGCAATGCTCATTTTTTGAGTCCGCACGAAGTCACGATCAATCGTCGTCATATAAGTGCTGCTAATTTTTTGATCGCAACCGGCTCTCGCATCGAATTGCCAAATATCGCCGGCCTTGAGCAGGTCGATTATCTGACCTCTCGTACCGCCCTAGACACGACCCGGCCACCAAAGTCATTGTTTGTACTCGGCGGCGGTGCGACCGGCTGTGAGTTAGCCGAGCTGTTTAGTACGTTTGGCACCAAAGTGACCGTCGCCGATATTGCTCCCCGCTTATTGCCAAACGAAGACGAAGAAACTAGCGCGGTACTCGAGAATTTCATGCGGCGCGAACGCGGTATCGGTATCTTGACCAAAACCAAAGTCCTGACTGTTTCCAATGACGGTCCGATGGTCAAAATCACCTATCTGCGCGGCGGCGAACAGCATACGGTCAAAGCCGAAAAACTGCTCATCACTACCAGTAAAATTCCTCATACCGACCTAGGTCTCGAAAACGCCGGCGTCGAATATTCGCATCGCGGTATTGAGGTCAATGAACATTTGCAGACCACCGCAGCTCATATTTACGCTGCCGGCGATGTATTGGGACATTATATGTACACCCATGTCGGGGTGTATGAGAGTCGTGTTGTGGCCAACAATCTACTGCGCAAGCACAAGGTTTCGCCTGATTATAGCGCCGTGCCGCGCGTTACGTTCACAACGCCCGAGATAGCATCGGTCGGTTTGAGCGAAGCTGACTGTTTGCGGCGTGATCTCGAAATCAAAAAAGCCATAGCCCCACTTCAGATGATATCTCGCTCCAATATCACCGATAATCGTGACGGATTTTGCAAAGTTATCACCACCAAGACCGGCACTTTGCTCGGCGCTACTGTCGTCGGCCCGCATGCCGGTGAGATCATTCATGAACTGACGCTCGCCATCCAATATGGTCTGACCAGCGCCGAAGTTGCCAACGCTTTGCACGCCTTTCCATCCTGGAGTGAGATCGTCCGCATCGCCTGCAGCAAGATCAAGCTAGTTAAATAATGCCCTCATGTCTGAAAAGACAGTCGCTCGGCAGGATCTACGCAAAATTTATAGATCATGCTCGGCAATCGCTCAGGCTGACCCTTAAACTGTCGCGGGTCGAACCATTCGATTGCATCTGATTCTTCTCCGACAGAAAAATCATAATTATCAGTTGTCACTTCGTATACCACCCATAGTTGACAAGCATCTTTTGTGGGCAGATACATAGGTTGTATGCCGATAGGTTTGCAGATAAAATCGCCCTTGTATCCGATCTCTTCATAAAGCTCACGACGCAAACAGCCGTATTCATTTTCGCCATGATCCATGCCGCCGCCTGGGAGGTTCCAGTTGGTATTGTTTATCTCTTTGACCAGCAATACCTCATTGCGATCATTGCGGATAACCGCCTTGATAGAAACTCGATAAAACGCATCTGGATACTGACCGATTTGCGACATGACTCAAATTATATCATCAAGATAAAACCCTCACTAATATGTGAGGGTTTTATCTTGGTAGCGGGGAGTGGATTTGAACCACTGACCTCTTGGTTATGAGCCAAGCGAGCTGACCAGACTGCTCCACCCCGCGGCGTTCATGAAATGTACACTGGTCGTTTGGGTATTCGTCATAACCAAGGGTTATGAGCGATTATGATGCGAGGGAGCTGACCAGACTGGCTCGTCTCGCGGCGTCGCAACTCGACCTTTTTGTTTGCAATGAGACAATCTCATTGCTTCACTGTATGGTCGACTACTCCTTTCAACAAAAAATGATATTTTTTGTTGGACTAGCGACCACCACAAAACAGTCAAGCTCCGAATACATTATCACATCTGTTATGGTTTCGTCAATTATCGGCCAAAGAAAAACCGCATCCATTTATCAAAATTAGATAGCTCATCAAGCTTGACGGGCTGCGATGATGGCGGTTTAGCTTCTGGCGGCAACGGCGGTAAATTTATGACTTTTTCACCAGGATTTGCCTTGCCAAGCTTAGCGCGAGCCGTCAATTCTTGGTATTCGGGACTCTGTAAGTATTGTTGCTGGAGACGAAGCGTCTCCACCTCAAGTTGCGTTACCTTGATCTGTTGCTCAAGTAAATCAACGCGTTGTTGCAGCAAAAAGTTTTTTTGCAGTGTCATCACTGTATTCCAAATGCTGGCCGCCACAACCATCAATGCCACCGCCAGCACGATGTTGTTCAGGGTAGCGCGCTGCCGCAGCAATTGTAGCCAATGCCGTGTATCCATATGCGTAACCAGTATAGCATTTGCGCCGACAACAGATGACAAATCGATTGCATGCGTATACAATATGTCATGATGCCGAGCAGCTATATCATGGGGGTGTAGCTCAGTGGTTAGAGCAGCGGGCTCATAACCTGTTGGTCGAAGGTTCAATCCCTTCCACCCCCACCAGAAAGATGATAAAAATAGTCGAAGAGTAGACTTCGACTATTTTTTATATATACACCGTCTTAGGCAGCGTCAGGATGATTGCTGCTAAGGGTAAAGAGCTTTGCCACGCCCCAACCAACCAGTGCATAGATGATGATGGCTACAAGCGTACTTACTTCGAAGTAGCTCTGGCCATATGCCGGCGTGTAGCTAAACATTCCAAAAAACGGTGCCGCAAAAATACCGCTCATGCCGTAGACTAGATCGACAAATGCGTTACCGCTATTGGCACCCAAAAGTTGCAACACAAGTCGGAGTGCCAAAAGCGCAATGATAAACCCGACAATGTACCAAACGACTCGCTGGGCAACCACATTAGTCGGAGCGCTCGATGCTTCGCGCACAGTCTGGCGCTGGACATTAGTATCGCCAACCTGTGTATCGGTTGTTTGGACCTCTCTGGTCTCTTGTACCTCATCAGCCATAATAATATTTCTCCTTATGTTATATTTTTAGTATAACACTGGTAAGACTAAAAAACGTGATCTAGCTCACGTTTTATAAATTATGCTTTCTTTAGAATAATCTACCGTTTTGCTGGGCGGCCTCAAGATCATCCCCCCATGACTTCCTAATACGAGCTAGCTCCTCTGCCCATTCTTCTGCACGATTTCGTTCAATTTCCTCTTTGGGCAAATCTGATTTTGCAAGCCTGAGACCCCGAAGTGCTTCGCGACATGCGGCAGCACCCCGAGCATGCACAGTTTTTTCATCTGGCGTAAGACCTGTCGCATCACAAAGCCCAAATTCCTCAGTATAGTACTTACTCGCCTCAGCTTGTTTTGCAATACGAGGTGAAACTATGTCTAAGCTACCCTTAGGCAAATCTCCATAAAATTTTGGATCAATTACATTTCCGCCAAGCTCTTCTTGCGCAGTAGGTTCGGCGTCTGGTCGAAATGCTGTCATGTCTAATATTATAGCATAATCGCTATGATTTTGTCAATACAAACCAAAACCCGCCCTGGTGTAGGCGGGTATGTTTTGGCACCTGTTTGTTTGCTTTTATGGTAGCACTACCGTAATTTGCTCGCAAATCGACTCAAAAGCACCGCTGTTAAAGCGGTGCTTTTTTAACAACAAATGGATTAGTCCTTGCGGATTTTGCGAATCGTCAGAAATCCGTTGCGCGGGTTTTCAGTTACTTCGTAACCAGCCGGCAGGTCGCAAGGCGTGCCTTTGCCGCCCTCAGCCTTTGCAAAGAAATAGATAGTCTGCTCTTTGCCGCCGCGAAGCGTGACGTCTTTTTTGTGCAAGTAGTATTTTACCCCTTTTGAGTTGGTGTGTGCGTAAGCTGCCATAGACAGTTTTTCCTCCTTTAAACTCTTACGAAGTCTACGATACCTCTGTTGACCTGCGGTGTCAACTGTTTAGATGGATTTAAAGCGGTATTTGAGAAGCATTTTAAGGATGAGCGCAGCCACAATTCTCAGCAAAATAACAGTGGTAATAATCGCACTAAAGAGCACTGTAAACCCGGCTAAATCAGGCGACCAAAATGGTGAAACAAAATTGTAGCGGTAATTCTCGCTCTTAGGCAAATTTAGACTATTGTCTAAGCTATCCGACGCCCCCAGCGCACGTACTCTCTCTGCCACACAGGCTACATAGTCATTACGAAACGACTCTACGCCGCCATGAAACCGTGACTGGCACTCGACACTTGCCTGCTGGTAGACGGCGGCATTGGGATTGGTAGAGTGTGTAGCGGCATTTAGCGCCGAATCACGATCGCGGTTATACTGATGTTCCAGATAAAATCCATCGCCCAGCGAAGTATTCATATGATGCGAAACGTAATGCTGTAATTCTAGTAAGCTACCACGAATTTTTTCGCTATCAGCCGCTTTATCGGCAGCCTTGACGGCCTCACGACGTTTATCCATCTCCAGATTATTGATCCGCAAAAATGTAGCACTAACCATCAAGCCGATTACCAGTATTATCACCAATTGCCAGGTCTTAACTTTGCGGATACGATTGAAAGCGACTCGAATCGAACGTTGGTTTATAGTTATCATCGATATCCTCCATCATACCTCATAAAAACAACCTTGGCTTGAGATATCGCTTAAATCCGTGCTGCGTAATGACAGGCACAACCAAAGCAACAATCACAAATCCAAGCTGCAAGCTCGGTACTTCCTTAAAAAAAAGCGTCACGATCATCATTATCAAACAAAATGTTGCCGCTCCGAGCGCCGCAGACCCGCTAGCAATCGACATAAACACGATTCGGTAGCCCGGCAGATCGTCTGCCTGAGCAAACAATCCTTTGGTAAAAGGTAGCGCGTAACTTGTCGTGGCGATTTCGTTAGCAATGTTTGTCAGTAGCACGCTAAAAGGCGTCACCACAAAAATACGAGAAATATGCGTCAGGCTGTTGGCTACTACGCCGGTTGTCAGCAGCTCATTACCGCGTCGCCGATCAACCAGCATACCAAACAAGCGAGCAGTGATAATCCCTACAAACACAGTCACACTCACCAACACCCCAAGTTCAGCGTAGATAGCATTACTGCCGACACCAAATACCGACAGCGCTACAAACAACGACCATAGTACACCGCTGGCAATAAAATCAAAGCCGATCGCCAGCTCGGCAGTTATAACTCCTGAAAGCTTACGCCACGGCAGCCCATAATAGGTGATTCGTTGGTTGGCTTTGACCGAATCGGGCGAGAAAAATAATGGTAGCGCAGCCAGGCCAAAGACCATCGATGCAAAAAACAACGTTGCCTGCGGGTGTATGAAATAGGCGATAAACCCACCGATCACCGGGCTCAATCCCTTGGCAAGCTGCTCAAGCATATGCATATAGCCCAGCTCCTTGCCGGCGTTTTCGTCGTTTTTGACTTTCGAAAAACTCACTAAATACGACATATCATATAGTGCTACGGACATTCCCTGAAAAAACGCCCCGCCGGCTAAGGCCCAGATGCCATACTGGGGCAGCTCTACCAACATCAACAGCGCCGGCACATACAAAAAGTTGCTCAACAACGTCGACCGCTTAGGCCCAAGCTTGGCGACCACAAATGCAAACGGAATCGTCAACATGCTGCGATACAAAAAATACGTAGCAAAATACCCCATAATAAATGTCAGATTGTAGCCATTTTGGTATAGGTATACCCCTATAAACACCGAGACCATAGACACGGCCAAAGTCCGAAGTGTCCGACTGGCGTAAAGCTCGGCAACTTCAGAAAAGCTGACGTAACGCCAATAATGTCGGCGCTCCAAAATCTTGTAAATCAGTTTTCTAATCATTTTTATATTTTGCCCACTTGTTATGACTATTGTACCTCAAGAGCCTCAAGTAAGCTATACTTATGCTTATGAAGACATATTTTTCGGGAATAGGTGGGGTGGGAATCGGCCCTCTCGCTGAGATTGCCCATGATGGCGGCTACGATGTCGTCGGGTCGGATCTCCATGAGAGTCAGATGACCGCGCAGCTCGCCGAGCGAGGCATCACTGTCGTCATCGGCCAGGACGGATCACAGATCGCTGCCGTCCACGAAACATCGCCGATCGATTGGTTCGTTTACACCTCGGCACTGCCTAGCGACCATCCAGAGCTTGTCTACGCCCGCGAGCATGGCATACGCACCAGCAAACGCGATGAATTTTTGGCCGAATTTATCAAAGACAAAGGTCTCAAGCTCATCGCAATCGCCGGAACTCACGGCAAAACGACGACAACTGGACTATTTTGTTATGCGATGAAGCGTCTCGGTATACCGCTTTCCTACTCAATTGGCACAACAGTTTCTTGGGGCCCAAGCGGTTTATATGACCCGACATCCAAGCATTTTGTCTACGAGTGCGATGAGTATGACCGCAATTTTTTGCATTTTGAACCGTTTTTAAGCGTTATCACAGCGCTTGATTACGATCATGTTGACACATATCCAACAGTCAAGGATTACCGTGATGCGTTCGTGCGATTTTTACAACAATCAGAATTTGCGCTCATGTGGGACAAAGATCTGCGTTATTTGCAGGCTGATCCGATCGCAAATAGCGAGACCTACGATAGCCTCATGGATCTGAGCCATATCCGGCTGCCAGGCGACCATGTGCGCCACAATGCATTTTTGGTACAAAAAGCTCTGGAGCGTTTGCTCCAACCTACCCCACTAAGTGCTAACGATCAGCCTTCGGCTGATCGGGAAGCGACCACCGAAGAGATACTGGCAGCGATCAATGACTTTCCTGGCACTGCCAGGCGCTTCGAAAAGCTCACCGACAATCTCTACTCCGATTACGGGCACCACCCGGCAGAAATCCGGGCAACACTGCAAATGGCACGTGAGATCAGTGACCATGTCGTGCTCGTCTACCAGCCGCACCAAAACGTCCGCCAGTATGAGATACGTGACCAGTATACTAATGAGATATTTGCTGACGCTGACGAAGTCTACTGGCTGCCAACCTATCTCAGCCGCGAAGACCCGTCACTCGAAGTGCTCACTCCCGAGCAGCTCTCATCCCATATTACAAGCGACAAGGTCGCTATCGCCGATACTGACGATGAACTCTGGGACGCAATCATGCGCCACCGCGACGCCGGTCATCTCGTCCTCGTCATGGGCGCCGGCTCGATCGATTCCTGGACACGCGATAAATTGACAAAATAGATTATTTTTGATATAATAAGATAATTCCGTAGAGATTTTATTCTCCGGAGGCAATTTTATAGTTCCGTGTTGACTTCGGTTGAGGATAAGAGATGGTTTTGCCATTTCTTATCCTCAACCGAGGAAATCCGCACCTGAGTGAATGGAGAAAGTCATGCGGACCTTCGATGACCTGGCCTTCGGCCAAGTCAAGAGCTTCCACAAAGACCCCGGCCGGAATTTCGGCTGGATCACTGTCCTCGATGACGGCACCGGCAAGCCCGGCCCCGACCTCTGGTTCCATCTCCACGAGGGCCAGTACGCACGCTACGATGGCGAATGTATTGAGTGGGTTGGCTTCACGCAAGGCTTCAGCCAACTGCGCGAACCCCGCCCCGGCGACTACGTCGTCTTCGACTACGGTCGCGACCGTGAAGGCCGCGACAAGGCCGAGCCGTGGACATACGCCAACCTGTTCTTCGCGGAGTGCATCGCGGCCACCACTCACCACTACCGCCTCCTCTATGGCGACACCGTCGTCTGGGAGGGTAGCTACTCGCCCCTCTATGAGACACGTCTCAATGGTGGGCTACTGCCCGACACCTACACCACGATTCAGCGTCTCGAAGATGATGATGCGTGGGATGACGGCTACGGCGGTAGTGGTGGCATCATCCCTGGCGGCTGGCGTACTTTCGGCACAGACGAACAGGACGAGGTCTATGACCGCCTCGTCACTGCCTCGCGCTTCCCGCGCTGGCACAGCCAGGTCATTCCGCCGCTCCGCGAGGAGTATGCGGCCTGCCGCCAGGCAGACCGGCTCTTCGCCGAGCAGTGTGCCAGCCAGGTGATGGATGGCTGACAGAGAACTATCTATCCGAGGGCGGGCAGTGTCGCATGACACTGTCCCGCCCTCGGCGGTTCCCAAAGTTCATAATTTATTTATGAGTTTTGGCAGCTGGAAACATGCATCATGCCGACATAACTGCATTTCAGGTACTGTCAAATACTGTCTGACCGGACAATATTTGACAGTATTTATCTTATAAGTGTTGCTGATACAAAATAGGTTTCTAGCCCCTCGCCGAGCCATTTGTGCTCGTAGGTCGTCATGATTTTGTAGTCGTCGCTCAGATCGCTGGCGTGGAGGTCGTAGGAGAGCTCTCGTAATTGCCACTTATTCGCAACTAGCTGTTCGAGCGACCAATCAAACAGCGCGTGATTATCGGTCTTTTGCAACAATGTAGCGTTTTGGCGTAATGCCTGCCGGTAAAGCTCCAAAAATCGCGGGGCGCTCAAGCGGCGCTTGGCATCACGATCACGCGGAAACGGATCAGAAAACGTCAGCCACAGCTCCTTAACAGAGGCGAGTTCTACGACTTCCAGGAGCTGGTCGGCTCTGGCTCTCACAAAAAATATATTGGTCAGACCGCGGCCGATCGCCTCTCGTGCGCCCCGCTGCAGCCTGTCAGCCTTGACATCTATTGCGACAAAGGTGCGTTTAGGATAACGCGCCGCCAGCTCTACCGAAAACAACGCTGTCCCCGCCCCCAGTTCGACGACATCAACCTGGCGCTTGGTCCACTGCTCCAGCTCAAAACAGTTCTCGGCATTGGCAAACAGCGCAAAGCGATATTTTTTGCGCTTGCGGGTGATGATGAAATCCTGCGGGTTTACTGTCGTGGTCTTCGTCACTCTCAATTATCCTGCGCTATCCAGCGCACCATAAGTTAGCTATACTGGTCGTATATGCATAGTATAGAAAAATTCTTTGACTACCTCAACAAAAACATCTTTGACATCGTCGCAATCATCGTGCTGTCGTGGCTGGCGCTGCGCTTCGGCGGTGCAATCATTGCCCGCATCATCCGCCACGTCATCCGCAAAAACAACGACATGAGCGACATCGATGTCACTAAGCGCCAAAACACCCTCATCGGTCTGCTGGTCGTCGTCTGGAAGATTATCGTCATCTCGCTGGCTGGCGTGCTGATCTTTCAGCAGCTATTTCCGGATGTCGATCTCACACCGGTACTCGCCAGCGCTGGTATCGTCGGTATCGCGCTAGGCTTTGGCGCTCAGTCGGTCATCAAAGATTTTCTCAGCGGTATCTTCATCATCACCGAAAATCAATACCGCGTCGGCGATGTGGTCGATCTCGAGGGTGCCGCTGGCACAGTCGAGCGTGTCGGTGTCCGTACGACCACCCTGCGCGATGTTGACGGCAATGTCCACTACGTACCAAACGGCACGATCATGCACGTCATCAACAAGACGATGGGGTTTTCGAAAGTGCATTTCAGCTTGTCAGTACACCCTGATACCGATATCGACAAACTAGCCGAGATTATCAATAACGCCGGCGAAAAAATGGCCAAAGACGAGGCTTGGAAAGAAAAATTGCTCGAAGCGCCCCATTTTTTGAATATCGGAAATTTCTCCGATGTCAGTATGGAAGTGACAATTGTCGGCAAAACTCAACCTTCGGCTCAATGGAGCGTCACCGGTGAGATGCGTCGTCGTTTATTGCGTGATTTTCGCAAAAAAGGGATTGAATTGGCTCAGTATCCCGCGTCGCTAGCGTGGCAAGTTTCCAAAAATAAATAGTTATTGATTGCCTGGCAACGGCTCATCGCTCAAGATAAAGCCAAGTGCTTCATCGCTGAGAGCCGTATCGTCAAATGAACCGAGGGCTTGCAGGTCTTGGCGCTGCTTGGCATAAAGAGATTTGAATGTTTCTAAATCAGCTGCCGACAATGGTCCTGTCGAACTAAAATCCGGTTCGACCGTTTGCTTGATAGTATTGCGAGTTTTTGAAAATCCGGGACGGCTCAAATCCAGTCCGGAAGCACCGCTTCTCACATACAAAACCATACTAATGGTTGTCATAACGCTCGTAATAATCACGACCAACACGACCGCTGACGCCAACTGATACTGCAGCACTCGACCACGAATATTCTCAAAAACAATTGCAATCGTATTATCTACGCGAGTTGGTTTTTTCATTGGCTTTTACCTGTGTTTCTAGTTTTTTCATAGCTGTCGCAAAAATATCAAATCGTTGCTCGATTTCTCGAATTCTCAGAGCGACAATCGAGCGCTTAGCCCGAACATCTACTAAACGATTGTAAAAAGCAATCGGGTTGTCGGCGCAGTCAAAATTAATGAGCTCTTTGAGCGCAATCTCATAATCGGTATAGTCTTTGGCAAACTGAACCCGCTGATCCTGAACAGCGGCGGTACTTTCAGCCAGTTGCGGAACACTATAGGCATTATATGCCGCACGCGCGGTCAAAGCCGACATCAACTTCGACATGGTATTATAAGCGCTGCCTCGATTTACCCGTGTGAGAGGATCGACATACTGAATACGCTGCAGGGTACGCTGCGCATTACTGCAGTTACGCTCTACAAGTGTAAATTCTTCTGCCGTCATGGCTGCAGGATCGATAGCCCCCGCCGAAACCGGCAGCAAAACAGCCATCAGCGAGGCCATGATTAATTTGTGCATGCTTCTATTATGACGGCTTGGATTGGGCTGTCAAACAGGTGGTTTGTAGGTGTACGATACCGTAGCCCCAGTTGCGCCTCATCAATGGTCGGCCGATTTTGGTGAAAAGTTAATTATGGAGTGAGACGATTGATATCACGCGGAAACAGCGTCGCTTCTTTGACATTACCAAGGCCAACGATTTTTTGTGTCAAACGCTCGAGCCCTAACCCAAACCCACCGTGCGGTGGCATGCCGTAGCGCATCGCGCTCAAAAAAGGCGCAAAACCCGGATCATCTGCTGCGCCGGCTCCCACGTGAGTATTTAATTGTTCGACAACTTTGTCGTAGCGATGTTCACGCATACTGCCTGTCGTAATTTCGACACCGCGAAACAAAAAATCAACCCGATCTGCCAACTCAGGATCAGCCTGATTGGCTTTATGATAAAATTTCATTTCACTCGCCGGCCATTCGCTGACAAAAACCGCCTCTGAACCCAGCTGCTGTTTGGCATATTCGCAGATCCAGCGCTCTTCGTCGGGGCGTAAGTCTTTTTCACCGACCGTGTTTTGATTGGTAGCTTTGGTATAGCGCTCGTGGATTTCACTCATCGGAATAATAGGTATCGTGTCTGGCAACACCGGCTTGGTAGCATTCCATCTTTTTAGCTCCGTCTCATGCTTAGCCCAAGTATCATCGACAACCCGACGCAACAAACCGCCCAAAAAAGCGGTTAGATCGCTTAACGAGATAAAACCCATTTCACCGTCTACCGAAGTATACTCTGTCATGTGGCGAGTAGTCGCACTCAATTCAGCCCGGTATACCGGCGCTATCTCAAATACCCGTTCAAACACACCGACCATCATTTGTTTGTAAAACTGCGGACTTTGCGCCAGTGTGGCGGTTTTGTCGAAATAATCAAGCGTAAACACTTCGGCACCCCCTTCGGTCGCCTCGGCTAATAGCTTGGGTGTGTGCATTTCTACCATGTCGTGCTCATAAAAATAATTTCTCAGTGACGCACAAATAGTCGATTGAACCTCAAATACCGCTCGTTCTTGTAAGTTGCGCAGCCCAATAACCCGATGATCAAACAGGGTATCTAGATTATCCGGTTTGTGTGACAACGGTTTATCGATTTCGATAGGAGATTCATCGGTCACCGGTGTAATTACCTCAATAGTGACATCGTGCAGTTCGGCCCCGCCCGGGGCACGTTCATCTGCCACAACCATGCCGTCTAGCTGCAAAACCGTCCCAATCTGCATACCGCGTAATTTTTCAATCTGCGATTTGTCGTCGATCAGACCCTGCAATATACCGCTGCGATCGCGCAGGGTAATAAAATTGAGTCCACCAAGTAAACGCTTTTTGTGTAGCCAGCCTCGCAGCAAAACTTTCTCGCCAACATGAGACAGCGCGGCCGTTGTTAGGATACGTTCCATAATCATTTCCTTCAAAGTTAGGTTGCAGCTATTATATCGCGTTTCGTATATTCTATCGACCGTCTTTGCCCAGAACGGCCAAAAAAAGACTTTCAAGCGTCACCAAACCACCTTTTGCCCCGTCATCGATATAAGCCAATAACACTCCCTCCTTGAGCATAGTTTGACAGGCGTCAACCACCGACAGATCGTGATGAATCTTAACTATCGGTGCAACCATAACCGAGCGAACCGTCTGAGCCGGTCGACGCGCCTCTACCAGCCTGGACAGTTGAACATACCCGCTGATTGATTCGTTGTCGATTACAGGAAAAAGCGTCTGTCGCGTTCGGTACAGTTCATCAAGCAATAACGGTCCGACGGCGTCCTCAACCCGAACCGATTCCATCGCTGATAGCGGCTTCATCACGTCACCGACTTTCAAACGATCAAGCGTCATGGCGGCTTCAATCATATGACGTTCGTTGGCGGTCAGCGATTTGGAAGCCTCGATGAGCGACCGTAAGTCGGTAATTGAGGTGATACGCAGCCTTTGGGCGGGCGGCCGCTTGTCAACGAAACTATCTAGCCAGGTCCAGCTAAGCAAGCGTTTGTTGACTGCCCAGCCATAACGTGACATGAGACGATCAGCTAAGCGATTAGTCAACGAGGTAGTCGCAAGTAAAGCCGCCACCAAAGCGGCCAAGCCGCCGATAATCGCACCGCCTAGCAAACCCCAATTTGCTAGGCCGATAATCATAATGCCCTGCAATAAAATAAGTTGCAAAAGACCTGTCAGCGCACGCCAACGCTTCCAGCCAAACGGCGCTACCATAGCAGTGATTACCGCAAACAACCCCATCGCCAACACTAGGCCGATCACCCACCAAGCACTTGTCATACTACTACTATATCGCCTATAGGTGCATGTACGCTATACTAATATGATAGTAGTAATAGGAGAAAAATATGGACAGAACCCGATGGATAATTTTTACCGTTGTTTGCCTCGCGGTTATTGTCGGCTTAGTCGCGCTATCAAACAGAAACAAGCTCGAAGTCAGTGACGACGATGTATTCAGGCTTTCGACCAATCGCAAGATAAATGATCATGTATACGGCAACAAGGCCGCCAAGGTTATCGTATACGAGTACGCCGATTTTCAGTGTCCCGGCTGCGGCGGAGCATATCCTAACGTTAAGATCGTCAAAGAAAAGTACAAAGATACGGTCGGTTTTGTCTACCGACATTTTCCTTTAACGAGTATTCACCCGCATGCTTTTGCAGCCGCAGCAGCATCGGAAGCAGCAGGGCTGCAAGGTAAGTTTTGGGAAATGTACGATTTGCTGTTTAGCAACCACAATACCTGGAGTAGTCAAACTGCCGATCAGCGTCAAAAAACATTTGAGGATTACGCTACACAGCTGGGATTGGACATGCAAAAGTACCGCAGCGACATCACAAGCGATGCCGTCGCCGAAAAAATTAATTATGACCGATCTCTCGGGCTAAAGGCCGGCGTCGAGGCCACACCATCGATCTTTGTCAACAAAACGAAACAAAACAACGAAATTGTAGATGATCTCATCCAGCAAAAAGGCGATAAATTGAGCCAACAAATCGAAACGGCACTCAAAGCCGCAGGTGTTAAACTTCCTGCCTCTCAGGCCGACAATCCTCCAGCTACTGCTCAATAAAACGACGCCACTCGGGCTTAACCACCGTAACCGCCACTCGAACAGCACGAGACGGGGTTTTGATAATTGGTATTAACACATAACTCCTTTTTGTTTTTGTTTCACTGACGTGAAAGCATACCGACGAGTCTAACCCAACTTTTGCACTGTGTCAACTAAAAAATCCGACGCGCCCTGGCAATAACAACTACTATGGCCGTAGCCATCAGCGTCGCCGTAATTACCATTCCATATGCCCAAGTATGGTGCTGAAACGGCAAATCGATATTCATGCCGTACATACCGAAAAAAACATTAGGCAGCGCAATCAGCATGGTAGCAGCTGTCAATATTTTCATAGTGCGGTTTAGATTGTTGCTGGTAATCGTGGCGTAGGCTTCGCGAATATTGACAATACTTTTGACGTTACTGCGACAGCCCTCAATTGATTGCTCATTATTGAGCAACAGATCCTCGACCAAGTCTTCATCATCGGCAAACAACGGTATATGGCGGCCTAACATTAATCGTCTCAATATCGCCGTGGTCGGTAACATTGCCGACAGAAACTCATTTAGCTCATCTTCGATCAGTACAAAATCGATGAAATCTTGGTTGCCGACATCTTGCGAACGCAAACGCGAACGAATCATCTTGATCTGGCGGGAAATGTTATTTATAAAACTCTCATACTGATCGACGATTTGTTCCATAATTTGCAGCAACAATTTCGTACGTTGCGTAGTAGAGAAATCAATTTTGCCAGATGTGAAGCGTTGTAATCGCGGCAGTTTTTGTGATGCTACCGTGATAAATAGTTCTTTACCGACAATAAATAGCAGCGGAGCCGTCGTCAGCTCCATATCTTCATTGGCGTATGCATACCGAACAAATATATAGGTTAGCTCGCCCTCTTTTTCGAGACGGGGCATTTCATCACTGTCGAGTATATCGTTCATATGGCCGGAATCAAGCTGAAAACGATTGGTCAAGCGCCGAATCTCATCGTCTGTCGGCGACTCCACGCACACCCAAGCCCCGGCTCGATAATCATCGAGGATAGACAACTTCTTGGAGCGAATATTTTTATAATAATACGTAATCATTACGTTTTTAGTATATAGTGCTTATGAAAAAACTACACTACCTTTCATATAGTTTGTCGGCTTATGGCGATTGTGCGATAATATAGCCATAATCAACAACCAAAACAAACATGGATAATTCAATTTTTTCACAGTTAAGCTTCGTGATCGGTATTGGTGCCGTCGTAGCTATTATCATGAAATGGCTCAAGCAGCCGCTCATCATGGGCTACATACTAACCGGCATCATCGTCGGCCCCAGTGTTCTAAATCTGGTTACTTCCAAAGACGCATTTCAGTCATTTAGCGAGATTGGAATCACCATGCTGCTGTTTATCATCGGCCTTGGTATGAACGCCGGTGTCATCAAAAGTCTGGGCCGGATATCGGTCGTCATCGCCGGAGCAATCTTTTTGCTGGTTGGCTCGATGGGGTATATTGCTTCTTATGCCTTAGGATTTAATCACACCACGTCAGTTGTACTGGGAGTAGCGTTATTTTTTAGCAGTACAATCATCATTCTCAAGGTCTTGTCAGACAACCGCGAGACATCTCGTCTGTACGGTCAGATCGCAATCGGAGTTATCTTGATCGATGATGTCGTGGCCATGCTGGCTCTTGTTGTAGTGGCAGCACTAGCCAATGGCGAAGCCTTGTCAACCGATGACTTCGCGCTGCTGGGCCTCAAGGCCTTAGGTATCGGCGTAGGTCTTTATCTAATCGGTACGAAACTCATGCCGCGGTTTGGTAAGTTTTTGGCGTCGAGTCAAGAAATGCTGTTTTTGTTTAGCATTGCCTGGGGACTGATAATCGCCACGCTGTTTCATGCCGTCGGCTTTTCGTATGAGGTCGGGGCGTTATTTGCCGGTGTATCGTTGGCAGGACTGCCCTATGCAACTGAAATGGCAGCTCGGCTTAAGCCTTTGCGTGATTTCTTTATAGTGCTGTTCTTTGTCGTACTTGGCGAGACATTTACATTTGACGCTATCCAGGATGGTCTCTGGCCGGCAATCGTCCTGTCGCTTATCGTCATGATCGGCAAGCCACTGTTTGTGATATCGAGTATGGGTGTACTCGGCTACACGCGCTTAACCAGCTTCAAGGCAGCTATGCATTTAAGCCAAATCAGCGAGTTTTCGATTATTCTCGTCATGTTTGCTGCCTCGACCGGTGTGATCGATCATCGTGCCATCGCAATCATTACGCTCGTCGCTCTCATAACTATCGGCATATCGACTTATCTCATGAAGTATGATGATCAGCTCTACAAACTACTAGAAAACCGGCTGAGAATTTTTGAGCGCAAAACCATCAAAGAGCGCCGACAAAAGCATGCTCTTTATCCTGTGATTTTGTTTGGCTACCACAAAGGCGGCCACGAATTTATGCGGGTATTTCGTGAAATGCACCAGCGCTACCTGGTCGTTGACTATGATCCCGATGTCATCGAGCACCTCGAAGAACAAGGCATCCGCCATGCCTACGGCGATGCCACCGACGAAGAATTCCTTGAGGAAATCAATGCCGGCAAAGCTCGCTTGGTTGTCAGTATGATACCTGATTTTGACGCCAACCGTACGCTGCTGCGTTATGTCAGCCGCTTCACGCCGAAAACGACATTTATCTGTCATGCTAACAACTACGATCAGGCGGCCGAGCTTTATCGGCATGGCGCCAGCTACGTCATGCTACCGCACTTCATCGGCTCCGAGCGTATCGGCAGTTATATCAAAAAACACGGCTTCAACCCAAAAGCGTTTGATACCTATCGCGAAAAACATATTATAACCATCGGCAAAAAAGCTCTCAATACCTGACATCCTATGACACGGAGATAATCTCACCATTGCGGCGATCATAAATAATCTGGTCTTTACCGCCAATAACAACTTCATGACGCGTAGCCGCATGAGCTCCATATCGCAATTTGATTATAGCTTGCCGGGACAGCTTGTCGTTTGGTTTTTTGGACATGATTGTTTCCGGTTTTAGTACTCGACTAGCGACTTTTCTTGCTGCTCGTTCCCGTTTGGCCCGACGATTAATCTCGTTCAAATCATAACCGTTATTGTCGGCCAACTCACACCCCAAGCATACCTGGCACTCGCCCACTTTTTTATTTTTCAAACAGACGCGACAAATTCCATCGGTAAATAGTCGGTTGCCAAGGCCTAATTTCTCCAAGCTCTGACTCGCAGTTAAGTTTGCGCCGGTCGGGCAATCACCGCCATCAAGCTTTTCACCGCTCGCCCGAGCCGCAGCACCGGCATCAGCTTGCGATGTCAGGTCGGCGTCACCGCGTAGTCGGCGCGAAACGGCTGCGGTATAGTTTTGCAGCGCCAGCTCGTAGTCAGACGATCGCCTCGACATCCCCTGGCTAATCTTCATAAAATCCGCCAATAGATCCGGATGGCTTTTGACAAATTCCAGAGCATCAAGCACCGGCGAATCTTGACGACCGCCAAACCATTTTCCACCATAAGTCGCCGACAAATAACAATCATACTCTTTGCGAACATCTATAACCATATCGCTATGTCGCCAAATGCGTACGCTAAGCGCTTGCTCGCTTGACATGTCGGGTGTAATAGTTTGACCGAGCCGAGCCGACGCATACGCTAAAGCATCCCGATCGCCGCCATCGAGTGATGTTGAGGTCGCCATGACACCATGATCGGTTCGTGTCAGTTTACGATGCATAATTTTACGGCGCTTGATGTCATAAGCTCCCAAATCAAGTCCGGCCAGTACCGCATCAGGTGTCAATGAAAACACATGCAATTCATCAGGATCATCATCCTCACCCAAGGCCAAGCGCCGCATATCGTCATACTCTTGACGCTCTATCAAGCGCCGGTCGAGTTCGACTTGGTAACGACTATCAAAGGCGGCTAACTCGCTAGCCCGCCGAATACCGTCATCAAACACGTTTTCAAGCGACTGACCTTGAAAATACAGGTGCCCGTCGTCGCCTAGTAAATACTCGAAAGAATTTTTCATTGGTGCCGCCAGCCGCTCAGAGACATCAGTCATCGCATCGGTTTCTCGCCGCCATCTTTCGTATGATGCGTAGTCAGCGTGTTGTCGCTCTTTTATCTGCTCGCGCTGCATTGGACCCGATCGCACAAAAATACCCCTTTTTCCTAGAGACACGAAAAGGGACACTGAAGATTCAGATATAACATTTCCTGCTCGGGAATCCGACTATGACACTAGAACGTATCGGGCTCGTTGGCCAACTACCCTGTTTGGTCAACCTACCGTTGCGGCACAGCTCACGATTGAAACGTGATTCCGTTCTCTAAAGTATCGCCGGTTATATTGTTAATAATTATATTATATAACCACTATCCCTAGTGTGCATAGAGTAAAAAATACACTATATAGCGTCTTTTACTCGCCGGGTGTGGTATGTACCGTCGAGCGGAGCGGTTTCTCACGGACAAAACTCACAACTACAAAGCCGAGAACCATAAGCACTGATGAGATGATAAATACATGATGAAGCGAATTGGTGAAAGCTTCAATTAGCTGACGGCTAAAATCCTGCTGCTGACGGTCAAAAGCATCAAGCTGTTGCTGCTTGACAGGCTCTGGTAGCGGCGAAGCGGCAATGCCGGCGGCGGCTCCGTCACGAATAGTTTGCGACTGAGAATTGAGTCGTAAAAGCGTATCGGCCGTGATGTCGCCAGATAACATATGCGATGCTTGCGGCGACGACTGCAGTGTCTTGACATAGGCAAGCTCATTGGGGTTGCCCAGACTCGTAACGATACCGGTCGTCAATACACCGCTAAGTACCGCCGTACCGATGGTCGATCCAAGCCCGCGAAATAATTGTACGCTCGATGTTGCCGCTCCGAGGTCTTTTTGCTCAAACTCATTTTGGACAGCCAGATTTAGTATCGGCATGGCCATAC
Organism: uncultured Candidatus Saccharibacteria bacterium; assembly: GCA_964573015.1. Lineage (GTDB taxonomy): Bacteria > Patescibacteriota > Saccharimonadia > Saccharimonadales > Saccharimonadaceae > JAPUDQ01. Next base: position 146,777 of record CAZNHZ010000002.1, on the reverse strand, counting down.
CAAGCCCTAGCCCGGCAAAGGTCATAATCAGCGCCTCATGCCAATACGGCGAGTCGGCATTGAGACTAATAAGTGCCAGCATGCTCAGTGCCGACACGGCAAAACCGCTCACCACAAATGATTTGTATTTGCCCTGCCGCGAAACAAGCTGACCGGTAGCAATCGACGACACCATCATGCCGCCGACCATCGGCAACAACATAAGTCCGGCTTGCGTGGCGGTCGCACCAAACACCTGTTGATTAAATTGTGTCAGATACAAAATCGCACCCAAAAATGCAGCACCAAACAACAGTGTAACCGTCGTCATAAGCGTATAGGTACGATGCTTAAAGAAACTAAGCGGTAAAATCGGTTCCTTGGCACGTCGCTCGGTGGCCACAAAAGCCGCGCCAGTCAGAATTGCGATTGCCCAAAGCGTACCTTGAATAAACCCGAGGCTGACACCGCGGTCTATCAGGGACTGAAATATCGCCTGAGTATTATCGACCGCTAACACAAGCGCCGATAGAGCCATCGTGATAAAAGCCGCTCCTATGTAATCAGGATGATGCTCTTTTTCGTGTTTAAATGTCGGGCAGTAACGAGCGATAACAAGGCCGGCGACGATACCGACCGGCACATTGATAAAAAACGTCCAGCGCCAGTCGGTAGTCAACCCAAAGATGGTTTGATGATCGGTCAGCCAGCCGCCCAGCAGCGGGCCGATTACTGAGCTCATACCAAATACCGCGCCGATCATGCCCTGCCATTTACCGCGTTCGCGCGGACTAAAAAGATCACCGACAATCGTAAAAGCATTGGCCATGATAAGCCCGCCGCCGATGCCCTGAAAGGCGCGCGCCGCGATCAACTGCTCAATATTTTGCGACAAACCGCTGGCTATCGAAGCCAATGTGAACAGCGCCACTCCGGTCAGTAAAATCGGTCGTCGACCATACATATCAGACATTTTTCCTGCCAGCGGCACCGTAACCGTGCTGGTCAGCATATAAGCCGTGACTACAAAACCAAGACTGCTAAAACTATTAAACTCACCGACAATCGCACCCAGGGCGGTCGCAATGATAGTCTGGTCAAGCGCCACCAGCAACAAACCGCTCATAACGGCCAGCATGACAATAATTTTTTCACGCGTCGTAATATGATGTAGCATTATTTGCCTTTCGTTAAGCTGGTGCTTAGCACGCTGATATGTTCACCCATCTGATCTACTATGGACTGCACGGCTTGCTCGCTGACAAATCCGATCGCCTGTTTGTCACGCACATAGAGCGCTATCAGCTTATCGCCGGGTTTTACATCCATATGCTCTCGCACATCAACCGGTATAACAACTTGGCCTTTTGGACCAACCGTAACGGTGCCGGCCAGCTCTATATGTTTGTGATAAGTCATAATTATACATGTTATACAAGTATAACTTGGCTGTCAATTCGCCAGTTCTAAAATAATCGAATCACTTATCTGATTATTACGTCATTTTGCTGATTGGAGATCGAAAAATACTGCTCAACGATCAAGCCGCCTAGCGTCATAAAATGCTTGTGATCATGATCTCGGATCGATGACGCCCGACTGCTAGACGATCGCTCCATAGCAACATGATACTGACCGCAGCTCAAATCCATAACTTCAGCCTCGGCATCGGCTTTGGCGCGGCGCAATTCAGTATCGCGCAGCAAATCATCATGATCAATGTGTCTGCGCGGCAGCAGCAAATGGTGAGCAGTGACGGCATGTCCGTCATAATAACTATAGGGGAAATCATTGCCGAGCAAAACAAAATGCGGATTTACCAGCCTGATCGCCACCCCGCCAACAATCGGTGGCGTTTCATGACTGGCGACTTTGCGGCAAAGATCGCAGTCGGATTCTCCGGTCGCATGTTTGGTCTGCATATGATCGACATAGGCTCGTTGCGTATCGATACTGCGCCCGATAGCCGGTACTATAACACTGTTTGGATTGATAGCCATCTATCGCTCCTATTCCCTACCGTCTCATTTATGTTAGTGGTTATTTTACTCCTATATCACAGCGATTGGCAACTTATTTTGTATGAATAATACTGTAACTTAGGCAACACTGTGCCTTATATAGGTAATAGGCGGCGGCAAAGTTGAGGCCGGGCAGCCCGTGCTATCTACCGTTATGCCGGCTGGCGTGTTAGGACAATTATCGTTTTCGTCGGCGACGCCGTCACCGTCGGCATCAGAGGCCGAAGAGGGTGGGGCTAGCGGTTTGGGACAACCGTTTTCGGTGACATCCGTTCCTGTCGGCGTGTTGGGGCATAAGTCTTGATTGTCTTTGACACCGTCTCCGTCACTATCCTGATTATCGGTTTGAACGGGTGGACCTGCGTCATTTTGATCTGACGTAGGTGTCGAGGCACTGCCGCAACTCCCGGTCGGCAAGGTGCCGCTAAGAAATACTTCCTTATAGGTATTTGCGGCATTGCCGGTCGCCCGCAGACCATTGCTTTTGCAGACCGCGATCTCGACGATACCATTGGGCCGTGAAAATTCCTCCGGCGAAGTACCCTCAAGAAATGCCGTGATCGATTTGCGCCATATTGGACCTGCCATGCCCGATCCGCCGCTGCTCATCGGTTCGTTTTCGTTGTTGCCTACCCAAACACCAACTGCCAAACTGGGCGTGAAGCCGATTGTCCAGGCATCGTGATTGTTGTCGGTACTGCCGGTTTTGACCGCAACACTGCGGCCGGCTATCGTCAGGGCGCTGCCAAATGTCGGTGCTCGTGCCGTATTGTCCGACAGGATGTTGGCAATCAAATATGAAGCCTGCTCGGACTGCACCCGTCTAGCCTGCGGATTGTGTCGATATATGATCTCACCATATTTATTTTCGATTTGCTGAACAGTGGTCGTATCGTATTTATTACCGCTGTTAGCAAACGCGGCATAGGCATTGGTCATGTCAAGCGGCCGCGCTTCGGCCGCGCCCAAAGCCAGACTCAGCCCATAATCCTGGTCTTTGGTGATAGTAGTAATGCCCATACGCTGAGCTGTTTCAGTCGCATCGGTAATACCGAGCTTTTCGATGACTTTGACCGCCGGAATATTAAGCGATTGCGCCAAGGCATTGCGCACACTTATATCACCGCGAAATTTGTAGTCAAAATTGTGCGGTTTGTAGCCATTGAAGTCGGTCGCTTCATCACGAATAATTGTCGCCGGCGTGATTAGCCGCCGGTTAAGAGCCTCGGCAAAATAAATCGGCTTAAAACTGGAGCCGGGTTGGCGCGGACTGATCGCTACGTTAAATTTGCCCCATTGGTCATTGGCATAATCGGCGCTGCCGACCAAAGCCCGGATCTCGCCGTTTTTCGGGTCAATCGCGACCAGCGCTGCATTGCGGCCGCCACTTCTGGCATTTATAACAGTTTGATCGCGTACAATTTGTTCGGCCTGCTCTTGCCAAGACAGGTTCAGCGTAGTCTTAACACGATAGCCGGAACGCTTGACGGTTTCTTCACCGTATTTTTTTTCGAGTTCGGCAATAACCATTTCGACAAAATGCGGCGCTTGACTGATTGCTTGCGATTGCGCCGGAGCGTAGTTAAGCTGCTCGGCCAACGCGGTTTGTTTTTGCGATTCGGATATTTTGCCGTCTTCGACCATGCGTCTCAAGACACGTTCTTGCTGTTTTTTGGATTTGGCCGCGTCACCGCTCACCGGTGAATAAGCACTCGGTGCCGGCAAAACTCCGATCAGCATGCTGGCTTCGGCTAAAGTCAAAGCTTTGGCTTCTTTTCCGAAGTAAGTGTGAGCTGCTTCATCAATTCCAAACGCCCCCTCACCAAAATAAACCGAATTTATATATAAGTCTAAAATTTCGTCTTTAGAGTATTGCCGATCGACCGCAATTGCCATGGCTAATTCTTGGTATTTACGGAAAAAGCTTTTATTGCTCGTGAGCAACGTATTCTTTACTAACTGTTGGGTTAGGGTCGAACCGCCATAGGCCGTGGCATCGCGGCTGGCGATATTGGCATAGAGAGCCGCCACCAGTCCTCGTAGTGAAACCCCAGAATGTTTATAAAAGTCTTTATCTTCACTCGATATCAAAGCGTCAGTAGTTACCTTGGATATCTCTGTCAGTTTTAGTCGCTTAAGCGGCTTACTGGTGCCGCTGCTGTAAAACGTCCGACCTGTACTGTCCAGTAACTCTACACCGGTGTTATTGCGGTTCATCAGGCGTTCCGGGTCGGCAATATCGCGCGCCAGCCACAAATACGTTACCAAGGGAATAGCGATAAGCGCCACCATAACCGGTAAGCCTATCAACAAAATTTTTTGTTTGAGCGTTAAACCCCAGAACCACTTCAATCGCTTTCGCGTCCGCCGAAACGGACTCCTGCGTTTTGTGTATTTACCATGCCGCATATTAGATGATTCTATCAGATATGATACAATATTGCCATGGTTTTGCAACGCACACTTCGAGCAAATCAGATTGTGTTTTATCAAGGTGAAGTCGCACTACAGACGTTTCGCATTCATAGCGGCTTGGTACGAGCCTATATCATTCATGATAACGGTGAGGAAGCCACTATCGCCTATTTTGGACCTCAAGACATCTTCCCGATCGCATCATCTTTTGAGATTGCACCGGTAACATTGTTTTATTATGAAACCGTAGTCGAAACCGTAGTTGACGTGATGAGCCGGCAAGATTTCAAGGCATTTGTTCTCCAGCATGCTCCCGAAGAGCTGCAGCGATTTGCTAACCGCTACGTCGCATCATTGCTTCATATTTCGTCGTTGACTCAAACCAGCGCCCGCACTAAGCTGATTCATACACTCCGTTATCTGGCAATACGTTTTGGCGAGAGAGGCATCGATGGCGAGCGTATAAAAATACCCATCAAGCTTACTCAGCAAGATATCGCCAGACTATGTAACGCCAGTCGCGAAACCATGAGTATCGAGCTAGGTAAACTCAAACAAGAAAAAGCGCTGCTGTCGAAAGAAAAATATTATATCGTTCACCTGCGCCGTCTCAACGCGCTGATAAGTGATGAAAAGATAACAGAAATTAATCTTCGTTAAGCGTATCTGCCACCAGACGCAGCAGCTCTTTGGGCGAAGCCCAGCTTTTTAGCATATACCTACTTGCGCCCAGCTGACTGGCTTCTTCGATATCGTTTTTGGCGTCAAGATTGCTAAAGACAATAATCGGTGTTTTGCGTTTGTTATCAAATGCACGCAAAAATTGCTTGCCGTCCATAACCGGCATCAGCAAATCAAGCAAGATTATATCGTAGATTTTTTTGTTTACGAGATCGAGGGCTTCCTTGCCGTCAAATGCCGCATCTACTTCATAATATTTGCTCAATATCATCGTAAAAGCGTCATTTAATGCCTGATCGTCCTCCACTACCAATACTTGTTTTTTCATCACTTCTCCTTAGTTATTTTAGATTATCGTCACGCGGTAAAATAAGACTAAATATACTGCCTCGGTGCGGCTTTGATTCAACTTCAATACTGCCGCCGTGGGCCTGCATGATTTGTTCCGCCAGAAACAGCCCCAAGCCCGAACCGCCGGATGACTTAGAAAGCGCATTTGGTATACGGCTAAATTTTTTGAATAACTTGTCGATATCTTCCGTATCAATGCCGACGCCATAATCACGAACCGATAGGCAGGCTTGACCACTCCTGCCCGATATCGTCACAACCACCGATTTACCCTCGTCCGAATATTTTAGCGCATTTGATATAAGATTTTCGATAGCCATGCGTAAATACCGCTTGTCCGCAAATACCATTTGAGGTTTGCGGGTACGTATCACCACCTCACTGTCATGCTGTTCGATCTCATTATGCATTGAGTCAACGACACTCTCGGTCACAGAGCCCAAATCAAGCGGCTCTTTATCGAGCACCAGCTGATCGGCATCGGCTTTGGCGACATGAAGCAACTGATTGATAGTTTCCAGCTGTCGTTCATTGGCCGCAAATGCTTTACGAGCTATCAGTTGCTGGTCTTCGGTCAGATCACCCACAAAGCCCTGCAGTAACATACCGATATACTGTTTGACACCACTCGCCGGTGTCCGCAATTGATGCGAGGTAAGTGCCAGCAACTCATTTTTGGTTCTCTGAATCTCGGTCTGATGCAAATCCTCCAGTCGCAGCAATCGTCGTAGCAGTATATAGGCAACACTGATACCGATCGCAAAGCTCGTCAAAATACCTAAAATAAAGACTGCACCCGGTGCAGTCACCCGCTGCAGAGACGGCTGGTACGCCGATAGCGTTACCGACCAAATTTTGTCAACGACGTTGGCCGTCTCAGTTGCCGTATGCAGTGCTTTGGTGCTGCCAGCCGAGACGACTCGATCAATGATCGAAACACCATTGCTGACATCAACTACTTTGTAGCTCACATCATTAAAATCTACGATGCCGGAGCTGGCGATCGATTCGATCAATGCCGAAGGTCGCATAACTATATAGGTATAACCGATAATATTTTGCCGCCTGGCTTCAATTGTCTGCGGAATCGTGTTGTTTCGATACACTGGGTAATACAACAAAACGCCGTCGTTATGAGCATTATCGGCATCCTGTACGAGTTTGACCGGCGCCGTCATGGTCAGCTCTGCCTTGTCTCGAGCTTTTTCCATGGCCTTTTGACGAGAAGGCTCAGCAAACATATCGTAACCAACAGCTCGATTATTGGCTTCGTTGGTAGGTTCCAAATATCTAATTGTCGTATAAAGCTCTCTATCTCCCTCGGGAAAGATGGTAAACCCGGGTAGTTCCTGTTGCGCCGACTGTTGATAATCGGCTCGTTGACTATCGGGAACTAAATCGACACTACCAACCCCCATAATAAACGGGTGTCGGGTTACTATCTGGCTGTTTTTTACTACATCCGCCCACTGCTGCTTCGTCATCGTCGGTGTGGCCTGACGATAAGCGGCTAATATAAGCAATATTTGTTCAAATTCTGCAGTGCCCGACTCAATAGCACTCGCAAAACTAGCCGTTTGGTTACGCACCGCACCCTGAAACTCATTGGTCGCTAGTTCAGTAAGATAGTTGGCAAAGGCAAAAGTAGCCAACACACCGACGCCCGTTACAAGTGCACCAATAATCATCGGGACCTTTATCAACCTCGACTTACTCTGAAACAATTCTTTATAATCTGTACGCGGCATTTATTTAATTGTACCCGAGCTTGGCTATGGGGTAATGTGAGCCAGCTCACAACTAGATTGTTATCTGCCTAATAGCAAGTGACAATCCCGCCGCGTAATATGATAAAGCATTAACATAACTTGCCGTTCAGAAAGATCAGTGGTATGAGCATAATCGTGTGGATAATTTTTGGAGGATTGGCCGGCTGGATTGCATCAATAATCGTCGGCACCGTCACTCAGCGTGGCATTGTCAACAACATCGTCGTTGGTATAATTGGTGCACTTATAGGCGGCTATCTGATGAACACACTAGGATACAACGGAAGCAACGGATTTAATTCTTATAGCCTGCTCGTATCAATAATCGGAGCCGTAGCGGCGCTCTGGACGTATCGCGCCGCTACGGCCCAGACATAGGATAATTCTAATGTCTTTTAGAGCATTTTTTTATGACAGCTTGTGGTTGATATTGTTTGGATTGTCACTATTGTCCGGTACTTTTGTCATTGGATTACTCATGGGGACGGCCGTGACCCATCCGGTACTGGGCCCGCTTGCATCACTTTGGCAGTATATACAAACCATTGTCGGCAGCGCCATCGCCGTCGCGCTTAGCCGACAGCTGGCCACTCCACCGCTTACCAGGAAAAGCTTACGATAAGCATTGCCAAAATGATTACCACCATGGCTATAACGATAATCTCCAGCAGGGTAAACCCGGCCGTCTCGTAACGCATAATCTTTTTCATATCAACATCATAGCATGCCCACCCCCCCTCTGTTATAATAAGCGTAATCGTGATAAGACAACGTTATCAGCAATACAGGTTAGTCGGCGGTGTAATAGCTCTGGTGTCAGGACTGCTGCTTATTTCGCCTCTCTCGGCTCTGACAACTATCACCGAGGGCTTTACATTCAAGGGAGCCAAACCGCCTGAGGGTGCTATCGTCAGCTTGGAAAAAGACTCAACCGACAGCGTCATAGCCTCGACAAGTGAAACGGTCGAAAATTTGCTCGGGGTTGTCGTCCACGGTGATAGCTCCTTGCTGGCGGTATCAAACGGCACTGACAATGAAGTGCAAGTCACAACCAGCGGTACCGTACAGGTGCTGGTATCTGACATCAACGGTCCCATCAAACGAGGCGATCATATCACGGCTTCGCCGATACCCGGCGTTGGCATGAAAGCAACAGCCAATGTGCGGATTGTCGGCATAGCCCAAGGCGAAATGAAAAGTACGACCAAACAAAAAGCCAAAACCAAAGATGGTGTTGAAAAAGAAGTGTCAGTCGGCCAGCTGCCGATTTTGGTCAATGTCGCCTACTTCTTTGAGGAACCCCAAAAAACTATCGTACCGGCCGCTCTGCAAAATGTCGCCAACGCCCTAGCCGGCCGCGAAGTCAGCACGCTGCCAATTCTGATCAGCGCCGGTATATTTATCGTCACTCTCATTGTCGTTGTCAGTATTATTTATTCGATGATTAGAAACAGCATTATATCCGTTGGGCGTAACCCGATGAGCCAATCATCGATTTATCGCAACCTGGTACAAATGTCAGCACTTGTTGTGGCTATTTTGGCAGTGAGTATCGTAATAATATTCTTTGTATTGACGAGGTTATAGGGTGGGGACAGACATTCTTCAGCTCATCCTTATCGGCAACGTTTTTTTGCTGGGTATCTTAGTGGCAGTGATTATACGAGCTATTATCGACCATCGTCATCCAAAACCGCAGTCGAACTTTCTGCTTGATACAATGAAGCAGGATTTAGCCGATCAAGCGGAACAGGAGTTTCGATCCAGTCTAGAATCATCAAGCGCACTTCTTAGTAATGATATGGACGCAACTGCCAAGCAGCTGAGTCGGCTACTCGAACGCTTCGGCACCGAGATATTGCAGCAAGAAATGAAGCTGTTTCGAGAAAATCTAGATACGATTCGTCAAAAAACCGCCAATGAGTTCGGTCTATCGCAACGTGAACTTGACTCTCGTCAATCGCAACTCGAAATCGAGCTGGCCCGCCGGCGCAGTGAGTTAGAGCAACGTATCCAGGAAAGACAAAATGACTTAGAGCTGCGGCTAATGGACGTGCAGACCTCGATCGAACAAGGCATCATAAACCGTCAAAAAGATTTCGACAAGGCCTTGAGTGACCGTCAACATCAGCTTGACGCCGATCTCGATAACCAACTGGCCAAAGAACGAGCTCATTTGCTTGCTCAGCTCGACACCAAGCTAGGCGATGCCGTAACTTCATTTTTGACAGAGTCGCTAGGCACCAAGGTTGATCTGGGCGCTCAAACCCCTTATCTGCTCGAGTTGCTCGAGCAGCATAAAGCTGAGTTTAAGCAACACATAGCACACAAGGATGGTTCGTAACCATGGTCATTCCCGAAAGTATCATCTCGCCTCAAGATATTGCCCGACTCGATATTGAGCTGCGTGATTTTGCCGATTGGTTTGGTCATAATACGATCAAGCAATCGTTACACATAAATAAAACTGCCGCGTTGCCTTCTCTGAGTCCCGCTGCAATCACCTTGCTGCGCTCTGTCAGCCAGCAGGGCGTCCTAACCGCAACCGCACTTGATAATGTCTTGAGCGCCGTCAGACAAATCAAAGATTCGGCTCCGACTATGACAATTACGCTGGCGGCACCGCCCGGACTCCAAACCAAACAACTGCTGGTAGCGTGGTGCCGGCAAAATATCGATCAAAATATGTTGGTTGAATTTCGTTTCAGCGCCGTGATCTTGGGAGGGATGATTGTCCGTTATGGCAGCCGCATATTTGATTGGTCATTTCGGCGCGCCATTTTGAGTAACCGTGACAAATTTGCCGAGGTACTGCGTCATGTTTGACAACGCCACATTTCAATCTTTGGTAGAAGCTGATAATCTAACCGGTGAAGTTGTAGCCGTTAATCGGTTTATCATTGAGGTCAAGGGCTTGAACGGCATTCGAATCGGTGCTCAAGTGCTGTTTCAGGACGGACAGCGCGGAGTTGTGCGTGAGGCTTATGGTGATAAGGTTATTCTATATAATATTGACTCTGAGACGCTGCCGGTCGGTACGCTGGCGGTACTACAGCAAGAAAAACTACAGGTGCCGGTCGGCGAAGAATTGGTTGGACGAGTCGTTAGCCCCATGGGAGCGCCACTCGATGGCGGCCCGCCCCTCCAGTCCGGCAAAGCATCAGGTATATTTACACCGGCGCCGGGCATTATGGATCGCAAAATGCTGGACCAGCAGCTGGCCAGTGGTGTTACGGCAGTCGACAGCTTCTTTCCGATCGTTTTAGGGCAGCGTATTGCCATTCTGGGAGACAGTAAGTCAGGTAAAAGTACGTTTCTGTCACAATTGAGTGCAAACCAGCAAGAAACCGATCGGCTGGTTGTCTACGTGCTTATCGGCAAACGCAAGGTTGACGTAGAACGCCTGCTTTCCGGACTAAAGTCGTCTGGTGCCATGAAAAGCACTATCGTCGTACTCGCCAACGTTTTTGACTCGTTGACACTTAGCTATCTGGCGCCTTATGCCGCCTGCGCCATGGCCGAGCACCTCTGGTATGGTGGCCGTGATGTCATTATCATCTATGACGATCTCAGCTCACACGCCGAAGCCTACCGACAACTGTCACTGCTTCAAGAAGTCGATCCGGGACGTGACAGCTATCCTGGCGATATCTTTTACACGCATTCTAGCCTGCTGGAACGAGCCGGCCGACTGCTGACAAATGACAAAACCTTGACGAGTTTGCCGGTTGTGCTGACGCCAAATGACGACATTACGGCTTATCTATCGACCAATATCATGTCGATCACCGACGGACAAATAATTTTTGATCTTGGCTATTTCCGTAAAGGCGTCCGACCGGCCGTAAACGCCGGATTGTCAGTCTCACGTGTTGGTGGTCAAGCTCAAACTAAACGCCAAAAGCAACTGTCAACTGCACTATTTAAAGCTCTTGCCAAGTATCACCAAGCTGAAGAATTCTCGCACTTTTCCAGCCAACTCAGTCACGAAACCCGGCTTGATCTCGCACGCGGCAAACACCTGTATGCCGCCTTGCAGCAACCACCCGAGGAATTATATTCGCTAGTCGAGCAACAGATTATGCTTGAAACAATCATGGCTAGTACCGATGACCGACCAATTGATGTGAGCGGCCTAAAACAAGCTGTGCGCGACGTCGCAAAAACCGTCACAGGCGAGGATCAGTACGACACTATCGAAGCCTCGCTACTCAAGCAATTTGCAGCCGAACCGCTAAAATCTACGGCGGATAACACCGCTCAACCGGACAAAGACGATGCGAAAGCAGCGCCCGCCGAAACTGTACCCGATAAGGAGCCCAAATAATGCGCCGAGCAAGTATCATCGAAAAAGATATGCGGGGCATCGGTACACTCAAAGACCTCACTAATGTCTTTGAGTCTCTCGCCAGCACCCAGGTCGCAAAAGTAAAAACCAAGGCACAGCTCAGTCAGGAATTTTTCAATCTTCTTTGGCAGCGTTACACGGCAATTCGAGTTGATCCAAAAAGCCGCATTACTACCCGCGGCGGCGGCGACAACGGCCGACAAGTGATGATATTGATTGCGGCTGAGGCCGGGTTATCGGGTGATCTTGACATGAGAATGATCGAGACTATGCAGGCCAGTTATGATCCCGATAAGACCGACATTATTGTGCTTGGCAGCCATGGCGCCAGCTTACTGTCACAACGCGGTATCCCGTATATTCGGTTTTTCCAGGTACCGGAATCGGATAGCTATGTCGATGTAAGTCCGGTGATCGACGCCGTCAAAGATTATTCGAATATCGTCGTCTACTACGAGGAGTACATCTCGCTTGGCGAGCAGGAGGTACGTTCAATCGACCTTATCACTAACATCCGGGAAATGTCTGATGACGCTCCCGAAGATGTCATGACGGCTGAGGACACAATTTTTGAGCCCTCGCTTGACGAAATTGCTGCCGAGATGGAAGTTACCATGATGAGCCTAGCGCTCAGCCAGACTATTTTGCAATCCGGCCTTGCCCAAGCCGCCAGTCGATTTAATGCCATGACCGTTGCCGAAGACCGAGCCGGTGAACTGTTACGTGACTACAAACTGGAATACCATCGATCGAGACGCTCCGAAAGTGATCGTCGTTTGCGCGAAGTGCTGGTCGGCATCAAAAAGAAGCGTCGTGAACAATCGGGAGCTACATCATGAACGGTGAATTTGTCGGCATTATTTCGATCATTCGCGGCTTGACTGTCGAAGTCGAGGTGGTCGGTGAATTTCCTGAAGCCAAGGAATTGCTGCAGATTGAAGATTATCCGGAAATATTTATAGAAGTAAATTTCTTTCGAAAAAATCGAGCGGTTTGTCTCAACCTAAATAACGATCAAGCCGTGGCTTGCGGGCAAAAACTATATCGCACTCACCAAAAAGTTTCGGTACCGGTCGGCCCGGCCACCATGGGACGAGTGTTTAACGCACTCGGCGAACCGCTGGACAAAGCCGAGTCTATCACCGATAATCGACGCCCGATTACTGTTCCGAGCGGCACCACCAGTTACCGCGACTCATCCAAACTGGAACTGCTAGAGACCGGGCTCAAGGTCATAGATTTTCTGACACCGTTTGTCAAAGGTCGCAAGATTGGCGTTATCGGAGGCGCCGGTGTCGGCAAAACCGTCCTCACCATGGAAATGATTCACAACGTCACCCGTGGCGGCAACAACAAAAGCTTATCGATTTATTGTGGAGTTGGAGAGCGTATTCGCGAGGGTAACGAGTTGTACGAAACTCTCAAAGACACCGATGTGCTTAAAAACACTGTGATGTTTTTTGGCCAAATGGACGCCACACCGGCAATCCGCAGCATGGTAGGACCGGCCGCCGCTACCAGCGCCGAATATTTTCGTGATGAAGAAGGCCGCGATATACTTTTTTTCGTTGACAATATCTACCGTCACGTCCAGGCTATGACTGAGCTTAGCACCAATCTCGGCCTTATCCCTAGCGAGGGCGGCTATAGTCCGATGGTTTTTTCGGATCTGCGACGGTTGCAAGATCGCTTGACCAGCACCGAACATGGCACTATTACTAGTGTGCAAGCCATCTATGTCCCGGCCGATGACTTGTCCGATCCGGCCGTTCAAGCAATTTCTCAGCAGCTCGACTCGGTGTTGGTGTTGGACCGTTCAATTGCCGAACAGGGCATTCGTCCGGCCGTCAACCTCCTCAAAACCACCAGCTCACTCTTGACGCCGAGTATTGTCGGCGAGCGGCATTACCGTCTGGCTGAGCGTGTGCAGGGTATCATGCAAAAATACGATAGCCTCAAAAATATCATTGCTATCGTCGGTGAAAATGAGCTCAGTCCGGCTGATCGTGCCGATTACCAGAATGCCAAAAAACTCATTCAGTTCTTCTCACAAGACTTCGCTGTTGCCGAAAAATTCTCCGGTAAGCCCGGTGAATACTATACATTGGAGCAGACTCTAAACGGTATCGAAGAAATTATCGCCGCGCCGTCGGCATCGACGGATAATAAGTCACAGTCTACAGACACGCCGCCGGCCGAAGAGCCGCAACCGGAGGAAAAACAACCGGAGAAATCATAAAATATGACAGCTCTTGCCACCCTCCATGTTATCGCTCGCGCCCCGTTTCACGTCTATTACGAGGGTCAAGCGTTGTCGCTGTCGGCCAAAAACAAAGTCGGTGATTTTGATATTTTGCCGGGTCATGCCGATATGTTTTCGGTGCTTAAACCCTGTGAAGTGGTCATCGAAACCGAAACCGAACCGGTAGTTTTTGATGTTGAATCCGGTATTATCACCGTGCGCGATGATGACGTTATGCTGTTTGTCAATGTTTAGCCATCGCTTATTGCATGACGATATAATCAAAAGCGAAGCCGCCCGGCGGTAGACCCTCACTCACACCGATCATAAATCCGCTCGGACTGCGATTTATAAAGAATTTACCGCCAACCCCGATTGGCGTAATAACGACATGAGGCGTCATTGCATAGGCGCGAGTAAATGTGATTTGAGCCAATATGCCATTACCGGCACCGGTACCGGTATTAACCGCTACGGTCCCGGCGACATCATTGCCGCTTATCGATACCGTCCCGCTGCTGCCAACGGCCCCGCCCGACCCGACACTCGGCGCTGAGCCGCGGCTGATTATATGACCGCCAATCGTCAAAGTCGTATCGGATGTCAAGCTGCTGGCTTGAAAGTTGCGTACCGATAGCGTGCCGCCAACCGCCACATTGCCAGCCACGTTCAAATTATTATTGACTGTCAACAGCTGACTCATATTGACCGGGCCCTGTAGTTTTGTCGCACCGGCCACATTGAGATCGCGCCGCAAGTTCATAGTCGTAAACGTACCGTCGCCATTTGCAGTCAGCTGATTGACACTGACATTGCCGGCTTGGAGCGACGCCAAATTAGCAGCACTGGCGCTGAGGGCATTATTTAGCTGCAACTGCCCGGCAACACTGACATCGCCGCCCAGTTTGACTTTACCGTTAAACCTGGCATTGGGCCCAACTACCAATTCGGCACCTTGAGTGCTGACTTGGTTTTTACTTACTCCCAACGTCTCCAGTGTACCGGGGTCGATAGTCACTTGATCGCCAAACAGGGCTGATTGTAAACCGCCTTGACCACGTATCAGCAAAAATAAGCCTATACTCACTACTACTAATAACCCGGCAACCACACCAATACCGATAAATGTCGCCTTTTTACTCGGACGATAAGCTATACGGCGCGCTTTGATTCCAGATTTAAGCGTTGGCGGTGTAGTCAGTGCCTTAACGTCATCGTCTGCCGGCCGAAGTTCTTCGGGTTGCGGTGTTGAGCCTTGTGTTTCCATGTTTGTTTCTTCTTTGCTTACGGTTATTATACGCTGTTTCTATGAGAGACGCAACTTGCAAATATTACGATATCAATCAACAATATTGCTTATGGCATTGAATATCAAACATGGGGTTGCCGCCATTGCTATGGTGCTGCTAAGTGTCATGACTTCGTATATTGTCACTGCTCAAAGTCTCCAATCTACAAATTATCGATTCGACGAAAGCGTTGTCGGTACTGGCGGATTGTTGCAGGCAAATTCGTCCAATTACAGCGCCACCAGTGCAACCGGTGATATCGCTATCGGCAATAGCGGCAGTGCCAATTTTCAAATTGATTCCGGTACTCACACCTCGCCCGACCCGGCGCTGACGTTTGCTTTTATCAGCCAGGCAGCCGATTTTGGCACCTTTACACCGGCGGCCACAATGACAGCGACCTCGTCATTTGCAATCGCAAACTACACAACCTACGGCTATGTGGTACAAATTTATGGCACTCCTCCGACTCATGGCAGCCATGCTATTGACGCTATGGCTGCCAACAACAGTTCTCAAACCGGTGTCGAGCAATTCGGGATTAACCTGGTAGCAAACACGTCACCGGTGTCTTTCGGAGCCAATCCCAATAACGGACAGTTCGGCTTCGGCTCGGTGATGCCAAATTACGCCATCCCCAACAGCTACCGCTATGCCAGCGGCGACACCATCGCACGCGCCCAAAAAAATTCCGGCCTCACTGTTTACACGATTAGTTACATCGTAAATGTTGCCCAGTTAACTCCCGGCGGCCGCTACCACAGCGATCAGACCTTGATCGTGACTGGTACCTATTAAATAAGTTTTCCACAGCTTTAAAAAAAGTTAGGAAATGTCTGTTGACATCACGCTCATGGCTATGCTACTATCTCCGTAGAAACCACCACAAAACAAAAAATATGAACCACCACAAAACACCACTATATTTTCGAGCATTAAGCTTTCTTACCATACTGATGGCAGCAGTCGCACCGATGTTGTTTGCGACTCAGAATGTTTCCGCTGCCGGCCAGATAACTGATCGCAGCTTGACACTGATGGCGGGCGCGGGCGGCGATGGCGGTTCTAAGCCTGACGGCATCGTAAATCATTACTTCCAGTTCACTATCCCTAGCACCACCACGCCAATCGGCTCGATAAAGTTCGAGTACTGCACGACCGCAGCCAACTCCATCATCAGTCCGACGTGTGTCACGCCGACCGGCCTTAATACAAACTTGGTTGCTCCGCCAGATCCGGCAAACACCACCCTCGGCTCTGAGCTTGGCAGTGGCGCGACAGGCTTTAGTCTCAACAAAACTACAAATGGCGCGCCCTTTCTTTACAAAGCATCCGCTGCCGCACCGTTAAATGGTAATCTAAAATTCCGTCTTGATAATATCCATAACCCGACCGACAAAGCGCCGTTCTTTGTCCGCATCACAACCTATAGCACTACCACTCCGACTGTCGGGTCAGAAATCGATGAGGGAACAGTAGCTGCCGTCATCAATGAACAGATCATCCTCAGAGGGACGATGCCCGAGTCACTGGTCTTTTGTACGGGAGCAAACATATCAAAAACATCCGGTGTGCCAGATTGCTCAACAGCTACCAGCGGTCTCATCTGGTTTGACCGGCTATTTAGCTCAACCGACACAGCCATGGCCATCAGCAAAATGGCGGCGACCACCAATGCCGGCTCAGGCTACGCCATAACGGTCAACGGACCGACACTGACGAGCGGTTTTAATACCATACCCGGTATTACGACACCATCGGCCAGCACCAAAGGTGTCGCGCAGTTTGGGCTCAATCTGACGACTAATTCCGCAGCGGCAGCTCCCGGCTTTCCAGGCACTGCCCCAGCCATCAGCGCCACAATCGATCTAGCCAGCAACGGCAGCAATCTCAACGGCCGGGCGACTGCTGACTATGCGTTAGCTGACACATTCAAATTCGTCACCGGTGATATCGTAGCTGATAGTAATTACGACGCCACCGGCAATCCCGAGCCGACCGACGCCCAAATCTATACCGTATCTTACATCGCCAACGTCCCCGGTAGCCAACCAGCCGGTACCTACACGTCAACCCTAACTTATATCTGTACGGCTACATTCTAAGTCATATGAGTCGTTTACATACTGCATTACTCCTGACCCGATTTGCCCCGCAAACGCCGCAGGAGTTTTGTTTTACACTAAGCTCGGCCGATCGCCAAGGAGTCGCCTAGCGTTTTACTACCACACTCTCCACCACATCTAGTACTGCACAAAGGCGAATCACCCAAACAGATAACCGCTGCGAGGTTTATTTGTTGACGCCCCTGAAACGCTCATGCTACAATTTCTCTTATGGGAATGAGGAGAGAGTTCCGGTGGGTGATGCTCAGTGTTTTGACATTGACAATTATTTCGAGTCCTTTTTGGCAGGCCCAGACCGCAAACGCTGCTCAGATAACATCCCGGACTCTCACGCTCCAAGCCGGCGCCGGTGGTGACGGCGGCTCAAAGGCTGGTGGTGTCGTCAATCACGTTTTTACTTTTACCGTTCCAACAACTGCTTCAATCGGTTCAATTAAGTTTCTTTACTGTACTAATGCCGCCGGCACTTGTACGACACCGACCGGATTAGTCACTACCAGTTCTACATCAGGTACACAAGTAGGCGCGACCGGTTTTACGCTCAACAATACCACCAACGGCGCACCTTATTTTACTCGTACTGCCGCCAGTGTGTCGGGCGGTACGGCAATCACAATGCCAATCCAAAGTGTTACCAACCCAACTGCTAACAACACGTCATTCTATGTTCGGATAAGCACCTACACCGGCACCGACGGTTCGACCGGACTAGTCGATAGCGGCGTTGTCGCTGCCAGCACCGCCGAACAAATTGTCCTCTCAGGCGTGATGCCGGAGTCACTCATCTTTTGTACCGGTGCTACGGTGCAACTTAACTGCAATTCATCAACGTCGGGCGTGATTAGTTTTGACCGCACATTTTCACCGACCGATACCGCCGTCGCTACCTCGCAAATGGCTGCCAGTACCAACGCGCTCAGCGGTTATTCAATTACGGTTAACGGCCCGACGCTAACCAGCGGCGCAAACACCATACCCGGTATGAGTACCAAAGCCGCACCGGCCCGCGGCACCAGCCAATGGGGTATGAATCTGCGAACCAATACCACAACCGTGTCTACACCAGCTTTCGGTGCCGAAGTCTCGCCGTCATCCAACGGTAACACACTGAAAGCTCAGGCCTATACCGGCTATGAGACCCAAGACCAATTCAAGTTTACGACCGGTGATGTCGTCGCCAACAGCGCTGCGGTTGCTCCGGCGACGCTTGGCACCGTTGGTGCCACACCTGGTCCGACTAATTCTCAAGTTTACACTGCATCCTACATCGTCAACGTATCTGGTATCCAGCCACCGGGTACATACACCACCACTCTAACGTACATTTGTACTGCACTGTTTTAAACCATGAAAAGATTCATCTCTATCGCCAGCGGCAGTCTCATCCTTGCCATGCTCGCCTGGTCGTTAGCCTCTGCCCAAACACCTACCGGTCAACCCAGCGGACAAGCACTTGAGATCGCTCCGCCGGTACTTAATGTCCGCGGCAACCCCGGCGAAACTGTTAAAGCTCAAATAAGCCTGCGCGATATTAGCCCTGTAAAACTACTCGTCAAAAACGAAATAAACGACTTTACGGCAAATAACGAAGAGGATGGCACGCCAAAAATCTTACTCGAAGAGGGCGAAGTCAGTCCGTACTCCATAAAAAGCTGGATATCGCCATTGCCGCAGATAACTCTCAACCCTAAAGAAGTCCAACAACTAAACGTCAATATTTCCATACCGCATAATGCTGCGCCTGGCGGTTATTACGGTGTTATTCGCTTTACTGCCGAAGCACCCGGGCTAAGCCAATCTGGCGTATCGCTCTCGGCCAGTCTTGGAGCCCTCGTGCTGCTGCGAGTCAATGGTGACGCCAAAGAAGCTATGAATATCGAGGAATTCTTTACGGCGGTTAACAACACAAAGGGCAGTTTATTTGAATCGACACCAATACAATTTTATGTCCGTATCAAAAATAGCGGCAACATCCACGAGCAGCCGCGCGGTCAAATCGCCATCAAAGATATGTTTGGCCAAAACGTTGCCAACTTAAATGTAAATCTTGAGAATCGTAATGTATTGCCTGGCAGTATCCGCAAGTTTGTCACCAGCCTAGACCAAACCGTCATTGGCAATAAAATTTTATTCGGACGCTATACTGCCGATCTTATCATGACCTATGGCAACAACCAGCAAACAGCTTCATCCCTGAGCTTTTGGGTTATTCCTTATAAATTAATCGCTATGGTAATCGGTGGTTTGCTCTTACTCTTTATAGTCCTGCGTATAGGAATTCGTCGCTACAACGAGCACATCATCGGCCAAACCCGCGGTCGACGCCGTCGTCGCTAGTGTTGGTTATTGCGCCCCGCATGCTATACTAATGCCATGCGTGTCTACGGCAGTCTACTTCACCATAGCCACACCGGAAAACTAAAACCTCACGAACATACCAACTATACAGCGCTCGGGGTATTGCTGGCTATGCTCGGCGGCTTACTGATGGTGTTTACCGTCAATGCCGCCGCGCCCTATAACGGGCCGGAATACGGATCAATCGGCCTCAGCGGGACGGTACCGACCAAACCGCCAACCACAGCCGCCACTATACAAACGCCGTCTAATGGTCAGCATTTTAGTGCAACACCTATTACTATCAGCGGTACCTGTCCGGCCAGCACTCTGGTTGAAATATTCAAAAACGATATCTTTGCCGGATCTACCGCTTGCAGCAGCAGCGGCACCTACACTCTGGAGATTGATCTGCTGATTGGGCAGAATTCACTCGTTGCTCGTGTCTACGACGCCCTCAACCAACCTGGGCCCGACTCAAATATTGTCACCGTCTATTACGATGCACTGCCAACCCAAGCCGGACCGGTCGCTTCGTTTGACTTTGGCGGTACACAGCTCCTCATCAACACCGATGCCGTTATCCGCGGTGTCTTCCCGGAAAAAGAAATGGCCATGCATATCGATTTGATTGGCGGACGGCCGCCTTATGCAGTCAATGTCCAGTGGGGGGACTCGACCAACAAAGTGATTCCACGCGGCGACAACTTTGGCTTTACCGTGACTCATACCTACAAAAAACCCGGTATTTACCAGATTGGTATCCAGGCCAGCGACGCCGATGGGCGAGTAGCTTTTTTGACAGTAGCCGCAATCGTCAACGGTCAGCCCGATATTGTAGCCGCTCAAACAGCTGTCGAGCAAAAAAATATGTTGATTGTGCTGTGGCCGTTATATGTTGCAATTGTAACTGCTGTCGCCAGCTTTTGGCTCGGCGAGCGGCGCGAACGCCACATCCTCAAAGTTCGCGGTCAACTTGTCACCAATTAAGCCTTGCAATTTTTAAGCAAAAGCGTTACTATCTCTATAGATACAACGAGAGACAAACACAAAAAACGTTATATCTAACAAAACCCACCACACGCACCTTATGTCTACTTTGCTATGTGCATAAGTAGTAAAAAACATAAAAACAAAACAGGGGCTCTATTCCACCATGTTCTTAGGCGTGTCACCACAACGTCAGCGTGCGACCATCGTCGCTTTGTTTGCTGTCCTCATTGGTAGTTTACTGAGTGGGGTACTGCTGGTTATGCCGTCTGTTTCAGCTGCTCCTGGAATCAACCAAACGATTAATTTTCAGGGCCGTCTCTTTACTGCCGCCGGAGCAACCGTGCCTGACGGCTATTACAATGTTCAATTCAAAATTTACCAGGACGGTACCGGCACATCAGCCGGCAATCCCGGCGGTACGCTCAGATGGACTGAGGATCATCTCAACGCCAGCTCACAGGGTGTGACTGTAAAAAACGGTTTCATGTCAGTCGAGCTTGGGTCGGTTACACCATTTGGCACCAGTATCGATTGGAACCAAGATACTCTCTGGCTGAGTATGAATATCGGCAATACCAATACCTCTTGTACGCCATTTAGTAGTTGTGCCGGTGACGGTGAAATGGTTCCGATGAAGCGGCTCTCTGCCGTGCCGTACGCACTCAATGCCATGCAATTGGGCGGCAAAACCGCTGGTGATTTCATCCAAAACGGCACAGCACCGCAAGTCGGTGCAAATTTCAATATCTCTGGCACTGGTACGGCTGGTTCGCTTCAAGCCAGCACGGTTGATGCGGCTAGCGGAAGTCTGACGATTGGCGCTAGTAACGCGACAAACATTGTGATTGGTAAGTCAACAGGTACCACACCGTTAATCCTTTCATCTAGCTCGGTAACTCTTGGTATCGCAGGTGCCCCAACCACTCTCCAAGCAAGTGCACAGACAGCCGCTAACACTCAAGGCAATCCCTTTACTGTCCAGGGCGCTACCGGTAACGGCACTGGTAACGGCGGAACATTGACGCTTCAGGGTGGCAATAGCGGCGCAAGTGGTGCAATCGGCGGCAACGTGCTGATTTCAGGTGGCTCAGGTACAACCGCAAATGGACTTGTAACACTCGCAACAGCAGCCTATCAGACCGCGTCAAACGACACCGGCTGTTTCGCAGGCGGCACCGAATCAGTCAGTATTACAAACTGTACAATTTCTCAATCATCGATAAATAACAATGCTTCCGTCATTGTAGGATTTACTCATGACGGACAGACTGCTTTTATGCCAGATCCGACCATAATAACAGCCGGCCGAGTCGTTTACGTGACGGCTTCAAATCTCAGCAAAGACTTTACGCTCAGCGTCAACGGCGGCGGCCAGGGCAATCAAATCGCCATGCGCAAAAATACTACTGCCACGATGATCTGGAACGGTAATGACTGGACAGCAGCCGGCGCTTCAAGCTCGACCACCCTGCAAGCAGCCTACGACAATACTCTTCAGAGTGCTGGTGGTGCTGAGCTTGTCGTCAGCAAGACGAGCGCGACCAATGGTCTGACGATTCGCGATAGTTCAGTCAACCCAGTCAACGGTACACTCCTCAGTGTTCAAACCCAGTCAGCCGCCGGACTCCTGTCAGTCAATAGCAATCTCGCTGAGTACGCCTCCAATGCTGGTGCCGAAACCATAGGCAGTGGCGGCACAACGACGTTCCCAAACAACACCTGGTCGGCAATAAACGGGGCAACGGTTAGTCGCTACACAACCGCTGGTAACTACATCGCAACCGGTCAAGGTTCTGTGTCGGTTGGCACAAGCACCACAGCCAGTAGCGGTGTCAAAAACCAGCTGACTTCAGCCCTCACTGCCAAGATGAATTACAACGTCTCATTCTCAGCTCGCCTGACCACCGGTAGCGCCACCTTTAGCGACCTCGAGGTTTATTATTCGGCAGATGGCAGCGCTGCGACGCTGCTGTGTGCAAATGCCAAAGCCGTCAACACGAGCGTCTGGACTAAGATCAACTGTACCTTCAGCGCCCCCATCAGCGGCATCACTGCCAGCAACGCAATCCTCATCCGCCAGACCGGCAGCGGCACTGCCCGAACTTTCTACGTCGATAATCTCTCTGTCACCATCGCAGCCGACCTCAACTATTCGGCTGATCCCGGCGTCAATGATGCTGCCAACTTTGCAACCAACTGGTCGGGGGTCGGCGGCTCAACCGTCACCCGCAGTACGACCTCAGGCAATGACGCCAGCGATAGCGCACAGGTCGTCACGACGGGCGCCAATCAAGGTGTCCGCAACAAACTCGCCGTCAATCCGCTCATTTCAACAACTTATCGCATCACTTCATACGTCAATATCACTTCTGGCAGCTTCACCTCATACACGATTCGCTACTCCCCTGATGGTGGCAGTAGTTTTACCCCGTGCGTCGATTACAACACGCAAACGATTGGCGTCAGCTCGACCAACTACACCAAAGTGACCTGTTATGTCACCACCAGCTCGACCGCGCCGACCAATCCATACCTCTACTTTACGCAAACCGATGCCACCGGGCGTACGTTCTATGTCGACACCGTCAGCATGACCCTGTCCACTGTTACCACACCAAACGTTCAAATTGGCGGCGGTGTCAACGGTGGCCCGACTACGCTTTTCACCCTCGATCGCGGCGCCAGCGCACCGATCGCCAGTGACAACGATGCATTGCTCGGTAGCATGTATTACGATACGACACTCGGCAAGTTACAGTGCTACGAAGCTGATGGCTGGGGAGCCTGCGGTTCCAGCCCAGATAATATCATCACCATTAGCCCAGAGTACACCAACGCCGTCTTGCACGGCACCGGTATCGGCACAATGACAAGCGATCTTTGTTCTGATTATCTCAATATCAACGACGGCTCCAGCGGGCAACCAACCATTTGCGGCACCGATGAAACCTACAACTTCTATAAATGGACCAGCCCACAGTCAACCGCTCAAACCTATAGTATTTATGTTACTTATCAGCTACCTGGCACATTCAAAGGCTTCAACTCAGGCCAAACCTCACTTATGGGTCGTACGGACAACGGTAGCGTTTCTGGTGCATATTCATCTGTTCAATACACTATTCTTAGAAATTCTCCTGCGACCGGTACCACGCCATGTGGTGGTGCAACTTCTGTTTCGACAGGCACACAAACGACCTGGCAGATAGCTTCTGCAAGCGGAGCGGCAGACCCATCCACCTGTGGTTTTGTAGGGGGCGATAGTATTGTGTTCAAAATCGACCTAGCTGTTAGCCGCAATGCTAACGCTTACGTTGGAAACCTCAACTTTGCATTTAGCAACAGATAAAGAAGATGTTGTTTATGCTATAATCAATGGGAAGATCACAATCATAATTTGGGACGTATGAACAAAAAAAACCGAACGGCTTTCCATCGGTGGCTAGACTCTATCATTAACCGAGTTCACTCACGATATTTCTTATCTGTGAACCACCGCTGGATAAAATCGACCGCAAACGGAAAACGCTATCTTACTATTCCCGTACCTGAAAAAAAACAGGTCATAAAACTTGCGATAATTTTTGTTATCACCACACTTCTTGCAATTGCCGGATATCAAATTTATCGATACTTTGGTCCTCACGAATATCGCATTAGCCAAGCAGAAAAGATTCTAACTGTTTCAAGCCCTGTCCTCGCAAAGAGTATTACCTATGATGAAAAGAAACGTGAATATACTTTTATTCACGGTATGGCAAATAGTTCTGATAACAAGCAGACAGGAGCCAGTCTTGTATCGGCAATACTTCCTTCTGACGCCAGCAGAGGCATCACCGTCACTGACCCTACTTATAAAATCGACCTGGTTATGAAACCGCACCTTACTCTAGCCGAGGGCCAGCAACAGGAGAACCGATTAGTTTATCCTTTTCGTAATCACAAAGGTTGGCTTGTATATACTGCAACCGGTGAAGGAATAAAAGAAGACATTGTTTTGTCGCAGGAACAAGGTGACAAATATGAAGTTAGCTATGACCTAAAGCTACCAAATGGTACCGAGGCAAGACTTGAGCGTGATGGCAGTATTGGAGTTTATGGCAATCAACTGTTTATAAACAATGTTTCTGCCGCCACTGAGTCAGACCAGGAACTACTGCAAAAAGCCCAGTTGAATGCCGAAAAATCCTTGTTGTTATTTGTTATTCCTAAACCTACTGTCGTTGAATCCAACAAAACAGCATCAAAAGTCAAAGCCGAGTTCAGACTCAAAGGCAACCTTCTTACCGTCAAAGCCAGTGGGCTTACAGATGCAAATTACCCGCTTTCGATCGACCCAAGCATATATATCGTCACCGCGCAGCAGTTTATGAATGGCAACAACGAAACCAATATCGATTTCGACGTCGCCAACAAGCTCATCAAAAAATCCGCCACGACCGGCGCACGGTTCGATAGCTGGAACCCGACACTAAGTCTCAATACGTCTATCTGGAAACAAGGCGTCGCCGCGACTGGCGGCTACCTCTACGCGGTCGGCGGCACCCACCCTAGTGGTGGCCAGCAATCATTTACCACTGCGACCAATAGTGACTACTTTGACGTTCCAGCAGATATATCTTCGATCAGCGTGAAGATGTGGGGTGCGGGTGGTGGTGGCGGTGGTGGTGGTGCGAACAATGCCGGTGGCGCAGGTGGCGCGGGTGGCTATACTGAAAGCAACCTTACTGTTACGCCAGGCGAACGCTTATATATTACCGTAGGTAGCGCTGGCGGAGCCGGCACGGGCAACGCCACCAACTCTGGAGGCGGGGGCGGCGGCGGTGGCTACTCAAGTGTGCGTCGCGTTACTAGTCATCTTATTATCGCTGCTGGGGGTGCGGGTGGCGGCGGTGGTGGTCGCAACTCGGGGAACCCCGGAGGCGCAGGTGGCGGTGGCGGTGGTGTGACGGGACAAACCGGAGGCGCATCTGGAACGTCAGGCGGTGGTGCAGGAGGCACCAGTTCCAGCGGCGGTAGCGGTGGTGTTATTACTAGTGGTGGCAACTCCGGCTCAAGCGGAAGTTCGTTACAAGGTGGCGCTGGTGGCGACGGCCGCAGCGCTCAAGGTACAGATGGCAGCGGCAACAATGGCGGCACATTCGGCAATGGTGGAAATGGCGGCTCGCGCGACGCAACTACTGGCTATGCCGGTGGTGGCGGTGGTGGTGGCGGGTATTATGGTGGTGGTGGTGGTGCAGGCTCCAGCTTTCGCACCGGTGCTGCAGGTGGTGGCGGTGGTTCAAGTTATTATAGCGGGTCGGGCAATACAATGGCTGCCGTTTTGGCGACACCTGGCAACAGCGGAGATCCCGATCGTGGTAGCGCTGGCGCTGGTGGCGACGCAGGTCCAGCCGACAATACAGGATCGGCAGGCACGTCAGGGCTTGTCATTATCTCATACGTCTCTTCAACTGGCGCGATAAGTACCGTCAGTTGGGCGAAATTCGATACCACAAATGGTACGATCGCGAGCGCCAATCCTGGCAGTGGCATCTGTAGTGGCTGGTGTACATCTACATCCTATAGCCTGCCCTCTCCGCGTAGTAGTTTTTCGCTCGTTGCCTACAACGGCTTTCTCTACGCACTGGGCGGCGAAGACGCGAGCTGCACTGCTGCCAATGGCACCGGTGACGGCGGGATTTGCAAAACTACATACGTTGCGAAACTAGGGGCAAATGGCGAGCCGCAACTGTGGCATCCGACTGACGGCAACAAAGCTAACTGGGCGTACTGGTACCGCGCCTCTGACCTGCCATCGCCGCGCAGCGCTATCAAAGTATTAGCCTACAATAACCGCCTCTACCTCATGGGCGGCATTACCAGCAGCGGCGGCACCAAGTCGGTCGCTAACACTGTCCACATCGCCGACCTCATCCCTGACGGCACGATCGGCTCCTGGGCCTCATCAGGTAACCTGCCGAACGCAACGTACGGTTACGCCGCCCAAGTCTATAACGACCGGCTGTACCTGATTGGCGGTGCAACTTCCATCGGCGGCGCACCGAGTAACTCCGTCTATTACAATAAAATCAATGCCAATGGCAGCCTCAACAACTGGGTCGCGACTACCCCTATGCAATCTGGACGCATGACTAGCGGCGGCGACTTCGGCTCGGTATGGGGTGCCTATATCTATGTTAGCGGCGGCTGCACCGCCACCAACGCCAGCGGTTTTTGTACGTCTGTGGTCAGCGACACCCAGGTATCAAGTATCAACGCCGATGGCAGTATCGACAGCTGGAACCTCGTCGGCGGCGTCAATGACACCCGCACCGGACAGAGCCTCGTTGCCTGGCGCGGCTACCTCTACGAGATTGGTGGCTGCAGCAGCCAAAACACTGCGACCGGCAACTGCAACAACGCCCTCTCGGATATCCAATATGGCAAAATCAACCAAGACGGCGATGCCTCGACCGTGGGTGAAAGTGTTCCGTTTGGCACCGCGCCTTGCAGCGGCGGGAGCGCAACTAATTGCAACATGCCGAGTAATGTCGGCAACATGCTGACCAACTCGTTTATATCCAACGGCTACTTGTACCTCATCGGCGGCTGCACGAGCAATAGCTGTAATGCCACATCCAGTAACACCGCCTACGTAGCGATATCATCGACCGGCAAGATGACCGCCCCTGCTGCTTGTCCCGCTCCCCGAACTATCCAGGGTGGCATATGGTGCGTTGACACGACCAATACCACGCCGAGTGGGCTGGCTGCTTCTAGTCCGGTTGTATTCAACGGCCGGGTCTACCTCGTCGGCGGTTTGACGGGCGGCGGAAATGCCAATGATCTGTTGCGGGCCGATATCAATCAAACAAACGGCAGTCTCGGTACCTGGACAAATCAATCCTTGACGGGACTTGGCGTCAACAACGTGTCATACCAATACGCCTTTGCCCGTGCCAACCCCGATGACGCCAGCAACAACCCAGGAAACCTCTACATACTTGGCGGCTGTACTGCTAGCAGCAATGCCGGCTGTACGTCCTACAGCACCGCCGTCTACAAATGTAATATCCAGACATCTGGCGCAATAACAGGCTGCAGCACCAGCGGGCAACAACAAATCGATGCCGAACTAGCAGTCGGCGGCTCACAAGGCCTCGGCATCATGAGCGGTACGGTCTATGCCAATTATATCTATCTCATCGGCGGCGTCACACCAAATAGTGTTGATCTCAAAACTGTCCGTTATGCAAAGATCGACAACAATAATAACATTGTCGCCGTCAGCGGTAGTAACTGGATAGAATCAGCTTTCCAAATGTCGGTCGGACGGCGGCGTTCGGCGGCGTTTGGCTACAACGGTTACCTCTATGCAGTCGGCGGGTACGAAGCCAGTAGCGGCGTACTCGCTGATATCGAGTTTATCAAGATAAATGTCAGTGACGGCAGCCTTGTCGAAGGCTGGCATGTGTCTGCCGTCGAGATCAACCAGCGCTGGGGACTTACTGTTCCTGTCAGTAATTCCTACGCCTATGTCATCGGTGGATGCACCATCGGCGCTAGTCCGGGCGGCTGTACGACACGCACCGATGTCATACAAACATTCCAGGTCTACAACAACGACAGCGGCACCCCGGCCGGTTACAGTAACGCAGCAAATCAGTATGTGACAAACCAACAACGTCTCGGCGGTAGTGCTACCGTATTAAACGGACACCTGTTTATGGCGGGCGGTTGCACCGGTACCACCGACTGCACTAACCCGGTTACTACTGTTTCATCAGCTCCAATCGATGCCAATGGCAGCGTGGGTACGTGGACTGATCAAGCCGCCCTCCCTCAAGCACGTGGCTGGGGCAAGCTAGCCACTAGTGGTGGCAGCCTGTACTATATTGGCGGGCAGAACGCCAGCGGCACAGCCCAAAACAGCGTATACCACGCCACTCCTAGCGGCGGGACTATCGGGAGTTGGTCTACGGCGACCAATGGGCTACCTAGTGCCCGCAGTAAATTTGGCGTCGCCATTTGGAATGGACGGCTCTACGTCGTGGGCGGCAATAACTCTGCGGGCACTCCAACTGCTACAGTCTACGTCAGCCCGCAGCTCACGAGTGGCGGCAATATTACCAGCGCCTGGTCGACCGCCAGCACGAGCCTGCCGGTCGCCCGCAGCAGCCTCGCCAGCGTCGCCTACGCCAATAACCTGTATGTTTTTGGCGGTATAGACGGCAGCGGCAACTACCTCAGTGACACATCGTATTCACAACTAAATACTACGAACGGAACTGCCGGAAACTGGCTCTACAGCACATCATTACCCAAACAGCTAGCCGACGCCGATGCTATCGCTGCCAACGGCTATATCTACCTCATAGGGGGACGCAACAGTCCGACAACCTGCGCGCCCAGTACACTGCTCGCTCCTGTCAGCGCCAACACGACTATAGCATCTGGGAATATGCCAACCGGCGTCGGTGAATGGTCATCGACCAACCAGCGCTTTGCCGGCGACCGCTACGGAGCGGCAGCAGTCTACAGCGACGGCAAACTCTACGTGCTCGGCGGCGGCTGCGGTGCGACCCTGGCCTACCCGAGCGGCGCAAACACCGCCCAGCAAACGACCCTGCTTTCCCAGCCACAGGTCGCCAAATACTCCATTATGGTAGATACCGACAGTGATGTGTTCCCAAATTACTGGCTGATAAACGGCCTCGATAACTCCATCGGCGCCCGCTGGCAGCTCAAATACCGCAGTATGGCCAACCAACTTACCTCCACCAAATGCGCAACCATGACTACCTGGGGACAGGAGACTCATTTTGGCGACGTCACACTTGGCACACCGGGGGCATATATCGTCAAAGACAGTGGCGGTACAGATATCAAATGTGGCAGGTACTTCTTCTTCAATGTCACAGTCGATAGCTCGCAAGCCTTTGGATACCCGGACGATGTCAGTCGCGGGCCGACAATAACCGATCTTAGTCTTCAGTTTACCGCAGATCCGAGTAAGCGCCTGATGCACGGACGCACTTTTACCGGTGGACTCCAACAACCAATTGATACTCCAACCTACGCACAATGATGAAATACCGCACTTATTCGCTTAGCCCCCCACCAGCACGCTCCGCTGAAAAACCTAAACCTCGTTCCAATAGAGCGTCTGCCTCACAGGCGTTACCAACCTCAACCAAGTCAGATCAGGAGGCCTCAAGCGAAGTTTTAAATGCTCGAACCACCAAGCCAATTATCGATACAACTGATCCCGATCCGCGACTAGACCGCGTCAAAGATACAATTGGCACTATTGGTCATATCTTAGTCAGTGAAATCATACCGCTTGTCACACGATTAATCCGACATATTGTTCGATTTATAACCGCGGTATTTCGTCGGACAACGACATGGATCAAGCCATCCGTTAACCACACAAGACAGTTCACAATAAATATGCCGTCTATCAAACTCATACTTATTGTAGGGCTATTCTTAGTTGGTATTTGGTTTGTCAGCTACCGACAAATTTCGCCAGTATCAATTCCGTTCATTAATCAATCATCTAAACCGAATCAGTCGATTGGCGGTTTAACTCCTGAGTTTGACACGCTACTTCCCAACGGAAAGTCGATCCAACAGCTCGGCGGCTGGAAACGGGTCAGTCCGCCCGATCGTAATCCGGTTTTTGCATACGTCGATACTATAAATAAAGTCAATATTACCGTCAGCCAACAACCACTGCCACAAAACTTTTCAACTGATCCCGATGAGGAAATAAAAAATATGGCGCTTGAGTTCAATGCCAAAGAGCGCGTCGTAGCAGATGACGCAACTGTCTATTTTATAGGTACATCATCCAAGGGTCCTCAATCAATTATTCTCACCAAAAAACGTCTATTGATTCTCATAAAGTCACCTTTGCAAATCAAAAACGAAACTTGGTCGGCATACATAGCTTCACTTGACTGATTATTCTGCTGGCACGACTTCGATATTAACCTCTAAAACCCCCGATTTTTTTGCATTCGCACAAGTGACGACAATCGGCCACGACCCAATCGGCCGCGAAGCTTCGACAGTCCATGCCCAGCTAACCACGCCATATTCATCGGCCTTTTTTGGCACCAGACCTGAGTCTTTACTCGCTTGTTTATTGTATTCCACACTAATCGAACATGCCGCAAGCGGGTTGGTCTTGATTGTCAGTGAAGCATTTTTCCCTTGCGGCACTTTGTTGGTAAAAAGCTGTGATGATACGCCGACAGCAGCCGTTTCATCAACTACCACTTTCGGTTGATCAACTTTAACTTTTGGCCGTGACGGCGGCGGGGCCGGGGGGGCTGGTTGGTAGCGTCCCGTGTACCATATATAAATTAAAGCAGCGACTACAATTAGCATCAACAAGATCATGATAGAAACAATCACTCGTACTATTTGTTTGCGACGACGCTGACGAGCCAGCATATTATGGCCATGTCGATATGCGCTACGTCGTGAATTAATTTCCAGTGCCATTAAACAGCCTACTTTTTAGGTTTTTTGCGGTGACGCCATAGTTTAGCAACCTCATCATCTGTATCAAGAGCGGCAGAGGGCAATTCCTCAATCAAGGGCTTTCCTAGTATATACATGTATATGACATCGTTATGAATAATGCTAAATTGCGTCGATTCTCCTCCGGCAGGTGCCGCTACAATCGGCGTCTTTAGCTCTTCTTCAAGATTTAGTAAATCATCAAAACTCATTACCGGCACCGTATGTTTACCCGCCAATTCTGCCGGTTGCTTAGCTCGTATTATAATTCCGTCATGATAACGATAAATGCGCTCCAGCTCGCGTTGGTATGGTGACTTAAAGATTTGCCGTCGCAGCCCATAGCCAATCGCCGCCAACCCGGCTGCCGCCAGTCCAATTGCTACAAAAATCTTTGAGCGTTGATATAGCTGTTGTGAGTCCTTAGTCGCCTGAGCCACCACCTGCTTTTTATCCTGCTTGTCGTACTTTATGCCTAGGGTATAAACGACTTGATCAAGCGGAGCCGTTATGGTCGCGACTCGTTTATCCTGAAAAGACGTATCGCCTACGGTGCCTTTAACCTCTATAGTGCAGGTAACCACTACCTCGCTATTGAGCGGCAAACTAAGTGCGGTTTTAAACTGATCTATTTGTTTTTTATAGTCAGCAAACGGTATCTTTACTTCAGGACTTAGCGTAATATCATGACCACTGATAGCTTCGCGGGTTGGCGCTACCAACTGATAATTCTTGTTCCACACGCTGGGAATTTTTTGCGGGTCAGTTTGCAAAGCATAATTACCCCTGACGCTTGCTGTTACTTCGTAAGCATAACTGAGCTTAATCGACTCCGAACCATGAAAATTGTAGTGAAATGTTGCTCCGATAATATCAGTTAAATCGGCGACATATGCAGTGTTTGTACCCGGTCCTTTTTCAAAAAAACTGCTTTTGAAATAATCGACATTCGTATCAATTGATTGACTGACCGTATATTCATAGGCAGCTGCAACTGGCGCGGATTCAGGCTGACCCTGAGTTATATCATAGGTTACAAAAAACGAAAACATCAGCAAAAAAACACCAATAACACTAAACCCTATCGGTCGACGCGCGTGCTCAGAGTTATCAATACCAAGTGCCATAATTCCACCCGTTTACTCTATTCATTGTACCACCTCCCGTAACCAAACGGTTGGGTAACCCAAAAGCGGTATTTGGGCGCGAACCGTGCCGACAACCTGTTCGACCGTAATCGGCTTGTCGGCGCTCGGACTGTTGTCGCCCTTGGTTATAATGATTCGGCGTCCCGATCCATCGCTACTCTGGTCAATTTTTATGATCCGATGAGTGATAGAACGACCCGCACTCACGTATTGGATAATATCGCCGGTTTGTACTTGCATACCATCTGCTCTTTGCACAATTACGATAGACCCCCGACCAAACACAGGTTGCATACTGTTGGACATGATAGCTTGCGGCTTATAGGTAAATACTCCTACCATAAAAAACATTAAGCCGGTGAGAACCGCCAAGTACATAATATGATAAACATACCTAAGTCGCAGACGGCGATAATTTACATCCCTGGAAGTTCGTCTATCATCACGATTGGTCCGATCAACAACAATGTATGTAGCCACTGCCAACAACAACCACGCCACACCGCTCAAGTACCAGTCATATTTTGGAATAATCGGTGGTATGTATACCATAGCAACAATACCCAAGCGATACACTAGCTGCGGCCACAAGCCGGCGCTTATCGCAAGATAGGTAAGCAGTAAGCTATTTGCCGCGCTCGGCATGATATCGGAAACGACAAATTTTATTATCTCATCTGCCGTGTGCATCTCGGCAATATGCAAAATGTTTATTTGCAAGATCATAAATACCACACTCACTATCACACCGAAAAAGAGTGCATTGCGGCGACCGCCCAGCTGCATGATACCATGCCTAGCGTACTCAATTGCTGCCGCGGTCATACCAACTACTATCACGTTAAACAATATGGTCTGCCAGCTCGGCGCCACAACGTTGTGGACATATGTGACGGCCAGGCCTGAGACAAATACACCACAAACCACACCGCCAATACCGAGCCGATCATCCAGCTTTTATCTACAGAGCGACGCAGCCTGTCCGACTGACCGTTTACTAATCGCCGAACAAACAAAGCGGCAACTATAGCACCTATTAGCTGAATTATCGCATAAGAAAAGAGATTATCCGTACCGTTAATTAACCCCTCGGCTAACGGCAGCCCCGTCATAGCCAATACTGCCGCCACGCCATACCATGCAGCCGGTTTGATACGACGTAGTTTTCTAAGCATCAGCCTCTTCCTTTCACGGAAGCAGATGGATTCCAGTTAGAGATACTTCCGGTTTTTATCGTTGGCGTAAACTGATATGATGTACCGTTTGCAATAGTGTTGGTGCTGGTAAAAACCAGTTGCGTACTGCTGGTCGTAAAACTAAGACCACTCGGCATCGTCGAAGCTACCGAATATGATGTTGACCATGGCGTCACCGTCACTTGCCAGCCGCTCAGTGACTGGCCGGAATTATTGGTGACGGTGATCGTGGGTGTCCAAGTCCAGATACCCTTTACCTTACTGCCGGTATTGCTTATCGTGACACTCAGTCCGGCGATTGTCTGAAATGCCGTATCGTAGGTCGCTGATATCACGACATTTTGAAGCGTATAGGCGGCTGTTGCGGTAGTAAACGACAATGAGAAAGTCGTTGACCCGCCGGCTGTTAGTGTGCCGTTACCGGCGCCGTTTTTGACGGTAACCTTAGTTCCTGATTTGGTGCACAATACTGTACTGGCACAAGTTGGCATTGGCGCATCTGAAGGTATATCAAACACCACCTGCCAAGCAGTTATCGAGGTTACACCGTTGTTTTTGATTGTCACCGGGGAGAGGCTATAGGTCCACGTGCTACCGGCTTGGGTAGCGGTCTTGTTATAGGTCATGAGTGTGTAGTTATTTGACACATAAGATACACCTGATCCGGAAGCATTGATTGACAGCTCTTGATTGAACAATGCATAGGTAGTGCTAACCAACAAAAGCGGCATTGTTAGCAGCATTATCAGCTGCCGTAGCGTTGATCGCGAACTGCCTCGGCTCATTTACGCCACCCCTTTTTATTAATTTTGAATATAATTAAACGAGATCGTCGCCGACTTTGACGCGCCGCTGGGATTAGTGTTGGCGCTCGCTGCCCAGCTAACCGTCACTGTGGCGGTAACGGTGGCATTTGGTGCCAATGTATCATTGACTGCTACGCCACTTACTACATATGTCAAATACGTCGGCGTAGCGTTATTTACAGTAGTAAGATCGGTAATCGTACTGAGCTTGGCATTGATATTACCCTTATTTTTGATGGCAACCTGATATGATGAAGTCGCACCCGGGTAAGCTAGATCGACATTAAACGTAGCCGATGTGGCCGTAAATGATGGTGTGCCGACGTGATCAGTAGCGCCAGTTTGCGAGGTCGGGGTGATACTGATTATTTCTACGGCCCAGTTACCGGTTGCCGTACCGGTACCACTGAT
Organism: uncultured Candidatus Saccharibacteria bacterium; assembly: GCA_964573015.1. Lineage (GTDB taxonomy): Bacteria > Patescibacteriota > Saccharimonadia > Saccharimonadales > Saccharimonadaceae > JAPUDQ01. The sequence continues at coordinate 112,150 of CAZNHZ010000002.1, read as the reverse complement.
CGTAAGATTAGTCGCAAACGATGCATAAGCAACCGATGCCGCACTAATTAACATGATGGCCAGAGGTATAATTTTATTTCTCACAATTTTTTCCTGTTTGTACAGTATTGTCTAGAAAAATTATATCATTTATCGGTCGGCCGTCACAAGCAGTACTCTGACGCTAGAGCAGAGTACCCGCTCGACAAATACTGTTTTACCTACGGGCTTTGCGTAAATCCGTATTCAATTGAGGCAGTCTTTGAAACCGTAGTCGGATTGCTGACCGCTGAGCTCAGCCATTCAGCTTTGACTTTTACAGTCGCGGTATCATTGTTATTTAGGATATCGTTAAGTGCCGGACCAGATACAATAGTAAATTTGACATCAGCCGGTTCAGCGACGTTAATTGTTGTCAAGTCAGGCAATGATGTCAGCTTGGCCGGAATTGAGCCTTTGTTGGTTATAACGACATCATACGTCGCATAATCACCGGGAGTAGCAAAACTAACATCAAACGTTGCAGTGGTTGCGCTTCGTGACGGAGTAGATGCCGCATCAGTCGCGCCGGCCGTACCGGCAGTTCTGGTTATACTGGTAATTTCAACGCTCCAATCACCGGTCACCGTACCAGTACCGGAGATCGTCAATGTCTGCGTGAATGCTGCGTAGGCAACCGAAGCAAGTCCTACTAAGACAACCGCCGCAACAAGAAGCTTATTTCTCATGAGTTTTCCTTTGTATTATGTTATATCCGTAGCATACAACACTTTAGCATAAGCAGCAACTATCTAATTATTACTTTTTGTTACGCGATGAGTCATTTTTATCAGCGCACAATCGCTGTCACAACTTAATGGTTTATACTGGAAGTTAAAGGATATATATGAAAACAGTTTTTATTGATGTACGAGAGCCCTACGAATTTGCCACCGGACATGTTAAGGGCGCGCTAAACATTCCGCCTACAGTTCTTATGCATGGTGAACCCAAAGCACTCAAAGAGCTGCCTCGAGACACTAAGCTCGTTGTCTATTGCCGTTCCGGCGCGCGGTCAAACTCATCTATACCGTTTTTGCGGCAGTTTGGATTTACCGATATCGAAAACGGTATCAACAAAGACCAGGTCACTCATCGCTATTTATAAAGATTAGCGTCCGAGTTTTTTCTCAGTTTTGACTACATCGACAGTTGTCTTGACCACTGTGTCCGGAGTAAGCGAGATACTGTCGATACCGATCTCTACTAAGAAACGTGCAAACTCCGGATAATCCGACGGTGCCTGGCCGCATATACCGACCTTGACGTGCTTTTTCTTGGCAATTGTGACGACTTGACGAATCATGGCTTTGACCGCTTGGTTATTTTCGTCGTAGACATGAGCAACAGTATGATTATCCCGATCAACGCCCAGCGTTAACTGCGTCAAATCATTACTGCCAATCGAAAATCCGTCAAACAATTCGGCAAACTGCTCGGCCAATATAACGTTTGACGGTATCTCGCACATCATATAAGCCTGAAAGCCGTTCTCACCACGCTTGAGCCCTTGTGCTTTCATGATGTCAAGTACCTTACGACCCTCCTCAAGGCTGCGACAAAACGGAACCATAGCTTTGATATTCGTAAGCCCCATCTCATCGCGGCATTTCTTGAGCGCTTGACACTCAAGTTCAAATGCCGCTTGATATTTAGGATCATAGTAACGGCTAGCACCACGCCATCCTATCATTGGGTTGCGTTCTTCTTCCGGCTCAAATTGCTTACCACCAATCAAGTTAGCATATTCATTGGAACGAAAATCACTAAACCGGATGATAACATCATTTGGATAAAATGCCGCCCCGATTATGCTGATGCCTTCGGCAAGTTTATCGATGAAATACTGAGCCTTATCGTCGTAGCCTTTCGTCAGCTCGTTGATCCGCGCCCGTACCGACTTATCTTTCACACGATCAAACTGCAGCAAGGCCAGCGGATGAATCTTGATATGTGTATCGATAATCAACTCTTCACGAGCCAGTCCGACTCCGTCATTTGGCAAAAGCGAGTAGGCAAAGGCTCGTTCCGGCTCGCCAATATTCATCATAATCTTTGTCTTGGGTCGCTCCAAACCTTTGACGTCAGTTGTCACGATATCGTACTGGACAATCCCTTCATATACCGTACCTTCATCACCACCGCCGGCACAACTCACCGTAATATCTTGACCGTCTTTGATAAGCTCAGAAGCATTACCGGTTCCGACCACGCACGGAATACCAAGTTCACGCGATACAATTGCCGCATGACAGGTGCGACCGCCTTTGTCGGTCACGATGGCGCTGGCGATTTTCATAATCGGCACCCAGTCAGGATCGGTCATCTCAGTCACCAGTACATCACCGGCTTTAAAGTCATCGATATCTTTAACGCTCATGATACGGCTGGCTTTGCCTTGACCGATTTTACTGCCGACACTGGTACCGCGAACAATTGCCTTACCGTCTTCGATGAGCTTGTATTGTTCGATACGATTTTCATCGCGGCGCGACTGCACCGTCTCGGCCCGAGCTTGGACGATGTAAAGTTGTTTGTCATCTTCATCAAGCGCCCACTCAATATCCATCGGGTGTCCATAGTGCTGCTCGATCTTCATACCCCAATCAGCCAGCGTACGAACCTGATCGTCGGTAATCGAAAAACGCTCCTGATCATGAACTGCCACGGCAATATTTTTGGTACGATTGGCGCCAGTTGGTATCATTTTCATTTTTTTAGTACCCAGTTTGCGCTTGAGAATCGCCATAGTCGGTTTGAAGACGATAAACTCATCCGGACTGACATGTCCTTGGACAATATTCTCGCCAAGTCCGTAAATCGAACTGACGACCACAGCATTTTTAAAGCCCGATTCGGTATCGATTGTAAACAGCACACCCGCGCACTCCGAGCGAACCGCTACCATTTGTTGGATACCGACACTAAGTGCCACTTTCATATGATCGAAACCATTGGTGACACGATATACAATCGCTCGGTCGGTAAACAGGCTGGCAATACATTCTTTGACTGCTCTTAGTACATCAGCCTCACCGGAAATATTTAGAAAAGTCGCTTGCTGACCGGCAAACGAAGCATTTGGCAAATCCTCAGCCGTTGCTGACGATCGAATTGCCACTACCATATCATTGTCACCATGACCGCATCTTTGGCATAAATCACGATAGCCGCGCTTGATCTCATCCTCAAAATCGTCCGGTAGCTTGGCGGCTACAATCATATCGCGTATCGCCGATCCGCGCTTGGCAAGTTCTCGTACATCGTTGACATCCAAACCCTCTAGCGTCCGGGATATCTGATCACTTAGCCCGGCATCGCGCAAAAAATGCCGATAGGCATCGGCCGTCGTCGCCACGCCATTTGGCAAATTGACACCTTGCGGGCGTAGATGATGGTACATTTCTCCCAAAGAAGCGTTTTTGCCGCCAACTTGCGGAATATCGTTTATCGACAATTCCTCAAAAAATTTTAGGTATTTGTACATACCAACGCCCACCTTTCACGATTTATTCTATATCATTTTATTATTATGATACCGCTTATGTATATGATTATCAAATCAGGCATTCGGCGGTTGTGTATCTATGCGCACTTCTTGTTTGGCTGTCATCCGCCCTTTGTTGTCAACATCATATATCAATATGTTGCCAAACGGCATTTCCAGATCCTCGACAGCTGCATCGGAGATTTTTTCTAAATATTTTATAAGCGCTCGTAAGCTATTTCCGTGAGCCACCACCAAAACATTTTTGCCCTCGATCAGGTTTGGCAAAATACTTTGCTGATAAAAAGGTACGACTCGTTGATAAACCGTTTTGAGTGTTTCGCCGCCCGGCACCGGATGGTTCCAGCCACGACGAATCGCTGTAAATTCTTTGTCACCGACCAATTTCTGCATATCCCATTTATTTTTACCGGTGTACTCTCCATAGTCACGTTCGTTGAGTGCTTCGCTGCGCAACAGCGGAACATCAAGCTGCTGCGAGGTGTTAAGGATACCCTGTAGGGTCTCGAGTGTTCTGACCTGATTGGAGCAATATGCCTGCTGGACAGTAAGCTCGGTATCTTTCAGGGCCAAGCCAAGCAAAGCCGACTCATGAAAACCTTTTTCAGACAAATGTACGTCTGTAATACCGGTCCATTTGCCGGTGGCGTTCCACTCTGATTCGGCATGTCGAGCCAATATCAGCTTGCCATACGATTTGCTAAGCGGCTTGACTTTATTTGGCGTCTCGCCATACCAAAACCGGATTATGTTTTGACAACTGATTTGATTAATTCGTCCAATCGCTTCTTGGGTGTTAAAGGCATTGTGCGGTGTTAGGATGACATTTGGTAACTTATTGAGAGCCATCAGTACGACACTCTGCTCGGCGGTCGTGGCCGGCAAAGCATTACGACGCAGCAACGCTACTTCCTCATGAGCATCAAATAACTGCTCGCCCTCCAGGACATCAAGCGCCGCACCAGCAATTACTTTTTGGTTGAGAGCCTCGGCCAATGCTTCGGTGTCTACAAGCTCACCGCGCGCCGTATTTATAAGCACGGCGCCAGGTTTCATAGCTTCGAGTTGTTCTGTCGAGATCAAATGTTTATTGTCAGGTGTCAAAGGCGCATGCAAGGTAACGATATCGCTCATTTTTAGCAATTCCTCAAGCGAAGCGTACTCAAATCCAAACGATTTTGCCAGCTCGGTCTTTGCAAACGGATCATAGGCAACCACGCGCATGCCGAAACCTTTGGCGATAGAGATTACACGCTGTCCGATATGACCAGTGCCGATCACACCGATTGTCTTGTCGTGCAAATCACAGCCCATCAGCTCACTGACTTCGGTTTCTTTGCTCAAAAAATTCAAGCTTTGCGGTAACTTACGCAAAAGTGCCAACAGCAGCATAAAAGTATATTCGGCTACGGTTGACTCGCCATAGGTAGGTACATTGACTACTGTCACGCCATGGGCATCCGCCGAGGCGAGATCGATGTTGTTAAAACCGGTCGAGCGACAGGCTATCAGCCGCAGTTTCGGCAATTTTTCTATTATTTCCGCTGTCACCGTACTGGTTACAAAAACTGATATTACCTCGGTATCAGGATGCAAATTGTCTGGGCTGATTTCTTCTTCCAAAAACTCCCAGTGATGATCGGTTGCCTGCATACCCTCGGCGATTTGCTGCTTGTCTAGTTCCGATGCATCATAAAAATAAATTAGTGCCATGGCTTCATTATTGCACATGCATAAGCGTCATGGTAGAGCTAGAATAAACATAAACAATGTGCAAATATATTTATATGGATATCACTTCAATACGTGCTCGACAAATCCTCGATTCCCGCGGCAATCCGACTATCGAAGCCGACGTCACACTCGCTTCGGGGGTAATGGGACGAGCGGCTGTCCCGTCAGGTGCTTCAACCGGCACACATGAAGCCCACGAACTACGCGATCAAGACCCGTCTCTTTATAACGGTATGTCCGTATTGCGAGCAGTTACCGCCGTCAATGAGGAAATTGCCTCAATCCTCAAAGGTACCCGAGCCGATGATCAGTTCAAATTAGATCACCTGATGCGTGAAAGCGATGGCACCGAAAACAAGTCACGTCTCGGCGCCAATGCTCTCCTGGCTGTTTCACTGGCATGTGCCCGAGCGGCAGCCAATGAGCGTGGCGTACCTCTTTTTCGTCATCTCAATGATATAGCCGGTGCGCCCGAGATGACACTACCGATGCCAATGATGAATATCGTCAACGGCGGCAAACATGCACTCGGCGGTGCCGATATTCAAGAGGGTATGATTATCCCTGTCGGCGCAGCATCAATGGCTGATGTCATACGCATGGGCAGCGAGATATTCCATGCTTTACAAAAACATTTAGCTAGCCACCATCTATCGACCCAAGTAGGCGACGAAGGCGGTTTTGCTATCGCTGTTACCGACAACAACGAAGTGCTTGACCTGCTCAGCCTCGCTGCTGCAAACGCCGGCTATACACCGGGCAGTGATGTCATGTTCGCACTTGATGTTGCCGCCAGTGAATTATACGACGGGCAAGGAGGGTATCGACTGGAGCGCGAGCATCTTACACGCTCCTCATCTGAGATGATCGAGTGGTACAAACGGCTCACTCATGATTATCCGCTGGTTTCCATCGAAGATGGCTTAAGCGAAGATGATTGGGATAATTGGCAACAACTCACCGCCACTCTGCCCGGTATTCAAATTGTTGGTGATGATCTACTGGTCACGAATGTCGAGCGGCTTCAAAAAGCGATCAGCCTTAAAGCCGGCAACGCCATCCTCATCAAAGTCAACCAAATTGGTACACTAACCGAAACTATCGAAGCCATAAATCTAGCAAAGCAAGCCGGTTTCGGTACGATTATTTCTCATCGCAGCGGCGAAACTGAAGATGTATTTATCTCCCACCTTGCTGTCGGTACCGGTGCCGGACAGATAAAAACCGGCTCACTATCCCGCTCCGATCGTGTCGCAAAATATAACGAGTTGTTGCGCATCGCTGAGCTAGAACCGGATATTAAGGTACATAAGCCAGTTTACACATCGTAACCGTCCGGCATTTTATCGACCTCGCATCGATAATGTTATTATAGGTTTATGAACAAGCTGCCGTCCGGAACAGTTCATGCCTTACCGCACGACTTACGTGAGACCCTGATCGCCGATGCTGCTCTTTCCGAAACATGGCAAAGCCTCACTCCGCTCGCCCGTAATGAATTTATTTGTTGGATCGAAGACGCCAAAAAGCCCGAAACACGAACACGTCGGATCATGGTTGCAGTCGACAAATTAGCTCACGGTGAACGTCGGCCTTGTTGCTGGCTGGGTTGCACGCATCGCACCGACAAAGTGATCAGTCCCTCAGTACGTGGTATTCTTAAAAAACAAGGTACTATCATTTAAACCAAACGCGGTAGGAGACATATGGGATCAAAACAATGTCAAAGCTGCGGCATGCCGCTCAGCACAAAAAATGCTGGCGATTGCCGCGGGACGGGAGCCGACGGCCGTCGAAGTGAAAAATGGTGTTCGCTGTGCTACGAAAACGGCGCGTTCAAACAGCCGGATATCTCACTGGACGAGATGAAAGCGATCGTCGACCGTGCCCTGATCGAAAACGGCAGCAGCACATAGAGAATGAGCAACATGCTATCATGCCAAACCGTCCTATAGGCCGTCACCGTCACCGCTAAAAATAAAAATCCGAGGGCGAGAAACAACAGCACCGCATTGAGAAACGACCGCAGATCACGACGCACCGAAATGATCAGCAGTATCAAACAAGTCTCAAACAATAACCACGGTATCATGTAGTGTAATATAGCAAAGGTACGATACACCACGCGTTACATCATCGTGACAAAAACTGATTGCCTAAAACATCGCTATATTCACTGCCTTTTTTGTATTGATAGAGCGGTCGGTCGTCCATATACCACGCATCCAGCAGTGGCTGAAGCACTCGCCAGCTGTCGATTATTTCATCGCTGCCGGTAAACAAGCTTTTGCGCGACAACACCGCATCAACAATGACTTGTTCGTAAGCCTTGGGCAAAATCGTGTCTTCAGGATAGCGAAAAGCTAGCTGTTGCGTCTCAAATTCCCGATCATATCCTGGCTTCTTTGTATATAAATCAATCGCGATGCCTTCGTCCGGTTGTATCTGAAATCGCAGACAGTTACTCTGCTCATCGTTCGCCGCCCGAAACTTAATCTTGATCTCCGTGCTTTTTTTGTCAAGCGCTTTGCCGGTTATCAGCCACAGCGGCACACCTTCCCAGTGACCGGAATTGCTAAAAAGCTCCACCGCCACAAACGTTTCGATCCGACTCTTCGGATTATCGACCTCTGTCTGATAGCCATCGTACTGAGCACGATACGCCCGCGCCGGATCGGCCGGCAGCAGACGGGCAATCGCCTGATGGCGCAGTGACGGCAACTGATCCCAATCAAGTCGCGACGGCGTGTCCATCAAGATCAGCGACAAAAGCTGCATCAAATGTCCCTGCACGACATCACGTAGCGCCCCGGCCTGCTCATAAAAATCCGCCCGGTGCTCGACACCGACATTTTCTAAAGCAAGAATGGTGATGCTTTCTATCGATTGTCGATTCCAGACATTTCTGAGTATGGCGTTGCCGCTGCGAAAGGCGACGATGTTTTGGGCCATTTCTTTAGCCAGATAATGGTCAATTCGATAAATCTGCTCCTCGGCAAAAAACCTGCCGGTATCGGCCACCATCTCGCGCGCCGATTGCAAATCAATACCAAACGGTTTTTCAAATAATATTTTTACATTTTTTGTATTGAGTCCGACCGCACCGATATTTTCTGTAATCCGCGTCGCCGCCAGAGGCGGTACGGCCAAATACACCACAAGTTGCTCATCGGCTTGGAGCGCCAGCTGCTTTTTCAATATCTTGTAGTCGTTTATTTCCGCCAAATTTACTCGGCAGCTGCTGGCTACGGCGGCTAATTCCTGACCGACGATTTTTTTGATATCGATGTCACTCCGCGACACACCGATTATCCGCACTTTGCCAATTATTTTTTTATCTACAATTTTTCTTAGCGCCGGCAACAGCATCCGCCTGGACAGATCGCCCGTTATGCCAAAAATAACAATCTTAGTCGTCATGATTTATCATCTCAATCATTTACGTAGTATACGCTATATTTGTTTCGTATTCATTATATTTATCATCGTTACAATTGATGCCTCTACCGCCCCAGATTGTCACTGCGATAACTCACATTATGCAAAAATTTACTTTTGCACAGGCTATACAATCTCTTCGAATTGCATTTATAAACTCAACAATCTCGGTTATTGAAGCAGAATCTAACCCTGAACAGATATAATATTTCCGATTTTAACACGGCGGCTGGATAGCGTCCGCCAGTCGGCTGACTCCTCCGCTTGCTTGCGAAAAAAATACTTAGTGCTTTTCTCGCTTCGCTGCGCTACGCCGTACCAGCGAATTTCGGCAGCTATGCTGCCGAGTCGATGGTACGGAACCAGACCGACGGGAAAGCCATAGAAAAACCACCCACAAGGGGTGGCTTTTCTATGGCTAAGCTTACTGGTCACGAACTATTACAGAGTTGGGGAAAACAAAATGAGACAAATGAGACACGAAACGCATATATTTGAAGTGTCTCATTTATTATGGTATTTAACGAACAAATACCGCACTTGTCATAAAAAAAGAGGCTCAATAACGAGCCTCTTTAGTCGGATCCTACAATGTTACTTTTTCTTCGAACTGATGGCGATTTTCTTAGGTTCTGGTAGCGGTGTTAGGGGTACGCTGACCTTCAACACGCCATCGTCCAAGTGTGCTTCAATCTTGTCGGCATTAGCTCGTTTCGGTAGCGCAATTCGGCGGTAAAAGCTACTGGAGCTTTCGCGAACGACGTATTGCTTACCTTTATCCTCTTCTTTCTCGTGTCGCTCCGCACTGATTACAAGAGCACCGTTTTCCACTTCAATATTCACATCCTTTTGCTCGAAGTTTGGTAAATGTGCCTCGACTACTAGGTTGTTGTCTTTAGTGAATACGTCAGTTGTTGGGATGTTAACGCCTTTTAGTGGCGACATCCAGTCATCACCAAAGAATTGCTTTTGTAGTGCAGAGAGTTCTACAAACGGATCCCACTTTACAAGATTGCTCATAATTTTCTCCTTTCATCATTGTTTTAATGGTTTCCAGAGAAGCATACTAAGCTTCTATATTCAGTGTAGAAAATTAGCACTCTCATGTCAAGAGTGCTAATTCAATCTACTTTTGTGAATTTCGTGGCTATGACGAACTACTTAGAGCATTTTTACGTTAGGATTGATTTCTAACCAACTATATCTAATAACGACTTTAAGGTTACTATATTTCAACCAACATCCGTTAGGTGTCGTGTTATATCGTTTTTATTGAAAAATCTTCGCCATCATAGTCAACGGTAACTTTCGAGTTTTCTGACACCTTACCTACAATGATTTGTCGAGCGAGCTCATCGAGAATGCGTTTTTGTATTACTCGTTTCAATGGCCGTGCACCAAAAGCTTTATCGTAACCTTCTTGAGCCAGCGCCGCTTTTGCTTGGGGTGTAAAGAGGATATTTATATTTTTCGATTTCTCAATATCCGCAAGCATAGCATGTAACTGAACTTCAACAATATGCTTCATGTCTTCTTTTTTGATGCGGTCAAAAATAACAATATCGTCAATGCGATTAATAAATTCGGGTCGGAAATGTTTACCTAGCTCTTTGTGCAAGGCTACTTCTAGATTATTGAAATCCTTACCGTCCCATTCTTGAATAAACTGCGAGCCAATGTTACTGGTCATAATGATGACTGTGTTAGAAAAGTTTACATTTCGCCCTTGACCATCTGTGAGTCTGCCGTCATCTAAGACCTGCAATAATACGTTAAAGACATCTTGATGTGCTTTTTCAATCTCATCAAAGAGCACAATACTATAAGGCCTGCGGCGTATTGCTTCAGTGAGCTGACCACCCTGTTCATACCCTATATACCCCGGAGGAGAGCCTATCAAGCGAGAGACCGCATGCTTTTCCATATATTCGCTCATGTCGATTCGCGTAATCGCCCGTTCATCATCAAACAAAGATGCCGCCAGACTTTTTGCGAGTTCGGTTTTGCCTACTCCTGTTGGGCCAAGGAACAAAAACGAGCCGATAGGTCGCTTTTGGTCGCCTATGCCGGCGCGCGAGCGCCTAATGGCATTTGCTACAGCTTGAACTGCTCTGTCTTGTCCTATTACACGCTTGTGCAAGTCTTCTTCTAGGTGAGTGAGTTTTTGAGTTTCGCTCTCTTTGAAGCGATCCACTGGTATACCGGTCCAGCGCGACACAACCGCAGCAATGTCGTCAGCAGTAACCTCATCTCTTAGCAGCCGCTTATCGGCTGGTATCATATTGATCTGTCGTCGATACTCGGTGATGTTTTGTTCAATTTCAGGAATCTCGCCATACTTAATACGACTAGCAGTACTTAGGTCACCTTCGTTTTCTGCCAATTCCAACTCTGTCTTGGCTGCTTCGAGTTTCTCATTCTCGGTGTTTAACTTATCAATCAATGCCTTCTCTTTTTGCCAAGCCGCTTCAAGCGTTTTTGCTTGTTCAGATAGAGTGGTAATATCTTGTTCTATTTCGGCTTTTCTGTGCTTTGCCGTCTCGCTTTTGTCTTTTTTCAGTGCCGTCTGCTCAATCTGGAGCTGCATAATACGCCTATTTAAGCGGTCAAGCTCTATAGGTTTAGAGTCAAGCTGCATCTTCAGAGCAGACGTTGCTTCGTCTATCAGGTCGACAGCCTTATCGGGCAAAAAACGCTCGGTAATATAGCGATCACTTAAACGAGCCGCCGCCACAATCGCATCGTCAAGAATTTTAACTCCATGATGGACTTCGTATTTCTCTTGCAGACCGCGCAGTATGGCGACTGTGTCATCAAAATCTGGCTCGCCAACATACACTGGCTGCAAGCGACGCTCTAGTGCCGCATCTTTTTCAATGTACTGCTTATACTCATTAAGCGTTGTGGCACCAATAAGATGCAGTTTGCCTCGCGCCATCATTGGCTTGAGCATATTGGCTGCATCTACGGCACCTTCTGCCTTTCCGGCACCAACAATAGTATGAATTTCATCGATGAATAGAATAATCTCGCCAGCCGCTTCCTCAATTTCTTTTAAGACTGCTTGTAGTCGTTCCTCAAACTGGCCCCGATAGCCAGCGCCTGCCAGTATGCTGCTGATTTCAAGCCCGATCAGGCGTTTGTTTCTAAGACTTTGCGGAACGTCACCTTTGATTATTCGCTGGGCTAAGCCTTCTACAATTGCGGTTTTGCCTACGCCAGGCTCGCCAATAAGCACCGGATTATTCTTGCTTCTTCGTGACAAAATTTGCATACAGCGACGAATTTCTTCATCGCGGCCAATAACAGGATCGAGTTTGCCTTCGCGTGCAAGCGCTGTGAAGTCTTGTCCAAATTGTTCAAGTGATTTCTTGCTACTATCATCTGATTGCATAACGAACCTCCTTAATTAAATTATAGTAAATTAGCACTCTCATATCAAGAGTGCTAATTTGTGGTAATCCTGAATAGGTCTAGGAAACGGGTCATTTTTGTGGTGCTTGCTCTTTCAAGATATGAGACACTGGGTTGAAACTCGTCTACAGGGGTGAAATGAAAGATCCGCCCTTTCGGACGGTTCCATCGGTTTTGTACCTTATGGTAAGAATTGGTACTTTTGTCTGACTCAAGGGGTAAATCTGACTTTTGGTGAGGGAACCCGGTCTGGGTATTTACCTGCTGAGTCTGGCTCCGGCGGCTGGATTCGAACCAGCGACCAATTGATTAACAGTCAACTGCGCTACCGCTGCGCTACGCCGGAATGTTCAGACCACCTTGGTAGAAGTGGTCTGGTGATTGTTAGGTGCGATCCGCTGCTTGGCGAATTATACAAGAGCTATTTTACCCTGTTTCTTTAGAGGTGTAAACCTCTGAAGCGAGCAGCTTTTCGAGTTCTTCCGCGGCGCTATGATCTACCAAAAGTCTAACCGACTCAATCAGTGTCTCAGCATTTGCCCGTTTCGTATCATCAGGCTTACCGTGATACGACTTTATCCTCATTTTTACCCGTTCGACCAGCCATTGCTTATGCATATCGACATGTAAATGTGCAGATGGTTGATGCTGGGCTGTCACACTTGGCGATACCGCCTCCAGCGTGCGAGCGGAATTATCTTTTTTGATTAAATGCCCTTTGGCGATAAGATTGTCAACATGAGCCGCAACCGTCGACACCGATTTATAATTAAGAGCTCGCATAATCTCGCGATAGCTCGGGCCATAGCCATAGCCCTTGACAAACCCGTCGATAAAATTAAGTAGCTCGCGCTGCTTTTTGCTTGGCCGATTTTCGTCCATTTGTCTTTTTCCTCCGTCGAGTGTATGTTAGGGCAGGGTGTCGAGTATATTCCGGCTGAAACACCCAAAAATGTAGTCCCAAAAATGTCCAAACGCTGAAAAATGCTGCCGAGATAAACTGCCCAATGTATGGCGTTATTTCCAAACGATCGTTCAGGCTTTCGACTATAAACAGGTTCAAGAAAAAGTTTACAACCATAAAAATGATAAACCGAAATATCTCGCGCGATGATTTTCGTTTGCCGTTTTTCGCATTATATATCCAGTGCCGATCGACCAAGAAAAAGACGATATTGCCAGTGATTGACGCCATGACAAAACTTACCGGATACGGTATGCGCGCTATTGAGTCAAAAATAAAATACGACCCATAGGTCACCCAAAAAAGAATATTTCCGGCAATCTGAACCTTGATAAACTCAATCAGTAGTTTAAATTTCGTTTTTTTATTTTTTTTGGACATGTTGCATTAATGATAGTGCTTTTTATCTTATTTTGCTAGTATGTAATCGTTATTATCGACTCATATATGGGAAATAAAACTTTGAGGATGGAGTACTACATATAATATAATACTTACTTTTTTCTTCTTAATACTGTGTGTAGCATTTAATATTGTCACCTGAGAATACCTCTGTAAAATCAGATCGTTATATCTCTTTATAGCCCGTTATTTTTTATCGTATCTTTATACTGATCATGATGAGCTCGCGCGTCAGTTAACGACATCTTTTTTTGTATTGAAACTTGGCAATCAAGAGCTTGATATTCAATTTCTTTGCCGTTACCGTAGACCTCTCCATATAATCCCATCCCGACGCAGCTCTAGACAGGTCATTATAAATTTGTTGCATTTGCTGTTTCATTTGAGTAACTTTCTTTAATTCATCAGATATAAGTGAAACGTAGCACGTAAAAGTCACGATGATAATCAATCCTAAAAATACCAGTGAAATAATAGCTGTTATAAATTTATTTAATTTCGTTTTTCTTTTTCATAGTTGTGGATATTATATCCTATCAAAACCTAATTTTTATATCCCCACGCTTCAGATCTGACGGTGCGATAAAATATAGAGGTTCGGAGGATAACATAGCATCCGGCGGATATATAGTGAGACTAAATTCATCGTTGTCAACTGGGCTCAGCCGTTCACCATCTACGCCATGCACCGTAAATGATATATTTTGTGTCTGGTTGTCTAATCGTAAAACACCTTCTCCATGGAATACACCGTACGATTGATTACTGCCGCCGGTCGTGAGCCATGATATACGTGATGCGTTCAGCTCTACGGAATGACAGTCTTTGGTTATAGCCGGTTTATGACAATTTTCGCCTGTTTTGTATGCAAACTGGAAATCACTCTGTCTCGTAACCGTACCATCGTTACCGTAACGTACGCTAAATGCAAACTTGCCTGGTTTAATAGACGGGTTTGTGACCCACGGCAATTTATTGTCACCATTGGTCAAATTCAGCGTACGCGCGCCGCGAAACCGCACCCCGCTAGATACATCGTAAACCGCGAGATAATCACTAGACGGCGCGCTCCAGTTTCCGGCTTTATCCCGGGCACGAACAGAGATTTTGTAAACCCCAGTAACAAAGTCAGTGCCAAATTCGGTCAATGTGGTCAAATCATTGATTGTCATCGTTGCGCCATTGCCCAAACCAGGATCATCCGCAATGAAATATTCAGCCTCAGCAAGACCACTTGTTATTTCCGTGACTCCCGCACTCATCGTAGAGTGTTCTGTTACGGATTTCGGATTAGTGCTAAATGTGGGCGCTGTAATTATGGGGGGTGTCGTGTCGACTTTGAGAGTGATAGAGCCACTCGCGCAGTTGCCCGCAGCGTCACAAACTTCCGCCGACGTGTAGGTATGTTCGCTTTCTTTATCTGCCACGATATCGGCTGGCGGAGCAATATCGGTATCTTTGTCATCCGTCACATCCCACTGTATGGTGACATGTTTGTCATACCATCCATTTTCGTTTGGCTGTGAAACCAGTTTTGCCGTGACGGTTGGCGGCGTCGTGTCTGGTGGTTCACTGATAATACCATCACATGCATCGTCCACCCCATCACGATCTCGATCTTGCCCAGCCGGCTCAACCAACCCGCAAACCTCTTTGTCATTCGGAGTGCCGTCGCCGTCAAAATCTTCGATAGTGTCATAAACGAATATCGGCTGATACAAAGCTACATTTTGATATAGAGAATTTTTCATTTCGATGATTAATGTGTGATAACCGGGCTCGGTATTCTCGGGTATGGTGACACTGCCGCTAGGAACACTTTCTGCGTCAGTTTGTATAGTACCGACTTGTTGCGGGTCGGAACGCATAGTTATAGGAGCCGTTTGGTTCGGCGCCAACTTAGTCATTTCACCATTCTTAAGCCTAGGCTGAGTGACAGTGATATTCTGGCCCTGTTGTACTGCAGCTTTATTATCGATCATGTACGCACTCTCTATGGCTGTGACTTGGTCGGACGCTTCAATATTCGGCGTATTGTAGGATGTGAAATACGCAGGCAAAGGTGGACTGATTGTGGTTACGGGGTAGCAGACCAAAGGCGCTTGAGCGGGGCAGGTATTATAAGTCATTATATTGTCACTACCCATTTGAGACTGGATCGAGTTAGCAATCATCTGGTGGCCTATATGTGTCGGATGATATGATTCTGAGTCTACTCCGATATAGGTACTAATCGTACCAAAAGGTGCAGGAATGATAATCGGAATGGACATATCTTTACCATATACCAACCCTTGAACTGCTTTGCCGTCATACGATGCATCGCATAACCTATCGCCGGCCAAACTCTCTTCGATGTCAATATATTGAATATGATTGTTAGTGGCAGCTGCCTTGACTACTTGATTTATATAGCGCACATACTCACGTGCGAATTGACGCTCGTATGTATTCAGCCAAACATTCGGCGCACAAATATCATCTTGATCAGAAATAATATTCGGATAACCCACAGCGATAAATCTTGTCGACGGTGATGCGTTTTTCAGCTTCTTGTACATTTCGTCAAGGCCAAAATAAAGATTGATTTGAGCTTCTTTACCAGCATGAAATCGAAGTTCATTTGTCCAATCACATGTTTTGACCGGCACCGAACAATCGGTGATTTTATTCGAAAATCCAATGTCATTGCCACCGATACCGATCGTCACTACTTTGGGCTTGTATTTCTTGACGAATTCAATTTGCGCTGCGCGACCTGGAATAAATTTCTGAACTGCACTTAATTTTATATCAACTTTTTTATCACTATATGTGTCATTTTTTAATTGTTCATATCTACCAAAATACTCGGACGAAGTATTGATGACATCATTCATCGTTGACCCCGAACACGCTACACTATGAAACTGGTCGTTCGACACGCCAGCACTCCGGGCTAGCAAATATGGATACGATCTCGTACTAAGATGGCATTTTTCACGTTGATACGGAAAATTATCTAAGCCCGTTCGCCAAATTGCGAGATTAGCCCCATTACCATCTGTGCCTGGTACATAATATTTGTTTCCATCATATTCACCCTCACCCGACGTGTATGAATCACCAAGCGCCAGATAGTCCAAGTAGTGAGGCTCGACACCGGGCGCTGTTACGATATATCGATCACTGCCGACGCCGGATGCGCTGGGCACATCCACCGAAATGTTGGTTGCATCATCATTAAAAATATAACGAAACGGGCTTCTGTCTGCTTCCATAGTCGGAAAAACATCTGTCTTAAAATTCCTCTTGCCACATCCGGATGCAACCGTAAAGGGCTGCCCAACTACCGCCTGACAGCTGGCAAGATCATAGATGTTAGATATCCGTGAATAGATATTTCCGCCCGAGATAATTGCATATCTGCCATCATCTGACACGGTTAGCTCATAATATGGGTCTAGGCCGTACCCGTAACCAAACATAGACTTCTCAAATGATAACACCTCCTTGGTCACTACATTGACTCTTACAAAAACACCTCCAGCTTCCGCGATAATCCATTTGCCATTTTTTGACGACCCCACATGACCCACGCTTCTAACATTGTTCTCCGATGCGTTCAGGCTCCAGGTTGTTCCGCCCAATAGGCTGTATTGGTCATAAGCTCCTGTCTTGTTGATATGAAGTCGGGATTGCAAATCATCTATAATATAAAGATCGGTGAAACTTATACCGTTTTTTATCGATTTTGTGGCTGAGGCTATTCCATTACTATCATTTAGCGGGTGGTTAAGCAAAGATAATTCACCTCTATACCGTACAATTCCCGGATCTCCGCTAGCTTGGATGTACAAGTACCCCGTGGAGCCCGATCCTATTACACCAAAACCGGTATTGTACCAACACCCCCATACTGGAACTAGTTCATAAAATGATAGTCTTTGCCCATACAGGGTATGGTATTGAAGTTCATATTCGTTACGATACTGACAATATTTATCGCTTGAACTACCGGCCACAGACTGTCCGACTAATTCTTTGTATGGTTGCCCGGAATTAACCCATACTGAAGTATCCACAGCCGACAAATTAGTCACAGCCGTGATCGAGGCCGCAAAAACGAGTGTCAATAAGATCTGCCGTCTCTTTACTCGCCTCATATCACCTCTCCCAGGTTATTTCTCAGATTGTACACCCGCAATAAAAATAAAGCGAGAGTTTATTGTAATTCTCTACCCAAACAGTTTATGCTATGAGCATGATAAAAAAACCTGCCAAAATTAAGAGCATATCCAAAACTATAACCAAAATTATTATCATTATAGGAATTTTAGTGGGTAGTATATTAATATATAAAATCGCAATAAATAGCTTATCTGCAAAACCCCGGATCGTTGAATTAAAAAATAGTGTCTTATCATTACGATTCAAGTTTAATGCTATCGATAAAGGATGGACATATGATGAATATTGCCGGGGTGTAGGAAGTACCGTCTCGCGAAATGACAGGATATCATGTTATATGACTCTGACAAATGGCTCTGCCGTGAACAGCGATACAAAGTACAAGGACTATTTAAATATCGTCTTGATAAACGATTATACAAAAGTTCTAGACACACAGCATATTGCTTCAAATGCCAATAAGAGCATCGTGATGTCTGTCACAAATATAAATCCAGCAAACAATTCTGACGCTTACTGTGTGCTGGCCGACAGAGAGTACACCGATCCAGGTAAGCCGGGATATTATTTTTCATGCTCTATGTACGCTGATAAATTTTACTTTGAACGTCGAGACTGATATGCGTGTGTTCCACTCACCAACCCGGCCAACCCCCACCAAGTTAGACTAAGTGGGTCGTCTGCCCAGACATGGAGTAGGAAACCGATAATGGCAAAGCCAGCACCGCTTGCGAAGAGTATCTGCGCGGCAT
Source organism: uncultured Candidatus Saccharibacteria bacterium (assembly GCA_964573015.1). Lineage (GTDB taxonomy): Bacteria > Patescibacteriota > Saccharimonadia > Saccharimonadales > Saccharimonadaceae > JAPUDQ01. The sequence continues at coordinate 93,750 of CAZNHZ010000002.1, read as the reverse complement.
ATTCATGACGGACTCGCCACAATCGTCGCATAATAACGACAAAAATCGCCAGCCATATAGATAGCCCTACAACGCCGACTTCTTCGGCTATTTGTACGTAGTAGTTTTCACTAATCCTGGGCTCGTTGCCATAATATGATGCCGGACCGGCACAGCCGAGACCGCAGCCAAGAGGATTTGCCATAACGCGACGTATGCCATTGGTTGTTGACTGAATATGTGCGTCGTTTGAGCCCTCAAACAAATGCGAATCACCGGGGCTAGAGTGAAACACGGCGAGACGGAGCGGTGCAAAATTGACGGAGGCATATGCAAATCCTGTCATGACAATCACCGCCGCGACAAGTGCAGGCTTGAAATAACGATGTCGCACAATATTGATGCCTCGTGTCATGACAATATATGTAGTCAGCGCCACCGCTGCTCCGAGCCAGGCGCTTCTTGATCCGGACAGTACGATAGCAAAGGAGCTTAGTAACGCCACTACCACCCCCAAATTACGTGAAAGCATACCGCTTAGCGCTATAATTAGCGGCAATATCATATATGCTCCATAGTCGTTTGGACCGCGCAATGTGGCAAATGCACGCTTGGCCGCATCGTTACTATCAATAGTCGTCGTCGGTGCAATCGTAACATCTTTGACATAGCCAAAGTGCGCCAAAAAATCTCCCGGCAGCATAAACACCTGGATGATACCAAGCAGCGCCAAGACAATTCCCCATACGGCAATCACCTTGAACAAGCGCTCACGCATACGATCACTTACTACAAGATACTGAGCAATGCCATACATCATGGCAAATATCAGCAAATACCTCAGCCCCATACCTATCCCGGCAACAGATGTCGACTGTATATACCCCATTGCAAACGTAATCATGAGAGCAAATAACGTATATACCGTCACCAATTGGATAACTCTATCCTTAAACAAAGAGCGAAGCTTGCCTTGACGTGCGCCCCACACTACCAATACTGCAAATACAGCCAGCAACACTAATTCTTTCCACGACTTCCATACCAGTAACGGCCCGACAATCACGCCGCCCCATGTCGAGACAAATGGATGCAGCGGCAAGATCATGATAATTCCCAACAGCACCCCTAGGCTGTATTTCAATATCCTGTCATAGCCCTGTGTGATCATCACCTCTAATGGTACAATATTTAATAGTATTATGCCTGTCAAAACTGTCAGATTTTACACATTTTCTCTGCTACTGGCAGATAGCATCTCAGTATTGCTGGCCTTTACGATCGCATATATTCTCAGGGTGCAACTCGATACACGTCCGCTTGTCAATCAAATTACCGCTTTGGATTTTTTTGGGACATTTTTGCTGCTGTTGCCGTTTTGGCTGGTAACATTTTGGGCGCTGGGATTGTACTCACCGCGGGTCTACCAGCGGCGTCTCACCGAATACGGTAAGCTCGTCATGGCGTCATTTATCGGCATTTTGATAGTGATTGGCTACGCGTTTGTCATCAACGAGCCGGTTTTCCCTGCGCGACTGGTCGCCGGATACGCCGCGATACTGGTATTTTTGCTGCTTGTACTGTTCCGTGAAATCCTACGAACAATTCGCGATACATTATATATATATGGTATTGGCACACAACGGGTATTAATCATCGGCAACAACGAAGCTACCGCCGATATCGCCAAAAACCTAGCCATCACTCATCGATCGGGCTACCGGGTTGTCGCAATCGCCGGCAAAGCACCACCACACACATCGGCACGAGTATTCACAAGCGTCAATGCCGCTCTCGATAAATTAAAAGATATGCGTATCACAACGATAATTCAAACCAGTCTGTACGACGATCCGGCCAAAAACCAACAGATTATGAACGCCGCCCAAGAACGTCATTTGCAGTATAGTTTCATACCGGGTGAAGCGGAATTCTATTCGGGCAAAAACATCACCGATGTCTTCCTGGGCTACCCGATGATAAGTGTTTACCAAACGCCGCTAGTCGGCTGGGGCGAAGTTGCTAAACGAATTTTTGACCTAGCACTCATCACCATCAGCGCTCCGGTGTGGGTGCCGTTTATGGCCATCGTAACGTTGCTGCAAATTATATTTAATACCGGCCCGATATTTTTCAAAAGCAAACGGCTCGGACTACACGGCAAGACTATTTATACCTATAAGTTTCGCTCCATGGTGTGGAAATATTGCGGTGAAAACGCCGAAAAAATCTTTGCCGATATGGGCCGAGATGATCTGGTGGCAGAATACATCAAATATCGCAAAGTCGAACACGACCCGCGCATCACGTGGTTTGGTAATATCCTCCGCAAAACTTCTATCGATGAATTGCCACAATTATTTAACGTCATACTTGGACAAATGAGCCTTGTTGGACCACGACCGATTATCAAAGAAGAGAAACCGTATTACAAAAATCGCGCACCGCTGCTCTTTAGTGTCCGTCCCGGCATCACAGGTCTATGGCAAGTATCCGGTCGTAGTGATCTCAGCTTTAATGAGCGTGTTGAACTGGAGCTGTATTATGCACAAAACTGGAGCTTTTGGTTGGATATTAAAATCTTGATCAAAACCATTGGCGTTGTATTGTTTGGCAAAGGAGCAAAGTAGTGTCAGTACCAAAAGTGGCGATTGTTTGTGACTTTTTGACGACAATGGGTGGTGCAGAAAATGTGGTGCTTGCTATGCACGAAGCGTTTCCCGACGCGCCGATATATACCGCAATTTACAATGACAAAAATATGCCTGCATTTCGCGAGCTCGATGTTCGCACTTCACACCTCCATCGATTGCCAAAGCAGTTACGTAAGTATCATAAATTGTTTCCGACGCTTGCCACAAAAGCCATAAGTAAACTTGACCTTTCGGCATATGACGTTATCTTGACCAGCACCTATTTGGTTGGCCACCACGTGACCAAGTCGCGTCCTGACCAAATCGTGATCGCCTACTGCCACACACCACCGAGATATTACTGGAGCCACTATGACGAATACCGTCGTAACCCAGGGTTTGGCAAACTCAACCCTATCGTTCGATCTCTTATGCCACTAATGGTACCAAAGCAACGCCGCCTTGATATTGCCGCTGCCAAAAATGTTGATGTATATATCGCTAATTCAACCGAAACCCAAAAAAGGATCAAGAAATACTACGGTCGTAGCTCAACTGTAGTTTATCCACCTGTAGATATCCAGCGATTCACCCCACAACAAACTCGAGCTGAACACTACGTAACAAGCGGGAGACAATTGCCATACAAACGTCATGACCTAGCAGTTGCAGCCGCGACAAAACTTAGTAAGAAACTATACGTATTTGGTGATGGCCCGATGCACAAACAACTTGTTTCAATCGCAGGACCAACAATAGAATTCCGTACCGATCGTTATGGTGATGCTTCTGACGGTGAGCTCGAACGACTGCTCACAACGGCACGTGGATATATATTTCCAACCGAGGAAGATTTCGGTATAGTGACCGTCGAAGCTTTGGCGGCAGGAGCACCTGTAGTTGGACTGGCTCGGGGCGGCACGACCGACATTATCACCAGTGAAGAGCTTGGAGTACTTTTTGAGCGCCAGACTGTTGACGATGTCGTCGAGGCAATTCAGCTACTCGAGTCTCGCACCTACAGTCCAAGCAAACTTTCACGCACCGCAAAACGATTCGCCAAAACACTGTTCATCCAGAAAATTCGTAAGATTGTTGCTGACAACAGCTAAACTATTCAACCGTTACACTCTTAGCTAAGTTGCGCGGCTGATCAACATCGTTACCACGCGCGACAGCAACATAGTACGCAAATAGCTGAGAGATGATATTAAATACCAGTGGAGTGAGTACCTTTAGTTTTGTTGAAACACGAATAACTTCCTCGGCATTTATTCGCTTATCACTGTCTGTAATCACAATCGCATGTGCACCACGAGCATTCATCTCAATAATGTTGCTTTGAGTTTTTTCGTACAGCCAATTATCCTGCAAGAAGCATACTTCAAAGAACCGATCGTCGATAAGCGCAATTGGCCCATGTTTGAGTTCACCCGCCGCGTAACCTTCAGCGTGAATATAGCTAATCTCTTTTAACTTGAGAGCTCCTTCGAGCGCAGCAGGGAATTGTGTATCACGTCCGACATATAGGGCATGATCATATTTTGCATATCTTTTTGCAATCTTTTGTATTTCTTTTGGTAGCTTGTCGAGAACTTTCTCTATTTCGACTGGGAGCATTTCAAGCTCCTTGATATATTCGTCAAGTGTTTTTGTACTAACACCTTTTGCCTGTGCGACCATTAGACCAAAGATTATTATTGCCGCAACTTGCGATGTAAATGCTTTAGTGCTGGCCACCGAAATCTCCGCACCTACATGAACATATACCCCACCATCAACACTGCGTGCTATTGTCGAGCCAACAGCATTAACCACTCCAAGACATTTCACACCACGACGTTTCAGCTCTTCCAAACATGCAAGTGTATCAGCCGTTTCACCAGACTGAGAGACAATGAGTGCTACAGAACTTTTAGGCACATGGAATGATCGGTAGCGAAGCTCTGATGCTACGTACGAATTTACCTGGATGTCACTCGAAAATTGTTCTATAAAATATCCCGCCATTACACCTGCATAGTATGCCGTACCGCATCCAATTATCATGATGTTTTCTATCGACCGTAGCTCCCTGTCAGTCATATTGAGTCCACCAAGCTTTGCGCGATGCGTAGCGCTATCGACACGTCCGCTAAGTGTTGATCTCAGACTATCTGGCTGCTCATAAATTTCCTTTAGCAGAAAATGATCGAAGCCTTTCTTTTGAATCGATTCGACATTAAGATCAAGTTTTTCGATAGTAGCTTCTACACTATGTGAATCAATGTCATACAGCTGTATACCCTCGCGTGTACACATGGCCATTTCACCATCATGTAGGTAGATAACTCTGTCCGTACGACCAACAAGTGCAGATGCGTCACTGGCAATAAATATCTCACCATCACCCATACCGACTATCAGAGGGCTTCCTTTTCGCGCTACAACTATTTCTGACGAATCTTTTGTAGACATCACTGCTATACCATAGGCACCTACAACATCATGAAGCGCTGCACCAACAGCAAACAAAAGATCAAAATTCTGTTGATAATAAGAGTCTATTAGTGCCGTCAATACTTCTGTATCGGTATCGCTCTTAAATATATAATCTTTAGACTCAAGAATAGTTTTGAGCTCTTGGTAGTTCTCAATAATTCCGTTATGTACTAAATAAATATCGCCAACATTGTGTGGATGAGCGTTTCGTTTACTCGGCGCCCCATGAGTTGCCCACCTGGTGTGACCGATGCCAACTGTATCGCTTTTTTTATGTTGCTGAACTTTTGTCTCAAGCTCAGCAACTTTTCCTTTAGCACGGAGCAGGGTAGCTTTTCCTTTTTTATCAGCTGTCACAATACCTGCACTGTCATAGCCACGATATTCAAGTTGCTTAAGTCCCGATAATAATATCGGTTGAGATTCTTTAGATCCAATATACCCTACAATCCCACACATAATAGCCTTTCTCGTTTCTTGATAACGTTCAAGCTAATTATACTCGGGAATAATAAAAAATTTTATATTTTAGTAAAATGTTATAATTACAACTAATTTGTTTAGTGACCAACTGCTCGGTTGATGCGCGTTGATAAATCGGTCTTTACGTCTCCTCCTCTACCAAAAACCATCTTTATACCCTTTTGTCGACACATCTCCGCCTCTGGGCCTGGCAATGCATCTGGATCTGGTCGATCACCACCATTTGCAAATATCAGCTCATCATTTGGGTACTTATCAGCTACTAGCTCAATCGTTTTCGTGCTTGGCCAATGATTTCCCGCAGGATCAATTCCAAGAACTACCTCATCGACATCTCTTAGAGCACTCATTAATCTGACACGATTTTTCTCATCAAGAATAATTTTTCCTTTTTTAAATCTGCTGAGCATCATTGTTAGCGATAACAATTAAATACTCGCCCAATTTTGCAGCTTCTTCTACGAGATCAAGATGCCCCCCGTGTAGAGGATTGAAAAAACTACTGACAATTACTATCTTCATATTTCCTTCCGACAGTTAGCTACTAGGTTATATTACACTAGAGATATGAATATTCTTCTTACAGGTGGCGCAGGATATATTGGGTCTCATACAGCATTTGAATTACTTGACGAAGGACACACCATCGTCATTGCCGATAATCTAATAAATAGCTCTCCAGAATCAGTAAAAAGAATCGAGAAAATTACCGGCAAACAAGTTCCGTTCTATGAAATAGATGCCTGTGATAAAACAAAACTAGATGAAGTTTTTGCAAAACATGCATTTGACGGTGTCATACATTTTGCCGGGCTCAAAGCAGTAGGTGAATCAATCCAAAAACCACTCGAATATTATCGAAACAATATTAATTCCACACTCACACTCATCGAACTTATGAAACGTCATAACGTCAAAAAGCTAGTATTTAGCTCGTCCGCCACTGTCTATGGTAATCCAGAATCTCTGCCGCTCACCGAAGACAGTCGAGTAGGAGTTGGCATAACTAATCCCTACGGCTGGACAAAATACATGAACGAAATTATCCTTCAAGACATCGCCACGGCCGACACGTCACTTGAAATTACTATTTTGCGCTACTTTAATCCAGTAGGTGCTCATGTCGGCGGACTAATTGGCGAAGATCCAGCGGATATCCCGAACAACCTCTTGCCCTATGTTGCTCAAACAGCTGTTGGGAAGCGTCAAAAAGTAAGTGTATTTGGCAACGATTACGACACTCCTGACGGTACTGGTGTCCGTGATTATATCCATGTAGTTGATCTGGCGCGAGGCCATATCGCCGCCCTAGAGCACTCCAAACCTGGTACTCAAATATACAATCTTGCTACCGGCAAAGGTACGTCTGTGCTTGAGCTCATCAACGCCTTTAGTAAAGCTGCGGGCAAAACGATACCATACGAAATAACTGATCGTCGACCAGGTGATATCGCTTCATGCTATGCCGATGCCACCAAAGCAGAAAAAGAATTAGGCTGGAAAACCACAAAAACTATCGACGACGCTTGCGAAGATTCTTGGCGCTGGCAATCTAAAAACCCTAACGGTTACCGCACCTAAGGCTGTATTTTTTTGGCGATATCGCCAACCTTGGGACTGAGGTCTTTGCGCGCAACCAAGACGCCGTCGGGAGTATTGACAACGACGACATTGTCGAGACCGATGACTGCTATTGGCTTATGTGGTTCTTCGTTGCGAATGTATGCATTTTGAACTTCTATATTATGAATATTGTCACCCTGGAAATGATTGTCCTGCTCATCTCTTTGGTTAGCATCATGTAGATCTTTGAAATTACCAACATCCATCCAATCAAATGATGCAGGTACTACGATAAGATCCTTTGTTTTTTCGATAAGTGCATAATCGATAGTATCGTTTTCAAATCCTAAGTACGTCTCTGCATATGCCTCATCGCCAGAGCCATCTAGTTTAACTAGGGCCTGATAGTTGGCATAAAGCCCAGGGGAGTTTTCTTTCATCTCATTCGTAAACGTTCTTAGTGATCCAACAAAGTATCCGCAATTCCATAAATAGTTACCGGATTGCATATATGTGCGAGCTGTTTCAAAATCCGGCTTTTCTTTAAAACTTTTAACAGTATACGTATTTGGCAGGCCATCAATTTCACCATTTCGCTCAATATACCCAAACCCAGTAGCTGGATATGTAGGCTCGATACCAATTAATGCTAACTTTTTTACTTTGTTTGACGCCTCAGCAGCTGCTTGAAATGAACGTGCGAACCCGCTCGCATCCCTGACATTGTGATCTGCTGATATGAAGGCTATTGCTTCATCGGGGTCGATGCCGGATTTTTCAATATGGGCAAGCGCAGCCACGATACAGTTAGCCGTACCCCGACGCCCTGGCTCCACGACGCAATGCTGGTCATCGAGTACTGGCAGCTGCTCTCGCAATAAGTCAGAGTGAGATATATCAGGTACAACAAATATCTCTCTGGAAAAAGTCGTGGCTCTATTGTATGTATTCTGAACCATCGAATAATCATTGGTCAGTTTCAGTAGTTGTTTTGGGTTGTGAGAAGTAGATAGCGGCCATAGTCGGGTGCCGGATCCACCTGCAATTATAACTGTGATCATGAACCTATTATATAGTGGAGCCACACATTTCACGAATAATCTATAATTTATGCAACCACCCTACTATTGATGTGCTTGGTGTGAGCTATCTCGGATTGACTAGCGCTGTTCTTTTTGCACAATCAGGTTAAACTGTAAATCTCATTGAACCAGATAAAAAACACTTAAAGACCGTACGAACAGGCCGTTCCTTTTTATGAATCAGGTTTCAATCTGCTTTGTGTTGGGAGATAAGCCGAAGCAGTCTCTTATGATTCTTTTCGCTCTGCTTATCATTGAGTTGTATTTTTAATCCGTATAGACACAGACACATAAGCGTGTTGCTATTAACTGCTTTTGTGCTAGAATATACAAAGGATGACATGAATATGTTAAAAAGAAAAAATACGAAAAAAAATATCATTCTATCAATCATATTGATTGCTTTCATTGGGGCGCTGGCTCTGTTTGTTTTAGAAAAATTGCATATAACCGACTTCATTAAATCGCCTTTGAGCAACTCTACAGACCAAACGACCAGCCAGGCACCTTCGGCTCAAAGTAACTTTACAGGTGGCAATGACAGACAGCCTATTCAGACAACGACTAATGAAGGTACCATGAGCGATAATAACGGTGCTGTATCTTCTGTTCCGCCAGAAAGCCAATGGCTAACCTCAGAAAGCGGTGTGATCAGTGTCTTCTCTCCCTTAAAAGACAGCCTAGTCCAGAATGGCCAACAACTCAGTGGAAAATCGACAGCAAGTACCGTGTCCTTTCGACTCGCCGATAATGTCTCGGGTGTCATAGCCAGCGGTTCGATAAACGTAGTCGATGGCAAGTTCGCTGGCACATTTAACTTTTCTACTACCGCATCGACCGGAAGAATCGACCTGTTTACGATGACTCCAGACGGGGTTGAGTCAAATCATGTAAGGATACCTATACGATTTAGGTAACGCATATGAAAAGTCGCTTTATCTATAAATCCATCCTCGCACTCTCCTTGAGTCTAGGTATCACCGTCTTCGCACAAACACCGAGTAGTGCCGTCTATAATGGCGCGAGAATAGTCGATAACACAATATTTCTCAATGCCGCCTCTATGTCGGAAAATAATATCCAAAGCTTTCTCGCTTCAAAGAACAGCGGTCTCACTTCAAAGACTTTTCTGTTCAACTGCGCCTATGATTATCAAACCGAGCAATGGTACAGGGCCATCGGCGCACCTTGCGGGCAAGTGGTCCGAGCCTCAGCAATCATCTATTATGCTGCTCAAATATACGGAATTAATCCTCAGGTAATACTCGCAACTCTGCAAAAAGAGCAAAGCCTAATTACCAACCCATATCCAGATAGTATCGATCTTAATTACGCCATGGGGTACGGTTGTCCGACGACGGGCACATGTACGACGGCTGGATTTTTCGAACAGGTTGACATGGGTACTTGGACTCTCCGCTATAATTATGAGAGGGCCAGCGGAAACTATAACTGGTGGAAGCCATCATCAGGTTGGGTCTGTGACGGACGAGACCGAAAATTCTACACACCAAGTCTCTATCCAAATCAAAACGTAACATTTATTGATCAAGACGGTGTTGCGTACCGTACATATTACCTGGCGAATGCGGCTACCTCATCAATGTATTGCTACACTCCTCATGCATACAACAATCCACAAGGCTTGTACGGACGCGAGCCATTCGGTACTGTCGGGCGCTACTATAGCGGCAGCTATAACTTCGTTTATTTCTTTGAGATATGGTTTGGATCTCCGTTAACCGCATCATATTCATGGGATGTTGTGACGCAATACGCTTTTACTGATTCATCGAAAACCATGCCTGTGGGATTAAATGACTTGTCACCCAATCAACGCATCTATTTAGGTGTAAAAATACGTAATACCGGTACCGCGACGTGGAGTAATAGTGGGCAAAATCCAGTTCGACTTGGTACATCTCGCTCATATGATAGGTCAAGTGCATTCTACGACGCGACTTGGTTAGGGTTTAGCAGGGCAGCTACTTTACAGGAGGCGTCTGTCGCGCCTGGACAAATCGGGACTTTCGAATTTTGGATAAAAGCGCCTGAGGGTAACTTAACTAATTTCACTGAGTACTTCGCACCTCTTGCCGAAGGTAAAACCTGGATGCCGGATATAGGGCTTTACTTTGGCATTACCGTCCAACCTGCTAATTATTCGTGGCGGCTCGTCTCCCAATATGCCTATACCGATAATACTAAGGAAGTTCTCACGGGATTGGATAACCTCCAGCCTGGCGACCGGCGTTATTTAGGATTACGAATACAAAATACTGGTAACGTAACGTGGAAAAACAGCGGCAATCACCCTCTTAGACTGGGCATAACCCATCCATTTGAACGTCATAGCGCCTTCATGGATACAGGATGGCTAGGACCATCCCGCCCGGCTAGTATGCAGGAAGCTGCAGTGTTACCTGGTCAGTATGCTACTTTCGAATTCTGGGTAAAAGCACCTGCAAATAGACCAGGATTGTCCAGGGAGTACTTTAGCCCGTTAATAGAGAATAAACTTTGGCTGCAAGATATCGGCTTAAATTATGCTATATCAGTCATTAAGCCCGAGTATAAATGGTCGATTGTTTCACAATACGCATTCTCGGATGCCGCCAAGACCAATCCTGTCGGACTCGATAATATGATGCCTGATCAAAAGATCCTAGTAGGAATGAGGATCAAGAATGATGGAAACACAGTGTGGAGCAATAGTGGGGATTACCCTGTTAGCTTAGGGACATCAAATCCTTACGACAGATCCAGTCGTTTCTGCTCAACTGAGTGGTATGGTTGTAGTCGTCCAACTAGGCTTATTGAAAGCCAAGTAGCACCCGGTCAAATTGGAACGTTTGAATTCTGGCTCAAAGCCCCTAATACTCCCGGCAAGAGCTTAGAGTACTTCAACCCAGTTGCTGAAGGCATATCATGGATGGATAATCTTGGCCTGAATTTCGCCATCAATGTTCGCTAAGTAACTTACTTAGATTGCAGAGCATTTAAATACTGCTCGTAAGATTCATTCCAAGTAAATACTTTGTAATCCGACTTGGCTTTCTCATTCATAAACCTGTAACGCTCCTCTGCCATGTAGTAGTGAATCTTTTCCACAAGCTCTCGTGCATCGTATGGCAGAAAATAATCGACAAGCCCCTTGCCGATTTCTAGCATCGAAGATGTCCCGGATGTCAAACAAAACTTTCCATGTTGTAATGATTCCGCGATCGGCAACCCCCAGCCTTCCGCAATAGACGGAAACACTGTAAACAAACAATGTTCATAAAGCCACTTTATTTCGCCATCTGTCATGTTCTCCAACCAGAGAATACTTTCATGCGTATACGGGTCATGTTTTATAAGGTGTTGTAAATCACTACTCAACCATCCCTGCCGACCAGCGATGACTATTTGAGGGATTTCTTTTTTTTCTATTTGAGCCAATTTTGCAGCCTGATATAGTAGGATATAGTTTTTCCTTACCTCAAATGTCCCTACTGCTAAAATATATTTATCCGCGACTAATTCTTTGGGCTTCTTTGCAGTTTCGTTTCCAGCTGGATTATCACCAAGCCTAACAACCTCTACTCGTGGTTTCTTAATAGTGTTTTGTTTGAAATAGGCAACTAGATCTCGTCTCGTCGCATCAGAAATAACCGTAAAGATATCTACGTGCAGTACCGTCAACTCCATGTATTTACTAAAGGAAAGGATAAGCTCTTCAGCAAACAGTTGCGGTTGATAAATTGGTAATAAATCATTGATGTGCTGGACGATTCTAATATTACTATATTGCTTTTGCTCGGAAAGTAGCCTGAGTGCACCAGGTTCATTCCAGCTTGCTCCTATCAACACCGCCGTGTCATATTGCTGGAACGAAGCAGGAGCGAAGTCTTCATAAGGCGAGTGGTCTTTTTCTTCGTTATCATGTCTTTTTAGTGCATGCAGGGTCGATCTGACCGTATGGTTAGCTGCATGTACGTAAGGAGCGAGAAATGCCCTTTTTTCATCGGAGAGTTTATAGTACGGTTTACCTATTATATGCCGAATCTTTCTGCGAAGCCGAAGAGGCCTAACAACGCCACCTCTCTTAAATTCTATATCAAAATTTAAATCATCAAGAGTCAGTTCGAATAACCTGTTATCTACATTATCATATGCGAATAAATGCGCGCCCTCTCGGCTGAAACGGAGGGCATATTCATAAATAACTCGTTGGATTCCAGTAAAATTACCTCTCCAAACTAATAAATCGGTTACGTCTAGCCATATGTTTTCCTTTGATTGTGTAGACCTAACCATATTATGAATTATTATCTCCTCACGATTGCGTCGGATATGCGTATAACAGGGTTCACGTTACTCCCGTCTATCCTGACTTGGATTGGACTATTATCTTTAACTTCTAAGCTATAGTTAGCCTCACTACCAATCATGCTATCAAATATAGCCTGATCGTTCTGGAACATCCTGACTCTATGGATCTCACCTTGCGTATAAGCACCTAATTTAAAATCTAACGTACTTACTGAGTCATCATTTATTGGTTCAGAGCTTTTTTTCCTGACAGCATCAATCGTGAATACACCCTTATTACTCAATAGCATACTGCTTCTGTTATTATCTTTGTTTATATCAAGTATAAAGCCTTCTCTAAATACCGCCGCCTCGTTAGCCGATTCACCGGGATTTATTTTGTACGCATACAGCCTTCCTATTAACAAATCAAGTTTTCGATCTGGTGGTTGATAGACGCTAAGACTAGGATTATCAACAGGTACCTTATATACGATAATTACGTCTACTCCCAAACCTCTAAGAACGGGTATGGTTTGTTTATCATTAATTCCTGCAATGCTTTGACGTAGAAAATGTCCCGTAGTAAGAGCATCATTGGCATTAAGAATAGGTTTATTTGAAATCTGTTGAAAAGTGAAGGTAAAAGGCAGAGTTTCTGAAGGATGATCCGTCACAGGATACTCAGCAACAAGGTCAACAGATATGTCATTGTGTACTTTGTTATAGACTTCCGGACTGTCATTAACTAGACTCCAGGATGCATCTTTGAAAGGAGGTGCAAATTCAATGAATAGTGCAACAAAGGCTAGGATCGTCAGAGCCATACCGAGCCGTCGATTCCTCATTTCTAAGAGAAAACGAAGCCCATACACCGCGAGCACCACCCAAGCAAGATGGATAACAATAAAAAACCTTGATAATACACGCCATTTTGCCGTCATACTTATCAGAATCTCCGAAGGAGATGAGAGATTGATACCAAATACATTAACCACTGGCGGCAGGCTTAGGGACCCCAAGACAAGGATAATAGCAATGCACGCAAGAATAACATATCGACTCTCATGTGTAATAATTTTTCTCTTACGATGTCGGATAGCGAAAATTACTGCATAAACCGCTAGGGCGATGATTACATATCCGATATAAAGAGTGTTTTCACCCAAATTTGCTCCATGAATATGTTTTGAACGCCATTCCTTATACTCGAATGAGGCAAGTGGATGGTATGCACTAGGATAGAGAAAATCACCCAATCTTGTGCCATAAAGCTGCGCTTCGACTTGAATAGGTGCTCGAACACTATTAAGTGTTCCTTGTATCTCGGTTCCTTGTTCTTTATAAATATAGGCTAGTGGTGTTATTAATAATAGACATAGGATGCATACGAGAGTGATATTTTTCGCATGCACCCGCATGAAATTTCGAAATGAATTTTGTTTTATCCATAACTTCTTTTCGGTCAACGACACACCTACGAAAAATTGCAATATCGTCAGTAAAAATAAAACGGCCAGTAGCGCTCCAGTAATAAGAATGTAGTAACCATCAAAGTACATACTGTAAACTGCAATACATGCCATTATAAGTAGTGGTTTATAGTGATTCGAACGAATATAGGCAAAGTATGCCCAGATAATACCCGTAAATATCGCGTTAAACATATAAGGTATATGTCCACCAGCTTTAATTACCGTATAGGGTACGAATGTCGCAGCGAAAGCGCCAAACAGTGCGATATGGAACGGCATTTTGAGCCATCGCAAAAAACCGAACATCACAAGAGACCCTGTAAGATAGCCCAGTAAAACCATCAGGTTCAATCCACATATCTGGTTGGTAAGTATGGAAAAGAGCCAATATACACCAAACTGGGCATATGATGTTATGAACTGAGGCCGTCGTAACGATTCTCCATCTGGAAAATTGCTGGCATGGCTATAATCCCAAACGGGATCATTCCCGTCGGCCCACTGAAACCATGCTAGACCACCACTGCTGTCACCGGGTAAACCTACAAATGTCGTTGTGCAATTGAACGGCGTAACCCCACCCATATATAAAAAGCTAACTATTGTAAACAATACAAAGGCGAAGAGCCATTCATTTTTTTTACTTTTGGGTCGTAAAATACCCCATGATAAACCCATATATGCTCCTATTGTATACTAGTAATTGACGTATGAAAACGCAGAAACACTTCACACAACAACCCCAACTGGCCAAGTACTGGGAAAACGGGATATTCGTATTTTTATCACTATGTAGCGGTGCACTGAACTATGCATTCTACCCTATGATTGCTAGGCGACTCAGCACAGATGATTTTGGTGCCTCACAAGCCCTATTAACTTTGCTCTCACAGTCCGGGGCGTTATTTGCTGGTTTAGCAGTAGTAGCAATTTATCTTGTTAAAATCAAAACAGAACTTGCTAATCGACTTCTCTTCACATTACAAAAAATTCTTTCGCTCCTTATTATTTTAATTGCTTTAGTTATACTTGCTTTTCAAGAGCCTATACGTTCCTACATGCGAATCGATAGCGTCGCAGGTGTTTATATAGTCTTGGTTGATTTGCTCATCTCTCTTCCATTTATCATTATCTTTGGCTATTTAATCGGTAAGCGTCAATTGTTACTTGCCGCACTTTTTCAGCTTGCAAGTGTAATCCTGAAACTAATTATTGGTGTCGTTCTCACCGCTAAATGGGGCATCAACGGTGCATTGATATCTATTGCGTTCAGTCAATTAATTGCAATGACTCTATTGGGCGCATATAGTTCAAAGTTAGCTTTCAGCCTGGATGAATTGAGATCAATGTTAAGTCGGATTATACTCCGATTTGATGAAGTAAACGCTATTCGCCCCTACCTCCCAAACATTCTATCTTTGGTAGTAGTTAGTGCTTTTCTCACCATTTTTGTCTCATTAGATATAGTTCTTGCTCGCGGTATATTTGATGGTCATACAAGTGGCCTTTACTCAGCTGCTTCAACCCTTGGCACGATAATAATATTTACCATACTACCAATGATAAATATTCTCATCTCCCATGTGACGCCCGGTAAACCGCAAAGCGCCTGGCGGCTACTCTTAAAAATTATCTTAATGTCAATTACTATAGGTATTGGAGTGATGCTCATATTCATATTTATGCCTTCCGTACTGCTCGATCTCTATGGCTCACCGTACTTGGAAATAAGTACCCAGTTATGGCGTTTTGGATTGTATATGACATTTGTATCATTGACTGTACTTCTACTCCAAGTACTTGCACTCCATATTCCACGACGAACGGTTTTTTTCTGCATCTTAATATTCACCCTGTTAATAGCCGTATCGAGAAATAATGCGACCGTTCAATCGTTTATTACGTCTCTTACAGTTATATACTGTATTGCATTATTTGTGCTGAGCGTACAATATATATTCATCTCACTAAAGGAGTCTCATGGAAAAGATTAAGTCATTATCAGTCGTTGTTCCGGTTTATAACGAGGCAGAAGGAATTCTATTTTTCCATAAAAGCCTCATGGAAGTCCTTAGCTCGCTAAAATATCGTCACGAGATTATTTACGTGGACGACGGAAGCAGGGATGATTCTGTTAAACATCTGTGTGAAATCGCCTCAACCAACGAAGATGTTGTTGTTATTGAGTTTTCGAAAAATTTCGGCAAAGAAATGGCTACTAGCGCTGGTATTCACGCCTCTAAGGGAGAGGCAATAATGATACTTGATGCAGACGGTCAACACCCAGTCGAGCTTATACCTAAATTTATCAACGAGTTACAACAGGGATCAGACGTAGTTATTGGAGTAAGGGGATCTAATCAAAAAGAAGGTATAATTAAAAAACTTGGCTCTAAATTATTCTATAAATCTTTAAGGTATTTTGGAGTGGTGGATGCAATCCCGGGATCAACTGATTTTCGAATCATCAGTCGCCGGGTTGCCGACGAGTTCACAAAACTGACAGAGCACTCTCGGATTACTCGATCGTTAATTGACTGGTTAGGTTTTGACAGGAAAATAATCGAATTCAATGCAAAAGCCAGAGAACATGGGCAGGCAAGCTACTCTTTTAGGAAACTTGTTCAGCTCGCAATGAACGGATTTGTTTCATTAAGTTTCTTCCCCTTGTATTTTTCAGGGTATATTGGGATTTTTATAGTTCTCAGTAGTTTTATTGCAAGTGTATTCGTTGTTATCGAGAAATATCTTCTTCAAGACCCGCTTTCTCTTAATATAACTGGTACGGCGTTCTTAGGGCTCATGATCCTCTTTCTTGTCGGAATATTGTTGGTCGGACAAGGATTATTAGCCCTCTATGTCGCGCGGATATATTCAGAAACTCAAAACCGCCCACTGTATGTGATCAAAAAAAAGTATTAGTCCAGTAAATCTAGTATTTGTTTGGCGCGATTGACATAAGTGTGATCGCGCAATACACGTTTTCTGCCTGCTTCTGCAATCGCTTGCGCCTCTTTCTCGTGCGTGTAGTAATATGAAACCTTGTCGAACCAATCATCTTTGTCTTTAGCTATGACAATTTCCTCGCTGTCTTTGAAGTACTCCCTTATGACCGCAACGTCATCCACGATTTGAAAACCGCCACAGTATGGTATTTTATACGTTCTCTCATTACAATCACCGCCATAATGCCGTTGATAGTCCTCATGTATATTTATTAGTATCTTTGCGCTCGCATACATATCCGCTTCGTCATTAAGGTCAAATTTTGGTTTCTGAATTGAACGTAGACCAGGAATATTAAAAAACTGTCCAGCTTTAGCTGCCCTACCGACCATTCGATCATAAGATGTCCAATCTTGTCCATATAGTCGGACATCGTATTCCTTTTTGAGAGGGAGCACCCACTCTTTAAAAAACTTTCTTTTCTGGGGTAGGTTCGTCCCTAAGTACAGTATGTCGCCAGCAAACCTTTCCTGGTAATGTGGTTTCAGGGTTAGATGATCGGCGGCAAGTGGTACCGTGATAAAACCTTGCTTAGCAAACTCTCGAAAGCCTTTCATTCGACCATCTGCTTCCGTTGCCGTACTGTAGTAAATGTCTCCTAAAAGGCCTTTGGTTATGAGATCTTTGGCTGTTGTATCATCCTTCATACTAGGCGCCTCATTAACCCTTAGCTTTCCGAGTGGTGAGTCCCAGAAATCGATCTTTGTCAGTAGCAACATCCCTTTTTGACGATATTTTTTCAAAATCTGGTAGTCAAGTTGCTTACGAAAAAAGAAGTGTGAGGCGGTGATGAACATGTCTGGTTGGTTTTGATCTAAGAAAAATTCAAGCTCATCGTCTGGTGTATAAGTTATAAAGGTACAGCCTAACGATTCAAACGCATTTTTAAATCCGTTATAAATAGTCCTATTGGCATAGATAGTTGTTGGATAAGGCATATGAAAAGCTATACACATCTGTTTCATAGATACCTCCTTAGAGCATTGAATATCCAGAATTTAAAACGCGATGGTATAAGAAACATAGACATAAGCTGCATAAAGAAATAAAGTTTATCACCAAAACTCATTGTGTATCCATATTCAAATACTGCTTTCAGCCGAATATAGAGCGTTCTAAATTCTTGAGTTCTTACTTTTGACTGTGAGACTGAATCAGCATGTGTCCTAATCAAGTAAAGCGGTTCGGGTATGTTTGCGAATTTTCCCTCTTTACCTAGTCTGAAATATAAATCATAATCTTCCACCCAATCTAGCTGATATGGGTTATCGGGCACAGCTGAAGCACGGAGAAGTATTGAAGCATGTGTAAAAGGAGAATATCGGAATATCTTAATGCGAATTGCATCATCACTGACCGCGTATTCTCTTTCATTAATTTTATTCATTTTTTCGTCACATATATATGCATTAGTGCCGACGATAACGACTCCCTCATTTGACTCCATATAGGCAACTTGTTTCTCTATGGACGTAGGAAGTTTTATATCATCTCCATCCATTCGAGCAAGATATTTCCCTTTTGATTCACTAATAGCCCTATTGAGAGTTTTAGCTATTTTTAAGTTCTTGGAGTTCCGAAAAGGGCGTAGGCGGTTTTCTTTTGATTTATATTGATTGATCAATTCCCATGTTCCGTCTGTACTTCTATCATCAACGACGACTATTTCAATATTTTTATATGTTTGATTCGAGATGCTTTCAAGGGCATCGTTGATATATTCCGAGCAATTATACGCTGGAATAATTACGGAGACTAGCGGTTGGGCGTTAGAATGAGTAGTCATTTCTCAAATAATTGTATATTGACCAGGCATTATATTAAAGTACTCCTACGCGATCTTACTCACCATTACCGAATTTTGAGGTAAAATTAGTGTATGGTAAAAAGAGTTTTCGTGGATGCTGACGTTCTTATAAATCCTCATTTCAGCGGCATCGGTCATTACACTCGTGATCTACTATATGCCGTGGACGGGTTGCTACCCGAGTACAAAGAGTTGGACTTTTACCTGATAGTTCATTTTCGACATCTAGAAAAAGCACGTTCGTATGGATTTAAATATATCAGAATACTGCCTTCCCCGTTCTCATTACGAGTGGCCAATGCGCTAAAAATTCGAAACCGCCAGCCGCCACTCGACATGATCTATGGAAAAGGGATTTACCTATTTCCGAACTTTACATCGTGGCCACTGTTATTTTCAAAAAGCATACCTTTTATATATGATATCTCATATGAACTCTACCCAGAGTTTGCTGATCCGAATAATCAAAAGTTTTTATCTACTCAGGTTAAGAAATCTCTTCGTCGTGCTAATGCCGTAATAACTATCTCTCAAAATAGTAAAGATGAGGTTGCAGAGTTCTACAGTATTGATCCATCAAAAATTGAGATACTATATCCAGCTGTTGACACAAGCAAATTTACTAGAGCATCTGTAAAAGATATCGCTCGTGTCAAAAAAGAATATGCGATTGACGATGACTACATATTGTTTGTGAGCAATATTGAACCCAGAAAAAATATCAAAAATTTGCTTCTTGCCTATGAGTTATTACCACAATCAATCAGGACGAAACATCCTCTCCTTTTAGTAGGTGCGAGCGGTTGGCAAAATAATGAGATCCATACAATCATTGAGCGCCTCAGGAAAAACGGCAACAAAGTTATGTTTCCTAGTAAGTATGTGATAGATGAGGATTTATCAGCAATATACACTGGCGCTTCGGTATTTGTTTATCCGAGTATTTATGAAGGATTTGGCATGCCGCCACTTGAAGCTATGGCGTGTGGTACACCTGTAGTGTGCGCGAATAATTCATCGTTACCTGAAGCCGTAGGCGATGCAGCGATTACTGTTGATGCATTATCTCCACAAAGTATCGCTGATGGCATAGTCAAGGTTGTAACAAATCCTGAGCTTCAATCAACTATGGTTAAAAAGGGTAAAAAACAAGTTAAAAAATACACATGGGAAGATTCTGCTAAAAAATTATTGCAAACGCTTAAGGAAACGCAGTAAGCGATGGTAAGAATATGTCTTGATCTTCGCTGCTTGCAAATGGGGCATGAAAGTCGTGGTATCGGTATGCACGTGAGAAGCTTGCTCGAGCATCTTACGCCTCAGCCAAATGTAGAGTATGTTGTGTACACGTATGATAATTATGACCCTATCGTTAAGCTTGGTTATACATTACATGTCCCCTATGAACGAGTCACTACTCCGTTGGTAAAAAAATCCATTGATAGGCCGAGAGACTTCGCTGAATTATCAAAAATAATTTTTCACAAGTTTGCTCCGCTCCGAAACAAAAATATTGATATTTTTGTACAATTTGATTTTATGCTAGGCATGCCTCGTTTTGCGGGTGTCAAAAATGTATTGATTGCCTATGATCTTATTCCGCTGCTTTTTAAAGAAGACTACTTACCAACACCCCTTCATGAATTTAAATTACATAAAGGAATTTTTAAAAAGGCTAAGAAATTTTTGCGTGCACACTACTACCAGCAACGCTATAGATTACATTATAAAAACTTTTCTAAAGCAAACCTTATTCTTAGCATTTCTAACTTTACATCACAGTCTCTTGTTGATGTTCTTGATTTACCAAAGAGTAAAATTATAACCATACCACTCGCACCAGTGATCAATACTCAAACACCGACTCGCCCACAAAATATCCCTAAAGATATTGGTGATTACCTTTTGTATATTGGTGCAACAGACAAAAGAAAACGTGTCCAAGATCTTGTGGATGCGTTTGATGTGATAAAGGGCTCGGGCAAAAGAATTAAACTTGTTCTGGCCGGGAAGGAATTTGAGATTGTTGATAAAATACCCAACTTGGACATCAGAAATTCTATCAAGAAAAGTAAATACAAAACTGATATTTACACTCTAGGGTTTATAAATGATAGTGAAAAGTTGTGGCTTTATCAGAATGCGAAATGCTTTGTGTTCCCAACACTTTATGAAGGTTTTGGAATACCAGTGCTCGAGGCATTTGAGAATAGTTGTGCGGTCGTGGCATATGATAACTCTTCTATACCTGAAGTGAGTGACGGTAACGCTCTTCTGGCAAAATCAGGTAATGTGAGTGACTTAACTCAAAAAATCACCCATATATTAGATGACCCTAGTTTGGTAATGAGTGTTACAAAAGGCGGATATGAGCATTCTAAACAATATAGTTGGAGACGTTACTCAAAGAAATTTTTAAACGCTATAATGGATTTATATGAAAAAAGATCCTAAGACATCCAAGCCTTATCCTCTCCGTGTAATATCTCAGACATTACGACTCCCTCAATACACTAGTCATTTTGAAAACTATTTTAAACTTATCGACGCAAAACTAGCAGAGCAAGAAAGTACAATTAAAAAATTATCTAATGATATCGATCAAAAAAACGAGATAATCAACCGTTTAAAGAATCGCCTAGATTCGTTTGATGCACTCGATAATAAGATTAGTGATATCAAACACCAGTTATCAAAAAATGTCTCGAAAACTATCTCATCCGATAGCAAGGTTACGATCAACAATACCGTCTCTGATAATGATAATTTTGATAATTTTTATAAATTATTTGAAGATCGCTTCCGTGGTAGTGAAAAAGAGATACAAGATAGAGTCTCAGAACATCTGCCTCTTTTTCAATCTATGGCTGATAGTCTAAAAAAGCTACCAATCGTCGATATCGGTTGTGGACGAGGTGAATTTTTGAGCGTCATGAAGAAAAATAAATTTAAAGCAGTTGGTGTTGATATGAATGGAGAGATGGTCGATCGGGCGAATAGCCTAGGCCTGAAGGCAGTAAAAAATGATGCTGCTTCATATTTGCAAAAGCAAAAGAGCGGTAGCATTTCTGCAATTACAGGATTTCACATCATTGAGCATATCCCATTTGAATCTTTAATGGAGATATTTGAAGAATGTTATCGAGTGACTGCGCGCGGTGGGTTTGTTCTATTTGAGACGCCAAACCCATCATGTCTGTATGTTGGTGCAAATACATTTTATTTTGATCCATCGCACCAAAGGCCTGTACCTTCAGAACTACTCGCATTTATGCTTGAATATGTTGGATTTGCGGCAACAATTGTTCCTTTGCACCGGCTAGAAAAAGAATTAGAGACGGACAATACCCATCTCAAAAAACTTCATAGTACAATTTTTGGTTACGCTGACTATGCTGTTATCGCACGAAAAGATTGATTATTTTATTTGAAAATCAATATTAGGGCTGACAGGATGAGGTGTTGATTTTTCATTAATATTTTTAAACTTGGCAGCATCATTCCACCAATCGATTTGCTTAACCCCATCTGGATGCGTAATCGCCATACTAATGTGTAGTGTATCATCGCCGAATATGTTTGGCACCCTCCAGGTAATTGTCATCTCTCCATTGGCCGGGATAATCGATACCTTTTTTTGTAATATCTTATTGTTTGTACCGCACAGAACATCTCCTGTCGAACTAGAGATATTAAATCCTAGAATCGGATATTGTATATCCTCTGTGCCGCCTCTAATCACTGATGTTATGTTCACATAGTCTTGGTCGTGAGTGATAGAAACGTTTTTAAACTGGGCTGATTTATCTCCCCAACGTTTTTCGTTGCGAGTGCGCTCATTTTCGTTTGTTGTAACCCCATCATTAAACAATCGAAGGTACTTTTCTGCGGCAACCTCAGGGTTTCCTTCATATACAATCTCAGCATTGTTAATCAATATACATCGATCACAATATTCCCTTACTGCAGCCATATCATGACTGACGAAAACGACTGTTTTTTTATTGCGTTTGAGTTCCTTGAAATAGTTAAAACACTTTCGCTGAAAATCAGCATCGCCGACTGCGAGTACTTCATCAATGAGTAGGATATCTGCATCCGAGCGAGTCGCGACAGAAAACGCTAATCGCACTTGCATGCCCGAGCTATAGTTTTTTAATTTTTGATCCATGAATTTTTCGAGTTCAGCAAATGATACGATGTCGTCATACATAGTATCGATCTCTTTCTCTGAGAATCCCATGAGCGCACCGTTTAGATAGACGTTTTCACGACCTGTTAGCTCAGGATTGAAGCCTACGCCCAACTCAATGAATGGTACAAGGCGACCATTGACCGTCACTCGACCCTTTGTAGGCTGATAAATCTCTGCGATAATTTTGAGCAGCGTACTCTTGCCGGATCCGTTACGACCGACAATACCAAAGAACTCACCCTTTTTAACATCAAAATCGATACTCTTTAGTGCATGCTGAGTCTCAGTCTTCATCGCCTGTCTCGAACGAAATGGATTAACAAACAAATTTTTGACTGAGCTAATCTTTTCGTGAGGTAACTTGAAACTCTTTGACACATCCCGAATCTTGATTGCTATTTCATTTGCCATATCTACACGTCCTCCGCAAATCCCGGTGATGCATGCCTAAAATACCACGCCGATAGTACAGTTACGGTCACGACAATAGCTATCGGTATCATCGTATGCCAGCTCATATCAAATATCGACCATACTGTCTCAGTCGTTGGTGATATCACGGCGTATCGTGCGTCCTGTATCATCTGAGCCATGGGGTTTAGTAGAGCAATTTTTGCAGCATCGAGCGATACATTCGTAATCATACTGATAGGATAAAATATCGGCGTCGCATAGAAACCGACTTGTAATAGTAATTCCCATATATAGTTAATATCCCTGAGTTTGACAAAGAGAGCTGCCAGCAAAAAGGCCACTCCTAGTGAAAACGCAAAGAGCTCTATCACTATCGGAATCATGAGAAATATCCGAGACGATAGATCTACTCCATTTATCACGATCAAAACTAGTACAACCGCAAGGTTAATAACGAGATTGATAAATGCAGAGAATGATCCTGCTACGACGATGACATAGCGGGGAAAATTGAGTTTACGCATGAGATCACCCTTGCCGACGATAGCCGACATGCCATTCATCGTTACTTCAGTAAAGTAATTCCAAAATACGATACCGAGCAGTAGCGCTACTGCAAAATGCGGCTCACCCGCACCAAATTTTAGAAAATGGATAAAGACGATATACATGACCACAAACAGTGATAGTGGCTTGAGTAGTGTCCAGACATACCCGAGAACTGAGCCTTTGTATCGAAGTTTGAAATCAGTTATCACGAGCTGCTTGAGCAGTATGACGGAGTAGCGGTATCTAGATATAGATTTGGCCAAAATGTTTTGCATAGACTCTCACTATTATATCTGATAATGTGGCAAACTGGGTAGCAAATCAGTATACTATAAGATATGACCAATTCTGTTGTGATCACTGGTATCAATGGCTTTGTAGGTGGTCATCTCACTGCAGAGCTAGAGCACCGAGGACATAGAGTCATCGGGGTAGGCCGTGAAGATACTTGTTCGCTCACTGATGATTACTATCAGATCGATCTTGCTGACGGCTTCCCAGAAAGTATCGTGGAAGCAGATGCTGTTATCCATCTCGCTGGATTAGCTGCTGTCGGACCATCGTATGATGATCCTCAGACATATATCAATCTCAACAGTGCTATGCTCACTCATCTATGTGAACACTTTCTCAAGCAAGCAAAGAAACCGCGTATCATAGCTGTGAGCAGTGGAGCTATCTATGACCCTCATCAGCCAATGCCGATAACCGAACGGTCGGCTATAGGATATACGTCACCCTATGCAGTCAGCAAAGTACTCAATGAAAATCAGTGCTGTTATTATCGTAACCGAGGATTAGAGTGTATCGTCGTTCGGCCATTTAATCACATCGGGCCTGGTCAGATGCCTGGTTTTATTGTTCCTGACCTATTTGAAAAAATCAGCAAAGCAGAAAAAAATGGAGTGGTATCGGTCGGAAACCTTGACACGAAACGTGATTACACTGACGTACGTGACATAGTTCGCGCTTATGCTGAGTTAGCGCTCGCAGATACATTAGGCGATAACCTATACAATGTATGTTCGGGTAAGAGTTATTCGGGTAAGGAAATCTTTTCACTTATCCAAAAAGCCCTAGGGCGCGATGATGTGACGTATAAAATTGACTCTACTCTTGTTCGACCAACCGATATTATGGAGATCGTAGGGAGTGCCACTCGTCTACAATCCGACACTGGCTGGGTGTCACAGATTCCTATAGAAAAAACGATAGAAGATATTGCTCTATCACTCTCATGAAATGGAAGCGTCTAGCCTCTAAAAAACTATTTGATCACCCACGTATAACTTTGTATGAAGACGATGTGCAATTACCTTGTGGCCTGCGAACGAAGTACCTACATTTCAGCACACGTGAAGATGCTGCGATGGTTCTTGCTGTCGATACTGAGGGTAAGTTTCTAATCCAGGAAGAATATAGTTATCCGCCCGATGAAGTACTTTACCAACTACCTGGTGGGGCAGTCAATAAAGGCGAGAGTCCTGAAGATGGTGCAAGGCGAGAGCTTGCAGAAGAAGCAAATCTTGCAGCAGAAAAACTTGAGCCGCTTGGGTGGTTTTACGTGCACAATCGTCGTTCATCACAAAAAATGTATGTCTACCTCGCAAGCAACCTCTCAAAAACAGAAGCCGAGAAAGATCCTGAGGAGTTATTCGAATATTTTTGGTTTACTGAGGAAGATATCGACCATATGATAGCCACAAATGAAGTCCGTAACTATACATTGTTAGCTGGTAGGGCACAATATAAAGCATATAAAAAGACAAGGGTTATCTAGCCCTTGTCTTTTCAATCAATCCTTGCTTACTTTAGATCGTGTTCTATCATCAACTTCACAAGGCCTGGAAACTCTACTGCTCGTTTCCAACCCAGCTCTTGTTCGGCTCTTGTAGGATCACCCAGGAGCAGATCTACTTCTGCTGGACGGTAGAATTCTGGATTGATGCGGACACGAGTCACTCCGTTTTCGTCAACACCAACTTCGCTCTCGCCTTCACCTTGCCAGGTTATATTTGTACCAACCTCTTTAAAAGCGATTTCGACAAACTCACGAATAGAGTGTGTTTCACCTGTTGCTAACACATAGTCTTTCGGCTCACTCGCTTCTTGCTGCAGAATACGCCACATTCCTTCGACGTAATCGCCAGCGTAACCCCAGTCGCGTTTCGCATCGAGATTGCCCAGCTCAAGAACCTCTTGTTTACCTTGTTTGATAGCAACAGCCGCTAAGCTAATCTTTCGTGTCACGAACTCAGGGCCACGACGCTCACCCTCGTGGTTAAACAATATACCGCTGACTGCATACATACCGTAACTCTCACGGTAGTTTCTCGTTATCCAGTACCCATACAGTTTTGCGACACCATATGGACTACGAGGATGAAAAGGTGAATCCTCGTTATATCCTTTTTCTGGACGATTGTAGTCGAGGCCGCCAAACATCTCAGATGTCGATGCTTGATAAAAACGCGTTGTTTTTTCCAGCCCAGCCAAACGGATCGCTTCAAGCAGGTTGAGAACTGATTTACCAGTCACATCGGCGGTCATCAATGGATCTCGGAATGAATACCCGACATGACTGATAGCAGCAAGGTTATAGACTTCGTCTGGCTTGATATCCTGCATGGCGCGTGTTAGCGCAGACAGATCAAGAATGTCCGCCATGACTACATTGACATATGGAAATTCACTTTTAAAGCTCTGATATCTGAGATGGCTTGCTTCCAGTTGACCTCTGAGTGTCCCGTAGACTTCATAGCCTTTTTCATGAAGTAATTTTGCCAAATGCCCGCCGTCTTGCCCGGCAGTACCCGTAATAAATGCTCGCTTCGCAGCCATAATCCTCCTATATTGTTCTGTATATTATTATACCATCGTAGGGCGGACATAGGCCCTGCAACACAATTGATTTTTGATGTTACTCATCAACGACGTATACTATCAGTAATGGCAAGAATAGTTATCGATGCAAGAATCATACGGAGTACGACCGGGAGGTATATCGAGCGCATGCTCTCTCATCTCCAGGACGTTGATAAAACAAATGAATATATCGTACTGATACCATCCTCGGATCTGGACTATTGGAAGCCGAAAAACGCTAATTTTTCAGTAGTTCCATCGGACTATAAGAGTTATTCACTTGGCGAACAGTTTGGATTTTTTAGACAGCTTTACAGCCTGCATGCTGACCTTGTGCATTTCTGTATGCCGCAACAACCAATCCTCTACCTACGACCTCATGTAACGTCAGTCCTGGATCTAACCTTACTCAAAATAACACCTGAACATAAAAATAAACTTGTCTTTCAGATTAAAAAAATGGTAGGGTTTCTTGTCTTTTTCGTCATCGGACATACATCTAGACATATACTAACTATCAGTGAATTTACACGACAGCAATATGCGAAGTTTGCTCGTATATCACCAGAAAAAATCACTGTCACACATCTTGCTGCAGATACACTCAGCACTACTCCGACAAAACCAGACATTATCGATAACAGTGCTCAATATATATTGTTTGTCGGCCAACAAAATGAGCATAAAAACGTACGCCGACTCATCCATGCTCACCAACTCCTGCTCAAAAAGCATCCGAAGTTACTGCTTGTTTTCGCCGGAAAGATTAAGGATGCGGTTGCACTCAACAAGAATTGGGTCGAAGCCAGTGGATATAAAAATATCATTTTTACCAACCTCGTCACTGATGACGAATTAGTATGGCTATACAATAACTGCCGGGCAGTCGTCGTGCCGTCAATAATAGAAGGATTTGGGCTACCTGGTGTCGAAGCAATGAAACATGACGCTCCGCTTATCAGTAGTAACGCTGCGTGCTTGCCTGAGATTTATGGAGATGCAGCACAGTATTTCAATCCTTTTGACATCGATGACATGGCAAGCACTATCGATCGCGTCATTCATAACGTTGCAATGAGACGAGAGATGATCAAAAAGGGAACAGCTCGGGTCAAAGAATTTTCATGGCAGCGGATGGCCGAGCAGACCGTAGAGGTCTACCGAAAAGCACTCGGTCTCTAATACTATCTAGCTTTCTGATTTTTTCATGAGCACGACATGCCGATCACGGCCTTCACCTTCGGAGTTTGTATCGACATCACCGTACTCAGCAACCGTCTTGTGTACGATGCGGCGCTCGGCGGCGTTCATCGGGTCGAGATGCTTGGGCTCGCCGGTGCTTCGAACTGCTTCGATCCATTCACGCGCTTGCTCAGCTAGTCGATCGTAGCGGTGCTTTTTGTAGTCGGCGATATCTACATTGACGCGGTTGAGCGCGGCGTCGTTATTTTTGAGTGTCGTCGCAATCATAAACTGCAGACTCCGCAGTGTCTCGCCGCGCTGTCCGATCAAAAATCCATTGAGATGTGTCGATGGAACATGCAGTTCGATAACTTCCTCATCTGCCGTTGCATAGACCTCGGTATTTAGTCCAAAAAACGACAGGATATCCTCGAGATATTTTTTGGCAAAAACAATTGATGCTTCGCGATCCATTAGCGTACCTTACTTCCTTTCCGGCGCTTTTGAACCGGTTTTTTCACCTTTCGATTTGGTGTGGTGATTACTTCTGCTTCAATCGCTTCATCAGCGCGCTTAGTTGTAGACGTTTTTTTGGGTGGTGATTTCACCGCGGCAAGTTCTTCCATTTCTTCGACATCTTCGTCAAGGACTCGGCGTTGTTGCAACACAGCAACGATACTTGATACCGCATAAAAGAGCAGTAGGGCACCGGGGATCGGAATAAGAATCATCGAGCTAAGCGCGATGATTGGAATAATTTTAAGCATACCATTACCCATAGCCGCACTGACTTCGGCTTGATCGGCCTGTTTGCCGGTAGCGGCGCTCTCTTTTAAAATATCCCGCAGTCGTTTACCACTCTCTGCCTGGGGAGTGATTTGCTTACTCTGATACCACTGAAAAAATGTCGCCGCTAGCGCTAGTAGTAGTGCGGGCAGATACCACGATCCGTTATGGAGTACCGGCTTAGTAAGGTCTATCAACTGCAGTAGGGTTTCGTTTAGCTTAGTCGGGTCTGACACAACGGCAGCCAATGACGGCCAGTCTTTTACTCCACTATAAAACCATGAAGCCAGCTGATCCCGGTGATTAGAGATCATCATAATCACCCGGTATAGGGCGATAAAAATCGGTAACTGAACAATTAAAACTCCAAGCGGAGCAAACGGATTAACACCGCGTTCGCGATACAGTTCGAGCATGAGCTGTCCCTCAAGCTGTTTGTTGCCTGCGGCTTGTTGCTTGATTTTCTTTAATTCCGGCTGGATAG
The DNA here is from genome assembly GCA_964573015.1 of uncultured Candidatus Saccharibacteria bacterium. Classification (GTDB taxonomy): domain Bacteria; phylum Patescibacteriota; class Saccharimonadia; order Saccharimonadales; family Saccharimonadaceae; genus JAPUDQ01. Next base: position 64,473 of record CAZNHZ010000002.1, on the reverse strand, counting down.
ATCTCTGTAATTTAGTTTGGTGTAATTGTTTTTTGATAAGCGGCCACATAAGCAGTCGCACCACCACTGCAAATATGATAACCGCAATACCAAAATCATTACCCGGCACCAAAGCATAAAGCGCCATAAGAATGTTGAAAATCGGCTGTACAACTAGTGTGTCAAACCAAGACATATCACTCCAATCTATTTTAGATTAGCTATAGTATATCATGTTTTACGAGAGCGAGCAGACTGTAAACCAGCCTGAAGCAGGGTGAGAATGTCTCGAGACAGTAATCGATGATCGATAATTAATACATCCGGTGAAAAAACATTGATAGTTATATCGACAGACGGTTTCGTATGTAAAATATCATGTCGCACAATATTGTAAATCCGGCGACGTATTCGGTTGCGCTTGACAGCGGACTTGAATACTTTTTTGGAGACTATAACCGCTACGCGGCTGGCAGGGTGGCGGCTATCTACTACACGAACCGTAGTATAACGGCTCCGTATTGGCCGGCCATATTGCATAACGCGGCGGACACTACGCTCAGTATGAAAACGATTTTCGGCTGGAGGCATACTTATATGATGTCATAAAAACAAACAACCACCAACTTATGGCTATTTGACAAAATATAATAAATATTTTAAATACTTATTTTGGCGCGTTGCTTTAGCTTGCGAGCCTTGAGCACTAGCCTGCCGGCCTTGCTGCTCATGCGGGCTCGAAAACCATGCACGCGTGCACGACGACGATTTTTGGGTTGATATGTTCGCTTTGGCATATGACCTCTATACTACCTCAAGAAAGTAAAATTCTCAAGACCAATGTTTGCTTTTTTGTAAAATAGTGTTTCTGTATACATATGTTTTCCACAGCTTTACTTGACTTTTCCCCAGATATAACAGATGACGTGATCATCTGTGTACAAATAGTCCTTCTATCACCTACCCTCCTTATAATAAATAATCTATTGTGGAAAACCGCTGCTAATACAGTATAGTAGATAGTACCAAAAGGAGGCCTGTGACTACTGACGAACAAAATCAGTTATGGAAAGCTGTATTAGCCGAAGTTGAGATCGGACTATCGCATGCTACTTATGTCACCTGGTTTAAAAAAACCAACCTCCAGGCGGTTGATGGTGATGTCATGTATGTCACGGTGCCAAATATATTTGCCAAGCAACAATTTGAGGTCAGATTTGATGAAATCGTCCGGTCGATACTAAAAAAGCATGGGGTTTCGCCGGAAAAAATTATCTATCAGATTGCTTCAGAGCGCCAAAAAAATAATGAAAACAACCGAGTGTTTAGCGCCCCGCATATTAAGATTAATCGAACCAAATCATCAACCACTACAGTCGGCCTCAACCCAAAATATACATTTGAAAACTATATTGTCGGAGGAAATAACGATCTCGCCTACGCAGCCTGTCAAGCAGTTGCCACCTCTCCGGGTACAAAATACAATCCCCTCTTTATCTACGGCGGCGTCGGGCTCGGCAAGACTCACTTGATCCAAGCTGTCGGTAATGATATCGTCAAAAAAAAGCCGGACCTTAAGGTTCTCTACATTAGCTCCGAAACATTTGTAAATGAATTTCTCGACAGTATTCGCTACAAAAAGAAAGGGTTTTCAAATAAATACCGGTCGGTTGATGTTTTGATTGTTGATGATATGCAGTTTATTGCCGGCAAGGAAGTAACCCAAGACGAGTTTTTCCATACTTTTAACACCTTACACCAGGCTAATAAACAAATAATTATCAGCTCGGACAAGCCGCCCAAGAGCATCCCTACCCTGACCGAGCGTCTGCGCAGTCGGTTTGAGTGGGGTATGGCGATCGACATCCAGATGCCTGATTTTGAAACCCGTTGTGCGATTATCGATACCAAAGCCGCCCAGTCAGGGGTGACTTTACCAAGAGAAACGACCGAATTTATCGCCAATGCCATCAAAACGAACATTCGCGAACTCGAGGGGGCTCTCAACCAATTACTGGCTACCGTCGAGCTGCGCGGCTTGGAACCGGACGTGCAGACCGCCAGCGGTTTACTGGGTGATGTCAAAAAAATGCGGCCCGGACACCTCACACCTAAGCAAATCGTTGACAAGACTGCCAAGCATTTTCAGATTGATGTGAGCGATATTACTAGCCCGCGTCGCGATAAGCACATTGTGGTACCTCGCCAAATCGCGATGTATTTGCTGCGCAGCGAACTACATATGAGTTTTCCAAGGATTGCTACTGAGCTCGGCCGTAAAGATCATACCACCGCTATACATTCGGTTGAAAAAACCGAAAAATCTATCAAGCTTGATTTTGTCATACGTGAACATGTATCGATGATTCGGGATGCTCTATATGGATAATCGTCTGAATATTTTCTGTGTACAACCTGTGTATACAAAATGGTATAACTATGTGCAAACGAACTGGAAAGTTATACAGACTCGGGGGGGCCTCACTCACAATATAGTAGCCTTGGTGTATAACCGGCAACTTATCCGCAATCTTCGTCACTCATTATCCACCAACTTATCCACTGTGAAACTTTGGCGCTGCCCAGAGACTGTAAAGCACTTTTCACCACTATCCACACCCCCTACTACTACGACTACTACTATATATAATAAGAAAGGATAACTAATGAAGCTGGAAGTAACGCAAGAAAATCTATCTCGTGCACTTAGTACGGTTGGACGAGTTGCCCAAAACAAAACATCGTTACCGATACTAAGCAATATATTGTTTAAAGCCGAAAAAACCCGACTGGTACTAGCTGCTACCAACTTAGAAATCGCTATCATCGAGCACATCGGCGCCAAGGTTTTAAAAGAAGGAGTTATAACTATACCGGCTCGTCTAATCAGCGATTATGTCGCCAATTTACCAAAAGGTGTCGTGACTCTGGAGTTAGAAGATCAAAAACTACACATCACTACAAATAATTATCGATCGACTATGAACGGTGTGAGTGCTGAAGAGTTTCCGGCTCTGCCAGAAATTGCTAATGCAGCGACAATTGTAGTCGGGGCCGCTGTATTTAAGCGGGCTATTCAGCAAACTATTTTGACGGTTTCTCATGACGAGACTCGTCCGGTGCTTACTGGTCTGTATCTACATACGTTTGAAAATAATCTATATATTGCCGGTACTGACGGATATCGGCTTAGTGAGCGTGAGATTATGCCGTTGACTCAAGAAATATCGGCTATTGTGCCGGCTTCTACGCTCAATGATGTCGTGCGAGTGATGACAGATGATATGGACGAGGTAACATTACTGGTAAATGATCAGCAAATTCAGTTTTTGCTCGGTGACGTCACGATCACCAGCCGTTTGATTGACGGTAAGTATCCGGATTATCGGCAGCTTATACCAAAAACCAGTGATACTAGTTTTGAGTGTGACCGCGACGAACTAACCAGAATTGCCAAGATTGCGAGCCTGTTTGCACGCGAAAGCGGCGGCAGTATCACAATTAAAGCCGATGCCGCCGCAGGTGTGGTATCGATTCATTCACTCGCCTCTCAACTAGGCGAAAATACTTCGGAGCTGCAAGTCAAACCAACGAGTGACGGCGCTATTACGCTTAACTCTCGCTACGTGATTGAAGCGCTTGGTGTGATTGACGCGCCTAGGGTCGAGTTTGGTTTCAGTGGTAAGCTCGCCCCTTGTGTAATTAAACCGGTTAAAAATGCCAGTTATACGCACATTGTAATGCCGCTCAAAAGTTAACCGTTGTCCGCCACTCGATTACAATGTATATATGCATATAAGCCAAATACAGCTGCGGCAATTTCGAAATTATACCGACCGTAGGTTTGAGTTTAATTCCGGTGTCACGGTTATAACCGGTATCAATGGTATCGGTAAAACCAATATTATCGAAGCTCTTTACGTGCTGGCGACCGGGTCGTCATTTCGTGACGCCGATGCCCTACTTGCTACCCACGGTACGAGCGAGTGGAAAGTATCGGGTATATGTGACACATGGCAGCGTGAAGTAAAATATAGCAGCAAAAAATCTTATACGATCAATGACTTATCGTATCAGCGATTATCACACAATCATATTTTGCCAGTGGTGTTGTTTGAGCCGGATGATCTAATGCTTATTCATGGCTCACCCAAATCGCGGCGTGCCTACCTGGATAAACAAATCGCCAAAATCACACCCGGTTACAGCAATCTGCTGCGGCGTTATGACCGGGTAGTGGCGCAACGAAACAAATTACTAAAACAACCGATACTCGATAATGACTCGTTGTTTGTCTGGGATATTTCGCTCGCTGAATTAGCAACAAAAATTGTCGATATACGCCAAAACTATATCGATGGCTGGAACAAACAACTGACTGGTTATTATCAACGTATTGCCGCAACTGACGACAATATCATGGTGAGCTATAAATCCTCGGTTGCTAGAGAATCATACACTCAATCAATCATTGCACGGCTTCGTGAATCGGTGGAGCGGGATAGATTACTAGGCAGCACTGGGGTTGGACCGCACCGCGATGATTATATATTTTATATAAACAATCACGATATGACACACGTCGCTTCACGAGGCGAGGTACGCACTCTCCTATTGTCACTAGTGTTATATGAGGTTGAGCAACTCACCAAGTATTACCATACGCCACCGCTCCTGCTACTCGATGATGTCTTGTCAGAGTTGGACGTGACTCGACAAAACAATATTATTGATAGTCACACGGGCCAAATAGTTATAACTTCAACCACTTTTCGTAGCGATAAGCCTGTCCAACACATCGCACTATCATAGCTTTAATAACGGCCTTCTTTGATATGAAATGTATAGGCGTATGAATCTATACCTTGTTTGGTTAATCGGTCTTGCAAAGCTTTGTAGGTCTCGTCACCTTTAGATATAGGCACCATGAGATCATAGTCGTTGTCGTATGGCGACAGGACATTTCTGATTAAGCGGTTTGGTTCCATGCCGGACTGCTTTTCGATAGGCTGGTGCATAGCCGGCTTCACTGCGGCGACTAAATCAGTGTTTTTGGACACTAGTTTGGCGATACCGCGGTAATCAATCACCAAACATGATACATCGCTACAACTTATACCCGACGGACCAGTGAGCGTATCGTTATACCGATACAAAAACACCGCGGTAGTGTCGCGAATTGTGTAGACACCCAGCTCACTATCACCGGTTGTAATAGCATAGATACCCTTTTTACTGGTTAGTGCGGTGCCGGTAAAATCATCGAGTACAACAATCGGGGCTTGATTTTTGCTAAGATCAAAGGCAACGATTTGTCTTTTGTTGGCGGGCGGCAGAGTCTTAAAAGCATAGACGTAATGGTCGCTGCTACCGATGAGGTCAATAGTAACTGGACTGCCACCGCTGTCGACAGTGGCGATGTCTTGGAGTTTTTTGTAAGTACCGGATGCGATGTCAACCGAATACAGTTCGTGGCTTACGTTCTTTTTGAGCGGATAGCCATCGGGATCGGCGGCGATTGCGAGCGAGACGATAATATGGTTGTTTTTGACAAAAAGCGGTGTCAGATAATCGCCATAATCTTTATCGAAACGCGCAAGCAGCTTGGTGTTGCCGGCTGGGTTGGTTTGCCACAACGTCATACCCGAAGCGTAGTAGACTGTGTTGCCGACAGCTAGTGTTGGTTTTTGCCAAGATGGCCGGTGGGTTTGGGCATCGCTTTGTGAGAAACCGATTTTCGGCTGGGTGTCATTGAAGCCGATATACCAATACAGTAGGTCGTTTTCGAGGTCCGGGCCGCCCAGAGTGTTATTTAGTACATCAGTCAAAGGCGTGTTGTTAGTTATTTCATTGACCTTAAAAAACACCCCATCGTTGACCCAAACAACATCGCTAACACCAAAGATCGGCTTGGTGATTTTTGGTGTTGCCAGACGAGTCTGGTAGGTGGTTTTGTCTTTGACGACAAAATGATTACCGTTGTAATAATAGATTTTGCCACTATCGCGATCGTCGGCAAACCACATATTGTAGGCAATTGGCGGCGAGACGGCGGCCGACGGATTGAGTAGACGCAAGGTGATATTGGCGCCAATCGATAATACCATGATAACGAGTGATATGAGTGCGATGCGCTTGAGCCAAACAAAAGTCGTAGGGTTCATTATTTTACCTCTTTTACACTTACATTGATGGCTTGCGGCGAGTTATCGACTATCGTGACGGCAAACCGAATCCTGCTCGGTATCAGCTTGATTTCAAACTCGGCGGTATTACTGGCAAACTTGGGTTGACGGCTTAGTTCGGCGTGCCGTTCCAGATGGCCGGATTGGTTGTAGATTTTTTGCAGGATTTGACCGAGAATTTCATGATAGTTTTTGTCGTACTTGTTGGCTAGGCTGGTATCGCCCTCGATATACATAAACTTATCACTTGTCGTCGTACTGGTAGCGCCAAGCGATCTAGCATCGGTCGTAGCGGGCGTTATGGTGTTGATATTTCTGATATCCATCAGTGCCACCGCGGCGATGATGAGACTCAAAAATATCGTAATCGATGAGATTATAACCTTGTTTTCGTCACTCATGGGTCTGTCGTCACCTCCTTAGACTGTTTAAACACATTATCCTGACTTACGGCACACTCAGACCATTAAACTCAAAGTGCATATAGTCTTTGACGCTGCGCCAGTTACCGCCCCAAGACCAGCCATGTCGATGAAATATATCGACATAAGCCTGCGGCATATCATGCGGCGCAGTACCGGAAGTATAAGGGTTGGTGTCGGGATTGATATCAACAGCGGCGCCATAGTAATGATAACCGTCTTCCAGCTTGGCTCCACCGGCACCTTTTTCGATACGAAAACCACCGATCGACCTGACGGTATAGTTGATATTGCTGGCTTTGATTTCGTTGGCGACAGCTTGCAAACACGGTGCCACAAGCTTGTGGACTTGAACCGACTTACCCATAAAATCTACCGATACCATATTGCCGGTTGCGGCGCTGCCGCCCGGACCGTAGAGTTTCTCAAAGTCAGCTTGCTTGAGTTGCCGGCCGTTACCGCCGCTACCATAGATCGGCGCAGTCGCTGTACAAGTACCGGAAACCGTACCGCCACCGCCGCCACCACCACCACCGCCCGCGCCACCGCCACCCGCGCCACCACTGCCGCCGGCTCCGCCGCCGACTTGCGGTTGCGGTACAGCACAGCCACTACTACCTGCGCCGCCGCCAGACGGTGTCGTAGGTGTGGAGCTGGTGGACGAACCGCCGCTACCTCCGGCGGCTGGCTGTGATGGCGTAGCAGTCGTTTGTTTGGAGTATTGATCAAATATTTTTTTGGCAGCCGAGATTCGCTCGCTCTCAGCACGCACACCTGCTCGCTCATATCGATCCAGCCAAAATATCGTAGCACTTTCGATAGTGGTTTGGTTGCGGATACCGTTTGAGGAGCTCTCGCTGGTGGCGAGCTCGTGCATGACGAAGTTGAGCTGGAGGTCAAGGCTACCGACCGGCTGGTTTTGGCTGGCGGCAAAATTTTTCAGAGCGTTTTGGCGGGGAGAATCGGTCCATTGTGCCAGTCCGTAACCTTTGCCGGCTACCGGCGCATCGGCGGTTTGAAAACCCGATCCCTGGACTCGGCGCGGCTCCATACCCGATTCAATCATGAAATTACCGAGTATGCCGGCAGTTTGGGCGGCGCTAAAGCCTTGACCCATAAAGAAGTTCCAGGCTCTTTCGGTGTTATTGCTGCCGGTCGTTGGCGTGGTACTGCCACCGCCACCACCGCCACCACCACCGCCGCCGGCAGTTCCGCCGGCGGTAATTGTCGGCAGCTGCGGCAGACAATTCGGGTCATCCGAGGCGTTGCGGTCGTAGTGGGTGACCCGACTTTGTAAGTAGAAGTCTTTAAAGGTTGCTTTGCTGGCGTCGTTAGTCATTTGAGCGGCCGCCTGAGCGCTACTCAGTAATGCCAGACCAACAATGAGGAGTAAAGAATATTTTTTTATGACATTTAACATCGGTTTGACATCCCTGTTGTATCCCAGTGCCAGTTCTCATAAGTGTATTGCTTGATACCATAACTAGCGGCATTGTCGCGCAGCCAGATCCAGCGCGGGTCGTTAGAAGTAGTTCTGGCAGCGCACGATGTGGTGCTAGAACCGGTGCGGCCATCGGTCAGCGCAAAATCAATCGCGACGCCCAGCTGGTGGGGTGATTGACCGGGCGAGGCACAGTTTGAGCCGGTCCCGGTACCGCCGCAGGAATCGTCGAGTCGAAACGACGACGTGGCGCTGAGTGCTCGCCCGGCGGCTTTGGCGGCTTCGCCCATTTGCTGAAAGTTAGCTGATACTGCCGCGTTGACCGTAGCGCCGGCAATACTGCCCAGTTTGCACAGCCGTATGGTCGGACGGGGTGAACTGACCAGAGAGCCGGTGTATTTGGTTGTCACGGTACCGGCATCGGTAGTACCGGCTGCGCACTGAATATTGGAATCGACGTAGCTGTTGGCGTTAGGCTTAGGTACGCCGCCACCACCACCGCCACCACTACCATCACCTGCTCCGCTGGCGTTATCGCTAGGTGTTTTGATTCCGCCGGTCGCCATACTGTTGATACGAGTGCCGCTATCGAGCGCGCAGAACTTGTTGGGGTTGGGGTAGATCGGGTCGGAACAAGTGTCATCACCGAGTGTTTGCGTACCGACGTTTTCAAGCGAGTCCTCGATATTGTGATCTTTGACATAAAACTGGAACAAACGGTGCATTTTTTCGTTGATTTTGTCTTTGGTATCGGTGCACTGGCCCACCCAATAAATACGAGTACCGTCGCCCGGCAGATACTTGGGATATAGGTATTTTTCTTGGCTAATAATTGGATGATTCCAGATAATACAAGTGGCATACCACTCCAAAAACAGCGGACCGTTCGCGTACTTGGCTAAACGATTATCGCCATCGACAAAGTCATAACTATGAGGACCGGGACGATTGCAAATAGGCTCGGGGTAATCAGTGACGTTATTTGGTGATTTCAGGCTGAGGTCATCACAAAAGTTATTGTTGAAGACCTTTGGCCCGCCTGAAAACGGTTTAAACGGAGCTCGTGTAGGCTTGATACAGTCGGTCGGCACGGTAATGCCAGCTTCGCGACACGCCGCCAATAATTCGTCGAGGTTTCCATAATACACTTCTTCGACGATAGTCTCGCTACTGGCATATATAAAGCCGCCACCGATCATCATACTAAGTACATTCCACGGATCAAGCTCGTCACCATTGGTTTCGCTCGGTAGTTGACCGTAATACGGATCGCACGACCACTTGGGCCACATCGCCAGCTCGACCTTGACGTCATAGTCGGTGCACAGATCGCCGCGATATTTATCGACGTATTTTTCTTTGGCAGTGACTGGCGATGATATAAAGCCGGCGATGGTGTCGATTGTCGACCGGTAGATATTACCGATTCCGACGAAGATTTGGCTAAAATCTTGATGCCGAATAGCTGATACCAGTTGAAACAGTCCGATACTGGCGACAGGTGGAACGGATGTTTGTGATCGATCGGATATGATATGCGAACTTTCCGGGGCATTCTGATCGATGATATCAAACTCTTGCTTGGACATTGGTCGATCGCCGGTGCCGCGGCCTAGGCGCGATGCTAAAGCTGATGCTCCGGACGCAAAAGCATTGCCGGCGTTGTAGCCGCCTTCGATATCGTCTTCGGGATCGGGCACAATTTCGCCCCTGGCATACATTAGTATTTGCGGTGTCAGCCACTCGATAGCATCAATGCCTGACGCTGATCCGTAAATACCGCCGCTACGTTGGGTATCTACCAAAAAAGAGTTAGGTGAGTCAGACTTATAACAACCAGGCTGGCCATACACGAGGCCTGGCAACATGATACCGTTGGCGTATTTTGACATACCCGGCAGCGCATCGTCACGGATTTTACCTTGAGTTATAAGCGTGTAGCCGCCGGAATCACTGTAAATCTTGGTCTTAGAAACCCCGTATATACCAGCCTTGCTGAGCATGTTGGCTGCCATACTGGATTGCTCCCAGTTTTTGAGCTTGCTGTCACGATCTTGGTCGATAAGCGCCTGGACAGAGGCATTGTACTTGATGAGCGCCGGAGCTTTTACGAGTTTACCGAGTACCGACAATTGCTGCATAAGCGACTCATTGGTGCAGCCGGTGATAAGATTGTCAAAGTCATTTGTAGCTTTTTTGAGAGCTTGATCGTATTTCTTGGAGTCTTGAGTGTCGGTACCTTTGACACCCTCGATCATAGCTTGTTTGATCTCTCGGGCACGGCTGTCGTTGGCGGCGATGGGATTGCCTTGGTCATCTTTGAGTCCGACCGGCTCCAGGCTGGCGCCGTCTGCTGCCATAGTCCGACGAAAATCGTCGACGATATTTTCGAGCTTAGAGGACTTGCCAATGGGGTTATTGCGGATAACGTCAAACTTAAACAATACGTGAATTCCCTGAGGTGAGCGAAACAAAATAGCTTTGGGGTCGATGATGGCTCGCTGAAATCGCGCGACCAGGTCGGCGGTAATTGGGTATTTTTCCACAAACTCCTTGGGTGAGCTAATCACCTGCTCTTTGCCGTCTTTATCAACATACCGCACGCGCAATATGGTGTAGCGCTTGTCAATTTGTTTATAATCACCGTCTTTGATGAGGCCTTCGCGCTTCATGCGTTGCATCTCAACCTCGGTCGCACCGGCGCGCAGTCGACAGCGGATACTTTCATTAACATCACAATCGCTACTGTCTTTAAAGGCATCAAAATACCGCCAGCGTAAAATCCGTGCCGTTCGCAAATGGCCGCTGTCGCGAGATGATTTGTCGCTCCAATCGGTCGTGGTTTCTTTGGTGTGAGAAAAAATCTGTTGCGGCGAAGTAAGCGTTAAGAAAAATAACAAAAATAAAATGATGCCACCGGCGGCGGCCTTGGCGCCACGCTGGGCGTTTTTGAGAGAGATGATTTTATCGAGCGCCTTACCGAGCGGCTTGGCAACAGCCGTACCGACACCGGTAGACGCGATCGCACCCTCGATAGCTTTTTGCTTAGCTACGTGGGCGGCTCGGCCGATGGCTTGTTTGGCCCCAGCGGCGGCTTGGCTACCGCCGCTTGGTTTGGCGCCGGGCGATTTATCGGGGTTAAATGTCTCGTCGTATGATTTTTGGCCGGGATTGAGATCGTCTTGATTGTCGGGTTTCATGGTTTATTGATCCGTTGATTGATCGGTAACTTCCTGCTCGTTCGAATTCATTTCAGGGTTGTTGAACTGCGGCTGGATTGGCGGCGGTGTTTGCTGCAAAGCTATTTCTTGAGCCTGACGTTGTTGCTCGAGTATGGCGAGCTGCTGCGGATTTGTAGTGATTAGGCCTTGCTCGGTCGGGCTGGCGATCACCTGGATATGGACGTGGCTCTGGCCGGCAAAGAACAGACCCTGCCCCACCGGAAAGTTAGTCAGACGCTTTTTCTCTTCGTCGGTGAGCTTAAACACATCGGTCAAGACATCAACCGAGCTGGTGGATTGTTTTAGCAGCATTTGCATGCTGGAGTTGGCAACGATCGCGCGACCCATCTTGCTGCTCATGAAGTCCTCGACGTCTTGGGTGATTGTTGTGACACCCAAGTAATATTTACGAGCTCGTTTGGCGAGACTGAAGAGAAAGTTGGCCGAATCGTCATATTTCATAAGCTGCCAGGCCTCATCAACCACCAACATGCGTTTTTTCATATCGGCGCGGACACGATTCCAGATATGACTCAGCACGATGTACATTGCTACCGGACGCAGCTCGTCCTCGAGGTCGCGGATGTTAAAGACCACCATTTTGTTGTTGATGTCGATATTGCTTTGCTGTGAAAAAATACCCGCAAACGTACCGGTGGTGTACTTGCGCAGCCGCTGAGCCAGTTCGGGACCGCTGCCGCCCATGTGCAGCATGGTTTCATACAGATCGTTGATCGTCGGCGGCTCGGTATTGTGTGTCAGCGGATCGGCTGTGATTCCGGCGCGGGCGTAGGTGTCGATAAGCGCTTGGTCGAGATCGGCCTCTTGGTTGGGAGTCAGACCAGTCATCATGGTCGCACCCTGCGAAGTTACGGTGGCGCCGCCCAGCATTAGGCGCAGCAGGCCATGCAGCGTAACCAGATTGGCACGCAATGCATCGTCGGCGTCATCACTGTCGATGACGTGCGGCAGATCAAACGGGTTTATACGAACATCAGAGTTGAGGCTGAGCCTAATATAGCTGCCACCGACCGCGTCAGCCAGGCGCTGGTATTCATTTTCGGGGTCGATAATCAGGATGTCGGCGCCTATCATCATCGTGCGCAGGGCTTCGAGCTTAACGGCAAAACTCTTACCGGCACCGGACTTGGCAAATACCACCATGTTGGCGTTTTCGAGAGTGAAACGGTCAAATATTACCAGACCGTTGTTGTGCATATTTATACCGTAGAGTATGCCTTTTTCCTGGGTGAGGTCGGCGCTGGTAAACGGAAAGCTGGTGCTGATCGCGCCGGTGTCCATGTTGCGACGGATTTGCAAGTGGTCAACCATTTGCGGAGCGGTGCTGTTAAAGCCCTGTTCTTGCTGATAAGACGCGACTTTAGAAAAAACTAATTGCTGACCGAGCATAGTCTCGATTTTGTGCTGGATAAAATTCATCTCCTCCAGGCTGTCGCCGTAGAGCGTAATGTATAGTCCATAGCGGAAAAACCGCTCAGCTCCGACCTGGAGCTTGTCGCGCAGCTCCTCGGCGTCTTGGATAGCGGCTTCGAGTGCCGGATCGCGAACTTTGTGATGTTCCTCATTTATGGTGACACTGGCTTCGAGCTGGGTGACTTTTTTGCGCAGGTTGTTGAGCACTATCTGGCTATCGACCGGATAGATAAACATGCTGATATCGACAACCTCGTCGAGATTGATGACGGCGCTTAGCCAACCGGTATAAACCTGACGCGGATAGCCGTAGACGTAGAGTGTACGGCCGTATTTGGTGCCGACCCGAAAATAACCGCCCTGAATCTCGAGGCTGCTGGGCGCGATTGTGTCGCGCAAAGTCGTGATACCTTTTAGAAACTCAGCCTGGACTTCTTGTATTTCCAAACGGCGTTGCTGTTCGGCAACATCAATCGCGTCTTTTTTCTTGCCACCAAACAGTCCCATTAGGCGCCTCCTTGGGGCTGAGGCTGAGTGGCTTTTTCGACATAAGCACCGGTTATTTGCTCAAAGTCGACTAGTGGCTGACGAACGGCCGTATCGGGATTGTAAAAGTTGTAGTACAGATTGGCGAGTTGCTTGGTGTTGAGCTGGGTACCACGTACTCCCATTTGCATGATACCGCTCATGACCAAGCTGACGCGATTTTTGACCTCGTCCTTGGCTTTTTCGTAGGTTGCTTTGTCGATCTTGATCAACGTCTGTTTTTGTGGCTTGAAAGCGCCAGTAACCATGTTTCGGCTCATATTTAGAGCGACATTAACGTCACCGCCCGGATAATACGGCACAATGATATAAAACGTCTTGTCCATAATATTGGCCTCGGTTGCCAGCAGCTCGATAAAGTCCATATAATCATCCATCAGCACGCCCAATAGGATATTGTCTTGATCGCGCCGCAGCGCCGACAACTGCTCGAGATATGGTCCGATATCGATACGTTGTGAGCGAATCAAAATCTGTACCGGAAAGTACAACGAGTTCAAAAATGCCTGATAACTATACTCCACGCCCTCGCGCTCACTCTGGCTCATTAGATCAAAGTTGATCGACTCGCAAGCCACGACGGCTCGAAAACTGCCGTCGTTCATCACCACCATGCTGTCGCGCACCTCTGAAATTAGTAGTGAGTTTTGGGTGCTGTTCGGGTTGCGTACCGGCTTAGTGTCTTCTTTGGCAGGATTATGAGCATGGGCCGACTTGTTGCCGGCGTTTTTGACGTTACCCTGTGCTTTGCGCGGATCCATCGGGTGATCTGTCCCTCCCTTGTCGCCCCCAGTAAGTTTATCGATGAATATCGATAACTACCTCGTCCTGCTCGTTTAACCGGTCGATACGATTTGCTTCTTTGCTAAGAGAGCTGACTGAAAGCGTGTTATGTGACAGATTTAGTATAGCAGTTTTGGCCGACAACGCGCTAGTGTTTGTCGGAGGTGGTGCCTCGGCTATGGGCGGCTGTGGCGGGGCCTGAGGCTGAAGAGGTGTAGCCGGTGTTTGGTCGACGGATTGAAGCGGCTGAGATTCGACCGGTTCAGGTTCGGTTGGTTGGGCGGTGTCGGCTGCATGCTCGACGGCGGCCCGCATGTCTTGTTGGAACCTCTCGGTAGTCATGCGCCTATGAAGTTTCTCCTGTTCCTCGATCAGACTGTCAAACTGTAGGCCAACCCCCTCGGTCTTATCCATGACGTCTTGCACCTGCGAAGCTTCAGCGATAGTAGTGTCTTGTAGTTTGCTGTAGTCCGCCAGTACGTTGTAGTCACTGATGCCTCGTCGCGACCAACCCTGTGTGTCGATTACCTCGGCCAAGTCTTCAAATCGTTGATTAGCCTCCTCAGCCGTCAGGTCTTTAAATAACTTTACTTCTTTTGTAACCGGTGCCACGATCGTCACGAGGTTGATCTCTCCTTCCGGCCACCACATTTTGAGCCGCGGCTTGATAAAAAACCGTACTACTGCCGCCAACCATATCTCCATTGGCTGGTCCTTGCGCAGCGGCAAAGCAATTGCCAGGAATAGCAAAGTTAGCGGCATCGGTATCAGTACCAGTAGGATAAACTGTTGCGCCAGCACCCACTCCACCCCGATAGTCATCGCTGCCACGATTAGGTAGATAAATTGCCGGAAACTAAACGGGCCGATGAGCTTGTCTTCGGCCTCAACATCTTGCGGTACCTTATAAACTGCCATTACCGCTATAGTATACCATCTCAAACTCACACCCCACCCATCTGTCACAGGACAGTCCTGTAACAGATGGGGAAAGTGTGAATTGAGATATTTAGGTGTTGGCGAGGTGTTCTTTGATGGTGACGAGGAGGTCGCGTCGATCGACGTAGTCTTCGCAAAATGCTGCGTAGGCCGGACCGCTACGGAATAGTTGCCGGATAGGCCGAGTGTCGATCCACTCCGGCTGTCCGGCGGTCGAGGAGCTGGCGTACCAATGATAGCTAGAGTAAGCATAGCGTTTGTAATACCGCGGATTGAGATGTATATAGCGGCTGATGTGCTGTAGGTAGACGTCGTTGTCGATAAGCGAGGCTTTATACCGGCTCTCAAACAACGAGCCGCTGCGTCCGTGGCGGCGATTGAAATACCGGCTGTAGCTGGTGAGTATTGCCCGCATCAGCTCGCTCATGCCGCCCTGCTCTTTTTGGTACACCATGAGGTGAAAATGATTATTCATCAGGCAAAACGCCAGTAGGCTTGCTTGTTCGCGATAGTTGGGGTACGGCTCTTTGCCGCCCTTGAGTCTGGTTTCGCGCGAAAGATAGCGGTCAAACAGCGACAAAAAATACTGGTAATCTTGCTGATCGATAAAGATAGCTTGCTTAGACGCGCCCCTGGCATAAACGTGGTAATACGATTCCGGTACATCGACCTTGATGGTGTTTCGTGACGGCATATTTAGATAATATCACACTTTTCTCATCTGTTACAGGACTGTCCTGTGAGCCCTGTGAGCCCTGTGAGCCCTGTGAGCCTGTGAGCTAATAGACTCACCTATCAATTATGCGAATAATGTCGAACTACTCTCTAAATTTTTGACCAGGATTAGAAAGGTCGGGCAGACCACGACCGCTCGGCCCGCTACTGGGATTTTGTGTTGTAGTAGAACTCGGAGGATTAATAGATACTTTAACCACTTGTTCTATATCTGATGGGACGCGTTGGCCGTTTGCGACAGCTTGCAATATACCCCGTGCGGTTGCATCTGTTACAGAACTATTAAGCTGTGGACTTGATAAAATTGTTTGCGCTTCAATTACAGAGATCTTGTTATTCAATGCACCTTCATGCAAAGTGGCTGCTGTTTGAGTTGCTAATTGAGATGTGCCAAGCTGACCGACATTGCCCATGCCAAATACATGTTTTCCAGTATCTTTATCTTGCGCGGCCCAGCTTTTCGCAAGATCACCGCGTTTGCCGATCATATCTCCATACGATTCTTTGAGGGCATTATTAATCGATGCGGCCGCCACACTTCCTACTTCTTTGCCATCCATAGACTTCATTACTGAATGGAAAGCATTTTGACCAGGGCTTCCTGATTTTGATAATATGCCAGCAGCAGCTTCAAAAGTAGTGGCGTCAAACCTCTCTTTTATTAGATTGCCATTTTGGTCTAGCGGCATTGCATCTCTCATGTATTTTGCCATAGCATCTACATTATTTGCCTCACCTGTTCTTGTAAGGGCTTGCTGTTTTGCGGCAACCCTTTTCTTGTGGGATTCGGCAACTTGAGCACCGATTATTTCATCATATCGGCTGCCACCGACTCCTCTTATGAGGGGTGAACTATCACCTATGCTTGTAGCCAACTCTTGTCGTTCGGCTAGCTTGCCTTGCTTTCGTGCTTCAAGTGCTTGTTTTATAGCCATATCACGGGCTCTCGTTTTTCGTACAAAGGAACCAAGCTTACTATTTTTTGAACCAATACCATCAAGTGCGGCGGCGGCGGCAAATTTGGCGTATGGTGCGGCTTTTTTGCCGGCAAATTTGGAACCCTTTTTGCCCAGCTTGGCCATGACGCCTGTGGAACCGGCGGCGAGTTTGCCGGCAATTCCGCCGGTTATGCTGTCCATGCTCTTAAATAATTTGGGAATAATGAACAGGGGCATGGCGATAACAAATAACTGAACAGTTGCCCAAATAGCCTGGGCGGCATCAGGGCCTAATTTGGAATCTTTGAACATCTCTTCTACGAAAGCACCATCTCTTACGGCACCAAGTTGTCCTATTAGGTATGCGGCAAAAATCGATCCACTAAACAAGAACATAGCAGCAGGATAAATCATCAATAGTTTAAGAAATAGATTCCACCATTTTTTAAAGTATGCCTCGGTATTTGGTAGTACCATGGCTGCAAAAGCAAGGGGGGCTAGGAGTATCAAGAATATTAGTACGACGTATCGGATAATTGCCAGCGCCATCGTAGTAATAAATGCAATGAATACCGCGATTAATCCGACAGCTACAATAATCGTTACGATAGTTATGCCGCCCGATAAGCCCCTTTTGGCTTTGTCGAGACTACAGCCTGACGCCGCCTCCATGCGACCGATGGCCGACTTCTCAACCCCGTCGATCGCGTTATTAACAGCATCACCGGGATCTTCTACAAATGGCACGCTTGGCAAATTGGGAGTAGCGCCGGCACCAAGTTGCATTATCTTTTCGAGTGATTTGCAATATAAACTATCATTCTTGGCATTATTTTGATTTTTTGGTGTCAACGCACTAACAAACGATTGCATGTTATGACCTAAAACATTACTGACATCAATAGCAAGCGCACATACATAAAATGACATGTTTATTAGTATGGCCGCCGCTACCATCCGAGGCAGCATACGTTTAACTCCATACGTAGATATCCCCATAGACGTAGCTTGCGACATAACCACAAACATAAATCCTACCGCCAATGAAATATTGGCGAGATTAACAAAAATCCCCCAAGCACCCCGAACACCATCATCCTTGAGTACCTGGAAATTAAAAATGTTGTCCAGAAACCTGGATACAAATAATATCACAGTGGAGGTTATGTCAATTAGAGGACATGTTATATAACCTAACGCGCCGCCAACGCAGGTGATATCTTCGCCGGCTGCCGTGATATTGACATTTTCATCCGCAAATAGCGTTACGGGTAGATTGAGTGTATTAATTGGTTGACGAGCAATTGAGATAGGTGCTGCTGCTTTGGTTGTGGGTGCGTCGACCAAAACCAGACCAATAGTTGCGACAACCAAAACAGCTATCCAGTAACGTGAAAGTAAATGACAGAGACGCCGAAAATACATCATGATATACCCATAATGTACACTATGCATGAGCATTTTGCCATATGGTAAGCTTAGCTATACAAAGATGCGAGTTGTTTGTTACTATGATGAATAATATGAAATTAATCAATTACCAGCTTATCCGCATTGCAGTCGCAACTATTGGTATAATCTTGATAACTTTGCCATCATCGGTGAGCGCCGCTAAACTCCAATGTATTGGTCCTGACGGGAAACTAAAAGAGATTACTTCTACGCGACCAGCCGGTGAAACCTGTGCCGATCATGGGTTGAAAGACTATGTAGATAACGGCTCTGCACAAACTGACGGTGACGGGAATGGGAATGCAAACGGTGGTACGTGCGGTGTGGACACGGTTATTTTGGGATGTAGTGGTAGCGGCCCCAATCCCATTATCAGGACATTTATGGAGATATTTGAATTTTTTGCAGTTGGCGTCGGTATATTGGTGGTGGGAGGAATTATTTTTGGTGGTATTCGCTATGCAACGGCGAATGGTAATACATCACAGGCCGAGCAGGGGGTATCGATCATTGTTAATGCTATCATCGGATTATTGTTATTTATATTTATGTTCGTTTTAGTGAACTGGCTAGTGCCGGGGGGAATATTCGCATGAGTCACGGACACAATAAAATAAAGATACGATCGATCATTATTGCAGCAGTAATGATTGCGGTCGGACTTAGTGGGTTTTCAGTGTCGGCAATTGATAATCCGGACGACCCCACCGTAAGAGGTCAAAACGTCAATCAAATAGCACCCAGGATTTGTGGTTATACCGAAAAGAAGTGCCAGGAGGAATTCAAAGCGGCGGCCAATATCTGTATCGACATAGGAGGTATTAACTCGGTTATAGCCGACTGCATAATTTCAAAGGTTAAAAGTGCTGATTTGAGTAGCAGAAAAAGTGAGATTATCTTGGGTATAGGTAAAGCTACGGGTGAAGCCGATGAAGTTAAAGATCATTATACCGGTAACAAATCGAAATGCTACAGTATGATATTAGGATTTCCGGCGTGGTATAATGGCCTACAGTGTGACAAGTATGGTCCAAAAATAAATAATCTCAACAATATATGGGTAATAGTGCTCAATGTCATTCGTTGGCTATTGGGTGTAGCGGCATACGCATCGGCAATATTTATAATTTGGGGTGGGTTCAAATATATTAAGAGTCAGGGTGATCCCAGTGCGGTCGCTTCCGCAAAAACTACTCTCGTGCAGGCGATTGGCGGTCTGGGTATAGCTCTTTTATCAACGGCGCTTGTTGCGTATGTACAAAGTTTATTCGGCGAGTGAGAACAACAAACGAGTAAGGGGAAAAGATATGCTGCATGACATTAAAAAATCCGGGTCACAAATAAAATCAAATCCGTCACTTTCTGAAGCCGTCTTTCGTGGCATTATGTTATGCCTGGGAGCTATACTAATATCAATAATTATGCCATATGCAGCAAGCGCACAGTCTGTACCAGACAGTTCCTCTCCCTATGTCAAGATAACTGTTGACGGCATCGACAACCGGCGCATTATCGATTGTTTGAATTCAGTGCAAGAAACCACCCAGGGAACGTCTGCTTATTGTGAAATAGTAAACGGTATTTACCGTCAATGCACCGAGATGCCGGGTGACAAGGAGGCGAATTGCAATCAATTATTCAAAGGCGCATTAGGTGATCTGCAGTCTGCCGATAAAAATGAGAACTATGGTATAGAGGAAAAAAATAATAATGCCGCCCCTCCCTCGACCTATACCGGCAGTAAATTTGCTACGAGAACAATACCAAAAGTGCAAATTGACGGTAAACAACTCAGCAACGCTTATAATGGTGCGTTGGCAATCGCCGGGGCGTTAGCTGTGGTGTTTGTTATTATTGGCGGTATCAAATATGCCACCAGTAGCGGTGACCCGCAAGCAGCTACCAAAGCTCGCAATACCATACTCTATGCCCTCATTGGTCTGGTGGTGGTCATGAGTGCCTTTGTGATTGTAAGGCTGGTGACAGGGAGTGTATAATGAGCATTAGCATGAAGCGGAACGGTATTCTCATTTTGTCGATAGTGACTACTGGAATGTTTTTATTTTTGACTCCACAGGTTACGGCCATTGATGTGTTCAGAGAGGAGGCCTGTAACGGTGATACTTCTATCTGTAAATCAGCAGACAATACTACACTTTTTGAAATAATTAAGACAGTCATCAACATCATGATCTTCATCGCCGGCATCATCGCCGTCATCATGATAATTGTCGGCGGTATCAAGTATGCTACCAGCGGCGGCGACAGCGCCGGTATCACCAGCGCCAAAAACACCATACTCTACGCCGTGGTCGGACTGGCGGTAGCGATCATGTCGTTTGCTATCGTCAACTTTGTACTCGATCGGTTTAGCAAAGTCGATATGGGTGGAGGCGGAGACGGTGCCGGCACCACTGAACAAAGCGACACCACCGATGGCTCGGGTGACACTACGACACCATCTGGTAGCGCAGGCTCGGGCTCTGGTTCTGGCGGCACTACAACACCATCTGGTGGCGCAGGCTCGGGCTCTGGTTCTGGCGGCACTACCCCTAACCCCACCCCTAATCCAGCCCCCGCGCCGACGACTCCGCGGCCGAGGTGGAATTTATTCCAATAAACGATTGCCCAGACGCAGAAACTAATCTAAACAAAGGATAATGTCATGAACACAATCAAATCACTCCTACTCGGGCTGGCCGTCAGCGGCTGGATGGCGATAGCGGTACCAGTGACTGTTGCTACTGCCCTACAGCTGCCGACCGACTACGTGGCAAATACGGCCGAAGAAGCCAAGAGCGGTGTTGATGCCGTCGGCGGCAGCGGTGCGCCGCCATTGACCGACTTTATCAAATCGGTTATCAATATCATTTTGTATATCACCGGTATCATCGCGGTTATTATGGTCATCATCGGCGGTATCAAATACGTTACCAGTAGCGGTGATGCACAAGCGATCACTAGTGCCAAAAACACCATACTCTACGCCATCATAGGCGTTGTGGTGGCGATAATGGCTTTTGCGATAGTCAACTGGGTCATAGCCGGTGTGGCACCAGGCTCAGGGGCCGGCGGTGTTCAAACATAAATTTAGTTTGCAAATCTATAAATATTTGCTATAAATAAACATAAGCATAGTAACAAATCAAAAGGAGCAACTATGAAATTTTTAGTAACAATAGCCAAAAACGCCCTGTTGCTAGCACCGATTGTGGCACTGGTCGCCAGCCTGGCGTTTGCCGACACTCAGCCGGCTTATGCGGCATTTGACCAGGGTATCCGCGAAGGCTCAAACAGCGCCCAGGGTAAAGACCAGCCATCAAAACTGTTTGGCGATGACGGTGTATTCAAAACCGTTACCAACATCTTGCTCTACATCGTTGGTGCTATCTCGGTCATCATGCTTATCATCGGTGGTATCCGCTATGTGGTATCGGGCGGTGATCAAAACGCTGTTACCAGCGCCAAAAACACCATACTCTATGCCATCGTCGGTATCGTGGTGGCTATCCTGGCCTTTGCGGCGGTCAACTTCGTGGTCGAAAATCTCGCGGCGCAGTAATCCGTCACTTGAGCTAACAAAAAATCTTCTCCCAGTTATAGGGAGAAGATTTTGTTTGGTGGTGTATTTTTATAGAATCTCGATCTTGCGGGCTTGCTCTTGTTTGACCTTGGTAAAGCCGATCGTCAGTACGCCGTCTTTGAGCACAGCCTCGACTTCGTCTTCTTTGACCTGGACCGGCAGCGCCAAGGTGCGGCTAAACTCGCCCCAGTAGCACTCCTGGACGTGCCAGTGAGTCGCCACCGAATCGTCGCCGCTACTGAGCGTGCCGCTGATCGTCAAAATGCCGTCGGAGATGCTGACATCGAGGTCAGACTTGTTGACGCCGGCTGTGCGGGCTTTGACGACTAATTTTTCGTCGGTTTCGTAGACATCGACGGCCAGTTGACCCGGCAGGTCCTCTTGCTCGTTTTCGTCCCACGTCTCTGATTCCTCGGCCGGAGCGGCTGATGACTGGCTGTTTGTCATCACAGTGTCTTCGTCGGTCAGAAATGCAGCCGCCAACTCATCTTCCATCAGAAGATCGTCGTTTTGTTTATGTCCTCGCACCATGTATATCCTCCAGTTTCACTACCTATTTCAACAACTGTCTCACTAATTATATCCAAAGTTGTCAATATTCTGCAATAATAGCTGTATAAACGTAAAAACTACAATGATTGATAGACTGTTTGGCCTGATCGCACCCCATGTCTGTTGCTCTTGTGGCCAGCCGCCAAGCATTTTGTGTGAAGATTGTAAGAATTACATCGTTGAGGAATCATTTTCGCAGTGTATTGACTGCCTATGCCCGACTTGGCAGTCCAATACCTGCGTTCAGTGTGCTGATACAAGCGGCTGGACGGGGGTATGGGTGGTCGGTGAGCGTCATGACGCACTCAAGCGGCTGGTAGATCAGTACAAATTTGCCCATGCTAGGGCAGCGGCCGAAGTTATCGCCTCGCTGATGGCGACACGATTGCCGGTGTTGCCGTCGGCTACCCAAGTGTATTTTGTACCCGATATACCACCGCATCGACGGCAGCGAGGTTTTGATCATATGCGGTTGATTGCGAGTTTGCTGGCGAAGCGTCTCGGCCTGGATAAGCCGCTGGCTCTGGAGCGCAGGACTTTTCATTCGCAGCGTGGGCTACGCCGAGAGGAGAGGCTGTCGCGCCAAAATAATGCCTTTGCGGCGTCGGTCCCAAAATTCGATTCACCCGCCCTGTTGATTGACGATATTTATACCACCGGCTCTACCATAAGAGCCGGCGTACAGGCGCTTCGACAAGCCGGCTACGAGACGATTTTTGTCGCTATCATTGCCCGCCAACCTCTCGACTCCGTGGCTGACCTCTGATACAATACACATCGTCGCGCTATCGACAAACCCGCCCAGGAGAGGTGACCGAGTGGTTTAAGGTACTTGTCTTGAAAACAAGCGTGGGGCAACTCACCGCGAGTTCGAATCTCGCCCTCTCCGCCAAGATTTAAAGATGACCCTGGTGGTCGTTTTTAAATTTTGATAGAATGCGATGAGAACTCGCGGGTAGCATGCCAATGCTACATACCGCGAGATCGGTGTAACGCTGCGAAGCGAGAAAAGCGCCGCAGGCATTTTTCTCGCAAGCAAGTGAAAGAGCTTGGCGATATCTCGCCCTCTCCGCCACAATCTGTTACAATACGCTAGTCAGCCTTAAAAACGGCGTAGGATGTGCGTTTTACACAGTGGCTACGTGATGTAGGCCAGCCCGTTACGGAGGAGTACCCAAGTGGCTGAAGGGGCGGCTTTGCTAAAGCTGTAGGTGGGGGCAACCCTGCGCGAGAGTTCGAATCTCTCCTCCTCCGCCAAGACAAGACGGGTCCATTTGGACTCGTTTTGTCTTGTTGAAGCTTAAGATTGGAACTCGAGAAGAGAGTTTAGAATACTGTCAAAGCAACTGATTTGTACAGTATGTAGCAGATGGTGGCGCTATTATAGCGCTATCATCGTGCATCTTCCCCTCCTCCTCCGCCAAATAAAATAGTGGTCTACCTGGAGCGCTATTTAAAGTTGATGATGAAAGGCTCTCACCCAACCCTCATTAGCCTCATCTGTAACAGGACAGTCCTGTTACAGATGGCAAAAATGCTAATTCGTCAAACTGTGCCATTATTTTTTCTTTATAGCACTAATGTTATACTGTGCTTATGGATCCACAAAATTCACCGGTTACCGATCAGAGTGGGGCTTTAGATAACGAGCAGGAAAAATTAGACGATATTTCCGGTGCGACCGCTCCTGGCGCCACCGCTGAATCTGTCACAGCAGACGCAGCTGCAAATGCAGCTGCTACCTCGCCCGCCGACACGGCAGACGATCAAATAATTACCTGGGAGGCCTCAGAATCGGTGTCGCGCGAGAAAAATACTCTATGGTTTGTCATTTTGATAGCCGGAGCGCTCGGGCTAGCGCTTTTATCGATTTTTGTGATGAAAATATGGTCGTTTACAGCGCTTATTGTTGTCATGGCCGTCTCGGTCGTAATGATGGCGGCGCGGCCACCGCGCATCTTGCACTATCAGCTGAGTAATCGTGGCCTGATAATCAACGAGAAACAGTACGTCTTTGGTGATTTTAAGGCGTTTGGTGTGGTGCAGGACGGAGGTATCTATCATCTGACGCTCTTACCGATCAAGCGATTTCTGCCGCCCATCGACGTATATTTCCCTACCGAGCAAGGTGAAGCGATTGTCGATATGTTTGGCGCACATGTGCCTATGAAAACCATCAAGCCGGATGTTGTTGACAAGATTACCAGGCAGTTGCGTTTTTGATATGTTGCTTGTGCGGTGAATATTTGCTATAATCACCTCTGTTCTTGCGCACTGGCGCTGGGAGGTACTTTCTTTTTAACAAATCGCATTAATAATTGTTTGAATACGTGTTTTCAAAAAAGTTATAATGCAAAAATATCAGGCGTCGCGACGTAGCAACCCGAGTTTTAGCTTGGGCGAAAACCGAACGCACGCCGATACGCACCCGTAGCTCAGCTGGATAGAGCGTCAGTTTGCGGTACTGAAGGTCGTACGTTCGAATCGTGCCGGGTGTACCATGATGAAAAAAGGTTGTCTAAAGCGGCCTTTTTTCTATGATTACGACATGTTTTGACGTAAAAACTCGGCGTGAAGCGGTTTCAAGTGTCTCTATCCCAGCATATCTTTTATTTCGGTGTATTCTTTACGCAAAAGCCGGGAGTTTTCGACTGTATCTTGGAGTATTTTGTTTGGTTTTCCCTTGATGATATCTTTGCCTATCAGCACCAATAATACCGGATATGGCAAGTGAATTTGCTCAACTACGCCAAAGAGCTTACCTGTGAATGCGGAGATAGACTTGATTTCAGTTCGACTCAATTGTCGCGGCAACAAGCGGTTGGTAGTAATCCACAATACTCCGATGACGGACGCTATCACCACGATAAGCGGCAGGATTATTACGAGCAGCAACCACCACCATGGCGATAGATTGAGTGCCAAGACGGCCGTTAAAAGCAGTAAAATCACGGATGTTACCCCGCTCAGACCGGCGGCGATTACTAACAATCTTCGAAAATACACAGCGGTTATTGCGCGTAGTGCGGTGGTATGTAAACCCATACAGCTAAGTATATACCTCTGGTACAATATAGATGTTAGCTAGATGACATTTCGCCTGGAGAGGTGGCCGAGTTGGTTGAAGGCGCACGACTCGAAATCGTGTAAGCGATGCAAGTCGCTTCGAGGGTTCGAATCCCTCCCTCTCCGCCAAGAGTGAAAACATAATTCACACTTTGTTCATCTGTAACAGGACTGTCCTGTGACAGGGTGTGGGGGTGTGATTTTGATTATTGACCGATGATACTGACTGATCGGGCGATGACGAGCGCCAGCGTCGTGACTGAGATGAGCGCCTGGGTACCCATGAGCAGCTTTGCTTGGCGAGTAATCGGCACCGTGTCGGCGGGTGCGAAATTTATGGCATTTGTGATCGACAGATAGAGATAATCCACGAAATTTGGCCGCCACCCAGGAAACATATGCGAGTGGATTTGCTGAGAAAACAAAAAATCCTGATCGTGCCGTGACCAGCGAGCACCCGAAAACCCCGGGCTGTCGATCTCCCAATACCAGAGAGAAAACACGATGATATTTGTGAAAAATATCGCGATTGCGGTACCTAGCAGCCTATAACCGACCAGTTCGGAGTTGCCGACGAGCAGATCGATGATCATGGCGATTGAGCTGGCGTTTTCGATCGATATCAGGCCGAGCAGTCCAAAAGACACCAGGCGGTACGGCGCGGACATTAGCAGCGACGGTCGAAACATAGCAAAAGCCATCACGGCTGTCAGCGCCAGTTCGGTGGCGACGATCAGCACATGCGGTCCATAGCCGGTATCGCCGTTCATCAGCCAAGTTGAGATCTGTAGCCCCAGGGCGGTAATGAGGGCACCGAGCGCCACCGCCAATTCGCCACGCGTAATATGCGGAACTTTCATAGTGTCAGTATAACACCATAGGTCGGCTACCGCTCGGCAGGTTTTAGCGGACGTTTTCCGAAAGTTTGTCGCGGGATGTCCGATGATTGAACCTCGGGGAGTTTTTCGTAGTTTCCGACGCTCGCTTTCCCCGCTGGGGTGATTGTGGCGCGGCGCAGACCGACAAAACGTCGGACGTCTTCATCAAAATACAAAATGTACGATGTCGAAATCATATTGAAGCCGCCGATGATGTTTTGGGTATTTTGGACAGATCCGCCGGCATTTGCCATTGTCATCATCATCGAATCCTCATCGACGAGACGCGGCGGTGTCTCGGCGTGCATGTGCCCTAAGAGAGTAAGATCGGCGCAGTCAGCGGCTCCGAGGGTGTGGCGTGGGTTATGAACGATAAGCACATTTGGGTGCGTTTGACAGACTTCGCGCTCTAGAGCGGCTGCGAACGCCTCAGGCGAGATGTTTTTGTTGCGCCGGACGGTCGGCTGGCCGACGGCTGTCCGCAGCGGGTCGCTCGCGCCGTAGTAAGTGATG
Source organism: uncultured Candidatus Saccharibacteria bacterium (assembly GCA_964573015.1). Taxonomy (GTDB): domain Bacteria; phylum Patescibacteriota; class Saccharimonadia; order Saccharimonadales; family Saccharimonadaceae; genus JAPUDQ01. The sequence continues at coordinate 37,806 of CAZNHZ010000002.1, read as the reverse complement.
CCATCGATCGTAGCGGCCTGATGAACGAGCATCGTTATCCCCTTTTCTTTCAGCTGCCGGACGGTGGCGTCGCTGTCATGATTGCCGCCAACACCTATAGCGTTTTTCGGCAGATAGCGAGCCAGGATGTCATTGCATGGTTTCTCGACATCCCAGCCGCTCGATACAAAATCACCGCCAAGCAGCACGGTATCGGCGCCGGTGCCCTCGGTGAGCGTGCGGGTGAGACGGGCAGCGCCGATATTGCAATGCTGATCAGTTTGGGCGATAAACGGCTTGAGCCCGGTGGTCGCCGGATCATCCTTGACGGCTGCGAGAGCCTGTTTGAGATCGAGAGCGGCTTGTGCGTAAAAAGCTTCATTTTCAGCTAGCTTTTCTGCGGCGGTGCGCAGGAGACTGCCCGACACGTGTATTGAGGGGTTGACAGTAAATTCTTGCGGCAGCGTGACCGGATACCAAGTCTGGTCGATCATTTTATAGCTTGGCACAGCCAGTCCGGTGATGGCTGCTCCAGAGGCGAGGCCAATCAGCAACTGGTTCCTGCGGCGATAGGCCGGCATGGCCAACAGTCCTATCATGCCGCCTACCAGAGCGCATTTACCGAGGTGGTTGAGCGTATCCCCTGCGGTAATCCGAGCCAGCGCTTCGGTATCGGATAGCTGCGGGAGCTGCGAGACGAAATCGGCGGCCATGACGCCTTCAGGCTGTACGTGCAGCCCGGCTCCAAATGGAATATTTGTGTCGATCCGGATATTTTCTTCACCAACGCCAAATGTCGAGTCAGATCCGAGGGTGACCTGAGAACGCACCTTGATGCCGGCAATCTCGCTGCTTGCCCCCAGCGCGTTACCGACGCCGATGCCGCCCAGTACAGCGCTGAGCAGCAGGCTGGTCTTGGCTGCTTCGCGTTTCCATGACGAACCTCTCTCGGCGGTGGACATGCTTAGGTTATACAAGATAGCTGATCAAATAGCAATCGCTCGCCCTTTCAACGGTGTATACTGGCTATATGCAACCAAGTATTTTTACCAAAATCATCAACGGCGACATCCCCAGCTACAAGATATACGAGGATGAGCGCACCTACGCCTTTTTAGATATCAATCCTGTCCAGCCGGGCCAGGTGCTCGTCGTTCCTCGCGAGCAGATCGACCAGTTCACTGACCTTGAGGATGAGGACTATCGGGCGGTGATGGCGACCACCAAGAAATTGGCGGCTCATATGCGTGATGAGCTTCAGGTCGAGCGAGTGTGCGTGGTGATCGAGGGCTTTGAGGTGCCGCATGTGCATGTCAAACTGATTCCCTGCCATACCCCAGAGGATTTTCAGGCTCGTCCACATGAAGCAACCCCCGAAGAGCTCGCCGATATGCACGAGCGGCTGAATTATTAGAGTTTAGACACTCACCTCTTGCAAGCAGGCTTGCGGCAACGCCGTCTTACAGATTGGCTTATTGTAACGACTTATACTTGACAAAAAATAAAGCTTATGCTAACATAAGAATATAACATCATGAAAACAAAAATACACCACACCATTCACCTATCGAAATCAATTCTTTCCGGCTTGCTGACCATCGCGGTTTTGATGACTTCTTTGCACGCCAAAGACCTGGCGGCCGCTCAGGCTCCGCAGGTTCTCGGCAGCAACGACTCCGATCAGGCGCTGCTCTTTCGTCAGATTGAGCGACCGATCGACAAGTCGCTGGGCGACCTGCACCATCACGTTGACAATACCATGGTCAAAAACATGACCAAATCGTTTAGCGGTGACACGGCTATCATGAACAACGGACGCCGTGAGCGCGGCGAGGTCAACGAGGAGCAGTCCATCTCTGTACGTGTGATCGAAATGATGCTGATGATCAAACTGGCATACGCTTATGCCACCAGCTAATTATTGCCACAGATATCAAGCCGAACCACTCCGATGAGGAGTGGTTTTTCTAGGCCTCGAGGACCTCAAGCTCGCGAATGAGTTTTTTCTCGAGTTCCAGCTGGTCGCGCAGCTGGTCTTTGGTTTCGGCGACAATATGTTCGGGTGCAGATTTGACATAGTGTTCATTGTCGAGCCGGCTCTGGAGCTTGGCGACATGCTCGCGACAGGTAACCAGCCGCAGCTCAAGCTTGGACTGGTGGTCATATAGAGTGTCGGCATCGACGGACAGCCAGGCTTCGCGGTTTGGTACCGCCAGGCGCAGCCCGTGAGGCTGATGGACGTGCTCGACGTTAGCGAGCTTGGCAAGACGCTCAATCAGACCGCGGTTTTCTTCGATAAGTGTGTCGTTTTCGTAGAGCATGGTTTGCTTGCCGCCCGGCAGTTCCGCGGCGATATAACGGGTTTCGACAATCAATGCCTGAATTTGCTCAAATTCTCCTGCTGCTATCTCACTGTAGTCAATTGGTGTCGGCCAAGGGGTGTTAATCAGTAGTGTTGAGTCAAATTTGAGTGTTGTCCAGATGGTTTCGGTCACAAACGGCGCAAACGGATGCGTGATCTTGAGACAGGTGGCCAGCACCCAGGCGAGCATACCCTCCCCTGTCGATTGTTTGCTGGCTTCGATGTACCAGTCAGCGACATCGTTCCAGATGGTGTGGTAGACCGTATCGACCGCTTCGCCGTAGCGATGCTGCTCAATTAGGGTAGCTATATCACGTGCCGCGGCGGTCAGTTGCCGAATTACCCAGTGGTCGGCAGTGGTCGTCGGCGCTGGGCTGCGGTCATCAAATGTCTCTACCTTGCCCTCGATATAGCGCGCCATATTCCAGAGTTTGTTGCAGAAATTGCGGCCGGCTGTGACTGTCGCGGGAGAGAACCCTTGGTTTTGAGCTGGACTGCGCTTTGTGATAATGCCCATTCTTAGTGCATCCGATCCATACTGCGCCAACACCTCCATCGGATTGAGGACATTCCCCTTGCTTTTGCTCATTTTTTGACCTTTTTCGTCGAGTACCATACCGTGCATGTAAACCGTTTTAAACGGTACTTCACCGGTGCGGTATAGCCCGAGCATAATCATACGCGCCACCCATGGCCTGAGCAGTTCGTTACCTGTCTCCATCAGATTGCCAGGGTAAAATCGAGCCAATTCCCCACCCTCAAGCTTATCGGTGACAATATAAGGCCACTGCCCCGAGCTAAACCAAGTGTCAAAAGTGTCTTCTTCGCGCTTGTAGGTTTTGCCGTCAACCTCGATCTCGGGCCGGTCAACGCGCGTGTCAAAAATCCAGTCCTCGGGGTCGGCGGTGTTTTGGAAAGCCGGAATCGGTATCCCCCACGGTATTTGTCGGCTGATATTCCAGTCGCGCAGCTGTGAGAGATAGTTGATGATCTCTTTTTGCTTAGTGGCCGGAATAAATTCGATATCATTGTTTTTAAGAGCCGCAATAGCGCGCTCGGCGAGCGGTTTGACGCGGACAAACCACTGATCGATCAACAGCGGTTGGATGACGGTACCGCATTTGTAACAGTGGCCTACCTGATGGGTATAGTCTTCGGTTTTGCGCAATTGCTCATGCGACTCAAGCTGGACAATCACTTTCTGGCGGGCTTCGTCGACCGTCAAGCCCTCGATAGTGCTAGAGGCATTTTTGGTCATTTTGCCATCCACACCGATGACACTGATACGCGCCAAAGCGTGCCGTTCGCCGATATCAAAATCGGTCGGATCGTGGGCCGGGGTAACCTTGACGGCGCCGGTGCCAAAACTGGGGTCGATTGCCTCGTCGGCAATGATCGGTATTTCACGATCGACCAGGGGTACTTGGACGCGAGAGCCGATAAATTTTTTGTAACGTTCGTCGTCGGGATGTACGGCAATCGCCGTGTCGCCGAGCAGTGTCTCCGGCCGCGTGGTCGCGACGACGATCTCCCCTATATGGTCGAGCAACGGATAGGCAATATGCCAGAGTTTGCTGTTTTCCTCGCGGTGTTCAACCTCTACGTCGGCAAAACTGGTCTGGTGGGTGGTGCAAAAGTTGACAATTCTCTCACCTCGGTAAATTAAATCGTCGTCCCACATCTGTTTAAATGTTTCGTAGACCGTGTCTATCACCTTTTTGTCGAGCGTAAAGACAGCATCTTGCCATGAGCAGCTGATGCCGAGGGCGCGCAGCTGCAGTTCCATATCGCCGCGGCGGGCTTCGACAAAATCCCAGACTTGGGAGTAGAGCTCTTCCCTGTTGAAATCAAAACGGCTTTTGCCCTGACGAGCCAACTCTTTTTCGTAGACAACCCAGGTTTCAAAACCGGCATGATCGGAGCCCGGTATAAAGACGGTATCATCGCCTTTCATACGGTGGTAGCGAACGGCAATGTCTTTGAGGTTCATATCGAGGGCATGGCCCATATGCAGGTTGCCGTTGGCGTTGGGTGGCGGCATGACTACCCCATAAGGATCGCCCTTGCCCCTGGCGGCAAAGGCCCCCGAGGCCTCCCAGAGGCCATAGACGGTCGGTTCGTACTGTTTTGGCTCGTATGTCTTTGGTAAATTCATCGTCTATTCACCTCTGTTAATACAGCGGAATTCGCTTTCACGTGAAGAGAAAACACCATAAGGATCAAAAGTAATCGCGCAGATTACCTACCCTTTTGTCTGATTCCTTACGTGTTTGTTTCAAAATCTAGTATAACATACCCTAATGTATGGTTGCAGTGTGACTTCGGTAAAATCAAGATTTAGCAGTATTCCAGGCGGTTTTGGTCATCGAGAGCGACGGTATGACATCGAGTGTCAGCGGATCGGTCGGCGGAACAACTTGAGACATGTAGTAGGCAAGGGAAGCGATCATAGCGGCATTGTCGGTGCAGAGGCTCATCGGTGCGTACTCAATGTCGATTGGCAGTGCGGCTTGCAGTTGACGCCGTAACTCTTGGTTGGCAGCAACTCCACCCGCTATAACAACTGAGGCAGGGGAGTAGTCATGATAGGCCTGTAGTGTCTTGGCAACGAGCGTTTCAACCGCTACGCGTTGGAAACTGGCGGCAACATCGGCTCTCAGACCGTCTGAGACGCGCTCAGGCAGCTGATGAGAGGGAAATGTGTGATCTACGCCGCAGGCGGTCTGGACGGCCCGCAAAACGGCTGTTTTGAGTCCGGAAAAGCTAAAGTCGTAGCGATGACAGCGATTACGCAGGAAATACTCGCCTCTAGATCCTTTGACGGCACGGCCAGCGTCAACATCAGCTTGAGTAGCTGGGCGAGGCGGCTCGTGGGCGCAACCGAGCGGGCAGGCCAGTTTGGCTTGAGGGAAATCAAAAGCGTGCCGGTTGCCATCTGGAGCGAGTTTGCTGATACTGACGCCGCCAGGGTAGGGCAGACCGATGATTTTGGCCACCTTGTCGAACGCTTCGCCGACGGCGTCGTCTTGGGCTTGGCCGAGCAGGACATAGTCGCCGTGGTTTTTGAAGAGGGCTAACTGCGTATGGCCACCAGAGACGATGAGCGCTAGCAGGGGGAATTTCGGTTGAAGCTTTGGCAGTACCAAACCCGAAAGTACGTTCCGCTCCTCTTTGGCCAACACTCTACTGGGGGCTTCGCCCGCCCGTGGCGTTGGGCTGGCCCCATGATCCGCTGACGCTTCTCTTTGGGCCACACTATCCTCAGAGGAGTGTAGCGTACTTTCGGCTGGCGCAGTTTGGTGCTTTTGCGATTTCTCTTGACTCTTGACTCTTGACTCTTGACTCTCTATGCCAGTTTCCGTCAGGAAATTGGCATAGACATGTCCCTCGACATGATGCACGCCGTAGAGCGGTTTATGCTTGAGGTGTGCCAGGGTACGAGCGGTCAGTGAGCCGATTAGCAGGCTGCCGATTAGTCCGGGAGCATAGGTGACGCCGATGGCATCGATGTCATCCCAGGTGCAGGCGGCTTCGTCTAGGGCTTTTTGGACGACCGGCAGCATGACCTCGATATGCGAGCGAGCCGCGATCTCCGGTATGACACCGCCATACACCGCAAAATCATCCATCTGCGAGCTGACGACATTGCTCAATAGCCGCGTGCCGTCTTCGACAACCGCCGCCGCCGTTTCATCACAACTGGTTTCAATTCCCAAGATTTTCATCTCTGGTATTGTATCAATTTTTTGAATTTACCGCTCGCTTCCCAAGATTTCTCTGAAATCTTGTGTGTGCGCTCACTCTCCTCGGGTCCTGCCACTCGTTCTGCCCCTAAAATTTTTGTCTGTGACAAAGAATTTTGGGTGCTGCCCCGACTCGTGCCACCCGAGGCTGACGCAAATTTCGCTATCTGTTATGATTGATATTATGAAAGACAAACTGGTGCGGAAAGTGCGCGCGGTGGTGCCTCGTCCGATGGTGCGCGGACTTGAGGAAGCTTATCGTCGAGGGCGAGTTCATGCGGTATCGGCACGCTATGGCTACCCGGCGCGGGATCTGAAGGTGATTGCGGTGACGGGCACCAACGGCAAGACGACGGTAGCAAACTACGTCAACGAGATTTTTAAGGCGGCGGGGTTTACCACTGCGATGTTTACCACCGCTGTTATCGAGATCAAAGGCGAGCGCAAGATCAACGATCTTAATGCCACAGTGGCCTCGACGGCCGAGATGCAGCGGTTCTTTCGGGCGGCACGCAAGGCCGATGTTGACTATGTGGTGCTAGAGGTTACCAGCCATTCGCTCGACCAGCACAAGTTATCAACGGTACCGATTGAGTGCGCTATCATGACCAATCTGACGCAAGACCACCTGGATTACCACGAGACGATGGAAAAATACGCTGCTGCTAAAGCGAAGCTGTTTGCCAACCAGCCGCGGTTTATCGTCCTCAATGCCGACGATGAGTGGTATGAGTTTTTCAATGAGTACGCAGCCAGCGAACACAAGATCAGTTATGGTACCAGTGGTCGTGCTGACTGTCGAATTCGCCAAGTCAAACTATACAAAAAAGGCTCCGAAGCTGAGGTAGTGTTTGACCACCACACCCGTATCGAGCTGGCGACGGCCCTGCCGGGTAAGTACAATGTCTACAACATGACCGCCGCGGCCTGTGCGGCTTATCTGATGTATGTCAAGCTTGAGGCGATTCAGGAGGGTATCGCCAATCTCGAGTCGATTCCTGGCCGGTTTGAGAGAGTCGATATCGACAAGTCATATGAGGTCATCGTCGATTATGCTCATACGCCGGATGCCCTCGAGAAACTGCTCGAGGCCGCGAGAGGCATGGCGAAAAACCGCGTCATCCTGGTGTTTGGCGCCTGCGGCGACCGTGATAAGAGCAAACGGCCGATCATGGGGCGGATCGCTGCAGAGCAGGCCGATCGAATATTTTTGACCGACGAAGAGAGTTACAACGAAGACCCGCAAGCGATTCGCGATATGCTGATGGAGGGTATCAAAGCAGCCGGTGGTGAGCCGAAAACAGAGGAGATCGCCGACCGGCGCGAGGCAATTGCTAAAGCGATGAAAGTCGCCCGCAGCGGTGATATCATCCTCGTGACCGGCATGGGACATGAGCAATACCGTATCGTGAGCGGTGAACGCATCCCCTGGAACGACAGCGATGTCGTGCGCGAGCTGGCGGAGCCTATCAAGGAGTCAGAATTGAAAAGCACCGGGGCGGAGTGAGCCGCCTATCGGCAGCTCACTCCGCACTCTCGGTGCTGGTGTTGCGCGCGAATACCACGGTTGCGGGTTGGTATTCGCGTTCTTGACGCGGCACAATGATGCTGAGGCCGCGCCCGTCCTCCGTCTCGCAGTTGATGATCTGCGCGACATCTTGCAGCGAGAAAAGCGAGTCGGATAACGTGGGTCGGACCCAATGTGCCGTTTCGTTTCCTGCCGCGTCGATTACGACGAGCTTGAAGTAATTCCTCTCGTGCTTCGTGTAGTAGTGGTTGATGATGTTGGCGATGTCTTGAGCAGTAAATTTGGTGAGAACTGCTCGATCGATATACACCCCGATCTCCGATCACTCGTAGGGACTAATATATTATAACATATAAAAAGTGACGCGCAACATTGCGTCACTTTTTATAGGTTAGTCTCTATTTCTCCTCAGTTTGCCAGCTTTCGCTATGAACAACGTTTACTCCGCTTTCATGGATTGCTATGTCGCCGATTGAAGCGGCTGAACTGGCAGACTCCTCTCCGGTATTGTCATCTTTCATCTCAAATCTGGTTGGATCGGTCGCGTTTTGATCACTAATTAAATCACGATAGGCCTTTTTGTCGGACTCTGACAAGGGTAAAGCTTCGCTTTTGAGCATGTCATAAAGGGCTATGTCGTTTGCAGTGTGAGCTTCCTGTGTTTGTACATTTGGCATTTTATTGGTTCCTTTTTTGTTTTAATTAAACTCTGTATTTTATATTAGCATAAGCTATAAGTTTTGTCAATATGTCTGAAATTGAACACGGCCTCGGCGCGCACTCTCCCGGGGGAGAAATGCGGCCGAGGCCGATCGTGTTCAGCGCGGTTCCGCCTGAAGCAGGGTGGTGAAGACGCGCCCCTCATGGGAGAGACAGGCTTTCAGTGTCTCGTCATTGCCGGCGATGCAAAGCCGGCCATCCACCAGCCACGCGCGGGCGTAGCGAGGGGTGCCAGCGAGCACGACTCCTCTTTGCTCGAGCACACTCGTCCATTCAGACGGTGGACAGGTGACGCTGTGGTAAGCGACTTCGCCGTCATCGCCCCTCAGGGCGATGATCTGGGTCTTGACGGTTCGGCGGGTAGCGGCAGCGACTTGCTGCCGGTACATTTCTTGCGTCAAGATGGTGGCGTTGTCAAGCCGATCGACCATGTCTCTTGCTCCTCAGTTCTGCGATGGGGTGTGGGTTCCAGATGATGATCTTGCCAGCCGGTAGGCCGGTAGTCTTCACTTCTGGGTTGAGCGAGATCCAGGCGTCTGCCTGAAGCCCGGTCTCATTGCCGTACTGGTCGAGCACGGAAGCAGTGGTGTTCTCGATGAAGACTTCCTCTCCTCGAGAGGAGAGGAATATGTTTGAAGCACTGACCGTGACGCTCAGGACCAACTCGCGGTCATGATGGTCGATGACGCGAAGCATGAGCTCCGTTTGCGGTCGGCTTCTGATCATCTCGATGAGCGAGCCAAAGCCTCCGTTGGGGGCGATGACATCGAGCGGGATTCCTTGCACCTCACGAGGGAGGTGGCGAATCGATCGCATGGTACCTCCTATTTGTCGATGTGCGGTGCTGAACACTGTATATAACATTATCATAAATATGCAAAAAGTCAATTTAGCCTAAGATGTTACACTAAATAGATAAGGAGAACTATGGATACGACCAAACTTGCTCAACAGGTATCAGCTGAAGCATTCGCTAACATTACTGCATGGCTGGAAGAACCAAAATATGCCGAATATCGTGACGAATTAAGGGAAATGATAGATGCAGAACAGTGGCAAGCATTAGAAGACGCTTTTTTTAAAGTTATTGAATTTGGCACAGGTGGAAGACGTGGAACAACAGGAGTAGGGAGTAATCGCATAAACCGAGTAACGATGGGTGAATCGGCTCAAGCACTGTGTTTGTATGCGGCACAGATTGATCCGGAAGCTCCCAAAAAAGGTATTGCCATCGCCTGTGATACACGGCTCAGCTCTGATGAACTAAGCAAGTATGTTGCAACGGTATGTGCAGCAAACGGATACAAAACCTATATATTTGACAGCTTTCGCTCAACGCCCGAGCTAAGTTTTGTGGTGCGTAGATTAGGTTGTGCAGCCGGGATCGTTATTAGCGCTAGTCATAACCCTCCCGCTGATAATGGTTTTAAGGCATATTGGGACGATGGAGGTCAGTTGGTACCACCTCATGACAAAGGAATTTTAGAGGTAGCGGCCGGGATAACTCATATCGCAACAGTAGATTTTGATGAAGCCGTTGCAAATAATTCCATAGAAATCATCGGGAAAGACATTGATACTGCATATATTGAAGCAGTCATCAGTGAGTCGCTCGGAGAGGCTCGTGACCTCAAGATAGTATATTCTCCACTGCATGGAGCCGGCCAAACCAATACCTTGCCGGTACTACAAAGAGCAGGATTTCATGATATCTCGACAGTTGAAGACCAGATGGTGCCAGATGGCAACTTCCCGACGATCGAAAACGGCAAACCAAATCCAGAAGAAAAAGCTGCAAATGATCAAGCTGTTGCCCAAATGATGGCCGAAGAAGCTGACATAGCGATTACTAATGACCCAGATGCCGATAGGATCGGGGTAATGGTCCGTCAGGGTGAGGAAGCAGTTTACCTCAATGGCAACCAATCAGCTGCACTGGCCTGTGAATACTCACTGCGTAAGCTTCACGAAGCTGGTCAGCTTACGAATCATCACTACATCGCTCGTACTATCGTGACAACTGATATGTTTGATGCATTTGCAAAGAAATACGGCGTCAAATCGTATAGCAACATGCTGATCGGCTTTAAATACATCGGTGAATTGATTTGCAAAAAAGAATCAACAGATGAAGTGTTTGTTATTGGCGGTGAGGAAAGTTATGGTCTCCTCAAAGGCACATATGCACGTGATAAAGACGGTGCGGTCGGTGCGTTACCACTTGCTGAATATGCGGCTGAACTCAAAGCAGACGACAAGACATTATTTGATCGTCTGATTGAGCTATATGAAGAATACGGACTTTATATGGAAAGACTTGACACTGTGGTATGCCCGGGCGCAAAAGGATTCGAGCAAATGCAGTCTATCATGAAGCAATTGCGAGAGACGCCACCGACACATGTCGGGAGTCACAAAGTGAGCGCAGTGTCTGACTACAGCACGTTACGACGTCGTGACATCGAGACAGGCGAGGAAACAACCATCGATTGCATAGCCGGGAATGTTATCGTGCTCGAGCTTGGTGGTCAGCGGGAGTGTCGAGTAACTATCCGTCCCTCAGGTACGGAACCAAAGCTAAAGTTTTATGTGCAGTGGCGTGAGGATGCTGGTGACAGCATACATAGCCAATACGAACATCTTGAGTCAAAACTGGAAGGAATCTCTCGAGAACTCGAAGGTATAGTACTCGGAATATAAAAATCCCACTACTTGTGGGGATGAATAAACTTGGAGTGCCCGGCCTCCGAATCCGTTAGGAATCGAAGGCCGGATGCACCCGACATGCTTGTTGTCATGCCGAGACGAGCTCGGGCTAAGAGACAGGCTGGGTCGTCAGCTCCAGAGCGGCGTCGATCGCCCGCTTGGCGCGGGCAATCCCCAGGCTGACAGCCTTGGGGTGAGCCTTGTCCTCGTCGGACAGAACGGCCCAGACCTTGGCCTCCGACCACTTGCGCGGGCAGTGGTTGGCGGGGTCACCCACCGGGCTCTTGGAGTAGAACTCCAAGAACTTGTTGGCGGAGCGGCGGGCCACGTAGGTCAGACCAGTGACCAGCGGGTGGTCATCAGCGACGACAGCCATGAGGTGCCGCGTCTCCGAGACGTCCTTGTGACGGTTACGGGTGATGGCTGCAGCCGCCCGAACCGCCTTGGTCGCTCCGACCGTGGGGTCGGCAACGATCGTGGACATGCCGGAGGAGACTCGAGGACGTCGCTTGGCGGCGCGCCGGATCTCGTTCTGCTCCGATGACGACTTGATGGAACCCATCTTGCCGCCGTTGCCGCCCTTGGAGGGGTGGCCGGTGCCCTGCCCCTTGGCATTGCTCTTGCTGGCCATGATGGCCTCCAATCTCCTCTCGTCATCGAGAGGATAGTAGATGTGTCGGGTGCAGATCCACCTCGATGGATCATTATTGTATATTAGCATAAATAGTATAATTTGTCAATATATATAACAATGCATTCTAATTATAATCAATATCTTTATATCCGTATCTGGCACTCTCATTTGACGAGTGCTAGGTCATTTAGGTACAATGATTTCATATAAGTTGAACGAGGGAGTAGAGAAATGAGTCAACCACTCACACCATTGGCTGACCGCGTGATTGCCACTCGCGAAGAAGCCGCAACCCGCACGGCAAGCGGGCTATATTTGCCAGATAGTGCCAAAGAAAAAGCGATTGTTGCTGTGGTCGAGGCTATCGGCCCAGATGTCAAACACCTCAAAAAAGGTGATCGAATTGTGTACAAAGAATACACGACGACAGAAATCAAGGTTGAGAACAAAGAGTACCTGATCCTCAAAGAAGAAGACGTGCTCGCGAAAGTAGGTAAATAACCATGGGTAAAAAGGTATTTTATGACGATGAAGCGCGGGCACGTGTGCTCGGTGGAGCAAAAGTGCTCTATGATGCAGTAAAAACGACGATGGGTCCAAAAGGCCGCAATGTCGTCATCCAAAAATCATACGGCCAGCCAGCGATTACACACGATGGTGTAACAGTAGCCGAAGGTATCGATCTGCCTGAGGTAGACGATGAAACGCTTGGCTACAAAGTCGGGGCTGATCTGATCAAACAAGCTGCCAGTAAGATGAACAAGGTCGCTGGTGACGGTACGACGACTGTGACAGTCTTGACCTACAACATCCTCAACGAGGCGAATCGTCTGATTGCTGCCGGGCACAATCCGATGGAGCTGCGCCGTGGTGTCGAGGAAGCCGGGGCTGAGGTACTGAAGAGTCTAGGCAAGATGAGTGAGCCGGTGACCGGCAAGAAAACTCGTGTCGCTGAGGTCGCAGCTATCTCGGCAGGCGATGAATCGATCGGTAAACTGATCGCTGATGTCATCGACAAAGTTGGCGCAACTGGTGTCGTCACTGTTGAAGAAGGCCAGGGTCTCCAGATGGAATCAGAGGTGGTAGAAGGCTTTACGTTTGATCGTGGCTACAGTTCAGCCCTGATGGTAACTGATGTAAACCGTCAAGAAGCCGAGTACAAAAACCCGGCTATTGTTATCACCGACAAAAAAATCAGCTCCGTTGCTGAAATCTCTCCACTGATCGAGCGCGTCGCTCAGGCTGGCAAAAAAGACCTGGTGCTGATCGCTGAAGATGTCGAAGGTGAAGCGCTGGCTATGCTGGTGCTCAACAAGCTGCGCGGGGCGTTTAACACCGTCGCCGTCAAGGCTCCAGCATTTGGCGATCGCCGCAAAGAGACGCTACAGGACATCGCTGTGCTGACCGGAGCAACTGTCATCTCCGAAGATATCGGGCTGACGTTTGAAAATGCTGATCTCGGCGTGCTTGGCAAGGCTCGCAAGGTACTAGTGACCAAAGACGCGACGACGATCATTGAGGGCGGCGGCAGCGTGGCTGATGTCACCAACCGCGTCGCTCAGATCCGTGAGCAAGGTCAAAATGCAACCAGCGAATACGACAAAGAGCAATACGAGAAACGGGCTGCTGCTCTCGAGGGCAAAGTCGCCGTTATCAAAGTCGGTGGTGCGACCGAGACAGAGATCGAAGAGAAGAAATACCGTGTCGATGATGCCGTCGCAGCCACCAAAGCAGCGCTCGCTGAGGGAATTGTTGCCGGCGGCGGCGTGACGCTGGTCAACCTCAGCGACAAGCTCAAAGCCGATGGGGCTGACTCGCATGCTGCTGGCCGCAGTATCGTCAAGCAAGCCCTGCTGCAGCCATTTCGCCAGCTGATGCAAAACGCCGGTCTCAACGCCGATGCGTTGCTCGCCCAAGTCCAGGATGGCGCCACCGGAATGGGTATCGATGTCATGAAACCGGGCAAACTGGTCGATCTCAAGACAGCTGGCGTAGTTGATCCAGTAGCCGTCACGCGCCAAGCGATCCAAAACGCCGTCTCGATCGCTGCAACCGCGATGACTATGGGTGCGCTCGTCGTCGATGTACCAAAAGACGAACCGTCCGCTCCTGCTGGCATGCCAGGGGGCATGGGGTATTAGAAGCAGGTTCTTAGATTCTAGTGGTAAAAAGAGCTGTCGTATCCGGCAGCTCTTTTGATGTTTTGAGATCGAGGATCGACTCATCATGCACATCTCAGGGGTGTATTCTATGATCACCTACTGTCAAAATGTGTCCGATCGGACGTATTTTGACAGTATTTATTGGTACGTATTTAGTATATGCATAAGGGTCATGAAGATACCAGGAGAAACTACAAAGAAACATAATTGACATATTGACAAATAAAGATAAAGAGAGTATTATTTGCCTCACCACTCATAGTCGGAGAAGCATAGTACCCGATCACGACGAGTGAGTACCTACCATGAGGCAGAAAATCATAGTATGCCTCAACAACCAGAGGAGACCGGGGATGGCGAATCCCACCTTCCGGGCCGCACAGGTCCAACAGCGAAACATCACCGTCTTCACCTTTACGGTCAAGGCGGAAGACCTTCCGAACATCTCGCGCGTTGAGCGCTTCGGCTGCTCAAGCGAGGGGGTGAACCGCATGTACGACGAGCGTCACGCGCTCAGGATCGCTGAGGCGATGCTCCAGCCTGACACCGTTATGCTGGATTCGATTTGCGGTGATCTGCGGGGTGACTGGCGCTACGAGAACGGACGACTCATCATGGGCGAGGGCGCGTACCTTTCCATCGATGATGGCCAGCACCGTCGCGGTGCCTGTGAGGTGCTCAACCCCGAGGAGCTGGCTCGTTGGGCTTTTCCGGTCGTCGCGACTCAGGGGCTTGATTACGAGCAGCGGCTCAAGGTCTTCCGTCAGCAGCGCATGCGCAAGCCGATCGACTCACGCCTCGACCTCGCCATGCGTCACAAGCTGGGCGAGTGGGCGACTGATGCTGAGCGTCAGGCCTACGAGCTGGTGTTGCAGCTCAACTCCGATACGGCCAGTCCGCTCAAGGGGATGATCATCCTTAACGAGACGACCAAGCGTCCGTACGAGCACCAGCATCGCACCGAAGGCATCAATGCCGCCGGTCTGTGGGCCAGTCTCAAGTCGGTCATGAGCAAGGGCTCGCCTCTCTTCGCGTTGTCGCTTGAGAAGCGCGCCGAGGTAGCGCTCAACACGATCTTCGTTGCCAGCGAGATCTGGCCGAAGGCTTGGAAGAGCAACGAGCACGTGCTCACTACTGCCCGTGGCATCAACGCCGTCATCATGCTGATCGTCAGCGGAAGCAACTTCCGCGTCAAGATCGGTGACGACTTCCGCATTGAGAGCCTCCGTGACGGTCTGCAGTTGGCATCGCACTTCAACTGGACCGCCAAGGCCCAGAAGAACGTGAGTCAGCGTGAGATGACGGCTAAGCTCGACGAGTTCATCGGTCGCGCCCACCAGCGTAAGCTGGAGTCGGGCCAGTCCGAGATCATCGCCTAACACGTAGGGTAGCGTAGCGCGAGCTCTTCGGGCACATGCGTTATCGGTCCGCGATAGACCGAGAGCCGGAAATACCGGCGACCCCGCACCATATCGGTGCGGGGCTATTTTATTTCGTTTACCTTACAGCACTTCCAGCAATTATAAAAGCCACTGTCAAAAACTGTCCGATCGGACGTATTTTGACAGTATAATAAGCTAAGAGACGCCAAAAACGAATCAAATATTGCTGCGAGGTGTGATTACTGATTTTTGAATATCCTAGAGTTGCGATTTACTGGCGGCGAGGTCGCTGAAGTCGTCGAGATATACATCCTCGGCGTCGCGCCCTCTTAACGGGGGCGTGTCATATCGAATTATTTATAGAGCATATTTGATAAGGTGCTCTATTTATATATATGACCAAATGTTTTGCGGTAAATCGTTGACATTGGATAATGCTTTTGCTATGATGCCAACAAGTTGTAAACATAAAAATACTTAAAAAACAAAAGGTACACTATGGGTGCAGAGACAGATCCAAACAAACAACAGCACAAAGAGGCGCTGACAGCGCAGTTAGCCGGCATGTACGGCGAGGTAGGCGGCTGGACAAAGATTAGCGAGTTGCGTGACAGTCTGAGTGAAAGAGGCGTTGATGTGTTTGGGCTTACCAACGAAGAATTGCTGGAGACCATGCATCATGCCGGTAAGCGTCACAAAGAGATGACGATGCCGCGCACCGAGCGTAATGCCGAGCAATATGATACCCGCACAGAGGCCGAAGCCAAGACGGAATTTATCGAATCACTCAAAGAGCTGGCGCGAGCTAACGGTGGTAACGTATCGATGAATTCACAAGGCGAGGTGACTATGGCGGATGGCGCAGTTGTGCCGATGTCGCGCGCGCTGCTGCGTGAAGTTCAGGATAAGCCTTATGACACCCGCACCGAGGACGAAGCTCGGGACGAATTTATGGCGACACACGTCGGCAGCGAAGCAAATCAGGGTACTGACACATCTAATCGGCCCGAAAGCCGTGCCGATCATCCCGAAACCCAAGGCAAACGACGACGCCGAATATTACGAAAAATTGGCGCCAGTGCCGCTATGCTGGGATTGGCTTTTAGTGGCTTTTTTGCCGGCGGCAGCAAAACTGCGGCCGCAGCCGAGTATCGTGATGCTGGCCCAGGTACGAGCATAAATGATGGTGAGCTGAGTCATTTGCCGGTGGTAGATGGCAGCGAGAGCGAATTAGCCAACCTGTCGGTCACCGATGCTCAAGAAAAACAATTCCTCAACGCCGAGCGTGGTGCCGAACAAGGCGAGCGAGTTGAGTTCGTCGGCCGGTTTGAAGAGGGCGCCGAGACAGAGTTCAAAATTGCCAAACCGTACACTGGCGAGCGCACCCACGAAGCTTACACAGCCTACTTAAAAGACATGGCCAAGAAATACTCGGGAGTGCTGGCGGAGGTTAGCTGTGGTCGGGTTGATGGGTTTGATGTCGATAAACTCAATGATTGTGTACAGCGATTGGAGTCAGACCACGAATACGCCCAGAGCGTCTATGACAATTTGGTCAAGGACCTCGAAAAAGCCACTATGCGCTTTGAGGCTGTTCCGTATGACTACGCAGCACTTTATCGTAACGGCGAACAAATCGGTTACGACAGCTCGGTAGCAAAGAAAGGCGAGTGGGTAGTAATTAGTTGGAACGATGGCAGCGGTGGCGAAACGCATCTTACGCTGCTGTGTCTGCAAAAAGCGATGGTATATGAAACTGATATCGCTGCAGCTCAGCAAAATCTGGTGGATATCCACACGATTAATTACGAAGCGCCCCAAAGCGTGACGGTTACCACGCCTGAGGGTGTGCCTCTTGGTCCGCCGATAGAGGTGCCTAAGACGCCGGAAACACCGACTACACCTGACACACCAACCACTCCTGACACCCCAACTACGCCCGATACCCCGGGCGGAACCGGTGGCGGCGATACACCTGAAACGCCCGGTGATACGCCTAAGTCAGCCAACAAAACCGACTACCAGCGGCCCGGCACTGACAACACCCAAGATTCCGGCGTTGGTGAAAAACCGCCGGTGAGCGCCGAACCTAGCGCTGGCCCTCAGCCCGAAGTGATTACTCAGCCGGTTACTGTCGAAACACGTGATGTTGGCGGTGGCGTGAGCCCCATTAATATACCGGAGTCAGCTACTCGACCAATCGGTTCGGAGACCGGCGTCACTGCACCAGGTACAACCGAAGCGGTACAAACAGTACCGGGTACAGTCGAGCAAGTCGCGCCCGGTCAGCCAAATAGCAGTGGTGAAATAACCAGCCCGTAATTTATAACGAACGGCATGTATAAAACTAACAGCAAAGGAACCAGTATGAAATCATTCTACCGACGACTGATCGCCAGCAGCAAACCGGGCCTGGCGGTTTTGGCCGGGGTGTTGCTGAGCGTAGCGGCAGTGACCCAAGTCTGGGCTTGGGGACCGGAGCGACCGGCTTTTACGATTGAAAAACCGGCTACGTATGTAACATTTAACTCAATCACCAACAATCCGTCGCACGGTGATGAACGCAACTTTATGCAAGTGCGTGAGCAAACCGCCAGCAACGAAACCTACAGCGATACGATTTCGCTGTCACCCGGCAAAGAATACGTCGTATACGTGTATTATCACAATAACGCTGCCGATAACTACAACGCTGGCGGTACCGGTATCGCGCATGGAGCGTACGCGCGAGCCGAAATACCGGCAATAGTCAAAAACGGCGGTGATACCAAAGCCGTCGCGCATGTCGGTGCTGCCAATGCGCAGCCAAACGATGTTTATGATGATATTGTATTAAAAAATACGACCGGCGGCGATATCGCGCTGCGATACGTGCCCGGCTCGACGACCATACATAGTTTTGGCAAAGTAAACGGTGTGATAATGCCCGATACCATCATTTCGAGCGGAGTGAGCTTGGGCTATGATGCGCTTGACGGCAACCTGCCCGGCTGTCACAAATATGCCGGTTATATAACTTTTCGGGTCAAGGCCGACCAACCGTCTTTTACCTTTAGCAAAGATGTTCGCAAGGCCGGTGCAAGCGGCTGGACGGATAGCTTGACCGCCAATGTCGGTGACAAAATCGAATATCGCTTGTCATACAAAAATGCCGGTACCACCACCCAAAACGATGTCGTTTTGAAAGATGTCTTGCCGGCGGGTGTCGAGTACCAAAAAGGCAGCTCAAAACTTTATAACGCCAATAATTCGAACGGTGTAGGCGTATCTGATGCGATTGCCGGGGGCGGCGCTAATATCGGTAACTACAACGCCGGCTCCAACGCGTTTTACACATTTACCGCCAAGATAACCGACGCTGCGCTCACGCGTTGCGGCGAAAATACCTTGACGAACACCGCGAGCGTCGAGACAAATAACGGCAATATGCAAGATACTGCTCGAGTTGTCGTCACCAAGCTGTGTGGTCCAAACGAATGTTTGCCTGGTGTACCAGTTGGCGATAGCCGCTGTATGCCCGGTACGACTGTCACGCAGCTACCGAGCACCGGTCCACGCGAAACTTTGCTGGCGCTAGCCGTTATAACCATGGTAGTTTTGACCGCTATGTATTGGTACACCAATCGCCATCCGCAAGGGCTGAAGCAACAGCGTATCTATGCCGCTCGTCAGCCGCGCCGGTTTGGCCCCAAGCATTTGATCGCCAAAGGCCGCCAAAAAATAGCCAAACACCGCGCTTCGCGCCACCGATAAGCTTAGGCAACCAGTTGTTTACCATGCTCTAGAGCCTCTCTGAGAGGCTCTAGGCTTGATCTTGGGCTTGTATTGGTTTACTTTGCTTGGTTGAAGTAATCGATCTCTTTGACGATGTCTAGCAGGGCTTCGGCGCGTTTAGCGTCGTCGGTAATGAGCTTGGCACTATCGTAAGCGCTCTGCACCAGGGTTTTGTCGTCAGTTGAGCGAATGATTAGCAGCAGGGTGTCAAATTTTTCGTCAGCCGGCAGATCGAGTTTGTCGACTAGCGGTCGTAGCTCCGTCAAGGCGTCTTTTTTGATTGACTCAAGAGCTGGATCGGCTGTACTGCTGACGCTTGTCAGTGACGGCTCGGGGATAGACAAGGCAGGATCGGCAGGTACGGCCGCTGGTGGGTCGATCGGTGCGGGTGGTGTTGCAGCGTCGGCGGTCGGTACTTGAGCGGTTTCCTCAAAAGTCAGATCACCAGGTGCCGGAGCAGCGGGCGCGGCGGGAAGCGATGCGTCTTGCATTCCCTCGAGAACTTTTGCCAGTTCTGCGTCATCGGTAATTGGTTCTACTGTTTTGTCCATGCCCACCTCTTATGTTCGTTATGCAATTCGTTTACGCTTACTGTATCATATAAGTAGTGGGCTTGAAAAGTCTAAACAAATAGTGGAGGTACTATGGAGCTACTTGATAATCAACAAACAATCGCCCAGCGCGACCCACAGGATGCGCTGAGCGTTGCTACCGGTCAATGCGACTATTTTTCGGTTGAATTTGATGTGAGATTTTCGCCGGAAACTGAAATAAGAAATATTGTCTGGGCGGGAATGGGCGGTTCGGCCCTGCCGATGGTGGTCGTGCAGTCGTGGCCGCAGACGACGATTCCGTTTGAAATTATCCGGAACTATGACATCCCACCGTATGTCGATGATCATACGCTGTTTGTGGCTTCGAGTTATTCTGGTAACACCGAAG
The DNA here is from genome assembly GCA_964573015.1 of uncultured Candidatus Saccharibacteria bacterium. Lineage (GTDB taxonomy): Bacteria > Patescibacteriota > Saccharimonadia > Saccharimonadales > Saccharimonadaceae > JAPUDQ01. Next base: position 17,874 of record CAZNHZ010000002.1, on the reverse strand, counting down.
AGACACTAACAGCTTTGCAGCAAGCCGAGGAAAAAGGCGCACAGATCGTCGTGGTGGCAGCTGGCGGGAAACTATCTGATATCGCACGCGAGAAAAACTATCCGCTCTTTGCGATTCCGGCGGGGATACAACCGCGAATGGCGACGTTTTACTTTGTCAGCGCGTTTGTGGCGATAGTTCGTGAGCTTGGAGTAACACATCAAGACATTGGTGAACTTAGCTCTGTCGGAGAGTGGCTACGCGGCAAGATTTCGGCTTGGGCGAGCGATGTGCCGACTGAGCAAAACTATGCCAAACAGCTGGCATTACAGCTGATGGGTAAGACGGTGATCATGTATGCCGGGCCAAAATTGTTTCCAGCGGCTAATAAATGGAAAATTTGTATGAACGAAAATGCCAAAAATACCGCGTGGGTTAACTATTATCCCGAATTTAATCACAATGAGTTTATCGGCTGGAGTTCGCATCCGATCGAAAAACCGTTTGCAGTGGTTGAAATTCGCTCCGAGCTGGAGCATGGCCGGGTACAGAAGCGATTTGAAGTTACTGAGCGTTTGCTAAGCGGAATGCGGCCGCAGCCGATTGTCGTTAAACCGGAGGGTGAAACGCTGTTGCAGCAATTAGCATGGAGTTTTGCACTGGGTGATTTTGTCAGTATCTACCTCGCAATTCTCAATGGCGTCAATCCAACACCGGTAGAGTTGGTCGAGAAGCTGAAAACAGAACTCGGCTAACGTCGGGATCAAGCGACTACTCGTATTGCCGCAGGGCTTCGATTGGGTCTTTTTGCGAGGCTTTGATGGCCGGGTAGAGGCCAAAGATAACACCGACGGCGACGGCTAGTCCCATAGCGATGCCGACAATTTGCCAGTTGAGCGCCGGCTGGAATGAAAAGAACGTGGCGATGAAAAAAGCGATGATATAGGCGGCGCAGAGTCCGATGATGCCGCCGACGACAGTCATGGTGAGCGATTCGATTAGGAATTGCCACAATATCTGGGCGTTGCTGGCACCCAGAGCCTTGCGGATGCCAATTTCGCGGGTACGCTCAATGACGCTGACCAGCATGATGTTCATGATACCAATACCGCCGACAATCAGCGCCACGGCCGCAACAGCCGCGGTGATAAAGACCATGATGTCATAAAACGCGTTGGCGGTTTGGGCGGCGTCTTTGCCCTCGACGACTGTAAAGTCGCGCTCGCCATCATGATTTTTGATCAGGGCAGCGTCGATCGCGGCAGCGGTGTGAGCAACTTTGCTGGCATCGGTGGCTTTCATGATGACCTGGCTGATTTGGGCAATACCTTGGTTGAAACTCTTGCCGTCCTCGAGGCTGACAAAGACGCTCTTGTCGAGATCGACACCGATGGCGTTGATTGGTGCCCGCAGGCTTTTGAGTACGCCGATGACTGTGTGTGGGCGACCTTTGATGGTGATTTCCTGGCCGCGGGCTTGGTCGGTACCGAGCAGATCAAGTGCGGCCTTGTGGCCGAGTACGACAGTATCGCGGTTGGTTTCACCACTGACAAATTGACCCGATGCAATCCGTAGCTTGAGTAATTCAACAAAATCAGGGGTGGTAGCGATGATCGGCGTACCTTTGACCTGATCGCCATTGTGTTTGACTGTACCGTTGACAAACATCAGCGGCGCCACCGAGCTGGTTTGCTGCAGATCGTTAATGGTGCGGATATCGCGCTCGGTCAGGGTTGAGACAGAGCTGATCGAAAACGGACTGTAGGCACTGAGCGCGCCGCGTTGATCGGCGCCGCCCGGTTTGGCGACGATGATACCGCTATCTAGTCCGGTGATTTGGTCGGCGATGGTTCGCTTGGCACCCTCGCCCAGCGCCATGACTAGCGTAACCGACAAAACACCTATGATGATGCCAAGTGTCGTTAGAGTGGTGCGTACTCGCGTACTGCGCAGGCTTTCCATAGCAACACGGACATGAGATGGCAAGATCATGATTTGGTTCCTCGTTTGGGTTTGCGGGTTTTGCCGAGTGGTCGTTTGGCGGTGTAGTCGACTTCTTTGGGCAAATATTTGGTGTCTCGAGCAATACGGCCGTCGAGCATGTGGATGATACGGGTGGCATAGGTGGTCAGATCGGGGTTGTGTGTCACCATAATGATCGTGTTGCCGCGTTTGTGAATATCGCTAAGCTCGTTCATGATAAGCTCTGAGGCTTTGCTGTCGAGGTTGCCGGTCGGTTCGTCGGCCAGGATAATACTCGGCTTGTTTACCAGCGCCCTGGCGATTGCGACGCGTTGTAGCTGGCCGCCGCTGAGCTGGGATGGCATGTAATATTCGCGTTCCTGTAGGTCAAATGTCTTGAGCATACGGCTGGCAGCCTTGTGCTGGCGATAGCGCGCCATCGAACTATAGGTGAGCGGCAATGCGACGTTGTCAATGATGGTCATGCGCGGCAATAAGTTGAAACTTTGAAATACAAAACCGATCTCATGCGCCCGGATGTATGCCCGACGACCGGAGCCGAGACTGTCGACCGATGTGCCCGAGAGTTTGTAGTCGCCATCGGTAGCCGTATCGAGCAGGCCCAAGATGTTGAGCAGGGTAGTTTTGCCGCAGCCGCTCGGGCCCATGATGGCAACAAACTCGCCTTTTTCGATAGTGAGCGAGATGTTGTTGATTGCTCGAAGCAAGGTGTCATCGTGGCCATAATCTTTGGTCACGTTTGCCAGTTGTATCACAGGCCCCGATGATGATTTCTTCTTGCGTGGCACGAGCCGACCCTTTACTTTCGCTTAGTGTTGGTGGGATTTTCTTCATTATACGATGTTTACATGCAAATTACAACAGCTTTTTAGTAAAATGCAATTTTTGCAACATTTGTTAAAATAGGGTAGTTACGGAAGGATGCAGGAGTGGTTTAACTGGCACGCCTGGAACGCGTGTGTGGGAGCAGTCTCACCGAGAGTTCGAATCTCTCTCCTTCCGCCAAGATAAAAAATCACACTCGACCTCTCTGTCACAGGACTGTCCTGTTACAGGGAGGAGCGGTGTGATTTTAATTGCAGGTAATAATAATCGTTTTATCGTATACTAAACATATGAAGAACACCCCAAAATACATATTTGTAACAGGGGGCGTACTGTCTGGTGTTGGCAAAGGTATCACGGCGGCGTCTCTCGGCGCTCTTTTAAAATCCCGTGGTCTCAAAATCAGCATGCAAAAGTGCGACCCTTATCTCAATGTCGATGCCGGTACCCTTAACCCGGCCGAACACGGTGAGTGCTGGGTGACGCCGGATGGGGCAGAGACTGATCTCGACCTAGGGCATTATGAACGCTTTTTAGACGAAGAAATGAATCGAAATAGCATCACGCTATCCGGTAGTTTGCTTAAGCAGCTGATCGATGACGAACGATCCGGAAAATTCTTAGGTAAAACCGTGCAGCTGGTGCCGCACCTGACTAACGCCATACAGGACAAGATTGAAGCCGCCGCTGAATGGTCTGACGTGCATATCGTGGAGCTGGGCGGAACTATCGGCGACTATGAGGGGCTGAGTTTTGTCGAGGCGTTTCGTGAATTCGCCATGAAGCGCCGTGGCGACGTGGCTTTTGTACATGTCGTTTATGTGCCGTACCTTGAGGCCAGCAAAGAGTTTAAGACCAAGCCGGCCCAAAATGCCGTCCGTGACCTGCGTGGTTTTGGCATCCAGCCGGATATCATTGTGGCCCGGGTCGAGCGGGAGCCGGATGATTCGATTATCAGAAAAGTCAGTCAATTTGGCGGGGTGGCGCCAGAGGCGGTGGCTGTGCTGCCCAATGCCGACACGGTGCTGCGTGTGCCGCTGACGCTACATGAGCTTGGCATCGATACCCAAGTGGCCAGGGTAATTCTCGGCATGGATGTCGGTGATGCCGATCTGTCATCTTGGCAAGATGTAGTCAAAAAAGCGACAGATAAGCATGATAAAACTGTTTCGGTCGGTATCGTGGCGAAATATTTGGACAACGAAGACACTTATATTTCGGTGATTGAAGCACTCAAAAGCGCCGCTTGGCATGAGGGTGTCGGGCTGAAATACGAGTGGGTCAACGCCGAAGAGATTGAGAAAAACGGTACTGGCATCCTTGATCGTTATGATGGATTAGTCGTGCCCGGCGGTTTTGGCGCGCGGGGTACCGAGGGCAAAATCGCCGCGGCAGACTATGCCTTGACTCATAGCACGCCGTATCTGGGTCTGTGTCTCGGCCTGCAAGTAGCCGTGATCGCGGCGGCACGACGCGGTGGTGTCGAGGCGGCGACCAGCGGTGAATTTGATCCCGAGTCTGATCAGCAAGTTGTCTACCTTATGAATGATCAAAGAGGCAAAGAAGCCACCGGCGGTACTATGCGACTTGGTAATTATCCGGCGCAGCTGATTGATGGCACAAAAGTGGCCGAACTTTATGGCGCGACTGATATCATAGAGCGTCACCGCCATCGCTACGAGGTCAATCGCGAGTTTGAATATGCAATTACTAGTGGCGGGATAATTGTCTCTGGTCAGTCACCAGATGGTAGTCTGGTAGAATTTGTCGAAGCGACCGATCATCCATACTTTGTCGCCACCCAGGCTCATCCGGAATTTCGCTCACGTCCAACCCGTCCGCATCCGCTATTTGCCGGGTTTATCAAAGCGCTCACTTCATAGCCATTGGCATTTGCAGAGGCGGCGTTCGAGACCGAGGAATCCCTTTTCGGGAGCGGTGTTCTTTGTGATATGTCCTAATCCGTGGCATATCTTACAACGTTTTGCTCGCGAGGCTCGCTCAAAGTCCTCAAGCTTCTTGTCTGGCATAAAAAATGTCCTATGTTCATAATCGGGGTCGCAAAATGGATCGTATGAATCATTGGGGTGGTATGTCGAGTCAGTGGCGGGCTGTCGGTAGCGCTTGAGTGTATTGTCATCCAGCTTCATCAGTTTGTCGTAAGCGCGTTTGATTTTTATGAATTCCTCGTCTGTTCCTTTGGTGTCGGGGTGGCAAGCGAGTGCTGCCCGGCGAAATGCTCGTTTGATACCAGTTTTTGTCGGTGTCGAAGTGATACGTAGCAGCTGCAAACAGGCCTCAATTGTCATGGTCGATACTCTCTATAAGCTCATCGAGCGTATTGCTCATATGCAGGCCGCGAGCGGCCATGTAGGCGGTCTTTTCGGCGGCTGATTCGCCCAAGCCGCCGACGATGGCGCCGGCGTGACCGAATTGCTGGCCTGAGGGCAGGGAATGACCGACGACGAGACCGTAGACTGGTTTCGTGACATGATCGTGGACAAAATTAGCGGCAATTTGCTCAGAAGTACCACCGATCTCACCCACGAGGACAATTTGATCAATCGTTGGGTCTTGTTCACAAATCTCAAGTGCTTCGGTGAAATTCATACCTTGTATCGGGTCGCCACCGATACCAAGCACGATTCGTTGGCCTATGGCTTTTTTGGTCAATGCATCAGCCAGCTCGTAGGTGAGGGTACCGCTGCGCGAGATGATAGCGGTTCGGCCCGGGCTCGTGATGTGTGCGGCGATGATACCGAGCTTGTGGCTGCCAGGTACGATAAAGCCGGGACAATTCGGTCCGACGATCGTTGTGTATTTGTCTACAGCATGCTGATGGATAGCTAGCATGTCATGTACCGGTATGCCTTCGGTGATGATGACGATGAGTGATATCCCGGCATCGATGGCTTCGAGGACGGCATCACGGGCGAAGCGGGGCGGGACGAAAACGACGCTTGTGGTCGCCTGATGTGTTTTTAACGCTTCGTTCACACTGTTATAAACGGGCACACCGTGCACGTTGTGACCACCTCTGCCGGGTGTCACGCCGGCGACGATGTCGGTGCCGGCCTCTAGCATACCTTTGGTGTGGAAGCTACCATGATGACCGGTGATGCCCTGGACGATAACGGGCTTGTTACGGAATATTGCCTCTACGGATACCGAATCTGCCCCATATCCCTCCTCGGCTAACTCTTTACGGGGGGCTACGCCCGCCCGTGGCCTTGGGCTGACCCCAAGATGAGCTGACGCTCCTCTTTGGGTCTCACTATCCTCTGAGGGGTATGAGGCAGATTCGGCTAGCGAAGCACGGGGTATGTTTAGTGCCTTTTGTACGCACATTTTCAGATCAGGCAATAACTCAATACGCGCGTTATCTAGCAGCTCTATCGCTTCATCGCGGCGTGTGCCTTCGAGGCGGATGTAGAGCGGGACGAGATCGGGAATGTCGTTTTTGGCGGCGATGATGCCGCGTGCTATGTCGTCGCAGCGGGTGATGCCGGCAAAGATATTGATGATAATGCTCGTTACGCCCGGTAGCTCGGTGATTTCACGTAGATTACGTATAAATACATCCTCGCCGGTGCCGCCGCCGATATCGAGGAAATTGGCTGGTCGGCCACCGGCGGCGTAGATAGTATCCATGGTGCTCATCGCCATGCCGGCGCCGTTGGCGATAACACCGATTGTGCCGCCAAGCGGCAAAACGCTTGATGAAACTGCTTGACTGGCAAAAGCGGGATGACGAAACAGAGCGTTATCGTCGACAAGCATTTTGGCGTCGGCGGCAATTAGCTCATCCGTTTTGGTAACCACCAGCGGATTGATTTCGGCAAGCAGCAGATCGTTGTCGATCATGCAGTGATAAAGCGCTTGGAGTAGCGTTTTACAGGCATTTTCGTCGATCGACAGCGTTTTGGCGACGTCTACTGCTGCATTTTTGTCATCATAGAGCCGAGTGATGACTGATGAAACGTGTGATTCGATCTCGACGCCGCCCTCGGCGCTGGCGATGATATCGATCCGCCGCTCGTCTCGGTTGACCCGCAAGGCGAGGTAGAGCTCGCGCTCGATGTCGAGGGCTTGCTCGACTAGTATTTCTCGCGGCTTATACCCCTTGATTTCAAGCGCTTTGACCTCAGGAAACGTTGTCAAAAACTCCTCGGCATTTTTGACGAGCCGAATTCCACCCAGTTTGCCACGACCACCGATCGGCACTTGACTCTTGAGGACAGCAGGGTAGGTGAAATCTGACGGATCTTTGCCATCACCTGAAGATATGATATGTCCGTCCGGCACCCGTATTTCGCTACGTCGCAGCAACTCTTTGGCTTGAAATTCAAGTAATTGCATGTTTCCTATTGTATCACCTCTGTTATACTGAAATGGTATGAATGAGGTAACAAACAGGTTGCGCCAGACCGTACAGCAACTGTATGACATCGAACTTGAGCCGATCGTGTCACGCCCGGAGCCGCAGTTTGGCGACGTTGCGACCAATGTAGCTATGCAGCTGAGCAAACAGCTTGGTAAACCACCAAGAGCGATTGCCGAAGCAATTGCCGATAAGCTCCGTCAAACAACAATATTTCATGCGGTCGAAGTTGCCGGACCGGGCTTTATCAATATCACGTTGACCGACGAATCTTTGTTTGCTTCAGCTACTCAGAACTCAGAATCCATAACTCAGGATTCTACCATCGTTATCGAGACCAATAATCCCAATCCATTTAAGGCCATGCACATTGGCCACGCCATGAACGCGATCGTCGCCGATACGATCGCAAATCTCTTAGAGCAGGGTCATCATCTTTACCGGGTGAGTTACCACGGTGACGTCGGTTTGCATGTCGGCAGGTCGATGTATAGTTTACTGCGATTCGTTGATGGTAACGCTGACAAGCTATCAGAGGTGCCAGAGCGTGAGCGCAATAGCTTTATGAGCCGAATGTACGCCGAAGGCTCGCGCGCTTATAGAGAAGACGAACTGGCTAAGGCAGAGATTATCGAATTAGCACGTCAGTCATTTACACGCGAAGATCCGCTCTACGCCGCCGTCTACGACACAGTATTTGCCTGGAGCTTTGAAGAGATCGCGACCAACGTCGCTCGGCTCGGTAACAAGCCGGTTGAGCGCAAATTTCTCGAGAGCGACGCCAATACGCGCGGCGTCAGAATCGTTCGCGACAACGTGCCGCAGGTGTTTCAGGAGAGTGACGGCGCTGTGATTTTTAGAGGATCGGATCATGGTAGTTTCGACAACGTATTCATCGGCAAAAATGGTCTCGGGCTCTACGGTGCACGCGATATTGGGTTGATCGAGCTCAAGAATGAGCAGTATCACCCAGCAAAAAGCTATATCGTTACCGCTGAGGAACAGCGTGATTATTTCAAAGGTGTGCTAGCAGCCGCTGCGATGGTCTGGCCTGACCGGGCTGATCAAACCGTCAATATTTCGACGGGAACAGTCAAACTGACGACCGGCAAGATGAGCTCGCGTGACGGTGACGTCATCGAGATAAGTTGGCTGTTTGATCAGATCGGCGAAGCGATTCGGGCACGCGGCGGGGAAGTGACGGAAGATATCGTGGCCGGTGCGCTCCGCTACGCTTTCTTGCGGGTACGGATCGGCGGTGATGTTATATTTGACATCAATGAGTCGGTCAGTGTCCAGGGCAATAGCGGACCATATCTGCAATACGCTCATGCCAGAGCGTATTCAATTTTACAAAAGTCACAAAAACAACTATCGTATCCGAGCAGCTTCCAACTTGAGACTGACGAGCGGTTATTATTGCGCAAAATAACAGAGTACAACGATGTGGTCGAAAAATCTACCATTGAGCTCATGCCGCACTACATTTGTAATTATCTCTATGAGTTGAGCCAAGAATTTAACCGGTTTTATGAAAAGAATCGCGTGGTTGGTAATGAGCGGGAGGAGCTGCGGCTATATCTGGTATCGCTCTATCGGGATCGATTAGCCGAGGGCTTGAAGCTGCTCGGCATTGCCGCGCCTGAAAAACTTTAACGCACTAATATTGCATATAGTTGACAAAAAGTACATTGTGTGATACTATTGAATCATACCCATACAATTATAGAGGTGGGAAAAGGGAGAAATTAGTATGACACGTCCACTACAACAAGTTAAATTTGGTGCTTTGGCTGCCTTGATGGCGGCGAGCACAGTGAGCAGCCTGTTTAACACAGCTCAGGTCAACGCAGCCGTTGACTGCACCAGCGATGCAATTATTCGTTGTGGCGTCACTTATACTACGCAACAGCAAGGTTTGCGTGAGATCAAGCGTGACATCGAACGAAATCGGGGAATGTATAGGATATCGAAACAAGCCCAGGACTATCTCAGCACGCATGGCGGCGAGGTCAATATCGCTGAGGGCCGATTATACGAGAACGGTGTAATTACGGTCGGCGGCGAAGTTGTCGCCCGTGAGTCGCACACATTCGGTCGCTTCCTATTAGAGGGGCGGAATCCGTTTATGAGCAACGGTGAAACCTATTACCGCGCACCAGCTCGAGAGTTTGTCGCTGCCGGAGAGTACAAAAAAGTATATGTTGCTCTGACTACTAACGGTGAATATATTGCAGCCGTCGTGCAGACTTGTGGTAATCCGGTTGACGCCGAAGCTGTCAAACAGCCGACGCCGCCAAAACCAGAGACACCAAAGCCAGAGCCGCAAGCACCTGTTACTGAGAAGCCAACACCGGTAACATCGGCACCGGCTCAGCCAGTGGCCCAGCCGGTTGTCCAAAAAACTGCCGAACCGGTGGTTGCCAAGGGTACCCCTGAAGCGATTGCCAGCACCGGCTTGACCGATGTGTTTGCCAAGGGTCTGGGTGTCAGCACTGTAACAGCCCTGTTGGCTTACGCTCTGACTGCTCGCCGTCGCTTGTTTTAACCGGCCAGCACCATAGTCTTACGCAAAACACCCCTGATAGCAGGGGTGTTTTGTTTTTATATGGTTGGTGGTATAGTGTAGTTATGTCGAAATACATGTCACAATCCGGACTAATTCTCCTCATTATTGACGTGCCTTCGGCAGGCTAGATTCGCTCTGGGAGCAAACGGTCGCCGAAGGGAACTTCGGCGGTTTTGGTTTTTAGGGTAATCATCTCAGGGGTTGGCCGCCCCAGTACATACACAAGGAGAGAACGATGCCTGACAAGTTGGTAAACCGTCCGCCGCGGCAGCACCACCCGGTACCACCGACCGACCCTGACGCCGTCAGGGAGCGCAAGGAAGCGCTTCTGCGCTCCGCTCGGGCGCGCGCTAGCTGATGCCGTATGAGCGCTACTCGAAAACGACGGAGTCCCCGCGGCAAAGGTCGCCGCGGTGATGCCTGGCAGGGCAATGCAGCCCTCGAGCGCCTCGTCCTGACGACGCTGCGCGACAACCCTCTCCCAGAGGGTGAGGATGTGGTACGACACTTCGGTGTCGCCGACGACAAGCGAGCGACGGTTCAGCAGACTATCGCTCGTCTGCTTCGCGAAGGTAGCGCCAGGTGGTCGCCCTGCGGTATCACCGACCGCAACTACCTGGTTTCGACAATAGCAGCATGATAGTGCGACCCACTACCTGTGGCTGCTAAGGACGGGCTGATCTGCGGATAACCCGTAGAAGCCCGTGGCTTTGAGCGGAGGCGGGCAGCGTCACATGCTGCCCGCCCGCTCACACCTCTCCTTGTGTTTTTCTCATATTTGGATATAATTTTCATCATAACAGAGGTAATTCGTCAGTTGACGAGGATATAAAAGGAGAATCTCAATGGCTACCACCAAGGCCGCTAAAAAACCTATCAAAAAATCTACGGTATCGGCCGCGGCAAGTGCCGCTCATGCCAAGCGAGCCGCCGCCAGCGCCAAAGCCGCCGAGCTCAGAGCTCGCGCCTCAGCCGGACATGCCGGCGGGTTTATGCGATTTATCAGAGAGCAGGGCGTTGTCGGTCTGGCTGTCGGTCTGGCGATCGGTACTGCCGCTGGTGACACGGTCAAGAAGCTCGTCCAGGCTTTTATCGATCCGCTGGTTCAGCTGCTGATCGGGTCTCAGGCAGGGCTGCAGGCTGCCAAATTTAGCGTCAATGTCGGCGGACGCACTGCGGAGTTCCCCTGGGGTGCCTTTGTCAGCTCGCTGATCACGCTCCTCGCGGTGGCCCTAGTAGTCTACGCGATCGTCCACATGCTCAAGCTCGACCGTCTCGACCGCAAAAAGGACAGCTAAACAGTAAATGTAGGTAAAAACTCCGGTGATTTACCGGAGTTTTTAGGTTAGGCAACATTTTGTAGCGGGTCTGATGGATACTTTTCGCCCCATTGGGCCATCTTCTCGAGAATCGGCAGCAGGTCACGGCCTTTGTCGGTCAGGGCATAGCAGCGGTGAGTGTAGCTGCCGCCGTCAGAGCATGATTTGATGATCCGGTCGTTTTCGAGGGCGTCGAGACGCTGGCTAAGAGTGCGCGGGTTGAGGCCGGCGATTGACTTTTCGAGCTGACCAAATCGCCTAGCTTCAATGGCTAGTTCACGAATGATCAAAGCCGTCCATTTATTGCCGAGTACCGACATGGCGGTCTTGATGTCACAAGGGGCAGAATCATTAATATTCATAATTTACTTTACTTTGTATAGTAGACTCGTTATACTTTTACTATATAAAGTATAGCATAAAGAGGGAGATAAAGATATGAAGATCCAAATTATTAGCGGCTCGACACGAGAAGGCCGAGCGACGCCACGTGTTGCTGACTGGGTAGCATCTACCGCGTCAGAGCGGCACGCTGATGTAATGTTTGAGCAAGTCGATCTGGCTGATTACGATTTGCCATTTATGACAGAGTCAATACCACCTATGGGCAATCAGCAAAGAGACCTATCAGAACCGGCCAAAGCGTGGACGGCGAAGCTGGCCGAAGCTGATGGATTCGTCATCGTAACGCCAGAATATAACCACTCGATACCAGGTGTGCTCAAAAATGCGATCGATACACTAGATTTTCAGCTAATGAAAAAACCTGTCGCGATTGTCTCGCATGGCTCAATTGGTGGTGCGCGGGCAAACGAACATCTGCGACTTATCATCAATAGCAACCTCGGGGCAGTCCCCGTACCGGACAGTATTACGATCAAAGGCAACATCGCTGGTGGCGACGTGTTTACTGCTGACGGGACTCTCGATGAAGAACACACCTATTTACAAAAACCGCTCGAAGCCATGCTCGACAGTCTCGTGTGGTACACTGACGCACTCAAAGCCAAGCGTGGCGCATAAGGCTATAGTTTTAAGATAAGCTCTTGACATCAAATGTGATTAAGGCTTTTATAAGAGAGTCATAGCACCTACGAGAGGGGCCTACGATGGCATCATCGCGGGATAAGACGTGGCGCGGTAGGGCGCTGCAGGCACGCGTCGGTTTCGGTCGGCCGGTGTGGCTGCTCTACACCGGCGTGGGTCTGGGGCTGTACGAACCCTGGAGCTGGTGGAATCGACGTCCATGATCCAACACATCCGCCCATCGCAACCTCGTCAAGACCCTGTCGGTAATGCGTTGATGCGTCGTCAGATGCGTCGGCCGCACCCTACCGGCAAGAAACAACCGAAAGGTTAGGTGACGCGACCTGCCGCGCTGCCCCGGATAAACACGTCCCGGGGCGCGCGGCGTCACAATTTTCGGGTATACTACTGATATGAGTAAACGCGCCAAAGTACTATGGGTGGATCTAGAAATGACTGGTCTGGACCCGCTAGAGGATCGGATATTGGAAGTTGCAGCGATTGCGACGGACTGGCAGTTTGATGAGATAGCGACCTATACTGCCGTCAAAAAAGTCGGGCCACGACTGCTCGAGCAGCGAATGGAAGTTTCAAAAGCCTTTTGGGACCAGAACCCAGTGGCGCGTGATGCACTCGTTGCGCAAAACATGACGGGTAAAAATGGTCGAATTGTTGAGAATGAGCTATTGGCATTTATCGCTGAACATTTCGCTGATGATGTGCCGGTGCTGCTGGCGGGCAATTCGATTCACCAGGACCGGCGGTTTATCATCAATGAGTGGCCGCGGCTGGATGCCAGGCTGCACTATCGTATGCTGGATGTCAGTGCCTGGAAGGTGGTGTTTGAGGGTAAGTACCGCAAGAAATTTGCCAAGCCCGAGATGCATCGGGCACTCGATGATATCCGCGGCAGTATCGAAGAGCTGCGGTATTATCTCGGCAAGGTAAAGGTTTAAGTTTTGATTATTTGGGCACATCGGTCTGCTTGATAGCGGCTTCCGCGCGCCATGAATTGACTTGATCAGGCATATCCGCAACCCGGCGGTCACCATCTCCCCAAGAGCACACTTTACGGGTGGCTTCGCCAGCCCGTGGCGTTCGGCTGAACCCAGGAGCTGACGCTCTTTGGGTCACAGTCTCTACAGGAGATGGTGACCGCCGGGTTGCGGTTTGGCAACGGCACCGCTGGGTGTTGCGGCGGCACATCGATATTTTGAGAAGTTATCCGGCACGGTTGGAGCGATTGTCACCGGGTCAAATGCCGATCAGACCAAACTGACGGCGCTGCACGATGAGTTCGTACGATCGGCTGCACCCGTTGATCGCCGGCCGTTTCGTGTCGCCAGCGGCAATCCGCTGCGCCGAGCGCCGTGGATGATACACTAAATATATGCTGAGGATTGAACGAGGGAGACGGCGACTATCGCTGCGACGGGGACTGCTCGTACTGCTTGTCTTGGCCGTCATCGGCGGTGGAGCCTATAGTGCTTATAGCTGGCTGCAAGCCAACAATCATCGGAATGTTCTATCCAAAAAAGTGCCGGCAAAAACGATCGTGACGACGAGTTCTCTCGAGAGTCGCATGCTGGTGATGGGTGATGTCTACTGGGGGAGGTATATCAACGATTGGTCGCAGGCGAGCGAGCTCAAGTTTGATTATCCGTTTTCGCGTCTCAATGAGTTTAGTCGTGACAATTATGATGCCTGGATCGCCGACATGGAGTGTCCGATCACAAATAATCCCAAAGTGAGCTCGCGCGTCGAGGACGATACGCTGCAGTTTGACTGCAGTCCCGAATATCTGCCGGAGGCTAAAAAATGGTTCACGGCCTTTACGCTTGCTAATAATCATACTGACAACCAAGGTGCTGAGGGGCTCCTCGAGACGCGCCAGCATCTGGCGGCAGAGGGCATCCAGTATTTTGGGACGTATGAGCCGGAGGATTACGATCATCTTTGCGATGTCATCAGCCTACCGGCGCGAGCGGCGCTGAATGATGGCAAGACGAAGCCGGTGAAGCTGCCGATCGTCTGGTGCGGGTATCATGGTGTGTTCAAGACGCCGACAGCTGACTCAATCGCCGTTATGAAACGCTATACCGATTATTTTCCTGTTGTCGCGATGCCGCACAGCGGTGCCGAGTACAAGGCCGAACCCGATGAGATCAAGACCACCTGGCACCGCGCACTGATCGATGCCGGCGCCGATGTCGTGATTGGAGATCATCCGCACTGGGTGCAGTCAACTGAGAGCTACAAAGGGCATCTGATCATGTATAGCCTCGGCAACTTTATATTTGATCAACAATTTAACTCGGAGGTGACACGCAGTGCCGTACTCGATATGACGGTCAGTGTTGAGGCCAAAGACAATCCTGATCTCGCTCGTTGGATCAAGTTGGCTGAAGAGTGTTCATCGTACCAGGACGCCTGTCTCGCGAAAGCGGCTGAACAAAAATTGTCCAAGCTCGTGCTCAAGTATCATTTTGGGGTTCGCGGCAGCGACAACTCCGGCAAACTCGTCAAACCTGCCACACCCGCTCAACTCGATTCGATAAAACAGCGACTGCGCTGGCAGCAGACAATTTCCGGATTGTCTGGTAATAATAGTGGGGAATGATAGCACGTAAAGCACTCGAAGACATGATAACGGCACTGCCGGGAGTGTGCTTAGATTTTCCATTTGATGAGACGACGGCAGTGTATCGACGAGGTGAGGCTGGCAAGATGTTTGCGCTGATTGCAGAAAATAGTAATCCGGTGCGCCTGAGCCTCAAGTGCGATCCGCAGCTAGCCGAACTACTACGCGAAAAATACGAGACAGTGCTGCCGGGCTACCATCTCAACAAAAAACACTGGAATACCATCATCTGCAGCGGGCAAGTGCCGGTAGAGGAGCTGCGCGATTTGATACGTCATAGTTACGAACTAGTCAAAGAGTCTTAGACATCGATTTTTTGGAGCGCGTCGTAGACGTCTTTGAAAATAGTGTAGGCGTTGCCGCCAGCCGTTTTGAATTCTTTGGATTTGAGCGCGTCATCAGTGGTGTCGAGCTGATCCATGACAGATCGAAGCTTATCACTAAGCTTTTCTTTGTACGATGGGTCAAACCGACCGTTAACGCCGGCCGTGCGCAGCAGCTCGAGGGTTTCGGCATCGGCTTCGGCGGCTTTGATATCTTTGTTGGTTTTTTTGTAGCCGGCGGTTTTTATCACGTCTTCTACCGGCGGAACTACGCCGCCGATCAAGATGATACTGTTGCTGGTGAAGCGCCGCATGTCGTCGCTTTGCGAGTAACGCTTGCCGAGCACCAGCATTTCATCGAGTGATTCCAGCCGCCAGATAAGCCGCTGTGATTCATCCTCAGGATTGAGAGTATTTGATGAAAACATAAATATAACCGCTACTACCGCCAGCAGCACGCCGATAATTAGGGCAATCATGCCAAAAGCATTGGTTTTAACTTGAGTTGGTCCGGTGTGAACTGTCGACGGTTCGATAAAATACGGGTCTTTGGCCATAACCCCATTTAATCACAAGTAGTTTCGGAGGTATATACTAGAAGCATGATTTCCGATGAGGCTAAGGAGGAGGTGCGAAACCGTCTTGCGATTGAGGACGTGATCGGCGAGTATGTGCCGCTCAAACGTGCTGGCCGCAGCTGGCGCGGCCTGAGTCCGTTTACCCAGGAGAAGACGCCGAGTTTTTTCGTGTCGCCCGACAAGCAGATTTGGCATGATTTTAGCTCCAACAAGGGCGGCGATGTCTTTTCGTTTGTGATGGAGGTCGAAGGGCTGGATTTTCGGGCGACACTCGAACTGTTGGCACGCAAAGCCGGTGTCGATCTGGGCCTATATGAGACCAGGAGTGACCGCGGCCTTGGCGACAAGAAAAAGCGTCTCTATGCCGCCAATGAACTGGCGGCGACGTTTTACCAGCGACAGCTTATCAAGGACTCGAGTGCGATTCACTATGTTAGCAATGTTCGAGGGTTTAATAAACAAGTTGTTCTCGATTTTCGCCTGGGATATGCACCCGAAGCTGGGTCAGTTTTAGCTCGGTTTATGCTGAGCAAAGGTTTTACCGCGGCTGAGCTGCGTGATGCCGGGCTCGTCAATACGCGCGGCATGGACTTGCTACGCGGACGTTTGGCTATTCCGCTCAGTGACGGGCAGGGGCAAATCGTCGGCTTTACCGGACGGCTGCTCGTCGATATCAAAAACGCGCCAAAATATCTCAATACGCCGCAGACACTACTCTATGACAAAGGCCGCCAGGTGTTTGGTCTGGCTCAGGCCAAAGAAGCCATCCGGCTGAGTGATTATGTCGTGCTGGTCGAGGGCAATCTCGATGTGATCGCCAGTCACCAGGCTGGGGTCAAGCAGACGGTGGCGACTGCCGGCACCGCCATGACCGAGCATCACCTAAAGAGCCTGAGTCGTCTGACGCGTAATGTACGGCTGTGTTTTGACGGCGACAAGGCCGGGGTGGCGGCGACCGAGCGGGCGATTCCGATCGCCGAGGCAGTCGGAGTCGAGCTGAGCGTCATCACGCTGCCGAGTGACTTCAAAGACCCTGACGAGCTGATCAAAAAAGACCCCAAGCTCTGGCAGAGTGTCATCGACAGCCATCAGCCGGCAATTGAATGGATTATCGACCAGTACTCGGAGCGGTATGATCTGACGAGTGCCGCGGGCAAGCGTGAGCTCAGCACGCAGGCGCTGACGATCATCCGCAGCATCAAAGACCCAGTCGAGCAGGAGCATTATCTCGGTCGTGTGGCAGAGGTGACAGGCGCCAGCCGGCGGGCTCTCATCGGCAAGCTCAACCTCTCGCCCAAGAGTCAGCCCGTGCGTCGACTCAAGCCGATCAATCTGACTCCATCATCCGGACACGATCCTGAGGTTCATCAGGATTATCTGCTCGGGCTGGCGGTGCTTGATCATAGTGTTCATGATGCCTTGCGCCATCTTACGGCCGATGCGGTAGCTGGCGAATTGCGACAGCAGTTACTTGGGTATATCTTGGCCCATCGCGGCGATCCGTTGCCGGAACAGTTGCCAAAAAGCTTGAAAAATATTGAGACCTATGTCAAAATTGTTCTATTCAAAGCAGAGACCCGTTATGGCTCAGTCGACAGTAGCAACCGGCTGATCGAAGCTGCAAGTCTCGTTCGAAGAATAAAAGACGAACAACGAAAACAAATCAAAGCACGATTGGCAGTTGAGCTTCGTCAGGCCGAAGAGGCTCACGACACGACACGTGTCAGTCAGTTGCGCCAGCAATTAGCAGCTTTAATCAAGGAGAACAAACGTGCCTGATGACACGACTCGCGACGATGAATTTGATTCACCACTCGATGAAACTGAAGATGACGATATCGCCAGCTTGAAAGATATTGATACTCTTGACGAGCCCGACGTTGATGATATTGAGGCCGAGGACCTCGACGACGATCCGGCTACTCCGGTGTATTTTGATGATGTTTCTGATGACTCAGTACGGCTTTATCTGCGCGAAATCGGCAAGATTCCTTTGCTAAATGCCGAGGAAGAGCTGGCCTTGGCGCAACGAGTTGTGGCTGGCGACAAAAAAGCCAAAGATCAGATGGCCGAGGCCAATATGCGTCTCGTCGTCTCGATTGCCAAACGCTATAGCGGTCGTGGACTGGATTTTCTCGATCTGATCCAAGAGGGCAATACCGGGCTGCTTCGCGCTGTCGAAAAATTCGATCCAGACAAAGGTTTCAAGTTTAGCACTTATGCGACCTGGTGGATTCGCCAGGCGATTAC
>CAZNHZ010000001.1:158274-423492 GCA_964573015.1 uncultured Candidatus Saccharibacteria bacterium | reverse complement strand
AGCATAGCAATATGTGGAGCTGAAGCGTACTAATAGTCCCATTGCCTTTTTATGATCCATGACAACTTATTCCTTTCCAGGATAGGATTGTCATGGTTTCAACTGATGATTGCTTCATAAACAATTATCACGAGACAGGTTTTGACTAGTATTCGGTGAGTATCAATGATACAATCACCACTGTTAATTCACTACGCACTTTGAGAGAAAACAATGCATCGTATGGCTGCCGAGGCAGCGTGACCTTATGCTCTTTAGGGAAAAGAGCAGCCCGAGCGAAAATCACACTTTTCGCCCGGCGCGATGGGAAAAACCGTAGGTTTGTCCCATAAGGCCTCGCCGCCTCGGTGTCCATGGCGCTGGGGAAACACCTGTTCTCATTCCGAACACAGCAGTTAAGCCCAGCAGCGGCGATTATACTGCGATAGCGGGAAACTAGCACGATGCCGAATTATAAAAAGACCATCCGAAAGGGTGGTCTTTTTCTTTGGACATAGGACAAACCTACGGTTTTTCCTATCGCTTCGCTGGGCTTTTCCCTTAGTTATAAACACAAAACCGAAGTAAATTCGGATTTTATGTTTGGATTATTACTTTTCAATACTTATTACAATATTGAACCAGCCCGCAGTTAGTATTCCCAGACTAAGAGATATGTAAGTCTTCTTATAGGACATCATGCAATCCTTTCGTTTGCTTGACTGAACGTCCTAGATCTTTTAGGTATCATCAATCTAACCCTTATTATACAGGCAAATAATTAGACAATCAAAACTGACTTTGTAGTTGAGCCTTTAATGCATAGTCTGTCGGGACACTATCTGCAATCTTAAGGACTTAAGTTTATAGAGGGTGTCCCGACCCCGGACCGCTTGCGCGGCCGGGGTCGGGTTGTTCTCAGCGACGTACAGCATGGAAGATGACGTCGACCGGCCATCCGTCACGGTTGAAGCCGTGGAGAATGCCGATGGTGCCGTCAGCTGCAGTCTCGAAGGAAGGGGGCGAGCCCCAACCATCGTTCATGAGGGTGAAGCTCTTGAGCTCGTGACGAGCGGGGCAGCCGCTGGGCTCGAGGTTGTCTCCAGTGTGAAGCCGGAAGGTCAGAACCTCCATCCCGGCCATGTAGTTGTGCTGAAGACCTCCATGGTCGACGCGACCGTCGAAGTGGGAGTAGACTCCTCCGCGACGGCCGTACTCGACGACTGCGACTCGCTTGGTGCTCTGGATGAACTCGAAGCTGCAGAACATGGTGAGGAACGCTGAGAACGGGTTGTTGCTGGTCATGATGATCTCCTTCGAAGCTGGATGTGGGGATGAACCCCACGGCTTCTTGGAGCACCAGACCTTCTCATGCACTGTGGGGTTGTTGGTCTGACTAGGGTTAGTCAGGGGTCGACAATGCCACGGTAGCAGACTTCCAAGCCATGACCTTCTCCTTTCCAAGAGACGGGGACCACACTTGAACTATATAATTATAGCATAAATATAATAATAATGCAATAGATCTGTAAACTTTATCTCTGTTAATAATTAAAAACGACCGCTCTCGCAGAGACGGTCGTTTCATTTTTAGGTGGAGCCTGGTGTCGCTCCTAGGTGCCTAACAAAGAGTATATACCACACCGTGAATAAGCGCAACAATTTTATAACCATAAAAAAGGTTATTGTAAATCTTGACATAATCACAATATCGTGCTAATGTAATAACATACACATATCGTGTGTGATATAACAACGTAATGGGACAGGGGTAGACAGGCGGGCTTTTAGCACGGCTGTTTTCGTTTGTCCAAGGGAGATCCAATAGAATGGCTGGAACTAAAGATGGCGGTAAAAAAGCCGCTGCAACCAACAAAGCCCGACACGGTAAAGACTTTTACGCACGTATCGGTGCCAAAGGCGGTCAAAAAGGTACTACGGGTGGCTTTTTCGCCAATCGTGACCTGGCTCGTATCGCCGGTGCCAAAGGCGGCCGTATCTCACGACGCGGTAAAGCCAAGGCTGGTACGGCAATGGATGTCGTCCTGCCGCGCTAGTGCGCTTTGTCTAAAGCCTTGCTTAAAGAAGGGGGTTCGCCCCCTTCTTTGATCTGCCAGCTGGCGGATGATTGTCCCCTCGAGTTATATTTATTTTCCCGAAATAAATTCGGAGAAAATAAATGATTTAATCAATTGAGTCACATAAATCGCTATTTAAGAGAAAATTCACAGGAGCTCAGAGTGACTACGCTTGGCATGAACGGAGAGGCGGTAAAAACACCCTTGTAACACTACAGGGGTGTTTTTGTATAGCGGCGCAGGCTGCATTGACGGGCGTCGTTGGCAGTCCAGGCTTTTTCACAGAGGACGCAATAATACTCGAGAGAAGTCCGTTGCACGCCAGCGCTGTGGCAATGCGGGCAGCGCGAGCGGGCATGCAGCCACTCTCGGTAGGTGTCCAAATGATTTTCGATAACATCATCATCGACCGGCACACCGTACGTCGCGGCAAGGCTGCGTGCCGTTTGCCAGGCCTCGCGCTCGAGAGTCAGTAACTCAATATCCTGCTCGTAGCCGGTATGATTACAGAGGGCGTGACCAAGCTCATGGAGCAAAATCGCCTGATTTCTGGGGGACGCGGTCTTGACATAATAAATGGTCTTTTCTTGGGATGACCAGCGTGAAACAGAAGCATTTTGGAATCGAAATTGAGGGAAGTCACGACGCAATTTAGCGACTAAGCTCATCGACTCCATAGTAATAGCAGCCATAGACAACGGCTTCTTCCGGGTGGATGGCTTGGCGGATATCGACCGGCAAAAAGCTTTTGTCGAGATATTTGTTTAGCAGGTGGTTAAGCTGTTTTTCGTAGCGATCATAGTAAGTGCCGATGCTGCCACCGATAATAATGACGTCGGGCACGAGAGTGGGGATGAGCGTCAGCATACCGCGGCTGATTTTGTCGGCGATTTGGTTCCAGACGTGACGGTCGCGGATGTCGCGTGCATAGCGATCGTAGGTCTTATAAATAGCGCGACCAGAAGCGAATTCTTCCCATTTACGCAGTTTGCCGTCGTACTCGATCATCATATGGCCCGGTTCGGCAGTGGAGAGTGCAGGATGGATGGCGTGGTCGATGATGATACCCAAACCGATGCCGGTGCTAATCGTGAGGTACATGACGTTGTCGTATGATTTGGGCAAAGCTCGGGCTTCGGCCAGGCCGGCGAGATTAGCATCGTTTTCGACAACCACGGGGCACTTAAACAAGCGTTTGAGCGGTGCACCAATCACAACGTCGCGCCAACCGAGGTTGGGGCAATACAGAGCCGTGCCGCCCTTGGTGCGACCGGGCAAGGCAAGCGCTATGATATCGATAGTCTTACCCTCCGTTATCGCTGTTATGGTTGAAGACAATAGTTCAAGATACTCGCGCGGATCGCGCGGCGTCGGGAATTTTTGACTGTCCTTAACCTTGCCGCGACGATCAAACGTCGCTACAAGCGTTTTGGTTCCCCCGGTATCGACCGCTATTAACATATTATCTAGTGTACCTCATTGTCAGGAGTTCGGCTACGTGTCGAGTGTCGGCAAACAAATCATGTAGTTGTAACGGCCGCTAAAACGTTGTATACTTTTGCTTAGCAATACTAACGGGTGGCGATGGAGAGAGCATGAAGACAGAAAGCGGGAATGTTGTCGTCTACCTACTGGTCGGACTTGTCTTGTTTGTGGTAATGATGAGCGGTATTTGGTGGGTAAAACAACGCTCTCACACCGTGACGCCTCCGACACCTACCGTTACTCAAACGACTGACGAAAGTCCCGAAACGGCTGTCGATCAAGATGCGGTTTCGCAGCAGCGTTCAACTGACAACTCGTCTCGATCGGCATCCAGGAGCGCCGACAGCCAACCGACAACCCCTACCCAGCCGGCTCAGTCACCTCAATCTTCGACCTCAAACAGCACGTCTCCGACGACTACTCCATCTCGGCCTGAGTCGCAAACTCCGCGAACCGGTCCGTCACCAACTGCTGTTGCGTCGTCAGGACCGACTGAGGATAGGCTATTTATGGCCGCCGGTTTGGGAATGGTAGCGTTTTTTGGTACTTCCTACGCCCGCTCGCGCCGTCAACGCGCTTTACGCTAGACTATCTCTGTTAACAGTGGTATAGTGGTAGTAATCTTTTGGGAAGCTATATTTTGTATGCTTTTTGAGGGAAATACACTATAGAAGGGAGTCATAACCTTATTATGACAAAAACAATTACTATGGATGACCTGCTAGCGCAGGAAACGATCCAACAACTGACTCAAGGTGAAGTTGTCGACGGTACAATCCTCAGCGTGCAAAAACACGAGGTGATGGTTGATCTCGGCCCGCTTGGAGTCGGTATTGTGCCACGCCGAGAGATCGGTTTTGGCAAAACTCTTGAGGCCGGTGAAGCCGTTACCGCAAGTGTGGTCGAAACAGAGATGGAGAATGGCTACAGCCTGTTGAGTCTTCGCAAAGCCGCCAAAGATCGCGGCTGGGACGAGCTGCAGCGTATCATCGAGGCCGGTGAGACGATCGAGGTTCAGCCTTATGACGCCAATCGCGGCGGTTTGCTCATCGAGCTCGAGGGTGTACGCGGCTTTTTGCCGGTGTCACAACTCTCAGCTGAGCATTATCCACGGGTTGGCGGAGCCGACAAAGACGAGATTTTGCAGCGGCTCAACAGTTTGATCGGCACCAGTCTGAGTGTTCGTATTCTAGACGCCGACCGCAAAGCTAACAAGCTGATCTTTAGCGAAAAAGAAGCTGTCAAAGAGGGCTTGGCCGAGCGCTTTGAGAAGCTCAAAGTCGGCGACACCGTATCTGGTGTTGTAACCGGAGTTGTTGATTTCGGCGCGTTTGTCAATGTCAGCGGTATCGAGGGCTTGGTGCATATCTCAGAAATTTCATGGGAGCGTGTCAACAATCCTGGCGATTACGTCAAGGTTGGTGATACGATTGAGGCCAAGATTATCGCCATCGACAAAGAGCGTCTCAGCCTTAGCATGAAACAGCTGCAAGAAGACCCTTGGCTGAAAGAAGTTGACAAATTTACATCAGGACAAGAAGTCGAGGGCACGGTGACACGTATCACGCCGTTTGGTGCATTTGTTCAGATCAGCCCGGCGGTTGAAGCGCTGGTTCATGTCAGCGAGCTTGGCGAGGGTGAAAGTGCCGATCCTGAAAAGGTATTTACGCTTAACGAGCGTAAAACTTTCACTGTGCTTGAGATCGACAAAGAAAACCGCAAGATCAGCCTCAGTCTCAAGACCGCTAAAAGTAAGAGTAAGAAAAAGTCGTAATGACCAAGTGTGGATGACCCCCGCGGTGATCCACGCGACTGTCGCTACGCCTGTAAGAGAAAGGAGTTATCTATGGCAGAAAAAATCCTGCGGGTTCCGGCGCAAATAACCGTCGGTGAACTGGCCGAAAAACTTGATTTGCCGGCGACAACTCTGATCGGCGAGCTGTTCAAAAACGGCATTATGGCAACGCTCAATCAGCGGATTGATGTCGAAACAGCGCAGATTATTGCTGACGAGCTGGGGCTAGATGTCGATATTGTGCAAGTTTCTGTCAGTGAACCAAGCGTAGCCTCTAAGCGCGAGCTGACCGACAAAGCCAGTGAGCGACCGCCAATTGTGGCCGTGATGGGCCATGTCGATCATGGCAAGACGAGTCTGCTCGATGCGCTGCTCGATAGCAAAGTTGTCGAGGGCGAAGCTGGCGGTATTACCCAGCATATTAGTGCTTACCAGACTGTACGGGGCGATCGTTCGATCACATTGCTTGATACGCCGGGGCATGAGGCGTTTGCGGCGTTGCGGCAACACGGTGCGGCGCTGACCGATGTGGTGATTATAGTGGTCGCAGCCGACGACGGCGTCAAGCCGCAGACGGTCGAAGCGATCAAATTTGCCCAAGAAGCTCATGCCAAGATCGTCGTTGCGATCAACAAAATCGACAAACCGACGGCAAATGTCGATATGGTCAAAGGACAGCTGGCGAGCGAGCATCATCTCAATCCTGAGGAGTGGGGCGGTGACACGATTATGGTGCCGGTGAGTGCCAAAACAGGGGAAAATCTCGACAAGTTGCTCGATATGGTGCTGCTTGTGGCCGATATCGAGGAGCTGCGGGCCGAGACCGACGTACCGGCCGAGGGTCTTATCATCGAGGCGCACATGGAGCCGGGCCGGGGTGCCGAGGTGAGCATGCTCGTCGAGCATGGTGTCTTAAAACCGAGCCAGCATATTGTCGCCGGTCTAAGTCATGGCCGAGTGCGAACACTGGTAGACTATGCCGGACGGGCGCTCAAAGAGTCCGGTCCTTCGACGCCGGCAACCGTCACTGGGTTTAAGGAGCTGCCGAGTTTTGGCGATCGGTTTGTGGTAGTCAAAAACGAAAAAGAAGCCCGCCAACTGGTAGCGCAGCACCGCAGCGAGCTCGAGCACAACGCTGTCAGCAGCAACGTTACAGGTTCGGATATTCTAAATCTTATGAAGAAACAAGACGAAACCCAGGTGTTAGAAGTGATTGTACGCGCCGATGTGCAGGGATCGCTCACGTCGCTGATCGATAGCCTCAAATTGCTTGATACCAAAGAAGTCAGTGTTCGGGTGATTCGCTCCGGAGTCGGCAATATATCGGAGAATGATGTAAGATTGGCATCATCTTCAGGGGCGATTATCTATGGATTTAATGTTTTGCTGCCGCCGGCGGTCAAGCGTACGGCAATGCGCGACAAGGTGGCGGTGCGCAATTTTCGGGTGATATATGAGCTGCTTGACGATGTCCGCGGAGAGATGGAAGCAAAACTGGCACCCGAGATTGTCGATACCGAAGTGGGGGAATTGAAAGTCCTTGGTGTATTTCGTACAACACGTGATAGTGTCATCTGTGGCGGTGAAGTGCTGCGCGGCAAAGTAATGCCCGATTTGCTAACTCGAATCAAGCGCGGCAAAGACCAGATTGCCGAAGCGACAGTTGCTCATGTCCAGCGTCAACAGCAAGAGGCCAAAGAGGTGTTTGAGGGCGAACAATGCGGTCTAGAATTGCGTACCGAGGGCAAGCTGACGGTCGAAGTAAACGATCGACTCGAGTTTTTCACTCGAGAACTAAAAAAACGCACTCTCTAAGCTTGTATCAACCACGGGGAGCTTCCGTGTAACATGCTTGTGTATAGAAACGAAAAATGGCAATATATATTGACATAAGTTTATTTATGTGATAATTTATAAGTATCAACGTATTGCGGCAGGTCTAGAGGTGGGACTCATGAAGTGCCGTTATCGACCGCTCTACGGGAGATGAGGTACGTTTACAACTCGGTAGCAACTTTCGAGTCTCTTGCGAGATTACTCGAGAGTTGTGTCAAATCATGCTATTTCATATGCCTATGTGTGCATATCAAGCATAGCGTGGCTCGACGCGTCGCCAAGTCCTCTCATCGCCGCAATGTGAGAGGGTATGACGTGCGTGCCGCGCTGTGCTTGAGCTACTGCTCGCATAGCATGCGTAAGTAGTAGTTTTGAGTAATTTTAGCCGATATATAAGCAGATCGAGCGTAGCAAGCTGATGATTTAATTACAACAAGTCATTATCTTGCCACGCTCGATATTACTGCAGTATATCGAGCCGATGCCTCCTTTCGGGGAGGTTGGCCGCTATCGCGGAAACATAAGTACACATAGCGACAACCACAACTGAATACACACAACAGACCCGAAAGGAAAGTCATGAAGTATGCACTCAAAGACATTCTGGACGCTGCAACCACAGGTGATGAGGCTGTCGACAGTAAGCTCCGCGAGGAGTTGGACAGCCTCGACGAGCAGACGGCCGAGCACATCAACAGGATCATGCGGGAGCTCCAGGAAGTTCTCAACGAGTCGGCGGTCGACAACGACCAGCCACTCGACCAGCAGGTCAAGGCCGCGAGGAAGCGCAACACGCGCCTGAAGGCCGTTCGGCTGTCGGAGAGCTCTACGCCCAAGCCCAAGCCCGAGCCCGAGCCCAAGCCCGAGCCCGAGCCCAAGCCCGAGCCCAAGCCCAAGCCCAAGCCCGAGCCCAAGCCCAAGCCCAAGCCCGAGCCGGCTCCCGCGCCTGCCGCACCCAGTGGTGGGTGGGGGCGCAGGGCCATGGACTTCGTGGCTGGCAAGCCGTCGCCCAGCCCCAGTCACAAGTGACCAGGTCAACACCATGAGAGGAAGTGATTGATGATGAGTTTTCTCATCGCCATCGCCTTGATCGTGGTTGCGATCGGGGCAGTCGCGGCGCTGGTGCGCCGCAACTTCGGGCTCGCGCTGGTGTACGTCGCGCTCGGCGTGGCGATCATCTGGCGCGACAACCTCAGCCCGATCGAGTGGATCATCTTCGCGGTGATCTTCATCATCGGCTACCGGGTGACGAGTCGCGAGACCATTGCCTGGGTAGACGCTGTCGGCGTCAGGGCTCGGACCCGCACTTTCTGGGGTCAGACTCTTACCGGAATTGTTGTGCTCGTCGTGACAGTTCTGCTGGCCTTCACCATCTCCGTCGGCAACATGTCGGCGTGGATGAGCAGTGGAGGCTCGGGGTCATCGAATCCCGAGCCCAGTGCGAGCACGACGACGCGGCCGCGGCCGACACCTTCGGTCAGCCCTTCGTCTGCTTCGCCGTCACCGACGACCTCGGCGACAACACCGCCGCCCAGTGATGGCACGGCGGGTATCGAAGACGCCAATGGCGAGCTTCGCTCGTTGCCTTTGGCCGACCAGGCCGGCGATGAGGCGACACCCGTCAACACCACGGCCGACCCACGTTCGCCGGCCACCTTCGACTGTCCGACTCTGTCTCGCAACTGGACTGAGTTTGTCGCCTGTATTGGCGACCGACAGTGGTACAAGGACGGTGTTAACGCTCGTAAGTCTATGACCGGTTTCGACTGGTCGGACATCGAGCGTTGGGCGGCAGATGGCAAGGGGTTCGACACCCGTGTCATCCAGGTGTTCAACTGGTCCGGCATCTCCGATGCCGATGTGCGCGCCCAGGCGGCGACGTATGTCGGTACGGTAGCCGCTGGCAAGATGGACATCGTCCGGCACGACACCTGCATCGTCAATACTCGCGGCTTTGGCAGCGAGCAGGTGCAGGATTTTGTGGATTGTCGCAAGATGGTCCGCGTGTCGCTGGCACCGCTGGTGTACACCGACGGCCAGGTGACTGGCTTGCGTGGTGACAGTGGTGGGTTCGACGACTGCGCCAATCTTTGGTGGTTGCCGCGTCAGTTCGTCAAGAACGGCCCGCCGCCGGCCAGACCGGCCGAGTCGAGGCCTGCGGCACCGACGCCGACCCAGCCAACGCCGACGAAACCGGCACCGCCGCCGAGCAAGCCGGCCAAGCCGACGCTACCGCCGTCACCGTCAACGCCACCGCCGGTCAAGCCCACGCCACCACCGGTCAAGCCGACGCCGACCCCGACGCCGACGCCCAGCACGCCTGGGCCGAAGCCGTCGGCGCCGCCGCCGCCTGGCCAGTCGCCGCGCCCTTCGGGCACTACGACGGCTTCGCCAGAACCGCGGCCGACGCATACTGGTCCGGTGCTTGGCTCTGGGACGAGTACTACCGCTCCGGCTCCGGCGGGCGACGGTAACGTCGCCCCCACGGGGGCGGTCAATGTCGGCAGCGGCAACAATATCTCGGGCGGCCCAGCAGCTCCCTGAGATAACTGAGGCTCCTCCCTCGCTCTGAGAAATCAGGGCGGGGGAGGGCCTCCCCTCCTACTCCTACTACTTTCGCTCCCATCGGAGCGACTCTCTCTTGCTAGGGCTATTGCCCCGAGATAGACGAGTCGCTCCGGTGACTCAACATGTGAAACGACATGATTTGACACGTTGCTACTTAGAGATGTAAATGTGCAGCATATGAGGCACGTTAACAAGCCGACCTGAAGATTTTGGGAGGGGCTCACCCCTCCGCTCGCAACGCGAAGTAAATTCGCGAAAATTGTGTTCTTTTGATTATTAACTTAAAAAAGGAGAGATTTATGAGAAATCTACTTACGAAGCTACGCTACGTGCCGAAGCATTTTGCGGTTGTAGCAGCCCTGGTACTGGCAACAGTCGGTACAGCTGCGGCATTTGCGTGGGGTCCTAGCCGGACAACATATACAATGGAAAATCCGGCAGATCACCCCGTGTTTAACTCGATAACCAATAACCCAAACTACGGTGACGAGCGCGAGTTTGTCATAGTTCGTGACCTTACTACCGGAAGCAGCTACGGTGATAGTACCAACCTCGTACCGGGTCATGAATACCAGGTACAGGTATATGTACACAACAACGCTCACCCTGACTACAATGCTAGCGGCAAAGGTGTAGCAAAAGATACTACAGTACGAGCAGTGGTACCAGCTAGCGTAACCGGTAGCGATACCGTTG
This sequence comes from uncultured Candidatus Saccharibacteria bacterium, assembly GCA_964573015.1. Taxonomy (GTDB): domain Bacteria; phylum Patescibacteriota; class Saccharimonadia; order Saccharimonadales; family Saccharimonadaceae; genus JAPUDQ01. The sequence continues at coordinate 413,055 of CAZNHZ010000001.1, read as the reverse complement.
ATGGTTTTGTTAAAGCCAGCAACGCGACGCCAACCGAAGTCTGGGACACAGCTGAACTCAAGAGTACCAACAAGGTTGATCTCGAGTATGTCAGCGGTTCTGCGCATCTATCGACACACGCTCAGCAAGTCGATCTGCCTGATACAATCTTGACTACCGGCGTCAAAGTCGGTGACAAAGACTTATCAGGTGATTGGCGAGGCTGCTTGGAATATGCCGGAATTGTAACATTCAAATTCCGTGTCAAAGATACTACAAGCAGCTTTACGATGAGTAAGCAAGTTCGTGCTCACAGCACGACAAGTGGTGGCTGGGTTGAGACCTATGCAGCCAAGCCGGGCGAAACGGTTGATTTCTTGATTCGTTACCAAAATACCGGTAACCTCGTTCAAGAAAATGTCACGATTAAAGATACACTGCCAGCCGGACTCAGCTATGTAGCCGGTTCGACAGTCCTGGCAAATGGTGAGAATCATAATGGTAAATCGGTTGCCGACGGTGTCACTGCCGGTGGTATTAACATCGGCAATTACACACCTCAGGCCAGTGCTTGGGTGCGATTTAGTGCCAAAGTTGCCGATAAAGACAAGCTTAGTTGCGGTACCAACACGCTCAAAAACGTGGCCAGCGTCATAACCGGCGCCGGTACCAAAACCGATGACGCTATTGTCACTGTTGACAAGACGTGTGAAGCGCCGGGTAAGATCACGGTTTGTGATCTAAAAACCTGGGAAGTCAAGGAAATTGCCGAAAAAGATTTTGATAGTGCCAAGCACTCGAAAAATCTGGCCGATTGTAAAGAGCAGGTTTGTGATCTTACGACCAAACAAATCATTACAATCAACAAAAAAGATTACGATACGGCCAAATACACTCGCGATATGAGCAGGTGTGCGGCTGCACCGACACCAGACACGTTGCCTAGCACCGGTCCTGGCGCCGTAATCGGCGGACTCTTCGGGTCGAGCGCGCTTGGTCTTGGTATCAGCAGCTATGTTCGTTCACGTGCCGCCCTGCGCGACGCTTTGAATCGCTAGCCGCTTCGAGAGAGAAGACTGACCGCTTTCCTCTACATTCTTTTCTAAAAAGAGAATTGAGGCGGCTTGCACAAGCGGCCTATAACCACAAACACCCTCGAGCGATCGGGGGTGTTTTGGTGTCAGGCGGTTGTTTCGGGCCAAGTCGTAGTATAATAGACATAACAACTAAACAGGAACAGTACAGCATGTTTCAACTCGATGACAATTTTCTCACTGATGTCGGTCTGGCGGGATTGCCGGATGACCAAAAACAAGCGTTTTTGCAGCATATCTATGAAGAGCTGGAGCTGCGCGTCGGTACCAAATTGTCCGAGGGGTTAAGCGAGAGCCAGATGGGTGAGTTTGAGGCTTTTGTAGATCAAGACGAGCAAAAAGTTCGTGACTGGTTTTTGGCAAACATGCCTGACTATGCGTCGCGGCAAGATTTTGTTCAATTATCGCAGTCAGCGCCAGAGGGGACATCAGAATTGGCCGTATTGTGCGAATACGGCTCGCTCAAATGGCTGGAGATTAATCGACCCGACTATCGTGATGTTGTAGCAAACGAACTCGAAAATCTCAAAAACGAAATCCGCACCAATGCGCCGCAAATCATGTCAGGCAGCGATGCGGCTGATTCAGCGCAAGCCGCGTAGGTAAGCGCTACCGCTCATCGATTTACCGTTTGGCGCGATAAGTGACTCCACCAGCAGGGTGGAGTTTTGTTTACACCGCACGCAAAGCTCATTTTCGATAGGCGCAGCGATCGGTTTTGCCGCAGTCAAAATTACATCAGTATTTTTATAGTTTAGACGGCTTTTGGGGAAGCCGAGATGCGCTCGTACTTTGCGAACGATTGCTTCGGCTGTCTCTGTTGCTGGATCGACCACTCCATCCTGTTTCTGAATTAGTGTTGTATATGATACACCGTTATTAGTCTGTGGTTTCGGTACGATCGAGCCGTCCAATATACCGGGTAGGAGTTTAAACAACAGCTCGGCGCCGTGCCGCGCCAGCTCGTCGTGCAGCTCGAATTTTGTTTCGTCGCCGCGCAGAGCTACATGAGCTTGACCGTATACCGGGCCCTCGTCCATGCCTGGCGATAGCTGCATGATACTCACGCCGGCTTCACTATCGCCGGCTAGGATCGTTGTCTCAATTGGCGTCGGCCCGCGGTGTCTTGGCAGTAGCGACGGGTGAATATTGATGATACCGATCGGACTGAACACATCAATTATGCTTTGAGGTATAATTCGCCCGTAGGCAGCGAGAATAGCCGCGTCGGCACGAAAATCTCGAAGCTCTTGCTCGATATCTCTCAGCTGATCAGGCGACAAAACAGGGATGTTATGCACTTCGGCAATCTCGGCGACTTCAAGTCTTCGGGCGCTGCGGGATATGGCATCGGTATGATTTACGACGATGGCCGCGATATCATAACCACGCTCAATAAGTCCTCGCAGTACCGGAGTGTCGGATCGTTTCAGCCCGCTGACGAGCCGCTCGTTACCGAAAAATACCAGTCGTCTTGACATCGTTATACTCGGTTTTTTCTAATTCACCATCGGCATTTAAGATATAAAATGCTTCCTTGTCGTCTGCGATGTGATCAACAAATGTCAGGCCATTTGTATGGTCGATCTCGTGCTGTAAAACTCTGGCCAAAAAACCTTCGGCTTTGAGTCTCACTTCTTTGCCGTCCAGCGTCAGTGCTTTGACGCGAACTTTAGGATAGCGGGGCACCATGCCATAGACATCACGGACACTTAGACAACCCTCGGGCTCAACGACAGGATTGCCCTCGGTTTTGATGATCTCGGGGTTGATGAGTACGACAAACTCCCGGTTTTGCTTATCGTCGAAATCAGCCCGTACGATCACGACTCGCTCGAGGCGGTCGATTTGTACTGCCGCCAGGGCAACAGCGACCTCATGCGGCCGGCTGTCCTCCCAATCAAGCGCCGCTGCCTCCATATCCTCCACCAGTTGACGCGTTTCGTCGCTGATCACATGCACGCGAGCTGATTTTTTGTGTAAATCAGCATGGGGTAGGGTGATGATGTCTTTTCGTGATGCCATAACTGAGTAACAGTATAACAGATTGAAGACATATTTTAATCTCATGAGCTTAGACATCTTAGCTACAACGGCATGTGAGCCGAAGGCTCACTATCCCTGATACTTTGTAGCGACAAAGTATCGCAAAACTCCTGGGCGGCTTCGGTATCTTGGGTTCAGCCTATGTCTTAGGAACTGGCGCTGCGGGACTCCCGTTGGTCGGTCTGTTTGTAATAATTTCTAGTTACTGACAAACATACATGTCCTCGCGCTTTATTCAGTTCCTAAGCCAAGACTTCACTCCATGATACCTGCAGATGCCCAGACCCATATCCGCTATAGAGCGGATAACCTGCGGTTGGCTGGCTGCAGCTAATGCAACCCTTGCAGCCCAGGGGTTTGGGGCATCCGCAGGTTCCTGGTGTGGTGAGCTGAGTTCACTATGGAATAACTCATGACAATACAACCGTTTCATCAGTAACTAGAAAATATTATGAAACGGCGACCAACGGGAGTCTTGTCATGACCATGGTGGACACAGTGAATCACCCAAGAACCGAGGACGCTCCAAGAACTTTGGTACTTTGTTGGTACAAAGTACAAGGAAAGCCCGCTTTCAGCGGGTGCTCCGTTGTCTTAATAATCTTTTATGTGTATCGTGTTAAAAGTATGGATTTGTTTCTTTCTGACAAGAACAGGCGATTCATGTATACAAAGCATAAGGGAAGTAGCCGCCATGTTCCGATTGAACACATAATGTATATGCTTATGGATCTCTCTATTGACAAAACATAACAATTTTGCTATAGTCTTAGATAAGTTCAATAAAAACAAAAAGGCACCACCACAATGAGCGAAACCAAACCAAATAGATATCCAGGTGAATCTATGACTCCAAGAGAAGCTATTGAAAGCAGCGAAGATCATTACAGAAAATACAAAGAGTTGCACAAAGAGGCTACAGAGGCCGATAAAAAAGCGACTGATTTGTCACACGATAGAGCATCCAACATGGTTAGAACAACATTGAGCTATGATTTTTATGAGACAAAACGTGCTGAAGAAGCGCAAGCTGAGGCACACGAGACAATCTCACGAAAGTTAGCCGATGAAGCCTTTAGGGCGTATGCAGCGAAAGGTGAACTCAACCGACATCTTGTTGACTACATTCCTGATGTAGTTAGCAAAAATCGTGCTGCGTTTCACGACGCTGCTGTTGCTGAAGCACGTCTTGATGGTGTGATAATCGATGAAGAACAACCAGCGCCTGAAGAAACTAAAACAGCCTAACATTCCATCATACAAAAAATTGCCAGTGTTTTGCTGGCAGTTTTTTAATATTTACAATAGGCTTACTGGATCTAGCTCGTACTGCCAGTGTTGGCTAGGCAGATTTTGTATGAGCTCAACTAAGTCAGCACGGACGGGGCTTTTGACAACGATCTGCCAACGATAGGTATCACGCACGCGTTCGTAAAAGGCCGGGGTTGGTCCGAGTATCTCGACGCGGGCAGGTGATGAGCGTCGCAGCTCACGCCCAAAAGCTTGAGCGTTTCGGATGGCGGCATCTTCGGTTTTGTATATGCAAATGAGTTTGAGTAAATGCGTAAAAGGCGGGAACTTAGCTCGCTGACGCTCCGAAATCGTCATGTCGTAAAAGTCTGTGTAATTACTGGTGATACCAAACTGAACAGCCGGATGAGTTGGCTGGTAGCTCTGCACGACGACGCTGCTCGGGTGTTCATTACGGCCGACACGACCCGTGACTTGAGCAAGGAGTTGGAAGGTACGTTCACTTGCGATGTAATCAGGGAGCGCCAGTCCGGCATCGGCTTGGACGACACCAACCATGCGAAGTTTGGGTAGATCGAGTCCTTTGGCGACAACTTGTGTACCGACGATAATATCGATATCGCCGTCATAAAGTGCTTGGTATTGTTTTTCGAGCGTAGCATCACTGTCGCTATCAGCATCAAATCGCTCAATGCGGGCGCGGGGAAAGAGTTTTGTCGCAGCCTCAAAGATTAGCTTCGTACCGATGCCTTTATGGATAATATTTGCTTCGCCACATTCTGAACATGATGTTGGTACACGCTCGGTCGCGTTACATATATGACAGCGTAAATGAAACTGATCACTATGAAGTGTCAGCGGTACAAAACAGCGTTGACAGAGGGCGTTCCAACCACAGTTTTCACATAGTGTAGTCGGTGCTGTGCCGCGACGATTATGAAATAGCAGCACCTGATGACCAGCATCAATTGTGCGCTGCATTTCGCTTATCATGTCATTTGAAAACAACGACGATCGGGTAAAGTGGAGTTTTTTGGTCATATCGACCAGAGTCACTGTCGGTGCGATGACGTTTTTGCGGGCCGGTTGATCGAGACGGATAATCGATCCGCTGGATTGCTGAGCCAGATAATAGTCGCTGACATTTGGAGTGGCGCTGCCGAGTATCAGACGGGCATCGGCAAAGCGAGCCAGCATAGCCGCGGCGCGTAGGGCCGAGTAACGAGGCGATTGTTCCTGCTTAAATGACGGTTCGTGACACTCATCGATGACGATCAGGCCGAGTTCGGGTACCGGGCTAAACAGCGCTGAGCGCGGTCCGATCACAACTTGCGGCGTTGTGGCGCTTAGTAGCGATTGCCAGACCTGATGGCGAGCTGATTCTGTCATCGTCGAGTGGGTGACTTTGAGATCGGGGAAATGGGGAGTAAATTCGGCAATGAGTTGTGATGTCAGCGCGATTTCCGGCACCAGAATGATAACTGATCGACCGTTGGCGACGGTTTGTTTGGCGACTTCGATATAGACAGCGGTCTTGCCCGAGCCGGTGATACCATGCAGCAAGGTTGTTCCATGTTGCGTTGCGGTTATGGTTGAAACTGCTTGTGCTTGTTGAGGATTGAGCACAATATTTGTTCGACTGCGAGTGAGGTGAGGAGTGTTTTCAAGCTTTTTGCGGCGGACTTTGCCGAGGCCGCGCGGCAGCATAGTTTGCCAGACCGACACGTGATGAGAGGCATAATATCGGCTTAACCAATTACCGAGCATAAGCAGCGAGGCTGGTAATGCTTGTGCTTCATGTTGTGCGATTATCTGCTTGCAAGCAAAAGTCGGTTTACTCACAACGCTTGTGACAATGCCAATAACGGAGCTTTTGCCGACCGGCACACTAACAATAGCGCCCGGAGCATAGCTTTCGGCAGACTCATACGTCAGCACACCCGACTGAGCGTGCACGATCTTGAGCGGAATCACCTCGTAATAATTCATACCTCTATTATATATATGAAATGTTGCCTAAAAAATTATTGGCAATTGATCGATGTAAAACAGCTGATGACATATAATAGACATATGTATTTTCAATCACGGGCCGAAGCTGGATATCGATTGGCGATAGAGCTGATGCATTATCGCTATGAAGATTGTGTGGTCCTATGTCTGAGCGATGGAGCGGTGTTAGTCGGTCAGCAGATCGCGGCTAGTTTGCATGCGGTGTTGACGATGATGCTTATAGAAGAGATCGAGGTGCCGGGCGAACAGGCGCAATTTGGCACGGTCAATCATAGCGGACGATTTACCTACAACGGTATGTTTTCGGTCGGTGAGATAGAAGCGTACTCTATGGAATTTCATGGTTATCTGGAAGACCAAAAACGCACCGTCGTTTCAAAAATAAATCGCTTGCTTAGCTCGGGCGGTATCGTCAACGAGCAGATGCTGTATGGTCACAATGTTATCGTGGTAGCCGATGGTTTGCCGAGTGGCGCCAGCTTGGACGCGGTGGCAGACTATATGAAACCGATCCGGATCAAACGTTTGTTGGTGGTAACGCCGATTGCATCAGTCGATGCGGTTGATCGGATGCACATATTGGGCGATGAGCTGCACGTGTTGGGCGTTACCGACAATTTTATGGGCATCGATCATTATTATGAGGACAATCACATACCGACACATGAGGAAACCATCGATATTATCAACAATGCGATTCTGACGTGGCGATAAGGCTTGAATCTTGCCGCGATTAAATGTAGAATAATTAGCAACAGACAAATATTAAATCTAAGAGGTCAACCTATATGCTCGATGTTTTTATCACGTCTCGCGTCCGCCGCAAAATCATAGTAGTTTATGCGAAATACCCTGATTTTCGTACCCATGTACGAGGACTGGCTAAACTAATCAAAGAAGATCCGGGCAATATTCAGCGCGAACTCAAAAAGCTCGAAAAAGTCGGTTTTTTGACGTCGGAAAAACAAGGCAATACCAAGATTTACAGCACCAACAAGCACTTCGTGATTTTCAAAGAGTTGCAGAGCGTAGTTATCAAATCACAGCAGCATCACAATAACAAAAAACGCTCACAAGAGTAGACTATGACTTCATCTCACGAACACATCATTCGTGAGATTTTGATTGCCCGTGGCTACGGCAGCCGCGAGGCCCGTCAGGCGTTTTTGGACCCGCGCTACGATGCGTCTCGGCATGATCCGTTTTTGCTGCCAGATATGGACAAGGCGGTTAAGCGGCTGGTTCAGGCTCATAAAAAGCGCGAACGAGTGGTGATTTATGGCGACTATGATATCGATGGCCTGACGGCGACCGCACTTCTGCTGGATGCTTTTGCGGCATTTGGTATTGAGGCTGATGCGTTTATCCCGAATCGGTTTGTTGAGGGTTATGGGCTCAGCAAAAAAGCAATTGAAACACTTGCAGAGCAAGGTGCGCAGTTAATTGTGACGGTGGATTGCGGTAGTTTAAGTTTTGATGAGATTGCGCGAGCGCGGGAGCTCGGTGTCGATGTGATCGTGACTGATCATCATAGTGTCGCTGAGACGATGCCAGATGCAGTAGCGGTGATAAATCCTAAGCGTCTGCTCGCGCAGTATCCTGAGCGGTATAGAAATTTTGTGCTGGTTGGGGAGGCATCAGCGACAGAGCCTGTATCTCCTATGAGTAAACTCAACAGTCGAACAGACTCCGTCGCTAATGCCTCTACGGCCGCGTCTATTACCGATAGCAGCCGAGCTTCCTCTATCTATCCTTTTCTCGATCTCGCTGGTGTCGGCGTAGCGTTCAAGCTCGTGCAAGCACTGCAAGCGAAGCTCGGCGGCCTCGATGAAGGTCAGGAGAAATGGCTGCTTGATCTGGTAGCGCTTGGGACAGTATGTGATGTCGTGACACTACAGGACGAGAACCGGGCGAATGTTCGCTGGGGGCTGGAGGTGCTGCGCAAGACTCGCCGCCCTGGGCTGCGGGCACTTATGGCGGTCAGTCGGATCAAGCCGTCTGACCTCAGTGCCAGGTCACTTGGATTTGGTCTCGGGCCGCGTATGAATGCTGCCGGACGATTGGAGACGGCGCAGCTCAGCCTCGATCTGCTGCGTACGACCGATCCGAGTGAGGCGCTCCGAATTGCCGAGCAACTGGAGGCGATGAATCTGCAGCGACGAGCCGAACAGGCGAGGATATACCAGGCAGCGATCGAGATCGCCGATGGGATGGCGGATGATGCCGTGCTGGTGGTGAGCGATCCGTCATGGAGCCATGGCATCATCGGGATTGTAGCTGCCAAATTGCTCGAGCGATACCGTAAACCAGCCTTTGTACTGCAGGAGCTTGAGGACGGGACGAGCAAGGGTTCGGCACGGAGCTTTGGTGATTTTTCGGCGGTTGAGGGGATTCGGGCGACAGATAATCACCTAATAAAAGGCGGCGGTCACAAGCTTGCGGCTGGCGTGACCCTCCGGACGGAAAATATTGCGTCGTGGCGTCAGGCGATAAATAAGTATTATCAGACGCTGCAGCTCGGTGATCAGCTGCGGTATCTCCTGCCAAACGCCGACATCACCCTCGAAGGATTTGAGAGTTTGTCAGAACAGCTCGTGAGCGATATCGCTCGACTCGAGCCGTATGGTAATGGCAATCCTAGCCCAGTGTTCAAGGTTTCACCGGTCGAAGTTATCGGTCGGCGAACGATGGGCGATCAGTCTCAACACGTCAAATACACGCTGGCCGATACACATGACAAAACATTTCAAGTCATCGCGTTTAACAAAGCCGACGAGTTTACCGCTGATATCGGTGAACACATCAGTATCTGGCTGGAGCTGACAGTCAATGAATGGCAAGGTCGTCGTACGGTCGAGGGTAGGCTACTCAGGATGGAGTCAGTTAGCTAATTATAAGCAGGCGGCGGCATCTAGTAATTATTATAGTTTTATGATATAGCGTATTAATTACTCAACTCCTAGATGAGAGGTGGTCGCAATGACCCACAGGAAGCACCGCGTTGTATGCACTATCCCGCCTGAGCTGCTGGGAAGAGTGCGTGACCACATCATCACCATCAACCAGGCTGGCTCGCAGATCGGCATCGACAATCTCTTTGCGGTTGTGAACTCTTGCCGGGATGAGCTCACGCTAACTCCGTCATGGTTGTTTGAGGGTTATAAGTACCCCATTACGGTCGACGGTGTACCGGTCAACTATGAGGTGGACGACCGTAATCCGATTACTACTTCGAGAGTTTGGCTCAAGATCGTCGCCGATGAGGTTGGGTATCGTCGCGATGGAGCAAGGTCGAGCTCACTCCTTTGTTAGGAGTGGGTTTGACATTTCTTTGCTAGGAAGTTCCTTGCAAGACCATAGTTTGCTGAGGAGTGGAGGCGAGAGTATACTGTAGGCATGCCACATCCCGAGTCGTTTGCAGGTGGGGAAGTTGGGGAGTATTTGAGTGAAGAGATGCGATCAGCTATCGTCGTACGTGACGAGGAGATGCTAGAGACCGCCAGAAATGTCCTGCGTGAATACGACGAGCTCAACGGAGCGTACCGAGCTTTGCATCCGAATGTCCAGGTAGGTTTGTATGGTGTTCATCGATATCCTGAGATATTTAAGGGTGCCATTCTCAAAATAATTATAGAGAGTGCTGATCGTGACCGTGCAGCGGGAGAGCCGATACAGCCTATTTTGCTTGCGACGGTAACACATCTCGTGTCCTATACGACGCCTCACATACTTGTTTCTGCCGAGGAGGTACCGTATGTTCGTCATCCGCTCTATGGGCAGGGCGACAAGGTGCGGCTGCCGTACCGGCCGGATTTCGATGAGATCAATCGTCGTGACGATGATCGCGCCCGAGCATTTGCCGAGTCATACTATGTCCTCCAGAAATTTATGGCAGGGTTACGCGGAGATATCATGGGTGGTAGCGATCTGCTGCTCGAACCGAATACCTGGGAGTATGTCAAGCAGATGTATTTTCCGAGTCAGGATCAATGAGATGATGAGAGTGTTGCGCTACCAGAGTAATTTTGTTACAATACCTCGAGTATGATTCAAGTTACACGCAAAGACGACAAAGAGGCAAACGAGAACCTCATTCGCCGATTTAACCGCAAAGTATTGCAGAGCGGTGTGCTCAGCACTGTCAAAAGTACCCAGCGATTTGAAAAACCGATCAGCAAAGTCGAACGCCGCAAAAAAGCCATCATTCGCCGCGCCCGCAAGAGTGACAAGATGATGAAAATGCGTCTCGGTACGCGCTAGGATTTTCACTAGTGAGCGAACTCAAAGCCAAAATCAACGCCGATCTCAAAGCGGCGATGCTTGCTCGTGATACACTTACGACGCAGACACTGCAAGGTCTCAAAGCGACGATTCTCAATGAAGAAGTCGCCAAAAAGATTCGTGAGCTTGGTCTTGATGACCAGTCAATCGAGCAATTGATTGCTCGTGAATGTAAAAAGCGTGATGAGGCGGCTGAGCTGTTTGAGCGCGGCGGCAATGCCGAGAGCGCGGCCAAAGAACGCCGTGAGAAAGAAATCCTAGGTAAATACCTGCCCAAACAATTAACCGAATCAGAGCTCAGCGAGCTGATTGATACGACGATCGAGACGATGCAGCCGCAGGGTATGCAGGATATGGGCAAGATTATCGGTGCGGTCAAGACACAGGCCGGTTCGGCAGGCGACGGCGCGCTGATTGCCAAACTAGTCAAAGCCAAGCTACAATAAGATGTAAGTTTAAGTCAGAAAGGCTGTAGGTGGTATGATAATTTTCTTTGGGCCGACCGGCGCGGGTAAAAGCGTGCAGGGACAAATGCTGGCGGTTCGCCAGGGCTGGAAATGGCTCTCGACCGGCGAGATGTTGCGCGAGAGCAACGATCCCGGAGTAATCGAGGTGCTAAAAAGCGGTGAACTCGTCAGTGACGAGCTGACATATGAAGTCTTTGACCAGGCGATACAACATGCCCGCGAAAATAACTACCCAAACATTATCGTTGATGGCTTTCCTCGCACGGCTCTGCAAGCCGAATGGCTGGCAAAATACATGGACAAAAACGACCAAAAGATTGATCTGGTGGTTGTGCTCGAAGTGCCGCAAAGCGAAATCATGAAGCGTCTCGAGAAGCGCGCTCGCATGGAGGATACTCCCGAGACTATCGCTCGGCGAATGGCGATTTACCGCCAAAAAATGTATCCGGTACTCGGCATATTTGCCGAAGATCACGTGCCGATTATTCATCTGGATGGCACCGGTACGGCCGGCAGTGTTCATGACAAGATTTACAGTGAGCTCGAGTCGCAGGGTTTGGTCTAAAATGTTTACCCGCGTCAAGACCGAGACCGAAATCGCCGGTATGCGCGAAAGCGGTGCGATGCTGGCGACGGTGCTTGATGTGCTAAGCCAAAAAATAACGCCCGGCATCACCGAGCGTGAACTGGCCGATATCGCCGCCAAAGAATTAAAAGCTCTCGGCGGACACCCGACATTTAAAGGCTATCATGGCTTTCCGGATGTGATATGTATTTCGGCCAATGACAAAGTTGTTCATGGTATTCCGAGTGGTTATGGGCTGCGTGACGGCGACATTGTCAGCTGTGATTTTGGTGTGACCTATCGCGGTATGGTGACTGATAGTGCGCGAACATTTCTAGTCGGGCAGGTAGATCAGCGCGTCCGGCAGTTGGTCGTGGAAACACGCAAATCGCTCGATGCCGGTATCGCCGCGGTGCATGACGGCGTGACGACCGGCGATATCGGAGCAGCGGTGCAGCGAGTGCTCGACGCGCTGCGCTACGGAATTGTTCGTGATCTTGTCGGACATGGCGTCGGGCATCAACTGCACGAAGAGCCGGATATTGCCAATTATGGTACAGCCGGTGACGGCCCGGTGCTACATACCGGCATGACGATTGCGATTGAGCCGATGGCAAATCTCGGCGTGCCAAATGTCGTCATGGACCCGGACGGCTGGACGATTCGCACCCGCGATGGTCAGCCGAGTGCGCATTTTGAGCACACTATCCTCATACTTGATGATGGCGCCGATGTGCTGACAAAATCGAGGCTATCATGAGTGAGCGAGCAGAGCGCCGACGCGCCGTACAATCGCCATAGACGGATCGATAACCTTGATGGTTGCTCCGGCCTGGTTTTTAATTTGTTGCTTGATCCAGTGATAATGCGTACAGGCCAGCACGATAATGTCTGCACCGCGTTGTTTTGATTCGTCAACGACACTGGCGATGGCCGCTTCGTTGACAGAATTATCTTCGATCATCTGCGCCCAGTCGCTGCAGTCAGGTTCGAAAAAAGTAACTCCGGCACCATAGTCATGTTTGAGTTTTGCATAGCGCCTGCTGGCAAGTGTTGCCGGAGTGGCGCATATAGTAACAACACCGGTGCGGGTGTCTTGTGCTGCCGGTTTGACCATCGGCTCTAGTCCGATGAATTGCTGCCAAGGATAGCGTGCTCGCAGCCAATCGATCGCAACCGCCGTCGCGGTGTTGCAGGCGATCACGATGACGTCACTTCGGAGCAGCGGTTGGATAGCCGTATCGGTCAATGTACGAATTTCGTTCTCGCTGCGCGAACCATACGGTAGATGTTCACGATCATTGACCACCGTTATGGTTGCGTCGGGAAATGCTGTTCGCAGCGACTGCGCCACCGCTTCGCCGCCAATACCGCTGTCAAATACGCCGATAGTCATGGAGTTAGTATACGACATCGAAATAATTTATTGGGAAGCCTCTTTTACATCTCTAAAACAGTCATGGTATAATTTGTTCATATGCAAGAAACTGCTCGATATGCTGTCGGTCTCGATGTTGGTACCACCACAGTACGCTGTGTTGTCGGCCACGTTGAGGGCGGGCAGGTCAACCCGACAATAGTCGGCGTCGGTGAATGTGCCAATAGCGGTATGCGAAAAGGCGTCGTCGTCAATCTCGTCAATGTCGCCAGTGCCATCGACAAAGCGCTTGAGTCAGCCGAGCGTATGAGCGGGTATCAGATTGGCGGTGCGGCCGTGAGCGTCAATGGTTCGCACATCATCGGTATGAGCAGCCGCGGTGTGATTGCCGTCGGCGCGTCCGGTCATGAGATCAGCGAAGACGATCTGCACCGAGTTGAAGAAGCCGCAACTGTCGTGCAACTGCCGGCCAATCGCGAAATTATCGAAGTCACGCCGCGCAGTTATCAGCTGGATGGTCAGGAAAACATCAAAGACCCGATCGGTATGACCGGCGTACGGCTCGAAGTCGACGCTCACGTCATCACTGCGCTTGGACCGCACCTCAAAAATCTGCATAAAGCCTGCGAAATGACCGAAACCATGCCGCACGCCACGGTGCTGGCTTGTCTGGCGGCGGCGCGAGCGGTTGTCAGCGACCAACAAACTGAAAACGGCGTAGTGCTAATCGATCTGGGCGGCACGACGACCAATGTTGCGGTGTACGAGGAGGGTGATTTGCAGCATGTGGCGGTACTGCCGGTCGGCAGTGTAAACATCACCAATGATCTCGCTATCGGTCTCAAGACCGATCTCGATATTGCCGAAGAGGTAAAGCTTAAGCATGCCACGGCGACACCAAATCAGCGTAAAGACAGCAAAAGTACGGTAAGTGTCAAACTAAACGGCAGTGTCTATGAATTTGCCGTCAGTGATATCGATATGATTGTCGATGCACGGTTGGAGGAGATATTTGAGCTGGTCAACAATGAGCTTCAGAGTATCGGTCGGGCGGCAAAATTGCCTGGCGGGGCAGTCCTGACCGGCGGCGGTGCCGAACTAGCCGGTATCGCCGAGTACGCCAAAAATGCCTTGCAGCTAAGTGCACGCGTCGGCGTCATGCCAGAGTTTGCCGGCGTCTCGGACAAAATCACAAGTCCGGCCTGGAGCACGGCAGTCGGGCTGATGCAAATCGATCTCGAGGGTCAAAATGCCGGCGTTTCATCCAGTCCCCGTCACCAAAATGAGAGCAAAAATCGCTTGAATATAGGCAAGATTACCAGCGCTATAACAGATGTGTTGCGCAAGTTTCGTACATAAAATGTGTTCACGACCAGGTAAACATAAAAACATTGAACACATCCTTGGCATATGCCAAAAAGCCATGTATACTTATTGTGAACAAAACATGGGGGAAATAAGTAATGCCTGAAGTAAAACCTAGCGACATCCAGACATTTGCGACAATCAAGGTCGTCGGTGTGGGCGGTGCCGGCGGTTCGGCAGTTAACCGCATGAAAGACGCCGGTCTCGCCGGTGTCCAATTTATTGCCATCAATACCGATGCGCAAGCGCTGCATAATAGTAAAGCTGATACCAAGATTCATATCGGCCGCGAAACTACCCGCGGGCTTGGCGCCGGTGCCGATCCGGCAGTCGGTCAAGCTTCGGCCGAAGAGTCGCGTGACGAAATTCGCAAGGCAATTGAGGGTGCCGATATGGTATTTGTGACGATTGGTGCCGGCGGCGGTACCGGTTCGGGTGCCGGACACGTTGTTGCCAACATTGCTCGTGAGCTGGGAATCCTGGTAGTCGGCGTTGCGACCAAGCCGTTTAGCTTTGAGGGTGAAAAACGCCGTCAAAATGCCGAATGGGCGATCGCACAGCTCGGCCGCCAAGTCGATACGCTCATCACCATCCCTAATGACCGATTGCTTCAGACGATTGACCGCCGCACACCGCTGCTGGAAACGTTTAAAATCGCTGACGACGTGCTGCGCCAAGGTGTCCAGGGTATTTCGGAGCTCATCACCGAGCATGGGCTCATCAATCTCGACTTTGCCGACGTCAAAGCCATCATGGCCAATGCCGGCAGTGCTCTCATGGGTATCGGCCGTGCCAGCGGTGAGGACCGAGCCGCCAAAGCCGCTCAGCAGGCAATCGAATCACCGCTTATCGAAGTCAGTATCGACGGTGCCAAAGGTGTATTGTTTAACGTCACTGGCGGCTACGACATGAGTATGAGCGAAATCCAAGAGGCAGCTGAGATTATCACGGCAGCTGTTGCGCCCGATGCCAATATCATTTTTGGCGCCACGCTTAAGCCGGAGATTGAGGATGAGCTGATTATCACTGTCATCGCCACCGGTTTTGATTCGGAGTATTTCCATGAGCAAAATGTTGCCACGCCGCCGTCATTTGGTACTACTATGCACGCTACGCCCGGCGTTACGCCGCCGGCCGACGACGTAACTGAGGATGAGATCAAGCAAGTCGATATGAATCTCGACAATGACCACGTTGCACAGGTAAGCAGCAGTTTCACCGAAGAAGAAGAGCCGACCGGCAACATCTGGCACCAGGTTGACGAAGACGAATCAGACACACCGGCCTTTCTGCGCCGCCGCAAAAAAGATAAATAATCCAAAAAACCGCTCATCTCGGGGCTGTTTTTTGGATTTCGCTGCAACCACAAACTTCAAAATGATTTGAAATCTCTGGTTGCGGGAGACGGATAGTGCGTGTCACCCGCGGTGGAGTACCGAGAACCATTACTTGGGGTAGCAGTTGCACTCGTACTCCAGGTGCCGACACCACTTACAGTGGGTTGTCGACCTGGTGTTGGCCTGTTGCTGCAGGTCAAGCAGCTTGCGGGGGTTGTCCTCCGCCATCTTGGCGCGCTCGCCAATCTTCTTGAAGATGCCCATGGTGGGCTCCTTTCGTTTCAGTGAGTGAGGTAGATGATGGTGCTGCCGATCACGGTGGTGATGGCGGTAAGCTTAACGATGATCCTGATGATCAGGCTCATCGCTCGATGTCCGTCAGTATTGCACGGAGGCTTCGGTAGGTGATGACACTTGCTGTGATTCCAATCATCGTTGCGACGATCGTTACGATGATAAGGCCTGACATCTCATGCTCGTTGTCAATCAGTATGACGCCAAGTATCTCAATGATGCCCCACACAGCCGTACCTACGAGAAATCCGTACAACTTGGCCATGATCACTCCTTGTTGTGACTGTAGTTACTTGCGCGGGCGCTTGAACCACCGGTGTCGCACACTACAAAAGCTACGACAACGAAGGGGTACCTCGCCCAAAAGGACCAATCTCCGGGGGTAGTTTCAGGTTTGACTCCTTTTCCGTCTCCAGGGTTGCGGGGCAGGGTGCCCAGCGCAACAATGTGAATGTACGGGTGGTTTCACCACGTATTCAAGCGTATATTATAGCAAAAATTACATAAAAAGTCAATATTTAACCCCTCATTCTCTCCAGGTTATACTATAGATAGCAAAGAATGTAACGTACCATAAGCGCTATATGTTGCATAAAATACACTTGCAATCCGCTATATATAGAGTCTATAGTAGATAGCAGCTACACTATAGGGAGGTGTAGAGCGCGGCCTTAAAGATTAGGAGAAACGCATGAAATGCCCACGCTGCCAACATGACAATTCAAAAGTTGTCGAATCGAGAGACGCCAGTGATGGTGACGCTATCCGTCGTCGTCGTGAGTGTCTGGATTGTGCTCATCGCTACACCACCTATGAGCGCGTCGAGCGACCAAATCTTGCCGTCATCAAAAAAGACGGTACCAGAGAATTGTTTGATCGGCACAAACTGTTTGCGGCGATTCATCGATCAGTCGGTAAGTTTTTGACCTCGGATCTCGAGATCGAAGAACTTGTCGGTGAAGTCGAGGATGAGCTCTATAATTTGGGTGAAAGCGAAATCAACTCACGACAAATCGGCGATTTGGTACTGGCTCAGCTCGCCAAACGCAACGAAGTCGCCTATGTGAGATTCGCCAGCGTCTATCGCGAGTTCAAATCTGTCGAAGAATTTGAACAAGCCTTACGAGCGTTGCATACATCCTAAGATCAGATAGGTCACGTATAGGTGGTGCTTGATACGAAGAAGGTAGCGTATGAAGCAACAAAAACAAACAACACTTAACAACACATAACTAAGAGGGGGAGAAACTACTATGGCACAAGCAGTGTCCGCGCTTTCTATCGCGCGCTATTTTACTGAGGAAGGCACGCATCCGTATGACCAATTAACCTGGGTCAAACGTGAGAGTAACATCACCAATCCATCAACCGGCAAGGTCGTATTTGAACAAAAAGATGTCGAATTCCCAGAGTTTTGGAGCCAAAATGCTATCAACATCGTGGCGCAGAAATATTTTTACGGTACACCCGGCACATCGCAGCGTGAGAGCAGTCTGCGCCAGTTGATTGACCGTGTAGCCAACACTATTACTAAGCACGGCTACGACAACGGCTATTTTGCCTCCGAAGAAGAAGCAGATACGTTTAATGCCGAGCTCAAATATATCCTGGCGACACAACGGGCGGCGTTTAACTCGCCGGTTTGGTTTAATATCGGCACGCCTGATCGTGCCCAGCAAGCCAGCGCCTGTTTTATTCTCCGCGTCGAAGACACCATGCCGAGCATCCTCAACTGGTACCGCGAAGAAGGCATGATTTTCAAGGGCGGTAGCGGGGCCGGCCTAAACATTAGTTCGATCCGCTCATCGTACGAACGACTTAGCAGTAGTGGCGGTACCGCCAGTGGCCCACTCAGCTTTATGCGGGGTGCTGACAGCTCGGCTGGGGCAATTAAATCAGGCGGTAAGACACGTCGTGCCGCCAAGATGGTGATCCTCAATATCGATCACCCAGATGTCGAAGAATTTATCTGGTGCAAAGCCCGCGAGGAGCGCAAAGCCTTTGTCCTAGCTGAAAATGGTTTTGATATGGGGCTCAATGGTCATGATATGATCAGTATCCAGTATCAAAACGCCAACAACTCAGTGCGGGTGACCGATGAGTTTATGCGTGCTGTTGAGGCCGACAAAGATTGGGAACTCAAGGGTGTGAAAGATGGCAAGGTCTATAAGACTATTAAGGCTCGTGAACTCTTCCGACAAGTGGCAGAAGCAGCATGGGAATCAGCTGATCCGGGTATGCAGTTTGATACGACGATTAATGACTGGCATACCACGCCAAAAGCTGGTCGCATCAACGGCTCGAACCCTTGCTCAGAGTACATGCACCTTGATAACTCTGCTTGTAATCTCGCTTCGCTCAACCTTCTTAAATTCCTCCGCGAAGACGGTACGTTTGACATCGCTGCCTACAAACACACGATTGATGTTATCTTTCTTGCTCAGGAAATTTTGGTTGGCTACTCGGAATACCCAACCGAATCAATCGACAAAAATACTCGCCGTTTCCGCCAGCTCGGCATGGGTTATGCCAACCTTGGCGCTACTTTGATGGCTAAGGGTCTGCCATACGATAGCGACGAGGGCCGCGCATTTGCTGCAGCTCTTACTGCTATCATGACAGGTGAAGGCTACGCAACCAGCGCTCGTATTGCTAAGCGGGTTGGTCCATTTGATGGGTACGCCAAAGACAAAGAAGGCATGAACCGCGTACTCAGAAAGCACCGCGATGCCGTGCGTGACATTGACGCGCACCTTGTCGAAGAAGAGCTCCTCAGCGCCGCTGCGCAGGTGTGGGATGACGCAGTTGAGCTTGGTGAAAAATACGGTGTCCGTAATTCGCAAGCAACTGTGCTGGCACCAACCGGCACCATCGGTTTTATGATGGACTGTGACACTACTGGTGTTGAGCCTGACTTTAGTCTGACAAAGTTTAAGACACTAGTCGGCGGCGGCAGCATGATTATCGTTAACCAGACGATCCCACGTGCCCTTAAGACACTTGGCTACAGTAAGCAAGAGGCCAAAGATATTGTCGAATACATCCACGAGCATGGTACGGTTTTCGGTGCACCGGCACTGAAAGAATCAGACTATGATGTTTTTGCCTGCGCGGTTGGTGACAACGCGATTCACTACAACGGCCATGTCAAGATGATGGGCGCGGTACAGCCATTTCTCAGCGGTGCAATCAGCAAGACAGTTAACATGCCGGAGAGTTCAACGGTCGAAGACGTCGAGCAGCTCCATATGGACTCGTGGAAATATGGTCTCAAGGCTGTGGCTATCTACCGTGACGGCAGTAAAGTCGGCCAACCACTGAGTAGTAAGAAAAAAGAAGAGCCTAAAGACGACGCACCAAAAGTTGTCGAAAAAATCGTTCGCAGCAACGAGCGTCGTGAACTGCCACGAGTTCGTAATTCCCGTACGGTTCAATTCAAGATCTCCGATCTTAAAGGCTATGTTACGGTCGGTGAGTTTGAAGACGGTACTCCGGGTGAGATTTTCATCACGGTTGCCAAGATGGGTTCAACACTTGCCGGTCTCATGGACGCCTTTGGCCGCTCAGTCAGCTATGGTTTACAGTACGGTGTACCACTCAAGGCGTATGTTCGTGGCATGAGTAACACCAACTTCGCGCCATTTGGTACAACTGACGACCCGGATGTTAAAACAGCGACAAGTATTGTTGACTATATCTTCCGACGCTTGGCGCTCGAATACCTCTCGATCGATGACCGCCTCGAGCTTGGCCTCGCCACGCTTGAAGAGCTCGAAGCCGAGCTAAACCAGCAACAGGCAAGTCTGCTTGATCAGCCAGCAGGCGGGCAGGATGCTGAGCCAGTTAAAGAAGCTGCGAGTGATGTTGAAATCCGTGATGAAGCGACAATCAGCGACGTCGTACCAGAAGATCTTGTCAAAGAAGAGACGGTTGAGACGACATTTCGTACCGCTCGTGCCGAGCTAAAAGTAGCTGATGCCACCGCGCCACTTTGTAGCAACTGTGGTAATGTTACACAGCGGGCAGGTAGCTGCTACGTCTGTACCAGCTGTGGCTCTACTACCGGCTGTAGCTAGGTAGCGCAAAAGACAGAGAAGTTGTGTCGTCAGCTGGTATGGCGGCACAATTTTGTTTGAGCGGTTATATAGTCGGCTGAAAAGGTGTACAATTATAGATAATGAAGACACTAGTGGTATTTAAGATGGAGAGTGATCATGCACGTGACGTGCTGACGTTCTTAGGAGATTATACTCGGCAGACGGGCCGGACATTGGAAACAATTGATCCTGATAGCCGCGAAGGCGCTGCAATGTGTCGGACTTATGATATCGTTGAATACCCGAGTATCATAGCGGTTGATGACAATGGTCAATTACAAAATATATGGAGAGGTCGGCCACTGCCGACAGTGAGTGAGGTGAGTTACTATGCTACGCAAGGTTAGAGAATATTTTACCCACGAAGAAAAAAGACTCCGCGATAATCGCTGGATATTTACCAGCATGCTTGTCGGTGCAATTATTAGCCTGATTGCGTCATTTGTATTGAGTACCGAAGCGATAGAGCTAGCGAAAAATCCGAATGCTATCTTAAGCTGCAGTATCAGTGTGGTGCTTAATTGTGCTACGGTAGGCGTTCACCCAAGCGCACATTTGTTCGGTTTTCCGAATAGCTTTCTTGGTATGATGGCTGAACCAGTTGTGATTACGGTAGCGATAGCCGGGCTTGCTGGGGTTCATTTCCCAAGGCGGTTTATGTTTGTGGCACAGATTTGTTACACACTTGGGTTTATTTTTGCAATGTGCTTATTCTATATGAGCTACGTCGTAATTGGCGCGCTTTGCCCGTGGTGCTTGACGGTAACAGCGACGACGACGTTTGTGTGGTTTGCAATCACACGCTACAACATTCGCGAGGGAAATTTGTATCTGTCGGATAGCGTATCACGAAAAGCCCGTGCATTTATCGCCAAAGATTATGACAAGCTGATACTTTTTACGACTGTATTTGTGCTCGTCGCCGCGATTCTCATCAAGTACGGTAAAGCATTATTTAATTAAAGGAGGACGACGAGATGCAGGATTTTATCATACGGCTACTGGTTGCTGGTGGGGTCATGGGTGTATTGGATGCGCTATGGTTGAGCGTGGTTGCCAATAAGTTTTATAAGAGCCAGATTGGCACGCTGTTGCTCGACAAACCAAATATGACAGCGGCCATCGTGTTTTATGTCATATATGTGGTGGGAGTGGTGCTGTTTGTTATCAATCCAGCACTCGAAAAAGGCTCATGGCAACATGCACTTACGTATGGTGCGTTATTTGGGTTTGTGGCCTATGCGACGTATGATCTCACTAATCTCGCAACACTTAAGGGGTGGACATTAAAGCTTGTTATTGTTGACCTACTGTGGGGCGCGGTGCTTACAGGCGGCGTCGCAGCTGTAAGCTATTGGGTGATAAAACAATGGATATCATAAATACACTTCTGATATCGCTGGCACTCGCAATCGGATTTATGGGTGGCGTATTTGTGATAGCACGACAATTAAAGCGATACGATGTGATTGATATGGCGTGGGGCTTAGTGTTTATTTTGATTGCTGCGGGGTCGCTCGTATATATTGTCGTTACAAACCAAACCCCTATTCACTGGGGTAAGTTATTGATGACAGTGCTGGTGACTATTTGGGGCGCACGTTTGGCTACGCACATCGGGCACCGGTTAAAACGTACAAACAGCGAAGACCCGCGATACGTTGAGCTACGGGCAAAATGGCGCGGCAATATGGAACGAAATATATTTTTTCGAATTTATATGGTACAGGCGTTACTTGCAACAGTTATTGCACTGCCAATTATATTTCTAAACGCTAGTTCGTACATTGTGGTGCCAGCGTTCTTGCTAGCCGGAGCAATTGTCTGGTTGCTCGGGTTTATAGTTGAATCAACTGCTGATCTGCAGCTCGAAGCATTTGTCACGCAGCACCCCGGAAAGCTTATGACATCGGGGTTATGGAAATACTCTCGTCACCCGAATTATTTTGGGGAGATGACCCAATGGTGGGGAATTGGCCTAATGGCCTTAAGCGTCGATTATGGATGGTTTAGCCTGATTGGACCGCTTGTGTTGACGTTCTTGCTCCTGTTTGTTTCTGGCGTACCTTTGGCCGAAAAAAGATCCGAAAAACGTGAAGGCTGGAGCATATATAAACGACGAACAAGCGTCATATTTCCGTTGCCACCAACAAAATCATAAGCATTTTGCTTTTTCTACACCCTGGTAGTATGCTGAGAAGAGAAACAAAGGAGGTACTATGGCGGTAACAACATATGCTCATGCCTGGAAGGCATTGGCAGTAACACGAATTGCACTAGGGTGGGTCTTCTTATGGGCTTTCCTAGACAAAACATTCGGCTTAGGCTTTGCGACTTCTGCAGAGAAGGCTTGGGTAAATGGCGGCTCGCCTACAACAGGGTTTCTCAAGATGGGTGTCAATCCTGACAGTCCATTTGCGGGATTCTTCAACAGTCTTGCTGGTCAGGGCTGGGTAGATTGGCTCTTTATGCTGGGTCTCCTTGGTATTGGTCTTGCCCTCGTCCTTGGTATCGGCCTGCGCATCGCGGCTGTTTCTGGCACGGCATTACTTGTTATGATGTGGGCCGCATCGATTCCACTCGAGAATAATCCTGTCGTCGACGATCATATTGTATACGCGCTCGTACTCTGGGTTCTTGCATTTAGCCGACGTGAATACAGCTTATCCAACTGGTGGCTGTCACAGAAAACTGTTAAAAAGAATCCGTGGCTCTGGTAAAATTAGCAACACTTTAGTAAAATGGGGACAGAAACGTCCTCATTTTACTTCGGTGAGATAGGTTAGCGGTTATCAGCCGCGAAGTTTGCGGGAAGAAATCGTACGCGAGACTAGACCCTGCCGGTATCGACACGACAGATCGAACAACTGAGTGCTAAAAAGAATTCCTTTTTAGAAACTGGATGGTACCACCCGTTACGGGTTCCAGTGGCTAACAAGGAATTTTTTATTTTGGATAAATTATGAGCAATGTAAAGTTACAATCACTTAAGAACGGGAGCATCCAGGCTGCACTCTTATTATTCGTTGTTTTGGTTGTTGCTCTTGTTTACTTGTTCTTGCAAAACAGAGCACTGTTGGAGGAAAATCGCAATCTTAGTAACGTAAAAAACGACTTTTATGCGAAGCATGTTTCAAATGCGTCAACAACATTCTTTCCTGGACTCAATAGTAAAGATATTCATCTACTCATTAATGCAGAACGAAAAAAGGCTGGAATACATGAGCTTGCTTACAACGAGCAGCTCCAACAGTCTGCCTGCGCAAAGCTCGATGATATGATCGCTAAAGATTATTGGGCTCATATGTCGCCTGAGGGTACGCAGCCCTGGTATTTTATGAATCAAGTTGGCATCGTTTATCGCTATGCTGGCGAGAACCTCGGGTACGGATTTGCCAATGCTGATGCGCTTGTGCAGGGCTGGATGAATAGTCCGAAACATAAAGAAAATATAGTAAATCCAACCTATAGTGCAGAGGGCATATGTGTGAGGACAGCTGATCTATACCAAGGAAAAACAAATCAAACAGTCATTGTGCAGCATTTTTACAGGGAGCTTTAATAGGAGGTTAATATGAAAAGTGTTTTAGTATATGGAGACTCAAATACCTGGGGACAAACAGCTGAACATTCACGCTATGATTACGATGTTCTTTGGACCTCGCAGCTATGCTATAGCTTTCATATATATTCTGCTGGAGTTTCGGGCCGAATTGCGGGGTCGTATGACAATGTGCCGCCTGTAAAACGAGGCAAGGATAGCTTTGTGGTTGTATATCGCCAGGCATTTCCGGTTGACGCTGTCATTATCGCGCTTGGGACAAACGATATTAAGCAAAAATATGATATCGACACGAATGATATCATTGTCGACTTGCTGTGGTATGTTGATCAAGTAGAGTCGCTGATCGACTACAATCACAACACGCTAGAGCCGAAGATATTATTTGTCCTCCCACCAAATTTTGACCAAGATAAATTTGAAGGCAGCGAAAATAAGCGCCGAGATATTATAAAAAGCATGCAGGCGTCCGGGTATGAAACACTTAGCCTTGGAGACATAGGTATGAGTAATGACGGCGTGCATTTTTCCGCCAAAGGTCATCAACAAGTTGCATATGCAGTTCGACTAAAACTAAAGGAGCTAGGACTATGAAGTATAAAGCAGGTACGCGCAGACGAGCACTCGAATACGAAAAAGATTGGGTAAAGCGATGGAAAGCTAATAAAACATTTGAAAAATCAGTCGAAAACCGATCGAAAGATAACGGCTACGTGTTTTATGATGGGCCGCCATTTATTTCGGGTAATCCACACCACGGTACACTACTCAGCAGTATCGTCAAGGACGCTGTACCGCGCTATTGGACAATGAAAGGGAAGCGCGTCGAGCGTGTGTGGGGCTGGGATTGTCACGGTCTGCCTGCAGAGCGTTTTACAGAGAAAAAATTAGGTATTGGTAGTCGCGAAGAAGTATTTGATTATGGTCTCGAAAAATACATTGTGGCCTGTCGCAATAACATGGTGCAGACGAGCGGCGAGTGGGAAGACGTCGTCGATCGCATAGGCCGCTGGGTTGATTTCAAGGGCGCATACAAGACGATGGATCGTGAGTATATGGAGTCCGTCTGGTGGGCATTTAAAGAGCTCTATGACAAAGGCAAGATTTACGAGGGCGAAAAAGTCCTCATGTACTGCACGCTCGATGCCACCCCGCTTAGTAAAGCTGAAGTCACCATGGATGTCGGTGCATACCAAGATGTGACTGATCCGAGTGTGTATGTGAAGTTCAAACTCGATGATGGCACGACGCTGCTGGCCTGGACGACGACGCCATGGACGCTGTCTGCCAATACTGCGCTGGCGGTGAATGAAAAGCTGGATTATGTCGAAGTTGCTGACGGTGATGAGAGGTTTGTGATCGCAAAAGAGCTTGTCGAAAAAGTTCTGCAAGACGAAAAACACAAACCACTGGAGTACCAAATACTCCGTGAATTTAAAGGCAAGGAGCTGGTTGGCAGGAGCTACGAACCGCTGTTCGTTGATCGTGGTGAGGGCGCGCATCGGGTCTGGGCGGCGCCGTATGTCTCTCATGAGGACGGTACGGGTATCGTGCATCTCGCGCCTGCCTATGGCGAAGAGGACTTCGAGCTAGCCAAAGAAAAGGGCATACCGGTAGTCCATACTATCGACGAAAACGGTGTGTTTACGGAAGGCCCATGGCAGGGTGATAATGTCTGGGAGATCAACAAAACCATTGCCAAAGAAATGCATAGTAAAAAGGATGAATCTTTAACAGAGGGAAAGAGTCATAATTTGGAAAATTGGCGTGGTTCTGTGTGGAAAGTTGAGTACATTCGCCACTCTTATCCGCACTGCCACCGCTGCGGCACCAAGCTCATGTACCGGGCGCACCCGAGCTGGTTTATGGATATCGACGGGCAGCGCACCAAAATGCTCGAAGAAAATGAGCCGATCAATTGGTTTCCGCCTCATGTCAAAAACGGTCGATTCGCTAAGACAGTCGAGCAAGCACCTGACTGGAATCTCAGCCGCGATCGATTTTGGGCGACTGCCATGCCGGTCTGGAAGACAGAGTCCGGCAAGGTACGCGTCATCGGCAGCTACGCTGAGCTCAAAGAGCTTTCGGGTGTCGAGCTAGAGGATTATCACCGTCCTTGGATCGATGATGTGACGTTTGAGATCGATGGCGAGAAGTACACGCGTATCGACAAGGTCATGGACTGTTGGTTTGAGAGCGGCAGTATGCCGTTTGCGCAGTTTCATTATCCGTTTGAAAACAAAGAGAAATTCGAACAAAACTTTCCTGGTGATTTCATCGTCGAGTATATTGGCCAGGTTAGAGCATGGTTTTACTACGTCCATGCGGTCAATGTCGGGCTGTTTGGTACTCACGCGTTTAAAAACGTCATCGTGACGGGCAATGTCGCGGGCAATGACGGCCGCAAGATGAGCAAATCCTACGGAAACTATACCGATCCAAATGAGCTGATGGACAAGTTTTCGGCTGATAGCCTGAGGTTCTTGCTACTCTCAAGTCCGCTGCTCAATGGCGAGGATTTCTCGCTCCAGGACAAAGAGGTCGGAGACGTCGCTCGCAAGCTCAGCATGATTTGGAATATGTATGATTTCTTCACGATGTACGCCGAAGTCGACGGCTGGGAATTTGACGCATCGAAACCATTTACGCTCATGCCGTCAGACCTAAAAAATCCGCTCGATATCTGGATCGTTTCACGAGTGCACCAGCTAGCTGAAAACATCGCCAACAACATGGATGAATACAATATCCCTGATGCGATGAGCCCGATCTTACCGTTTCTCGATGACGCCAGCAACTGGTATGTGCGCCGCTCGCGTCGGCGTTTTTGGAAAAGTGAGGATGATGGCGACAAAGCCGATGCGTATCGCACGCTTCACTACGTACTGCTCAAGCTATCGGTTATTCTGGCACCGTTTACACCATTTTTGGCCGAAGAGCTGTACCAAAAATTGGGTGGCGGTCACGAATCAGTACATCTGCTTGACTGGCCAACTAACTACACAGTCGACGAAATTGTCATGAACGAAATGGATGATCTGCGTGAGGTCGTCAACAAAGGTCTTAGTATGCGTGCGAAAGCCGGTATCAAAGTTCGTCAACCGCTTCAGGACATAATTGTCCCTAGTCATTTGGCTTCTGAGGGAGTCAATGCGGCTGAGGTCATCGCTGATGAGCTAAATGTCAAAACGGTGACACTGGTCACTGATATAACTGATATAGAACTCGATACCGACATTACTCCCGCTCTGCGTCGCGAAGGTCTCATGCGCGAAGTTATCCGCCATGTGCAGTCAGCACGCAAGGCCGCTGGGCTAAATGTCGATGATCGTATCACGCTGCACCTCGTGACGAAAGACAAAGAGTTACAAAAAGCTGTTGATGAACATAGCGATACGATTGCCGCCGAAACCCTCACTACCAAATTTGCCGAAACTAGTGGAGGATATGACACAAAAGTCAAGATTGAAGCTGCCGAGCTGACTATCACCCTAAAGAAAGTCTAAAATACATCATTCCCCCTCTAGTGCTTTTCTCAGAAAAGGTTATACTTAAGATATATTCAACATAACCATAGAAATCTGCGAGGTAGGTATGGTCTACAGGAGGGGATATAAACATAATTCCGGCCGGATTAAGTTGGTCGGGACACTGCTGGCGATTGCAGCGCTGGTGGCGCAGCCACTACTGGCGCTGGACGTACCGCGCGTTTTTGCAGCAGGCGCAAACGTTTCATCGGCTGTGTTTGAAGCCGACGATGCTTCAGTAAATATCAACACTAATTCGGACAAGTTTAGTGTACGGCTAAAGAATAGCGGCGGCAGCGATGAGGCAGTGACCGGCTCTGCTACTTTGCACCTAACTTCTTCTTCTACGACCGGGCGTTTTGCTCCAACAACAAGCGATTCATATGGCGCGACTAGTGAAGCCGATTTCACAATTTCCAGCGGCAGTTCGCTCATAAGTTTTTACTACAAAGACTCAGTTGCCGGAACGTATACGATAACCGCTACGGTAGGTGGAGGAGAAATTCCGACGCCGGTTGAAGTTTCCACATCTGTCACTGTAGTTGATCCAACTCCTGATCCAGCAGCACCTGAAGTCAACGCGGAAAATTTCAACACCAATAATGACAGTGTTTACAAGGGAATTAGCGTCGGCTTTAACGCGGCGCATTTCGGGACGGTGAGTGAAGTCAAGGTCGATATACTGAGGGCTGACGGCAGCCACGTTATCAAGTACGCTAACCAAGCCGTCAAAGATTCGATCAGCAACAAATCAGTACCGGTACAGCAAACCGCACCATTTGTTATTCAGGAGGGCACGTTTACCGAAGCCAGTGATGTTGATAACTGGCAGCCGGCACCGGCCAGCTGGACCAAAGATACCAAACCGGTTAGCGTGACAATTTCGATTACCGACGCCAGCGGCACCAAAACAACGACCAATGCTGCCTTTAACGAAGGTAATAATATATGGCCGACTTATCTTAGCTTGCTGCCGACTCCAAAGGTCACTGTCACTAGTCCAGTGCTTGGCGCATTTGTTACCACTGCACCACGCAATACCCTGACTGTTAGTGGAACATTTACCGACGATAAAGCAGTGAACTACCTCCAGCTTGATCTTATCTACAAGGGTAACCTCGTGACGGTATATACCATGCACTACAACAACCCAGGCCTAGCAGCCAATGGTAACTTCACGGTCAACATACCAGTGCCTGCCGGTCTCGCCGATGGTGACTACAGTCTGCTTTATACCGGTACGGACTTTGACGGCGGGGTAACGCAGCGAATGGAGCGAACGTTTACGATTGATAATACTGCTCCGGCTGCTCCAACCGACTTACTCTGGACAACTGCAAGTGGTCATGTTTTGTCGATAGGTAATATTACGAACGAAGTCAGCGGCAGCGCGAGCTGGACTGCCAGTACCTCAAGCGACGTTGATCACTATCTATACAAGTACTGGAAAGCAATTGATGGAAATGCCTTTAAACAAGGCAGTGAATACCTGGAGCAAATTGGTGGCACTTCGCTCTGGCGAGAATTTAACCAAGGCGAAGGCGTCCATTATTTCTGCGTCGTAGCAGTCGACCGCGCTGGCAACCAGTCACCATGTAGCGCACCGTTTGTGATTACATATGATGCAACGGCACCCGTGATTACGATTGCTACTCCGACTTCCGGACAGGTGATCACAACCAATACAACTGACAGCGTCATAACTATTAGCGGTACATTTACTGACAATACCGCACCGAACTATGCACATATTCAGCTCGTCGATGCTATTGGCGCTAGCCAAGGTCTGACAACCGTTTACGGCAATGCAGACGGTACTTACTCAGCCAATCTTTCTACTGCCGGGCTGCCTGATGGAACATATCGAGTATATGTCTGGGGTACTGATTTTGCCGGCAATGTATCTAATCGCGAGGTAACGGTACAAAGCTTTACCCTTATGCGCCAAGCAGTTCAGCCAGCTCAACCACTGGCTAACGGACCGACCACAACTTCTGATAACGTCCAGGGTGCGAGTACGACTCAATCAACATCGCCTCAGACTGCTCTGCAGTCGGACGCTTCCTCATCCGGTACAGTGCTCTCGTCCCGCACTGTCGGTGGGTTTGGTGGTTATACGAGCGGCGCTGATAGCGATACGTTAGCGACCGTGGTTGATGAATCATCCAAACCGTCAATCCTTGGTAGCTCGAGGGTTGCACAAAACACTACCTCACCGATCAGTGAATCTACGGGCGATGAAGCTGAGGCCACACAATGTGCCCAATGGTTCGGGGTCTGTTGGTACTGGTGGGTGATCGGTGGTGTCGTGACTATCGTAACACTTTGGATTATTGCGGTTATTACTCGCCGTGATGACCACGCTACTCAATAAGCTGTATAATTAGAAGAATGGGAACGGTAAACAAACAGGCTGTTATTGGTATTGTGCCAAGTTTTGATAATGGAGCACAGTTCATACCAGGTTCGCCAATCGAGCGACAATTTATCCGACGAGAATATTCGTACATGATTGCTCAGGTTGGCGGGGTGCCGCTCCTGCTTAATCCTGATATGCCGCTGGCGTATATCATGCAGCACTGTGATGGCATCGTGCTATCAGGTGGAGCAGATATTTCGCCCTCGCGATATGGTCAAAAGCGTATCGCCGCAGTAAAACGCATCGAACCAGCCAAACGATTTGCCTGGGAGAAAAAACTCATTACAGCCTGTGATGCTTTTGCCATGCCAATTCTCGGGATTTGCTATGGTATGCAGCGACTCAATGTGCATTATGGAGGCGCGCTTATTCAGGATGTGCCAACTATGCGACCAGATGCGATCAACCATGATGGTACAGAACATCCGGTTAGATTTTATACGGAGTTTTTAGGTATGAAAGATGCTCAGGTGCACACGATTAATTCTCGTCATCATCAGGCGATTGATGAGCTTGCTGATGGTTTTAGCATCGCGGCTGATGCGCCTGATGGAATTATTGAAGCGATTGAGGGTCGTGGACATTTCGGCATCCAGTGGCACCCCGAATCCGATGCGACCGGCGCTCATATCTATCGGGCATTTACTGAACATTGTTTAGGCTATAACAGGAGTGAAAAGCTATGACTAAAGTTACTAAAGCAATTATTCCGGTAGCAGGGTGGGGAACGCGCATGCTGCCTATCACCAAATCGATTGAAAAATGTATGTTGCCAGTTTGTAATCGTCCAATTATCGATTATGTGGTGCGCGATTGTTTGGCGGCGGGGATCACTGAACTGATATTCGTGGTGGGCGAAGACAGCACGCAGCTTGAGAATTTCTATCGTAGTAATATCAAGCTCAATGATTATCTCCGACGCAACAACAAAGATTCACTACTACCAATGGTTGCGCCTCTTGCAGGAGTGAAGTTACATTTTGTTGTCCAGCCAAGTTATGGCAAATATGGTACGGCGGTGCCAGTTGCACTTGCGAGCGATTTTATTCATCCAGGTGAGTCTGCGGTAGTACTAATGGGCGACGATTTCTTTTATAGTCGTGACGGTTCATCGGAAATTGCTCGGTTGCTTGAGGGTGCTGGTGATGCGCCAAATGCTGTTCTAGGAGCCGTGCTGCGAGACAACGATACGATTACGGGCAGATACGGTTCAATCCAAGAAGACGCTCAGGGTAATCTAATACAAATTGTTGAGCATCCCGACATACTACCAAAGCCATTTATAAAAAATGTTAGTAAATATTTGCTAAGTTACGACATGATTATGGCCATCAAAGCATATGTCGAGCAGCCATCTAGAGATGGAGGAGAATATTTTATTTTTACACCGTTTACTAGTTTGCTTGCGGATGGTCACATCATGAAGGTAGTACACGCCAAAGGTGAGTATCTCGACGGAGGTACGTTAGAAGGCTGGCTGTACGCAAACAATACCGTAGCGGAAATAGAAAGAAGCTCACAATAAAAGAGTGAGACTGAGATACAGAACATACATGTTTGATAAGTTTATTCACAAATATTTACGGGTACCGTATCGGCTCAATATTCAATATCGGCGCCGTGTTAAACGATCTCGGGCTACGGTGTTGTTTTTGCATGGTATTGGCAGCAGCGGTGCGGAGTGGAAAGAGGTTATCAAAGAATTACCGGCTGATGTATCGATCTTGACGATTGATATGCTGGGTTTTGGGCGATCGCCCAAGCCGGAATGGGCGCGGTATAGTGCTGACGAACAAGCCAAAGCAGTGGTAGCGACGTTGATTCGCAGCGGTGTTGCTGCGCGCCTGATTGTAGTTGGTCATTCACTTGGTGCTCTGGTCGCGGTTGAGGTAGCGCGGCGTTATCCGCTGCTGGTTGGCTCGCTGATACTGTGCAGTCCGCCGTTTTATAATCCCGAGGAAAAGCGCTTGCTTCGCGCCGACCAGTTGCTAAAACGCCTGTACTCGCAGGTAGAGTCAAATCAGTCGCAGTTCATCAAGCTGGCCAGCTTTGCCATCAAGCATCGCCTGGTTAATCCGGCTTTTAATGTAACCGAAGAAACCATGTCAAGCTATATTCAGACGCTAAAAGGCAGTATCATCAGTCAAACGGCATTTCGGGATATTCAACGACTGCGGCGGCCGATCACGATTATTTACGGTTCGCTCGATCCGTTTGTTGTTTCGGCCAATCTCAAAAAAATTGCTGCGATTAATCCTAGTATTAAGCTGATAAAAGTTTTGGCCGGCCACGAAATTATCGGACGTTTTACGCCGGCAATTGCTCGGGTCATCGTCGAGCAGATTAAGCGGCGGACGTGATATCATAAAAAGCATGAAACATAATAGCAGTAGCATTATATTTTTACATCCGTCGTGGCGCGCGCTCAAGCGAGTTATAAAGGAAGCTTTTGATGTCATGGGGCGCAAAAACGTACCGATGCTGTCGGCAGGAATTGCCTATTTTGGAGTTTTGGCGTTTTTTCCGATGGTTGCGGCAATTGTGGCTTTAGCCGGTATGAGTTTTTCGTCGGAGCAAATCCAATCGGCTGCTGGTAGCGTCAGTCAGTTTGTGCCGCGTGATATTTATTCGCTTTTTGTCACTCAGCTGCATCATGCAACCGAAAAACCCGCGACGAGTGCTATCGTGGCGGTTCTTGGTATCGGTCTGTCGGTACTCAGTGTGGCTGGTGCGATCGCCAATACTATGAGCGCCCTCAATGTTATGTACGAGCTCAAAGAAACGCGTAATTTTTTCAAACAACGCCTTGTCAGCATTGTTTTGACGTTGGGTTTGTTGTTATCGATAGTCGCCATAGTGCCGCTGCTGTTTACCAGCGGTGAAATGCTGCGGCTCTTGGGTGCGCCGCAGGTGATGACCGAGGTGTTTTTGGTGGTTCGCTGGCTGCTTTTGGCGGTATTGATGATGGTCGGTCTGGCGGTTCTTTATCGTTTTGGACCAAGTCATGAACCCAAGGAACCATGGCAGTGGGTGAGTTGGGGGGCAATTATTGCGACGCTTATATGGATTGTCGGCAGTGCAGCGTTTTTTGTGTATTTGCAAAAATTTGCCAACTTTAGCGATTCGTACAGTTTGTTTGCAGGGTTGATTGCGTTTATGATCTGGCTCAATTTATCAAGTTTTATCGTGCTGCTTGGAGCTGAGATAAATCACCGGATCGAACAAAGACTGTTGCGATCAAACCGATAAACCAAAAAACGAGACTATTTGGTCAGTATAATCGCTGAGCGTTTCGGCAGCACCAGACTGCATCTGCCGGATTGGTCGGTCGTAATGACGGTGCCAACCGTCGGTTTGTTGGTGGTAGCGCCATAATAAAGTGCCGAACAAAACCGCAAACGCCAAACACCGCCAACCGGCAAAGTGAGATCATACGATGTAAATGGAGAGTCGCCGAAATTAGCGATTATGATGGTGTCGTCGCCTTCGCCGCCGCTGTCCCAGCGATGATAGGCCAAGACTCGGTTGTCGTCGTCGCTATGAAATAATTCCAAAGACTTGCCGCATAGCCCGGCGCTATCGCCAAACTGATTTCGTCGCAGATCAATCAGATCGCTGTGAGCCTGGACGATCGCCGGATAGCGATTGACATTTTCCCAGTCGAGATCTTGCCAGGCATTAAAAGCACCGTCTTGCATAAATTCCTGACCTTGCAAGAGCATCGGTATACCCGGAGATGTCAGAGCAATAGTGTTGGCTAGCAATAATTCTTGCTGAGCACGGATACCTTCACCCTGGCGAGGTGCGATTACTTCGTTAAGACGAGCCCGGCCGTTGGCGGCGGTATCGTGCGAGTCGCTAAACACGACGCGTGTGAACGGATCGTCAGTGTAGCGCTGCGATAGCTCGTTTTTGATGTCGGCCGGATAGCGGGCCGGAATGCCAAGCGACTGATAGAGCGCTTCGGGAAATGCCAGCCGCCATTGGGCGTCAAAACCGGCGCCGCCCCAGTCGCGCGGTTTGACTATGTAATCATTTGAACCGGTATCTTCGGCAATGACAATAGACCCGGGGCGTATTCGATGGGCCAGGTCGGTGATATCCTGGAGCATCGACCACGCACCATCAACGTCTTTACTGAGGTCATCACCGCCATCAAGATTGCGTAGGTAAGCCGTTGAGTCCAGTCTCAGGCCATCAAGACGGAATTCCAAAAACCACATTGCGACACTATCAAGGATGTATTGACGGACTTCTGGTCGTGCGTAATTTGGCCGGGCACCCCAGGGAGTTTTGTATCCATCGCCGCCATAAAAATAAATACCGCCCGGATATTCATCGCTTGCACCGTCAAACTGCCAGATGTCGGGACCGTGAAAATGATTGTAAACAACATCGGCAATCACGCCGATACCGCGATCGTGGCAGGCGCGCACAAAGCTCATCAATCCATGACGGCCGCCGTAGCTGTTTTCGATCGAGAATAAACTATTGATGTTGTATCCCCAGCCTTCGCTAAAACTCATACTGGTAACCGGCATGAGCTCAATCATATTGATACCAAGCGATTCGAGATAGTCTAGCTTTTCGATGGCATCATAAAAAGTGCCTTGAGTGCTGGCATCACGGCGGTGAAACGTACCGATATGCAATTCGTAGATAACCTGCTGATTTTTGGGAACAGGCATAAATATGTCATCACCCCAATCAAAGTCATTGGCTACTATGACCGAGATGCCGTTATCTGACGTTGTTAGAGCGCGGCCTTGCGGATCGTTGCGCTGCCAGACTTCATCGTTTCGGGTGGTTATGAGGTATTTGTAGCTTTGGCCGGGCTCGGCTTCTTTGACTGTGACCGACCAGTAACCATGACCGTCGGACTCCATGGCGACTTGGTTTGAGGTGTCATAGCCGACGTATGGTACGGCGACGGCCACGTGTTTGGCATTTGGCGCCCAGACGCGAAAAGTCACGCCGCGACGATGAACAGTTGCCCCCAGTGGTTGTTTTTTTCGGCCACCCATTACTGTTAGTATAGCGCAAATTCAGCAATAATTGTAATCCTTATTGCAGCAAGGTTGTTCCTTGCTGCACTCCTTGCGGCAATTATTTGACTTCGACGCCGCCCATGATGATGTCGCCGGTCAGTATCAGTACCGGAGCGTTGGCCCCTGGTTGGGGGCCGGTTTTGATTTCGGCACCACCCAGCACGGCGTTTAGCTGATTTTTTACTACCCAAGTCTCGGGTATTCTTAACTCGACGCCGCCACAAAATACCGTAATATTTATAGTCGCTTGCTTTTTGATGACGGCTTCTCGCAAGTCCAGACTGGTGCCGCCCAGGATAGCAGTGGTTTTGCCGCCGCGATAATCTTTGCTGGTGTTTTTGCTCTCGCTGCCTCCCAGTAGAGCAAAACTGTCTTCATCGCTCGAAACCGACACTCTGGTTGTCTTGCCGCGAAGTAATGACAAGCCAAACACGATCAATACTGCCGGCCAAAACAGTTGAAATGGTTCAAAATCCGGCTTATAACCAAGAGTCCGTACCAGAGCGAGTGCGCCAAAAGTCATAAATAAAACCGGCCAACCCCAATTACGCGGATTGGCGAGCATCATCAGCCCGCCGGTTGCCAGCAGTATCACGGGCCACCAGCTGTTCCACAGAGCGCTAAAGTTTATGACATCGACGGCGCCCAGCGCCGCCAATACACCGAGACTGATTATCCCGATGCCCGCGAGTGTGCGTGAGAGTGAGGCGTTATTCATGCCTCTATCATACTACAATTATTTTTTCTTGGCTTTGCCGGCGATGCGGATTTTTTTGGGAGCAGGGAGTTCTCGAAACGGCACGGTTACTTTCAGGACGCCCTCGTTGTACTCAGCGGCGATGTTGTCGGCATCGGCGCGCTCCGGCAGGCGAATACGTCGATAAAAACTGCTGCTGCTTTCGCGCACGACGTATTTCTTGTCTTTATCTTCTTCTTTTTCATGGCGCTCGGCCCGGATGACCAGGATGCCTTTTTCGACTTCGACATGGACATCGTTGTCATCAAAGTTTGGCAGGTGGGCTTCGACGACCAGTTCTTTGTCTTGGTTGGTGTAGACGTCGGTTGTCGGCAGGGTGAGACCCTTGACTGGGGTAAACAGATCGTCGCCAAAAAAACTGCCGCTGCAAGGCGTCCAGCTCGGCAAACGGATCATATCGCATAAGACTACTCATTATATTCTCCTTTCGTTTACTGTTTATGATGAGTAAATCTATCGGAGAAGCATAATGCTTATGTATACTAATTGTACCAAAGCTGGCACTCGCAGGTCAAGAGTGCCAATACAAGATGGAGAGAACTGTAATAGATTTTGAGATTAATTTTGGTCAGATATAGGCTTTGCAGGTGGTTAGGTTGCCGGAGTCGTAACCTTGGTTAAATGCCTTGACACGGTCGGCCGAGCTGCCATGCGTCCAGGTTTCGGGATTGATCGTGCCTTGCATTTGCTCCTGTACGCGATCGTCACCGACAGCTTCGGCAGCCAGGATTGCCTCATGTATTTCGCCGTCATCAAATACCCCTTTGCCTTTAAGGGAATTGGCCCACAGTCCGGCGTAGCAATCGGCCTGAAGCTCGAGCCGTACACTCAGACTGTTGTCGCCGGTACGCTGGTAGTCGCCGCTTTGCATGACGCGCGTCATTGTGCCGTCAAGGTGTTGTACGTGATGGCCGACTTCATGAGCGATGACATAGGCCTGGGCAACGTCGCCGTTGCTGCCGCCGAGTTGACGCAGGACGTCAAAAAACGTTTCGTCGAGGTAAATTTTTTGGTCATTAGGGCAGTAGTGCGGGCCGACCTGGCTACTGGCGATACCGCAACCGGAGTGAGTGGTATCGCGAAATAATACCAGTTGCGGCTCGCTATAGCTATTTACTTTTGACTTCCAATACGTCGTGGTCGAGCCGAGGACATTGCCAACGAAGACCTCGTAGTCGTCCTGTCCTTGAAACTCAGCCGGTTGTTCGGTAGTTTGTGTCGAGTCGCCGACTCTACCGGCGACTTGTTCGAGCAGGGCAGGATCGACCTGTATGCCCATGTAACTGAGCGCAAAAAACATGACGATGCCAACCAGCAATCCACCGGCGCCTAAGCCAGCGCCGCCCAGGCCGCGACGATCATCGACATTACCGCTACCGAGATTATCCCAAACTGCCATATAATAACCTTAGTATATCAGGCTGCTATCAAAAAAATGTGTGCTGGCTCACAGATAGCGTCGGCGCTGGGTTATAGTAAGGGTATGGAGATATCCGACGAAAAATTTGACAATATGATTTCTCAAGCCATGCGCGAGATGCCGGCCAAATACATACAAAACCTAAATAATGTAGTCGTTACATATGCCGATTATCCAGATGAATATCAGGCGGACAAGATTCGCTTACGCGGCGATCAGCTGCTGTTGGGGTTCTACGAGGGCATACCGCTGACACAGCGCGGCGCAGGCTACAACCTGGTGCTGCCCGATAAAATTACCTTGTTTAAGCAACCGATCTTGGCAGTGACGCATGACGAAAAAAGTTTTTATAAACAGGTAAAACATACCTTGTGGCACGAAATCGCGCATTTTTATGGGCTGGGTCACGACCGCATACATGAGATAGAACGTCACTGGCGTGATTGACAATATATACAATACATGATTTTATATTAGTAATGAAAGAAATCCTAGCAGTCTCGCCGGAGCATTTAAATCGTCAGGCGGACACAATTATCCGCACGGCTTGGAAGTTGGCGATCAAACACCATCCGCAAGCGCGTATGTGGTTTGATCGATCATCAATTCCCGAAGGCTTTGTTCTGCATACGGGTGATGTCGCGTATGATGATCTAAGCCATCTTCTCTCGACCGATGCCGACTTGCAAACCGTACCGTCGCTTATCATTCCCCACGCCGGTGAACGCGATCGACCAAGCCGGACGCTGGCCGATGTTTACACTCAACCAGATGACGACACAGCGCGCTGGGCAGGCGCTGTCTTGCTAAAGAGTATCGATGGCGGAAAAGTATAGTCATAGTATCGAGGCGATGATGGCGCAGTACGGCGGCCGGTATTTTGCCAGCGTCGACTCGATACCGGCCGATTGGATGACGGGAGATCGGGCGATTGATTATCATCGGTTGTGGCAAACTCTGCCCGATGAGGATGTCGCGCTGATTGAGCAGATTGCCGCCTCGTATCAGCCTGAGAGCTGGGGTTTGACTCGATCGATTGATGCCGCCGGCGATCATCCGATAGGCAAGTACGATATAGTTTTTGATCCGGCGCAGTTTTATGTCGAACCCGACGAGTCGGCAACAGCGGATTTCCGACCGATACGACGACAGCTGCCAAACGGACACTACCTGTACCTGGCGGCGGTTAACGGAGAAGTTATTGACAAAACATGAAGCTTATGCTACAATAAATGTATAGGTAAAATATGCTCAAAATAAACAAATCAAAATTCTCACTGCGCTTGCCGCGACTGCGACTTACAGTTAGTCCGACCATGGAGCTAAGTCCAGCTATCGATGATGACGATGAGCTGACGCGAGCCGTGGCGGACGATGTCGATCGGCGAGATGACAATTGGCAATTGACCGAGGGTCTGGACGAGACCGCTCTAGCCGCATATTGGGCATCAGTCGAAACCGACAGCAAGTAAGCCTCAGGCATCGATCGCTCCCGCTGGGCAGCCGGTTGGTTAATTGTTATAGTTATTTGTATCAGTACCAAGTAACAACTTCAGCCCAAAAGGAGCGTCCCATGGAGCTAAACACGTCACAACCCGATCACTCGCTTATCGTCGGTAAGCCGTCGCGCAATCCGATTTTGCTTATCGTGGTCGGCGCGCTAGTTATCGGTATTGTTGCTATCGGTATGGTGTTGTGGCAGCGCATGGCTGATCTTGACGGCGTCCGAGCAGAGCTAGCCTCAGTTCAACAACAGCTGACGCATGCGAATTCTACTAAAACCGTAAAACCCAGCAGCAAGTTTATTGCATTTGTCAGTGCATACAACGATATCGAGAAGGCTCCAGTTGATAAACAGTTAAGCGATGCCGAGAAAACCGCTGTGTTCGACGGTATAAAAGATTATTACAAATTAACCTCGATTCCTGCCGGGGCTGCGGTGCTCGTAGCATACCCAGATGAAAAAGCATCGGGTGACTATCCGCGTCATGCTATCGTGTATTGGCCAGCTAGTGATCAAAAACCAGCTGGGTTTATGGACATGGTCCAAAATGAGTCAGGTGGCAAATGGTTCTACAACGAATCGCGCTAGTTTACACCTACCACCACATCTGTTATAATTGATCGCTGAATTATCTAATACATAAGGAATGCTATGAAAGCAGTTGTTCGAATCGGCGGCAAACAGTATATTGTCGGCGAAAAAGAGACCCTCCTGGTGGACCGCCTCCCGGAAGGAACAAAAGAGCTCACGCTCGAACCACTGATGACAATGGATGGCAAAGACATCAAAGTCGGTGCACCGCTCGTCTCAGGTATCAAGATCAAAGCCAAAGTCGTTGACGACGAGGTCAAAGGTGATAAACTACAGGTCATCCGCTACAAAAGCAAAAAACGCGTACACAAAGTCACTGGGCATCGCCAGAAATACTCACGTATCGAGATCGGTAGTATTAAGTAGCAGGGAAGGGTCCACCCTTCCCAATCTAAAACCGGAGTCAATCCGGTTTTAGATTTTCCATCCCCAGCAGTGTGACGAGCATCGGCAAATCGGCGTTTTTGAACAATAAATTGACGACGGTTACCATACCGGGGAGTGTCTTGACAATCGGTATAGCGGCGTTTTCAGATAATGCGATTACCGAACTCACTTTGCAAACCGGCGTCACGACGATTAATTCGTCGGCTTTTGAGAGAAATAGTCTCACATCGGTGACGATACCAGATAGCGTGACATCAATTGCCGTCTATGCTTTTGCCTTGCAAAACCCGTGGGGCGGTCGTATTACCGACGCCGGTAATTCTCCGTATTTATGTAGCGCTTATCCGGCTGAAGCGCAACGTGCCTATGACAGTATTTGGTATGTGCGTCTCTATACCCAAAATCCGGCCAAACCCAACCATCTCAGCGATGGCGTGATAAGTGAAAGATATTGGATGTACAGTGATGACAACAACAACGGTACCGGCACCGACTCGCTCGGCGGGCACCTCATAAACCCGGTAGAAGTATCGCTCGAATATGTCGATAGTCACAATGCAGCCCTGCGTACTGCCGTAACAGCCGCCGGCCAGCGTAGTGACAGCACTTTTATACCTTCGTATCTCGTCAAAGATTATCCGGTTACGGCACAGCTCGATCCGAACAATCCAACACCGACCGAACAAGCTGTCCTGGCCGCTGAGCTCTTTGCTTACTACCGCATCGGCCAAAACGTCAGCTTTACCGCACCCGACATTGCCGGCTACATCACGCCATCGCCGGCGACTCGCTCGATGGTGCTCGGCGCTAGTACTAACACGCTGACATTTGTCTACGGCGCCGCTTCATCGACGACCGGTACAGGCAGCGGCGGCGGGTCGTTAGCCCATACCGGACTCGGTGTACCGACCATAGCAGGTTTCGGCGCTGGGCTGATCGCTGTATCTGGCGCTGCGATGTGGCGGCTGCGCAAAAGATAGACGGATTTCGCTCGATAATTGTTTCACGCTCATGCTATACTGATTAGAGTTATGAGGGAGAAATAAACAAGTGCCGGTGAGTATCGCGGTGACCAACCAAAAAGGTGGCGTCGGCAAGACGACGACCAGTATCAATCTGGCTTATTGCCTCAACAAAATCGGTCATCGGGTATTGCTGGTCGATTTTGACCCGCAAGGCAACGCAAGCAGCGGTTTGGGTTTTGACAAAAACGCTCTCGATACGACCGTGCTCGAGGTTATCGTCGGTCAGACTGATATCACGCAGGCGATAATTCCGACTCAGTACAAAAATTTTGATCTGGTACCGGCCAAGCCGCAGTTGGCCAATGCCGAAGTTGAGCTGGCCAAAGCCGATCGTCGGTTTGTGCGGCTCAAGCAAGCCATGTCGCATCTCGATAGTTACGACTATATCATCATCGACAGTCCGCCCAGCCTTAGTCTGCTGACCGTCAATGCCTTGATCGCTGCCGACTACGTACTGTTGCCTGTGCAGGCGGAGTTTTATGCGCTCGAGGGGTTGGGGCAGCTGCTTGAAACCATGCAATTGATCCGCAAAGGACTTAACCCGACGCTGGAGCTTATCGGTGTGTTAGTGACGATGATGGATACGCGCACAACCCTCAGCAAGCAGGTCTACGAGGAGATCAAGAAACATTTTCCAGGCAAAGTTTTTGACACGGTGATTCCGCGCAATGTGCGGATTGCCGAAGCGCCCAGTCATGGCGTGCCGGTTGGCGACTACGACGGTTGGAGCAAGGGTGCACGGGCCTATAAGTCAC
This sequence comes from uncultured Candidatus Saccharibacteria bacterium, assembly GCA_964573015.1. Classification (GTDB taxonomy): domain Bacteria; phylum Patescibacteriota; class Saccharimonadia; order Saccharimonadales; family Saccharimonadaceae; genus JAPUDQ01. The sequence continues at coordinate 371,893 of CAZNHZ010000001.1, read as the reverse complement.
TCGCCAAAGAAGTTAGTAAACGTATTACCGAAAAAGGAGTAGCATGAAAAAAGGTTTAGGCCGCGGATTTGATTCACTTATACCGACCGACGTGCTCGACGAAACATTTGATCCCACCGCCAAAAATGATGAAAAAATTTCTGAGCTTCGCTACATACCGGTCAAGCATATTATTGCCAATCCCGATCAGCCGCGGCGTGATTTTGATGAAGCCGCTCTCTCTGAACTAGCCACTTCGCTTCAAGAGCACGGTATGATTCAGCCGGTTGTAGTCGTGGCTCAGGGTGCTAAATATCAGCTGGTGGCAGGTGAGCGGCGCTGGCGTGCCGCTCAGATCATCGGTATGGAGCGTGTACCGGCTTTGGTGCGGACTCTCAGTAACCAACACAAGCTAGAGATCGCCCTGATTGAGAATTTGCAACGCGAAGACCTCAATCCGCTAGAGACGGCGACGGCATATCTCAAGCTCAATACTCAGTTCAATTTGACACACGAAGAAATTGCCCAACGCGCCGGCGGCAAAGCCGTCAGCACTATTACCAACACTATGCGGCTGTTGCGACTGCCCGACGATGCCAAACAGGCCTTGGTAGCGGGCGACATCACCGAGGGTCACGCCCGACAGATTTTAGCGCTCGATGATCCGGCCATTCAGACCAAGCTGCTGCGGATGATTATCCTCAATGCCTGGAGCGTGCGTAAGGCCGAACAGTTTGTGGTGGGGTATAAAAAAAGCGATAGCACCGAAGACAAGGCAATATCGGCGGTGCGTCACACTCAGACCGAAACTGATTTTACCCGCAATCTAACGCGGCGATTTAACATGAAAGTTACCCACAAGACGACTGCTCACGGCGGCCAGATCATCATAAGCTATCGAGACGACAAAGAGCTCAAACGCCTCGAACAACTCCTCCAATAATTTTTCACAGGACAGTCCTGTAACAGATTAGCAAAGTGTGGTTTTGCGTTTTTACATCTGTCAGAAGTTAGTCGATATCTTGCTAAAGGGATAAATGCGCAGCGCGACTGGCCCGACAATGTTCTCGATCGGGATTAGGCCTAGGCCATTGCGTGAGTCCATTGATTCTTGACCCCCGCGGTTGTCACCGATGACGAATACCGTGCCGTCAGATACGACCTCGTCGACCTGACCTGTAACTATAGATTTGTAGACATTAATGCCGGTATAGGGGTCAAAACCATTGGGATTATCTTGGTTGTAAACAGTGACGTGCCCGCCGGTCACTACTACTCGTTCGCCGGGTAAACCGATGACACGCTTGACGACAAATTCATCCGCTCGCATCGTTTCAAACATAGGGTTACGAAACACCACTACATGTCCGCGAGCAGGGGCATAAGGCTTACCTTGCAGGGCGCTCCAAGTCATTGGCAAACGATTGACGATGAGTCGATCTCCGGTAAACATGGTGGTTTCCATGCTCGGTCCAGTAACGCTAAAACTACGGAATACCAGGGAATTAATCAACCACGCACCGACAATAACAGCAACCACAAACCAGACAATCCCCAGGATGTCGCGCAAGTTTTGCCGCCGTTCGATTGTTAGCATGCTCTTACCAGGATACATTGCCTTGAGTCAGGATACCAGCAAAAACGCTCATGCTGACGAAAAACACATAAATCACACTTTCCTCATCTGTTACAGGACTGTCCTGTGACAGGGGGCTGAGAGGTGAAGTTTGGGAAAAAATATCATAAGAGTTGTAGCGTAGATGCCGCGGGCAGGTTATACTAGATATAACTTTATGACTAGTCGTAATAACAGTATTGATGGGTTTAGCTTGCGTCGACGCTCGGCGTCGGACGGTGCGCCGCCGCGTGAAAAGCTGGGGCTGGATCGATTGTCGGTACCGGAGCGATTTGTGGAGGCCAAAGCGCAGCCGTTACCGACACATCATGCTATTGATCAGCGTCCCAAAGCGACCACTATCTCTGAGCCGGAAGCCGGTCGCGGGGCGGCCGGACATAGCTTGTCGTCGGAAATTCACGAGTCACTCCGGTCGATAGATGAGGAAAAACCGCCCAAACCCAGACGTCGCCTGAGCAAAAAAACCTGGAAGCGATTGTTCATAACAGTGCTGTTGATCGGCTTGCTCGGCATGGGCTATATCGGAGCCAAAGCGATTTTGGCGGGCGGCAACGTATTTAGCGGCAACCTGTTTGAAGTGTTTGCGAATCGGCCGCTTAAAAAAGATCAGTTTGGCCGCAGCAATATATTGTTGTTTGGCACCAGCGAAGACGACCCAGATCATGACGGGGCCGACTTGACTGATTCGATCATGGTAATAAGTGTCGACCAGGAAAAGAAAAACGCCATCATGTTTTCGGTGCCGCGTGATTTATGGGTAGATTATGGACAGGCCTGTTTGGCGGGGTACAGCGGTAAAATCAATGCGCTGTACGAATGCGCCAAAAACGGCACCTCCGACCGAACTGGCGCCGAAAAACTCAAACAAAAAGTCGGTGAAGTGTTTGGCATTGATATTCAATATTACGCCAAGGTAAACTACACCGCGCTCAAAGATGCCGTCAACGCAGTCGGCGGGATTACGGTCACGATTGATAGCGACGATCCGCGCGGCGTGTATGATCCCAACTTTGACTGGCAATGTAACTTTCGGTGCAAAATGGTCAAGTGGCCTAATGGTCAGGCGCAACTTGATGGTGAACATGCCCTGGCGCTGGCTCGGGCTCGAAATGCCGCCGGCGGCTACGGTTTGAGCGGCGGCAACTTTGATCGGGAGCAGTATCAACAAAAAATTATCCTGGCCATCAAAGACAAAGCCGCCAGTGCCGGTACGTTGGCTAATCCGGTGGCAGTTGCCGGATTGATCGACAGTGTCGGCAACAATGTCGAGACTAATTTTCAGACCGCCGAGCTCAAGACCCTGGTTGATATAACCGGCGGCATCGACAAAGCAAGTATTCGCACGGTGAGTTTGATCGACAACAACGTTTCACTGGTCACCACCGGCAATTATGGCGGCCAGAGTATTGTTAGGCCGGCAGCCGGTCTGGAGGATTTTTCGGATATTCAGGCGTATATTCATCGGCTGTTTGGCGGAAATGTAGAGGTTGATGAAACGGCTACGATAGAGGTGCTAAACGGTACCGATACGCCCGGTGTGGCCAGCAAAAAAGAAATTGAGCTGGAAAGCAAGGGGTTGATTATCACCAGCATAGGCGACGCACCGACCAGCAGCAGCTACGGTAAGCTGCAATGGTTTGATATGACGAGCGGCGCCAAGCCCAAAACTGCCAAAAAGATTCAGGACGTAGTTGGCAAGCCATCCAGCGGCGCGGCACTGCCCCGCGGCGTGCAATCGAGCGCTGATTTTGTCATCATTATCGGCACATAGTTGATGGTATAATAGATACCGATGGATCTTATAAAATTAGTTGTCAAACGCTCGAAGTTTAGCGATATTGCCTATGTGGTGCTCAACGCTTTGCTGGCGGTGCTGGTGCTGGTATTGACGATTGCCTATCAGCCGCCGATTTTGGCGTATCTTTTGGTTGTTTTGAGTAAGTGGCGGGTGTTGGCGGTGCGGCCGCGGTTTTGGTGGGCAAATTTCCAGACAAATCTGGTAGATGTGCTGGTTGGGGTGAGTGTAGTTACGCTCATTTGGCAGGCGAGCGGAGTTATTTTGGCCCAGGTTTTGCTGGCAGTGCTGTATGTTGCCTGGTTGCTTATTCTCAAACCGCGCAGTGATCGCCGGGCTATGGTGATGCAAGCCGGTATTTCGCAGTTTTTGTCGCTCACGGCGCTGTTTAGCGCGGCTTATTATACCGATGCCAGCATTGTGGTGATGAGTTGTTTTGTGATTGGCTATGTCAGCGCACGTCATGTTTTGATGGCTTATGATGATGAGGGTATGACTCTGCTTTGCATGATCTGGGGGCTGTTTTTGGCCGAGCTTGGCTGGTTGAGTTATCATTGGACAACAGCTTATACGGTTGCCGCCAATCTGTTGCTGCCGCAAATCGCTATTATCGCCAGTCTGCTGGCCTATGTCACGACGCAGTTTTATGATGCACAGCATGATGGCGATGATATCGCCAAACGTCTCAAGGCACCGCTGTTGTTTGCGGGAGCTGTCATCGCTGTACTGATGTTTAGCGAAATGTCCGCTATATTTAAGTACACGTCATAAATTAATCGATAAATCGCACTACGGGGGGAATTATGTCAAGATTACAAACCGGCACTACACAGCAAAAACGTCAACTACGTCCTTGGGTACGAGCCTTGCCGCTAATTATTGTCAGCTTGGTGGCTGGGTTTGGCGGTTCCTGGCTATACGAGCATAGTCCTTGGTCGGCCGGGGTCGCTACCAGTGTCACCGAGAGCCGAGCCCGTGTAATTGCCGAAGGCGAAGTGGTGGCCGATATCGCCAAAAAAGTTTCGCCTAGCGTAGTGTCGATAATGGTTGAATCACAGCAATTGTCAATGTTTGGCCCGACAGCTCAAGAGGGTGCCGGTACGGGTATTATTATCAGCAAGGATGGCTATATTTTGACCAATCGTCATGTGATCGGCGACAATGTCACCAAAGTAAAAGTTGTGACAAATGACGGGTCGGCCTATGACAACGTTGAGGTTGTCGGTCGTGATCCTATAAACGACATCGCATTTTTAAAGATCAAAGACGTTACTAATTTGCAGCCGGCTCGACTGGGTGATTCATCGCACTTGGTGGTTGGCAGCAAAGTTGTGGCGATCGGCAATGCGCTCGGCGAATTTCAAACCACGGTAACCTCGGGCATTATCTCGGGTGTCGAGCGTTCGATTGTAGCGGGTGATCAGACTTCCAGCGAACAACTGTCAAATCTCATCCAGACCGATGCGGCGATCAACCCGGGTAACTCCGGCGGGCCGCTATTAAACATTACGGGTGAGGTGATTGGTATCAACACCGCGGTCAGCCAGGGTGCCGAGGGGATTGGATTTGCAATCCCGATCAACGAAGCCAAAGGATTGATAAAAAGCGTGCTGGCGAGCGGCAAGATCGAACGCGCCTATCTCGGCGTACGCTATATCATGCTAAACGCCGAAGTTGCTAAGTTTTACGATCTCAACACCACCAAAGGCGCCTACGTCGTCAGCGGTCAAAACGGTCCGGCGGTAGCTGACGGTAGTCCAGCCGAAAAAGCCGGATTGCGCCATGGTGATATCATCACCAAAGTTAATGGCGCCGAATTGGGCCCCGGCATGTCATTGGTCAGTCAGTTGTCGCAATTTTCGCCCGGTGATAGCGTCAAGTTGACGGTGCTGCGCGATGGGCGCGAGCAAATTCTGACCGCCAAGCTAGAAAAGTATAACTAACTGTCAGTAGGCAAATCGTTGCGCTGTTTGGTTTATCGCTCCAAGTTCATCTCTGAAGCACGACTATATAGTCTCTTGTCATCACATGGCTAAAACCATAGTTTTTGCTGTGCTTGGTGACGGCTGCGTGTTGACTAGGGTCGGCTTCGATCAGTAGGCTGCCGCCTGGTGCGAGTAGGTTGGGGGCTTGAGAAATCAAGGTTTTTATCAGTTTTAACCCCTGTTCATCGGCATACAGTGCCAGCTCAGGTTCATGCCTGAGCTCGGGCGAGGTCGGCCAGGTGCGATCGACGTATGGCAGATTGGCGACGATGATATCAAATGTTTTTGGATTGCTGTGATGTAGCCAGTGGCTCAGTAAGTCTGACTGTATGTATCGGATCGGTTTGGTCCCGAGTTTAGCCGCATTTTTGCGAGCGATAGCGAGGGCCTGTGGGCTGATGTCGCTGAGCGTGACGCCGAGCTCTGGCAGCTCAAGCTTGCATGTGATGCCGATACAGCCTGATCCAGTGCCGATATCGAGGAGCCGTTTGGCGCCGGCTTCTGGTGCGACCAGTTGCTTGACAATATCGATCAGCACCTCAGTCTCTGGACGAGGTATCAACACGTCAGACGTAACGATAAATTCTCGACCATAGAATTCTTTGCGGCCGGTGAGGTAGGCGATCGGTTCGCACTGAACCCGTCTCGCGACGAGGTCGTTAAATATTTGGGCTTTTTCGGCCGTCAGTACGTCATCGCCATGCGCAATCAGCCAGGCCCGATCGGCGTTGAGTGTGTGTGCGAGCAGCACTTCGGCATCGAGCCGCGCTGAGGATATGCCAGCAGAGCGGAGTATCGAGTTGGTGGTGGTGAGGGAGTCGGAAATAGTTTGCATTTATCTAGGGTATGATTATGGGATCAGCGACATCATCAGGTGATTGCTTTTGAGCGTATGGTCAAACTCAGACACGGTTATCGGCGCCCTGGGCTTTGAGTTCGCGTTCGTAGGCTTGGAGTTTTTCGATCAGATCGTCGATATCGCCATTCATGGCGGCGGGGATATTGGAGCGGCTGTAGCCGATACGATGATCGGTGATACGGTCTTGCGGGAAATTGTAGGTGCGGATCTTTTCGGAGCGATCACCTGAGCCGATGAGGTTGCGGCGTTCGGCCGAGAGCTTGGCGTTTTCTTCGTCGACTTTTTGCTGCAGCAGGCGGCTTCTGAGGACGCTCATGGCTTTGAGCTTGTTTTTGAGCTGAGATTTTTCGTCTTGGTTGGTGACGACTAGGCCGCTCGGCAAATGAGTAATCCGCACGGCACTGTCGGTTGTGTTGACCGACTGACCGCCATGACCTGAGGCACGATAGATATCGATGCGCAGGTCCGAGTCACGAATATCGATATCGGTCTCTTCGGCTTCGGGTAGGATCGCTATCGTCACAGTGCTGGTGTGGATACGACCCTGGCTCTCGGTGACCGGTACGCGCTGGACACGGTGGACGCCGGATTCAAACTTGAGTTTACTATACGGTGCATCGCCGCTGATCTCGACGACGACTTCTTTGTAGCCGCCGGATTCGTTGGCTGACTCGCTCATCATCTCAGTCTTGTAGCCGTGATCTTCGCACCAGCGCAGGTACATGCGCAGCAGCTCAGCCGCAAACAGGCTGGCCTCGTCACCGCCGGCGCCAGCTCGGATCTCCAGGATGACATTTTTTTCATCGTTGGGGTCTTTGGGCGTGAGCATGACGAATAATTTCTCGTCCAGTTTTTCCAGCTCGGCTTCGAGGACGGGGAGCTCTTCTTTGGCGAGCTCGGCCAGCTCATCACCGCCGCCGGATAATTCTCGGGCTTCCTTGATCTGCTGTTTGAGGGACGCTTGGCGCTCTCCAGCGGCGATCAGCTCATCGAGCTCGATCAGTCGGCGGTTTTTGCGGGCGTACTCGGGATCGGAAAAAGCATCGGGACGGCTCAAAAAATCCGTCAGATCGGATTTCTCCGCGCGGAGTTCATCGAGATTGAGAGAAATAAGGCTCATCCAGGTATGTATTATAACAGATGTAGTTAATTCTATGAACGACCTTCGGGCTTATGGACAATTCCAATAATCCACTGCGCAATAAAAAACCTTGAAATATGCAGGAGTATGCAACGGTAGTTCTTCATAAAGCTTGTTTCTTGGCTTTGTTGGCTAGAGCTTCGGGGCGCTTTTCGTTGGCGGGCTGCTCGGATGTATTTCTACTCTGGTATATAGGAGGTAGAATAATGCCAAAGTGAATAATATTGTTGGGAGTCTGTATGTCATTGAAGACGAGGTTAAAACATCATAAACGAATAGTTCTTGTGCTGGGAGTGGGAGCGGTGTTTGCCATCGTTGCGGTGTCTGCTATTCTCTTCGCCTCAATGCGGCCGACGCAGACGCAGGCCTCAGAAGTGGTGATGAATAATTATAAATCGTTTTGCTCGGATGCTGTAAAGATGTGCTTTAAATATCCAAAGGACTGGATGGTTACCCAAGATGACACTGATCAGGCGAAGATTGAGATCAAAGATAATACTGGAGCAGTTGTGTCGAGTTTGTTACGAAAGCAGCGAGGGCTTGGGGCTGCAGGCGATCGCTGTCCAAACAATATTACGATGAAAACAAGATTATAAAATCCGAGATATCAAAAGTCTTTAACACATCGTATTTTCCTGATATACCACAGGCAGATGAGACGATGAAAGTGCGGTACAAGTATCTCGTCAAAGGCGTATCGCAAGACGTATCCGGCAAATGGTATGCTTTTGTCAGCTTGACCAACAATCTAAAGGAGACGAAGCAGGGTGAGACATATGAGACGAAGATATGCAAAGAAGATACTGTCATGTATGACGCCGAAGAAGTATATATGTCATTTCAATCGGTTGACTTCAAGAGCAAAGCCTACAAAGAGCGAGACACCTCGGCAATGTTTAGCCAGTACAGTCTAAGTGTGACGTTAATGATAAGAAATAGGCTGCCACTGTGGGCAACGAATAACTTTGCTATGTAGGCGATCAGGCGCAAGATGGCAAACATCCAATGCCTCTTGAGTAGTTACTAAGCACCCTGCTTATTCGTCGAAGATTTTTCAGCTTTGGCGGCTTTTTTCTCGTTGCGGACAGCGGATTTCTTGGCTTTGTTTGCCAGGGCTTCGCGGCGCTTTTCGGCAGCGGCAAAGCGAGCTTTGAAGCGGTCGACGCGGCCTTCAGTGTCGATGATCTTTTCCTCACCGGTAAAGAACGGGTGACTGGCGCTGCTGATGTGTACTTTAACCAGCGGGTATTCCTGACCGTCTTCCCATTTGATAGTGTCGTTTGTTTGGGCGGTACTTTGCGTCAAAAATGCAAAACCGGCCGCCTCGTCCTGAAACACAACAGGACGATAATCAGTAGGGTGTAAATCTTTTTTCATAGTCAAGGCTAGATTGTATCTGTTTTTGGAAGAATTGTCAAAGGGGAGTTGATCTGTTACAATATATCGGTATTATTTTTTAATGAAGCAATCCGCCAGCTGGCGGACGAAGGGACAAGGCATTACAAGCGGGAATTAGCCTGACCCGGAAAGGAAGATATAGATATGGCTGTAAAAGTCGATATCAAGGCTTTGCTCGAAGCCGGTGTTCATTTCGGACACAAAACGAGCCGTTGGCACCCGAAGATGGCGCCATACATCCATAGCAAACGTCAGGATAGTCACATAATCGACCTGACAAAAACTGTCGAAGGACTCGAGGCGGCACTGCCGTTTATCACCGAGATTGTCAGCAAAGGCAAGTATGTGCTGCTTGTCGGCACCAAGAAGCAAGCCCGCGACATCGTACGCCAAACGGCCGAAAAGACCGGCCAGCTCTACGTCACGGAGCGCTGGATGGGCGGTATGCTGACAAATGTCGCCACCGTCAATACTCGTCTCAAGCATCTCAAGACACTCGAAAAAAAGATGGAGAGCGGCGAGCTCGCCAATCGCTACAGCAAGCTCGAGGTGCAGCGATTTCAAGAAGAAATCGACGATCTCAACAAAAAATACGGCGGTATCAAAAATATGACCGGCCGTCCCGGTGTCGTGTTTGTTACCGATATTATCGAGGATGCAAATGCAGTTCGGGAAGCCAAAAAACTCGGTATTCCGGTCGTGGCGATCGTTGATAGCAATGCCGATCCGCGCGGTATCGACTATATCATTCCCGGTAACGATGATGCGATCAAGGGGCTCAAGCTGATTTTGGAGTACGTTTCCCAGGCAATCGATGAGGGCAAATCTAATACAGAAAAGAAAGAGGGGTAGCTATGGCAATTTCTGTAGAAGACATCAAGAAACTCAAAGAGCTGACCGGTGTTGGCCTGACCGATGCCAAGGCAGCTTTGACCGAAGCGGGTGGTGATTTTGAAAAAGCGCTCGAAGCGATGCGCCGTAAAGGCCTGACCAAAGCCGAAAAACGCGGCGAGCGCGAAGCCCGCGAAGGCCTGGTAGATGCTTATGTCCACTCTGGTCGTGTCGGCGTACTCGTCGAAGTCAACTGCGAGACGGATTTTGTCGCCAAGACCGATGAGTTCAAAGCGCTGGTGCATGACATCGCACTGCATGTCGCTGCGTCGGCACCCGAGTACATCTCGGCCGAGGATATCGATAGCGATGTAGAAGGCGCCAAGCGGGCTGAGTTTACTGACAAAGCTGCCAGCGAAGGCAAATCTCCCGAGATCAGCGGCAAGATCGTCGAGGGTCAGCTCAAGAAATATTTTGCCGAAAAAACCCTCATGGACCAGCCGTTTATCAAAAACCCTGATATCACTGTCGGGGAGCTGGTCAAAGAGCACATCAGCAAACTCGGCGAAAACATCGTCGTTCGCCAGATACGCCGTATCGAGCTCGGTGTCAGCGAGTAAGAGCGTAATTGCATAAAAATCGTCCGAATTACCCGGGCGATTTTTAGGTGAGTATCGTTTTGACACTGTCGTCGAGACAAAGTGTGTAGATGTCGCTTGAGCCGGCACGCATCTTCATCTTGTCCGACACACTCCAAAATACCGGGCCGGTTTGTTCGCCGAGCAGTGTCGTCTGGACTGAGCCGAGGCCGACGCCGAGCCGGATACGCATGACCGGAGTATAGTCTGGCGCGATGGTAGCGTGGGCGATGCGGATTTTGTCGATGAGCGGCGTGATAGCGCGAGCGGCGAACGCTTTGATCTCGCGAGGGTTGTTGCGGTCGATGTCGCTCGGAATTGGCACGACAATGTCCTGTGAGTCACCGTCATAGCCAGCGATATGGCCGCCGTAGTAGTCTACGATTGGCTCGATAGTGTGTTCAAAGGTCGAGATGAAATGCCGCAGCTCGCCATAATCATGCCGAGCCACATAGCTGGAGTCCATGACGTCCCATTTGAGTACGAACGCATTTGGAGTCGATGGCGCACCGAGACGGCAGGCTTCGATGAGAGAGGGGAGATTGAGTGCCGCCAGGTCCTTCAGGGGAGTGACGATTTCAGTCTCATGGGATTCCCAGGCTTTTTCGATCGTGCCAAGCGACGGTGGGGTACCGGCAGTTTTGTCGAACACGATCTGCACGACGGCTTCTTGGGTGCCGGATAACGGGATGTGTACTCCCCAGACGATATGCTGGCGGTTCATAGCGCTCGGCAGCAGGGCAGATTGGCGTGTCTCAAAGGTCGTGCCGAGCGTCGATGATGACAGGTCAACGGCACGGCCGTCGACGTTTGCCCGGGCAAACTCGTGACGCTTGGCATTGACGCGCGGGTAGTGCATGGCGACAGTAGCCGCGAGGCCGGTATAGTGCCGATCACGAATGAAAACAGCGTGGCCGTTGTATGACTTGATAGGCTTGAGCGCTGCACCGAGCGGGTGTAGCCCAGCCTCGATGAGGGCGAGCGTGGTGGTAATTGGCGGATTCATGATGTTAATTCTATATTATATCACAAAATACCCGTATTTGTAAATATAAGTATCACATGATATACAGGGGTTCTCGGTTTACGATGTCACTGGGCATTATATTCAACCAATATTTATCAACGCCATTTCGTTGGTTGTGAGTGGTAGTCAGCAACCCGGTGCTTAAACCTAGCTGCTTGGTGGAAGATTCCCTCTGTTTCCGGGACAAGTTACGGTGTCGATACCAAAGCCTTTATTATTAAGTACTAAAGTCAAGCCAATGTTGGCAGTAGTACCGTCCGGATATTTTGCTGTTGCCGTCACGGTCGCGCCTGGACCAGGCGTTACACTTGTCGCCGTAACACTCGTCGGCATAACTTCAGAACATACAATTGGATCAAAACCATGCCGGTAGTACTGGCTATAAAACATTAGATTCTTAGTGCCATAACTATGAATATACGCTTTTAGTGATTCTTCAGGAGCGTCCCGCCTGGTATTAAGATACTGCGTATAGAAACCATTGACCTGATCGCGTGTCTCTTCTTCAGTGATATAGCCCGGCGTATTACGGGAAGCTGTCTTGGCGGGATTATATGTATCGTATGCAAGGGCTGCGTTATACTAGTCATGGAAGGAGAATTATGTTCGACACGAAACCATACCAACAGAAAATGACAGTAGCCCTAGAGTATTTAGAGGGAGAGCTCGCCAAGGTCCGTACTGGCCGTGCCCATCCGGATATGCTCAGCTCGGTCATGGTCGACGCTTATGGCAGCCGTATGCCACTCAACCAAGTCGCCAATGTCACGACGCCTGAGCCGCAGCTGCTGCAGGTAAATCCGTTTGATCCGAGTAATATCAAGGCAATTAGTGATGCGATTCGCACCAGTGATCTCGGATTTAATCCGAGTGATGACGGCCGTCTGGTGCGTGTACCGATACCGCCGCTGACCGAGGAGCGCCGCCGCGAGATGGTCAAGCAGCTCGGTGAAAAAGTCGAGGATTGCCGTATCGCTATGCGTAACGTCCGCCAAGATGCCCTCAAAGACGCCAAGCGCATGAAAGACGCCAAAGAGCTGTCCGAAGAAGATATGAAGCAAATCGAGCGCGGCATCGATGACGACATGAAAGATTATCAGGCCAAAATCGATGAGCTGTATAAAGCCAAAGAGCAAGAAGTCATGACGATCTAGTAACAGTAGATTAAAGGTTTTGGACTAAAGATTTTGGAAAAATCACAAAAAGCACTGGAGATTCCGACGCATATCGGCTATATACTCGATGGCAATCGCCGCTGGGCTCGTCAACACGGGCTGCCAACCTACGAAGGTCACTTGGCAGGGTATTCGGCGCTCAAGGAAATTATCGAAGCGACGGCTGATGCCGGCGTTAAGTATATATCGTTTTATACGTTCTCGACGGAGAACTGGAATCGAGCCGAAGACGAGATTCGCGGTATCATGAAACTGATCAGACGGTTATTTCGAACCGACATCAAAGAATTGTCTAAAAAAGGCTACAAACTGGTAGTGATGGGCGGTCGCGATCGGTTGCCAGACGATGTTTGCGACATGATCGACGAAGCCGAAGCGATCTCGCGCGGCGGTACTAAGGCGACGCTGGCGATGTGCTTTAACTACGGTGGTCAACAGGAAATTGTCGCTGCAACCAAACGTGTGATTGCCGACGGGATTGACCCAGACACGCTGACGCCCCAAGAGTTTGAACATTATCTCGACCATCCGGATGTGCCGCCGGTGGATTTGATAGTACGAACCAGCGGCGAGCAGCGGTTGAGTAATTTTATGCTGTGGCGCAGCGCCTATGCCGAATTTCTTTTCATCGAGAAGTACTGGCCGGACATGCACTCGGAAGATGTTGCTGTTATACTTAAAGAATATAATCGTCGTAATCGCCGACACGGAGGGTAGGAAATTTTGGAAACTGTAGGATTTATATTGTCTATTATTGCCGGTCTGTTGATATTGGTTTTTTTGGTTGTCATCCATGAGCTGGGTCACGGTATCGTTGCGCGGCGAAACGGTGTAACGGTCGAAGAATTCGGTGTCGGATTTCCTCCCTCTGCCTGGGGCCGTAAAGTCAAAAACAGTATACTCGGCAAAAATGTACTTTATAGCCTTAACTGGTTGCCGATCGGCGGTTTTGTCAAGCTACAAGGCGAATATGACGCTGCCGACAAAAAAGGTGACTATGGCAATGCGACTTTTTGGCAAAAAACCAAGATTATTTTGGCCGGTGTGGCAATGAATTGGTTTGCTGCCGCCTTAATTTTTACGATATTGGCTTTTGTCGGTTTGCCAAAGATTTTGCCGAACCAATTTGCAGTAGCTGCTGATACGACGGAAACCAGGCACCCGCTTATTATCGGCAGTGTCGTCAAGGATTCGCCGGCTGAGCGGGCCGGCCTGAAGCAGGGTGACACCGTCCGCAGCATCAACCAGCAGCCCGAACTCGCCGAGGCCAACAAGGCGGTTGAGACGACGAAACAATTTGCCGGCAAGATCATCTCGGTTGAATATTCGCGACATAATCAACCGTCCAATACTGTCAACATCCAGCTTAATACGGCGCAAAACGCCAAAAACGGTTACCTTGGAGTCGGGTTTACACAAAGGCCGACGACGCTGCGCGCCACCTGGTCGGCGCCAATTGTCGGCGTCGGCACAACCGGGCAGCTCAGCTGGGAAATTCTCAAAGGACTGGGCGGGCTGCTCAGCAAAGTTTGGATAGGATTGACAGGTAAAATAACGGGCGATACGGCAGCCCAACAACAGCTTGGCGAAGCCGGTGATAGCGTGGCGGGGCCGGTCGGAATCGTCGGCAAGATTTTGCCCGGGGCTGTTAGTGCGGGCATTGTACCGGTGCTGCTGATCACGGCTATTTTGTCGACAACACTGGCGGTGATGAATGTCCTGCCGATACCGGCGCTCGATGGCGGGCGTTGGTACCTTATGGCGATATTTAAGCTGCTCAAAAAACCGCTGACTCGAGAAATTGAAGAGCAAATTAATTCATACGGCATGCTTTTTTTGCTGGGCTTGATCGCATTAATTACGGTTCTGGATGTCGGCAAACTCTTCTGAGTCTAAGCCTCACGGCAGCTCGTACTCACCGGTGGGGCGAGCCCGACATGCAGCAAGGTTGCTGTTGGCTGCAACGGCAGTGTCGCTGTGGACGTTAGCGGCTGTGTTTGGGTTGAGCGGTTTTTTGGTGATGACGATTGTCGGGATCGGCATGCGGCAAATCGGCTGGCAGTTTGACGAGTCAAGCGCGTTATTGCAGATGTCGTTGAGCATAGTTGTCTATATTCTTGGGCTGTCGCTGCTGCTTATCGAACCGTTTGCGATTCGTCGTCTTGGATGGCGGGACGTGCGGCGGTTACTAGGTGTCGATCGGCTCATAAAGTGGATTGACATACCGCAGACGCTGGCGGGCTGGGCCGGTTATATGCTGCTAACAACTCTGGTGCTCAATCTGGTGGCAGCTTATGTTACCTGGATCGATTTAACCCAAACGCAAGATATTGGGTTTGGGTCACTTACCGGCAGCTGGGATGTGTTGTGGGTATTTCTGACGGTGTGCGTTTTGGCGCCGGTTGTCGAAGAAATGGTGTTTCGCGGCTATTTATTTGGCAGTCTGCGCCGCTGGCTGCCTTTTTGGGTGACGTCGATAGTGGTGAGTGGATTGTTTGGCATGGTTCACGGCCAGTGGAATGTGGCGCTCGATACGTTTGTGCTCAGTATGGTGGCCAGCTATCTGCGCGAACGCACCGGCGCCATATGGTCAGGGGTTATGCTGCATTTTCTCAAAAATTTTATCTCGTTTTCGGTACTGTTTTTGCTGCCCGAATGGCTTCAGAAGCTGATTGGCGTTTAGTCCTTATCGGCCAGTAACTCCTTGACGACATGTCAACATGTATAACTTTTTTACCAAGTGGTAAAAAAGTTATACTATTTTGCCTAAGGCAGAGCTATCTGTATAGTAGAGGGTATGAAAATGTCAAAATTATTTACGCGGACGCTGCGCGACGCGCCAGCTGATGAAGTTGCAAAAAACGCCCAGCTGCTGATACGGGCTGGATTTGTCTACAAGGAAATGGCGGGAGTGTATACATATCTGCCGCTCGGTAAGCGGACGCTCGAAAAAATTATCCAAATTATTCGTGAAGAGATGAATGCTGTCGGCGGTAATGAGGTCAGTATGACAGCCCTGCAGCCCAAAGATGTGTGGGAAGCCTCGGGTCGCTGGAGTGATGATGTTATGGATGTCTGGTTCAAGACCAAATTGGCGACTGGGGCTGATGTGGGTCTAGCACCGACCCATGAGGAGCCGCTGACGCAACTTATGAAAAACTACATTGCCAGCTACAAAGATTTGCCAGTGTATCCGTACCAATTTCAGATCAAGTTTCGTAATGAACTCCGCAGTAAGAGCGGACTAATGCGCGGTCGCGAATTTTGGATGAAAGACCTCTATTCGTTCTCTCGCTCGGTTGACGAGCATGATGAGTTTTATGAAAAAATATCGACGGCGTATGACAAAGTATATGAACGTCTCGGCATCGGTGGAATCACGTACAAGACGTTTGCCAGCGGAGGCAGTTTTAGTAAGTATTCGCACGAGTTTCAGACGATCAGCGATGTCGGTGAAGACACGATTTATGTTCACGAAGGTAAGAAGCTGGCGATCAATCAGGAGGTCTATACCGATGAAGTGCTCGCTGATCTCGGTGTAAAGAGTGAGGAGCTGATCGAAAAAACAGCCGTCGAAGTCGGCAATATATTTACGCTCGGCACCAAGTTTTCTGATGCGCTTGATCTGAACTACACCGATGAAAGAGGTAAGCAGCAGAGAGTGTTTATGGGCAGCTATGGTATCGGACCCAGCCGTGTCATGGGGCTGCTCGCGGAGCATTTTGCCGACAACAAGGGTCTCGTGTGGCCTGAGGCGGTCGCGCCCTACCGGGTGCATATCGTGTCGATTGGTGACGTTATGGAGCGAACACAAAAATTATATGAGCAGCTTTGGGAAAAAGGCATTGAAGTTATCTGGGATGATCGTGATATGCGGCCAGGTGAAAAGTTTGCCGACGCCGACCTCATCGGTATCCCGCATCGTGTCGTTGTCAGCCAAAAAAACGGTGAAATGTATGAGTACAAAAAGCGCACTAGCGACAAGGCTGAGATATTGACGCGCGAACAGCTATTTGCTAAGCTATAACCACTGTTGAAGTGAGGGGACTGACTAAACAGTTTTTAGGGCGGCACGCTGACTTGGCGCGCCGTTTATCCCGTCTAAGAATCAGTAAAGAAAGAGAATAATTTATATGAAAAAAACTTATCACATCACTTTAGAAGGCAAGGCTGAACTTGAGGCTGAACTTGACGAGCTCAAAGGTCGTCGCGGCGCGATAGCTGAAAAGATTGCCAACGCTCGTGATTATGGTGATCTCAGTGAAAATGCCGAGTACGACAGCGCCCGCGAAGAGCAGGGTTTGGTCGAAACTCGCGTTGCCGAAATTGAAGATATTTTGCAAAACGCTGACATCATCAAACCGACCAAAAGCAGCACGATAAAAGTTGGCTCGACCGTCGTACTCGAAAACGGCAAAAAAGTTACTTACCGGATAGTCGGGGCAGTCGAGGCTGACCCGCTTGAGGGCAAGATCAGCAATGAATCACCGATCGGCTCAGCGCTCATGGGCAAAAAACAAGGTGACGAAGTCACGATTACTACGCCTAAAGGCGAGACAACTTATACAATCCAAGAAGTTAAATAGTCATTATGAAACCTGGTTGCAGCAAGGTTGTTCCTTGCTGCATTTTTTGCCGTAGGATTTTACGTTTAGCGGCCAAAAATTTCTTTGAGCGACAAACGTCGTGAGTATTCGAGCGCGCCATAACGAAAAATTCGTACGGCGATAAACATGACGAACGTAGCAGTGATGAGTAGAAGCGCGATAGCGATCAAAGCATGCGTGTAGCTAAGATTGCCGATAGCGTTTCGAAGCATCAGTGGTATCGGTGAGGTCAAAGGGAAAAACGACAAAAACTGTACAATAGGCGAGCCAGGACTCGACACAAACAGCGGTGCGGCATAGAGCGGCCCAAAGATCAGCATCATGACCATACCAAAGAATCCGCTGGCTTCTTTGGCGGTTGGTACGGCGGCGCCAACCGCGACCAATAGGCCGGTAAACAATAGAAAGCTGGCGGCAAAGATGAGGAAGCCGAGGCTGATACGTATCCAGTCAACCGGTAGTGACGACAAATCAAGCGCAGGCAAGCGCAAGCTGTCATGAAACAAAATGTAGCCGATAAGTGCCGGCAAGACGATGATAAGTCCCTGAATGACAGCGAGCAATATCAGTGATAGAATTTTGCCAACGATGAGCGTACGAGCATTGAGCGTGGTGAGCAGCATCTCGATAACGCGGTTTTCTTTTTCTTCGGTCGTGCTAGTGAGCATCTGGTTGCCAAAAAACGCGATCAGGAAATAAAACAGCACCAAAAATATTCCCGGCAAAACCATCCGCTTGAAAGCGTCGTATGGTTCACCATCTTTGTAGGCGGTGAAGCTGGTATTGGTCGTTTTGCTCAATACCGCTTGGACATTTTTGTCGACGCGTTTCGACGCCGACATCGTCAAAAGACTGTTGGCGACCCCGCCGTAGCGCCCGTCAGTAAAGACATCGATACTCTTGCCATAGACCCTGATCGGTGTCTTGTCGAGCTGACGAGGATAATGGATAAATCCGTCGATAGTACCGTTTTTGACTTTGCCGATATAGCCATCGGATGATACTGTCGGATCGGCCATGGTGCCGGTCATGGCCGTAACGATGGTTGGGTCGATTATGCCCGAGTCGTCACGAACTACAAAGCTGAACTTTTGCTTTTCGATATCTTTGACGGCATCGTCGGTGGCTTTATTGGACAAGACGATAACGCCGGCAATCGCGGCAAATAAGATTGGGAATCCCAACGCCATGATCCAAAACGTCTTTTTTTTGAGTGCACGGACGACTTCAAATCGGATAACCGTTTTAAGATTATGCATCACGAACCTCCTCTTCATCACCATAAATACTGACAAAAATATCGTCGAGAGATTTGTCCGCATAGCGTTTTTTGATGTCAGCTATGGTGCCGTAAGCTGCAGCCTTGCCGTTGCGGAGCAGGATAATGCGATCACACAGCCGCTCGACTTCTTCCATTTGGTGTGTCACAAATACGACGGTGGCACCTTTTTTCTGGTGGTCTTCGATGATGTTCATAAGCAATCGACGATTGACCGGATCAAAGCCTTTGGTCGGCTCATCGAGTATCAGTAGTTCCGGATCGTTCATAATCGTAACGCCAAGCTGGACTTTTTGCTGCTGACCGCCGGATAGTTTATCGAGACGGCTATCGGCTTTGTCGCTGAGCTGCACTCGGTTTAGGTAGTCAAGCGACCACTTTCGTGCAGTATCGCGCTCCATGCCTTTGAGTTGACCGAAGTAGGTCATGACATCGATAACTTTTTCTTTTTTGTACAGCCCGCGTTCTTCGGGCAAGTAACCGAGTTTGATTGATCCATCGACGCGGTACGGCTTGCCGTCGATCGTTAGCGTACCGCCGGTGGGCGGATAGATACCAAGCAGGGCACGTATGATAGTGGTTTTGCCGGAGCCGTTGCTGCCAAGCAGCCCGAAAGTCTCGCCGCGTCGCACGTCAAAGCTCAGGCCATTGATGACATTTGTGCTGCCAAAATTCATCACAAATTTGTCAATACTAATAATATTTTTTGCCATACTCTCATTATAACACCGGACATCTCGCACGTCAGAGGAGTTTTTGCTACACTAATGTGAGTATGGCGACACTCAAAGAACTGCGCGATGAGCGCTTGCGTAAACTACATGATCTGAAAGCTCTTGGGATCAACCCGTATCCGGCTGATAGTACTCGGACGCATGAGTGCAGCCAGATTGCTGAGTCATTTACGGAGCTTGAGGGCCGGGAAGTAACGGTCGTCGGCCGTATTATCGGCATCCGCAAGTTTGGCAAGCTGGCGTTTATCGTACTGCGCGATATGTCCGGTCAGGTGCAGCTATTTATGAAATCCGACATGGTTGAGCCGCTCGATGCCGGCAAATCGCAACTCGGCATGGATCAGATTACGCTGCTTGACCCTGGAGATTTTATTGAAGCATCGGGGCCGGTTATCAAGACTCAGACGGGTGAAGTGAGTGTTGATGTACGCCAACTACGCTTGCTGACCAAGTCGCTGCGTGGTATGCCGACAGAGCAAGAAGGTTTCACCAATAAAGAAGAACGCTTCCGCCGCCGCTACGTCGATATGAATGTCAATCGTGATGTGCGCGAGCGCTTCATCCGGCGATCAAATTTCTGGCGAGCGACGCGTCAGTTTCTCGATGAGCGTGGATTTTATGAAGTCAATACGCCGGTGCTTGAGCATACGACCGGCGGGGCCGATGCCAATCCGTTTGTGACGCATATGGATGCGCTCGACCAGGATTTTTACCTGCGTATCTCACATGAGTTGCCGCTCAAGCGTCTGATCGGTGCGGGTTTTGAAAAAGTCTACGATATCGGTCCGCGGTTTCGCAACGAAAACTATACAGATGAGCATCTGCCGGAGCATGTCGCGATGGAGTGGTATTGGGCCTATGCGGACTGGCAGGACGGCATCGCGTTTCAGGAAGAATTATTCAAATACGTACTGCAAGAGACATTTGGCACGCTCCAGTTCAAACTCGGCGAGTTTGATGTCGATCTGACAGGCAAGTGGGAGCAGTGGGATTATGCTGAAACGATCAAAGATCGCTATGGTATTGATCCGTTTGACTGTGAGCTCGAACAAGTACAGGCCGCGCTGCGTGAGCATAAACTCGAGGTTGAAAAAGCCGACAACAAATCACGTTGTATCGACAAACTCTGGAAAAACATTCGCAAAGACGTTGCTGGGCCGATTTGGCTGATCAACACACCGACATTTATCTCGCCGCTATCCAAGGCTCACCCTGATCGTCCGGAGATCACACAGCGCGCTCAGGTAGTGATTGCCGGGTCGGAGCTGTGTAATCTGTTTTCTGAGCTCAATGACCCACTTGACCAATACCAGCGATTTCTCGATCAGCAGCGTATGCGTGATGCCGGTGATGAAGAGGCGATGATGATGGATATTGATTTTGTCGAGATGCTCGAGTACGGCATGCCACCGGCCTGCGGCCTCGGCTTTAGCGAACGAGTGTTTTGGATATTTGAAGGTGTTACTGCGCGTGAAGGCGTGCCATTCCCGCAGTTGCGTCATGAGATCGACGAGACGACTCGGGCGATCTATCCTGATATAAAACTATGACTGCGATAGATCGCGACGCAAAAACACTCCTCGACTATATGCGTATGGATATGCAAGTGTATCCCGCGGAAGTTATCATCGGGCATGGCTGTCTCGATACGCGGGTGGCTGAGCGCTCAGCGCAGCTAATGCTAGACGGGTATGGGGAGCTGCTGGTATTTACCGGCGGACTAGGCAAGGTGACGAAGCATGTCAATAAGCTATCCGAAGCGGAAACGTTTCGTGATATCGCAGTCGAGGGGGGTAGATGAGGACAAGATATTACTCGAAAAAGAATCGACCTATACCGTACAAAATATTGAGAATACATTGAAGTTATTTGCCGAAAAAAATATCAATCCAAAATCTATCATCGCCGTGACGAAACCATACATGGAGCGGCGGCTCTACGCGACCTACATGAAGCAATGGCCTAATGCTGAGAATATCGATATCGTGGTGACATCACCGAAACTAACCTACGAAGAGCACATGAACGATACAATCTCGAAAGATGTCTTTATCAATGTTATGGTCGGTGACCTCCAGCGCATCCGAGAGTTTCCGGCGCGCGGCTTTCAGATCGAGCAGGAAATCCCCGATAATGTCTGGGCGGCATATGAACGACTTATTGCAGCCGGCTATACGAAACACCTGATCGATTTTTAGTACGACATCACAACCTCTTTTATATGCGTTACATGCTTTGTTTATGTTCGTCACGTGCTGTTTGATTGGTATAGCGGCCAAGCATCCTTTAATGCAGCGACGTTTAGCGGCGGTATCGACGGAATATCCCAGGCGGTTAGTTATGCTTCGTCATCGAGCTCAAGCTCCGGCGGTTCGTCCGGCGGCGGTTCGTCCGGCGGTGGCGGTGGTGGTGGCGGTGGTGGTGGCGTGTAGCTAATTGTCTGGCAGCGTTGCAACTCCTTATGGCACACTGTATGATGATAGTATAAAGGAGGTCGCTATCGAAAAAGTGTATGAATTTGAGGGCGAATTGTTTGAAAACACAGGCGATTTTTTGAACACGCTCGCACGTGAATACAAACAAGGTGACAGAGAACTGGTTGTCGATACATTAGAAAAATATGGGTTCACGCTAGCCGACATAGGTGTGCGCCCGGAAGGAATGTGAGTATGAAGAAACTTTCACTTGGAGCGCTTGGCGCTCTGATCATTGCGGTCGTGACAGCCTCGTTTGTGGGCGCGTCAGGGCTGTACATTGCTAATGACAGCGGCGACGCTCGCGTGGCTGCCGATCAAACGGTTGACGGTTCAGCCTATCTGGCTGGCCAAAACGTTATCGTTGAGGGAACGGTCAAGGGCGATGTGTATTGTGCCGGCTCGAGCGTAACAATTCAGGGTACGGTCGAGGGTGATGTTCTCTGTGCCGCCGCCACCAATGTGACTGTTAACGGTACGGTCAACGGAGATGTACGTGTCGCTGGCAGTGAAGTGGTCGTCAAAGGTCAGGTAGCGGGTAGTGTGACGGCTGCCGGCAGCTCGGTATACATCGTCGAAAACGCAAAAGTTGGTCGCGATTTGACCGGTGGGGCAGCAACGCTGACAATCGATGGCGAGGTAGGCCGCGATGTGCTGGCCGGTGCGGAAACTGCCAATATAAACGGCATGATTGGTCGTGATTTTAATGCCGGTGTGACAAACATTGTGTTCGGTAGCAGAGCAAAGATCAATGGCAATCTCGATTACACGGGTGAACGAGAACAGTCGGTACCAAACGGGGTTGTTACCGGTGCGGTCCATTTCAAAAAAGCCGAAACCAAAGCCTCAACCGACGGCTCAGCCGATATTACCGGCTGGTTGTTTACGATTTTTAGCTTGGCTGTCTTGACGGTACTGGTTGTCCTGGTGGCGCCGCGGTTTGTCCACACCGCAGCCTCGCAGCCGGTACGCTCAGTACTGCTGGCGTTTTTGTTTGGCTTTGCCTTTATCGTGTTGGCGCCTGTACTGGCGATTATCCTGATGGTGACGGTTGTTGGTGTGGCGGCGGGCTTGGCGCTGCTGCTTGCATGGGTGCTTAGCATGTTTGTGGCCTTTGTACTGGCGTCTTATTATGTTGGCGGCCTGATCTTGCAAAAGCGCGCCACCAATGCGGTGCTTGTCGGTCTGACTGGTGCCTTGGCCCTGGGCTTAGCGCTAATCATACCGCTGCTTAATGTTTTGGCGGCTTTGGCGGCACTATTTGTCGGAACCGGCATGATGCTGATGCATTTGCGCTACCAGTTCAGCAAACGGCCATACCATATAAAAGCTTAGGCATGGGCCGCATGGGCGCGGACAGTGATGTGAGTACCTTTATCTTTTGTTGAGGCAGCTGCAATACCGCCGCCCATATGATCGGTAATGATTTTGTCGAGGAATAAACTAAAGCCCAGGCCTTCGTAATTGAACTGAACCGCCGAACCGGCGCGTGAAAACGGCTTAAATAATTGTGTAAGCTTGTCTTTCGGTATGCCGATACCGGTGTCGGAAATCTTGATGGTGAGCTGGTGGGTGGATTTATCGGCCTTGATGATAATTTGTCCGCCGTTAGCATTGAACTTGATAGCGTTATCGATGATCGAACGAACGACAAACTCCAGCAAATCTCGGTTTTGCTTGACCGTAATAGTTGGACTGATCTCGTTGGTGATGGTTAACCGCTTGTCGTCAATCTCTGAATGGTAGGTTTTGAGTATGCTGTTGACAATCTTGCGGAGATTTAGTTGTTCGATAGCCGTCATATCGCCGTTTTGGATTTTGCTGAGCAAAATAAACTTGTCAAGAATACTATTAAAGCGCAAATAACCTTCGTCAAAAAATCGAGCCGATGCGGCGGAATTGATACTGCTTCTAGACAAGTACAATTCACCCAGTCCGGCCTGAAGTGCGGCCGTCGAGCGCTGTATAAACTCGTTGCGAGCGCTGTCGATGGCGCGCTCATGGGTGATAAGTTGTTGCTGCTGTTTGCGTTGTCGCGAGCGAATATGGTGATTGCGCAACGCCGTGTAAAACACCATGATAATCGCCACCATGACGATGAGCTGAAACAGCAAATTTGCCATGCCTAGATCGACATCAGCAACAACTCCCAGCAAAAAGTTCGCAATCAAGGTAAGCAAGATACTTCCAAGCGCCGGTCCCCAGAAAAACGGTGATCTTAAACTTTGAGGTTTTGAGTCGGCCGGAGGCGGACTGATATGACGCAGCGCCTCATCGGACTCAATGTCTGACAAAATATCTTTGATATTGATTTCCAGCCGGTCGATAGCAGCTCTGAGCGGTTCGACTGTCTTGGAGCCGGCTTCTTTGAGTGCGACTATGGTGTCGAGACCGTTGCGCATCAGAGTCAGTGGCGTACGCAAATAGTGCGAGGCTAGCGCAATGAAGTTGTCTTTTTGTTCGGCGACGCTTTTTTCGCGTTTGAGCAGAACCAACAACGCATTGGCGGCTCTCATTTCACGCAGGGCTTGCAAAAACAGTATACCGGCAGCGGCACCGAGGGTTGCGTAAATATAATACGGTACGGTGCGCGATACTTCGGCTGGTATCGATTTAAGGGTTTGTTTGACTTTCTCCGGTATGAGATTGACGATCGGATCAACGATAGGATCTAAAAAAGTCGGGATGTTTTTGTATTTGGTGCCGGTTGGCTGGGTCGAACCGGATGGCGGAGCGACTTCAGCGGGCGGATCAACGGTGGCATGTGGTGTGAAGCAAACACTATCGACTTTGACCATGCCGATCGGCACTGACGATTGCGGGCCGTCAATATTTGGACATTCATCAACCGGCGGCGCGACGCAATTGCCGTTGGCGTCGACGATCAGACTGGATGGGACGACCGATTGAATACCAAAAAGGTTAGGGCAGACGTCAATCGGTGGCGACGGCTGGGGGTGGCAGTCGCCGTTATCGTCACGGTAATAGCCAACAGGAATCGTGGCTTGATCGCCCGGTAGGTTGGCACAAACGTCGATAGCCGGTGGAGGCGGCGTGACACAATTACCGGCTTCATCGATGATCATACCATCAGGCACCAAGGCTTGCGGCCCAAGAATATTCGGGCAGACATCAATGATAAGCGGCCCGACATGAACGTTGATGGTGGTACTTTGGGCAAAGACATCCGACCAATAAAAAACACCAACAACCCCAATACTACTTATAAAAGCCAAAATCCGGAGCAGTCGATGGTTTTTCATGTTTTTTGTCTCTCGCTGACTTAACTAATAGTATAGTAGGCGATGCCGGTAAACACAAGGGTTTTTATTGGGCAAAAAACCGGCTATAATGACATATGATGATCGTCGTAGTCAATGTTGGCAAAGTGTATGGCAAAAAAGAACAAGTGTTTGCCGCGCTGCAAGAGGTAACATTTCGGGTGCCGGACGGCGCCAGTGTCGCTATCGTCGGCAAATCTGGTTCGGGCAAAAGTACGCTCATGCATATCATGAGCGGGTTAGATCGCCCCTCTGCCGGTGCGGTCGTCGTCGACGGCGATGATATCGGCGCACTCAATCAAAAAGCGCTCGATCGATTTCGAGCGGAAAAAATCAGTTTTATATTTCAGGCCTTTTTTGTCCAGGCAAACGAGAGCTGCTTTGACAACGTGGCGTTGCCGCTCGAGATTGCTCGTATCGGCACCTCAGCTCGCAAGCGACGAGTCAATGAAGCACTCAAGCTCGTCGGGCTGGAGGACAAGATCGATCAAAAAGCCAAAAACCTCTCTGGCGGCCAAAAGCAGCGCCTGGCGATTGCTCGGGCGATCGTCAACAAGCCAAAAATTATCTTCGCCGACGAGCCGACCGGCAATCTCGATAGTGCCACTGGCGCCAAGATCGAAAATCTGCTATTTTCGTTTAACAAAAAATTCGGCAGTACGCTCGTCATCGTGACACATGATCATGATCTGGCGAGCAAATGTGATATGCAGATTGAACTGCATGATGGTCGGATCGTCAAAGTTACCAAGCCAAAATCACGAAAGGTCACCGCATGAAAATTATCGATAGTGTCCGCCGGGCCGGCCGCAGTTTGCGCAGCGCCAAAGGTCGCACGATTTTGACGAGCCTGGCAATTGCCGTCGGGGCATTTACGCTCACGGCCGCGCTCGCGGCCGGCACGGGCGCGCGCCAATATGCCAATAAATTGATTAGCAGCAATGTCGATCCGCAGTCGGTGTTTATCGCCAAAGACAAGAGTATGTTTGGCGATGGCGAGGGTCAGCGCGGGCTGCGAACCTATAGCGAAAACGAGACGGAATTTGCCGGGGCAAAGTTTGAAGCTCTAACGGCAAGTGACGTAGAAAAAGCTCGTGCGACCAAAAACGTCGAGTCGATTTTTGTGACTTATATCGTAAAAGCTCAGTACATCCAGCTGGAGGGAAATACCCAAAAATTTGTCGCCGATATTACGGCCTATGATCCAACCGTGCGGGCAGAGGTCGCAGCCGGATCGCTGCCGAAACTCGGACAGCAACTACAGATGGATGACATCGTCGTACCGGAAGGATTTCTGACCAAACTGGGCATCAAGCACGCCAAAGACCTGATCGGCAAAAAGATCACCCTGCATCTCGTTCAGCCAGGCAAGCAGCCGACCGACGAGCAGATCCGTCAGGCATTTATGACTGGCGGGTTCGATAGTCTCAAATCACTGGCTCAGGGCGAGAGTCGTGATGTGACGCTCACGGTACGGGCCGTCAGCGCCAAATCCAGCACGGCGTTTTCGGCCAGCAACGGATTATTTATCGCCTATGACCGCGCCAAAGAACTGGCCGATTTTTTGACCAAAGACACCGATCAGTATCAGAAATATCTCAATGCCACCGTACGGGTCAAAGAGGGTATCGATCCGGCGACGGTCAAGGCTGAACTCGAGCGGCAAGACATGGTGGCTCGAACTGCCAAAGACCTGCAAAACCTGCTCTTTACGATTGTCAATGTCATCCAGAGTATCGTCATGGTGTTTGGTATTTTGGCGCTGATCGCTAGCGTGTTTGGTATCATCAATACGCAGTACATCTCGGTGCTGGAGCGGACGCGCGAAATCGGTCTCATGAAAGCGCTTGGTATGCGCGGTCGTCATGTTCGCCGATTGTTTCAGTACGAAGCAGCCTGGATAGGGCTGCTCGGCGGGACATTTGGCGCACTGCTGGCTTGGGGTGTCGGCACGCTGCTCAATCCGTGGATATCGGAAAAGATGTCGATCGGCGAGAATCGTATATTGGTATTTGAATTTTGGCCGATTGCCGGAATGGTGATCGGTCTTATGTTGCTCGCCATGGCAGCTGGTTGGTTCCCGGCGCGCAAAGCCGCTCGTCTTGATCCGATTGACGCCCTTCGTACCGAATAAATTCGTTCGAAGTAATAATTGATTTTAGTCTATTGACATTCCATACTACTTTGTATAACATAGAACTATATCAATTATAAATACTATGTATAAGAAATGAATAAGATGAAACTACCGAACGGTTCGGATCATCCGGCTGCTCACGATGACGATGCCGATGGCGTTATTGATGTCGATGAATTTCGGCTGGTACCAGCAGCTGATTATGCCGGGCAGTTAGCCAGTCAGCTGCGCAAAGGCTTCTTGGCGTATTGCATGTTGCTGATATGTGCCGACCAGCCACGATACACCAGTGATATCATACGAGCTTTGCGTCAGGCGGAATTAGTAGTGGTGGAGGGAACAATTTATCCGCTATTGTCCCGGCTGCAAAAAGACGGTTTGCTGCAACATGAATGGCAGGAAAGTGAGCAAGGTCCGCCGCGCAAATACTATCAGCTCACGCCATATGGACATGAGGTTGCAAAGTACCTCACCACTCATATAGATGTGCTCAATAAAACACTTAAGACACTCAGAAAAGGAGTTTAGGCGATGAATGAAATTACCAAAATACATTTGGCTAGGACGCCTTTTAGTATTGAGATCGATGCTAAAAAAGCGCTGGAAAAATACTTAGCAGCAATTCGTAAAACTATGCACGCCGATGATGAAACGCTAAACGAAATCGAAGCCCGCATGGTCGAGCTGCTTGCCGAACGCGGGGTTGGCCCAGAACAAACAATCACGACAACTGATATCAAAGAACTACAAGCTCGACTCGGCGAACCCAGCGAGTTTGTAGATGAGTCATCAGCCGATGAAACTGCGGAAGCGGTTTCCGACAAGCGGCTGATGCGCGACGAGGACAGCGGGTGGCTGGGGGGCGTCTGTGCCGGAATCGCGGCGTATTACGGCATCAATCCGCTGTGGGTACGGTTACTGGCAATCATCTCGCCGTTTGTGTCATTTGGTACGGCTGTAATTGTCTATATCGTCTTGTGGCTGGCAATTCCTCCGGCTCGCACTGCTGCCGAAAAATTGCAGATGAAAGGTGAACCGGTAACGCTCGCGGCACTCAAAAATGCCGGTGAGCAAGTCGTTGAGGCCACCAGGACTGCCCAAAAACCACTAGTCGTTGTTTTGCGGACGGTGCTCGGCGTCGGGTTTGCACTAGCGGCTTTGGCCGGACTGGCACTTTTGGCTATGTTGGTACCACTTGGGATTGGCGGGCTTGAGGTGTCGTCGTTGCTTCGACAGTCATCATGGTTACTAACTGCGGGCGTGCTAGGTGCGGCTGCGATTGTACTGCTTGTAGCGATTAAACTAATACTGAGCTATATGGCATTTACATGGCAGGCCAGCAAACGACTGATAACTGTCGTGACTTTTCTCATGATCGGCGCCGCTTTGACAGGTGGTTTGGCTCTCGGCAGTGGCCTGTATAGCGCTCAGCAGGTAAATGGGCAGATCGAACAAATGAAACAAACCGATACGTTTTCGCTTGATCTGGCTGATGTCACGCAGTTGACAGTCGATAATCCATCGGCAATGCTGAAGTATCAGGTTCGGCCTGGGCAGCCGCGGGTCAGTATAAGACATATTGGTGCGAGTAGCGAAATGCGTGATTTTGTAAAAGTCGAGCGTGACGGAAATACGGCGCGACTGCTAGTTAAGCCAAGCCATAATTGCGATACGTTTTCACTCAATGTTAGCTGTGTTGTCATGCCCGAAATTACCGTTTACGGACCGGAGCTGACATCTATAAATATCGTGTCGGGTACATTTGATTATCGGGCCATTACTCAGGCCCAGCTGGCAGTGCAGGTCGGGCGAGGTGGTTATTTTGAAGTAGGCAGCGGCGAGATACAAACATTAGCGCTTCAGGTTGATGATAATAAGTGTGAAAAATATTTCGGTGGCTACAGCACTGTGCGACTACAGGGTGTCGAGAACTTAGAAATTAACGGTAAGCCACACGCTTTGGAGAGTATCGATACCGGTTGTTTTAGCCTATCTTTTATGTAACTCTCATCTTATACATTGTTTACCGTGTATAATATAAAGCATGTTAGATATTCGCTTCATCCGCGAAAATGCGGAGCGTGTTTTGGAAGCCTCACGCCAAAAAGGCTACAATGTCGATATCAAAAAACTGCTCGAACTTGATGAAAATCGGCGTGAGCTGATGACGCGGGTCGATGAGCTGCGGGCACGGCGCAACGACAACGCCGCCAAGATGAAAGACGGCAAACCTGATCAAGCACTGATCGACGAGGGCAAAGTCATCAAGCTCGAGCTGGCCAAGCAGGAAGAATATCTCAATTCGTACGAGCAGGAGTATAGTGCACTTCTGGCGCGTGTACCAAACATTACACTCGAGGATGTACCGCTGGGCGGTGAAGAGGATAGTGTCGAGATCAAGAAAGTCGGTGAGCAAACCAAAGGCGCCAAGGATCACCTGGATTTTGCCATCAAGCGCGACTGGGTAGATTTCGAGCGCGGCGCCAAGGTAGCTGGAGCCAAATTTTACTTCATAAAAAATGAGTTGGCACTGCTTGAAAATGCCATGCTGCAGTTTGGGATCGATTTTGTGACCACACGCGGCTTTAGCTACATGACGGTGCCACACATGGTCAACACACGGACAGCCGAGGGAGCTGGCTTTGCGCCCAAAGGAGATGATAGCGGCAACGAATACTTTATCGACGGCGAAGAATTGGCTCTGATCGGGACGGCCGAAGCGCCGCTAACTGGCTATCATGCCGATGAGATTATCGACGAGGACAAGTTGCCGCTGATGTATACCGGCTACAGTCCGTGTTACCGCAAAGAGGCCGGAACATATGGTAAGCACACTCGCGGTTTATTCCGCGTTCACCAGTTTAACAAACTCGAGATGTATATCTTTTGCAAGCCCGAGGATAGTCCGGCGATGCATGAGAAGATCCTGGCAACCGAGGAAGAGCTTTGGCAGGCGCTCGGCGTACCATACCATGTCATCAATATCGCTGCGGGCGATCTCGGTGCACCGGCGGCGAAAAAATACGATATCGAGTACTGGTCACCGGTCGATGAAAAATACCGTGAGCTGACGAGCTGTAGTAACTGCACTGATTATCAGGCGCGCAATCTCAATATCCGCGTCCGCCGCTCAGACGGGACAGTCGAAACACTTCATACGCTCAACGGTACAGCGATTTCCTTTGCACGTGGTCTGATCACGATGATCGAGCACTACCAAAGCGATGACGGTACACTTCGCGTGCCGGATGTTCTGAGGCCATATCTCGGCGGGCGAGAGGTTCTATAAAAAGGTAGAGCATGAAGTCGGTTATTCGATCAACGACCCGGGGGCTATACAAGCATGCGGTTAAACCGCTGCTATTTCGGCGGCATCCGGATGATGTGCACGGTGATCTAATCACTCTCGCTAAGATCACACAGCGGATTCCGCTGGTGAATGTGATGTCGGGTATCTGGGCGTATCGTTCGCCGCGCCTCCGACAGACGCTATGGAATATGCCGTTTGATAATCCGCTCGGTCTCGCGGCCGGACTCGACAAAAACGTCGATATGCTGCCGACCATGCGAAGAGTCGGCTTCGGCTGGATGACGGGCGGGTCAGTGACGGCACTGCCGTGTCTCGGCAACAAAAAACCGTGGTTTCAGCGGCTGCCTGATCAGCAGTCGCTGATCATCCATGCTGGGCTGCCAAACGAAGGCGTGCAGCGTATAGCAACTCGATTAGCAGGGCAAACAGGCGAGTATCCGCTCTGTATTTCAGTTGCCAAGACTAACATCCCCGAGACGGCCGATGACGAGGGGGCGATTGCCGACTATGTGGCGGGCTTTCGGGCGGTCAAAGATTTGCCCAGCGTACGGCTGCTGGAGCTCAACATCTCGTGTCCAAATACTCATGGCGGCGAGCCGTTTACGACACCGGATCGACTCGACGCACTGCTATCGGCGATCGATGCACTGGAGCTTACCAAGCCGCTGCTTATCAAAATGCCGATCGATAAAGCCTGGCCGGAGCTGAGTGGACTGCTCGATGTGATTACGCGACACAATGTTCAGGGCGTGACGATCGGCAATCTGCGCAAAGATCGTGCTGGGCTGGATATTCATGAACCTGCGATTCCGGGCGGTCTGAGCGGCATGCCGACCCGAGATATATCGACGCAGCTCATCCGGCAAACCTATCAGTACTACGGTGACAAACTGACGATTGTTGGTGTCGGCGGCATATTTTCGAGCGAAGACGCCTACGCCAAGATTCGAGCCGGCGCTAGCCTGCTCGGTATGATCACCGGGCTTATCTACGAGGGCCCGCAAACAGTCGGCGAGATCAATGCCGGTCTCGCTGCGCTGCTTGAGCGAGATGGACTGGCAAATATCGCCGATGCAATCGGACTCGACGCTAAAAAATCTGCCTAAAATTTGCTATAATAGTAAGTACAAACCCGAACATATCAAAAAGGAGGTCACTATGATCACACATATCGATATAACCGGAGTACGCTACCAAGTCGATGACGTTACCAAAAAGTATGTCATGAAAAAAATCGGTCGTCTTGATAGATTTTTGCCGCGCCATGCCCGTAAATCAGTCAAAGCCGAAGTTGTCCTCAAAGAAGTTAATCGCGCCAACGGCAATAAATACGAATGTGATATCAATCTACTGGTACCGCAGCGCACCATCACTGCCAAAGACAGTACCCTCAACATGCTCGCCGCGGTCGATATTGTCGAGGCAAAACTGACCGCTCAGCTTAAGAAATATCACGACGAGCGAGCTTTTCGCGGTGGTCGCGCGCAGCGAGTGCTGCGTTCGATCAAAGAGCGTATTCGTCTGAGTACCGATACTGTCTAAAGATAGTCAAAATACTACACTGTTAGTATGGCAGCTCGAGCAGATAAATCGATTGATGATGTTTTGGAGGCGATCGGCGATTTGTCGACGATGGTTGCTGATCAATTTGTTTCGGTTGATGAAAAATTTGAAACAATCGACGCCAGATTTGATCGAATAGACAGGCAACTTAACGAGATACGTACCGAGCTACAGCATCTAAGAGAACGGCTCGAGAGAATTGACAATCGGTTGAATTTTAAACTTCACCTCTTGGCAGCACCCCTATAAACCGCTATAATATCATGCAGTTGAAATGACCAAACTAGAGGGGAAAGACTACTATGAAACAGGCTTTGGCCAAAATTTTCGGTGACCCACAAGCGCGCACGCTTAAGCGACTTACCAAAAAAGTTGCGAGTATAAATGTGCTGGCGACCAAATATCATGACATGAGCAAACCGGAGCTCAAAAAACAAACTGACCTGCTCAAAGAAAAACTCACCAAGAAAAACACGACGCTCGACGATATTTTGCCGGCTGCTTTTGCGGTGGTGCGCGAGATGAGCGACCGTGTACTCGGGCAGCGGCATTATGATGTGCAGTTGATTGCCGGTATTGCCCTCCACGAGGGTAATGTCGCCGAGATGAAAACCGGTGAGGGCAAGACATTGATGGCAACTGCACCTGTCTATCTCAACGCCCTGAGTGGCAAAGGTGTCCACGTCGTGACGGTAAATGATTATCTGGCACAACGAGACTGCGGCTGGATGGGGCAGGTCTATGATGCGCTTGGTCTCACGACCGGCTGTATCATTAACGATCAGTCGTTTATCTATGATGGCAAATACGACAATCCCGATCACTCCGATCCGCGCATGAAAAAACTTCGCCCATGTACGCGCAAAGAAGCCTATGCTGCCGATATCACTTACGGCACCAATAACGAGTTTGGATTTGACTACCTGCGCGACAATATGGTCAATGAGACCGATCTGCTCAGGCAGCGCGAGCTAAATTTTGCGATTGTCGATGAGGTGGATTCAATCTTGATCGACGAAGCGCGCACGCCGCTGATTATCTCGGCGCCAGGGAGTGAAAATCCCGATATGTACATTCGATTTAGTAAAATCGCGGCTGCACTCAAGCCCGCTCATTATCTGCTCGACGAAAAACGCCGCGCTGTCAGTTTGACTGATGAGGGTGTTGATAAAGTGCAGAAATTGCTAGGTATCAAAAACTTATACAGTCCCGATCACGTGCGGTCGGTCTATCATATGGATCAAGCGTTGCGTGCCCAAACCTTGTTTCGCCGTGACAAAGATTACGTTGTGACGACCGATGGTGAAGTCATCATCGTCGATGAGTTTACCGGTCGTCTGATGCACGGTCGCCGCTACAACGAAGGGCTGCACCAAGCGATCGAGGCCAAAGAAGGGGTCCAGGTGCGCGAGGAGAGTCAAACGCTGGCAACGATTTCATTTCAGAACTATTTCCGTCTGTATGACAAACTCTCCGGTATGACCGGTACGGCTTTTACCGAGGCTGAGGAGTTTCAGCAGATTTATGGTCTGGACGTTATACAGATTCCGCCGAATCGACCATTGATTCGCAAGGACTACATAGACAAGATTTTCAAGAGCGAAGCCGGCAAGATCAAGGCGTTGGTGGCTGATGTCAAAGAACTTCAGGCGGCCGGCCGTCCGGTACTGATCGGCAGCGCCAGCATCGCCAAAAATGAGCTTATCAGCAAGGCGCTCACCAAGGCCGGTATCAAGCACGAATTGCTCAATGCCAAAAACAACGAGCGTGAAGCGGCTATTGTCGCCGAAGCCGGCCAAAAGGGTGCCGTAACGCTGGCAACCAACATCGCCGGACGCGGCACCGATATTGTGCTGGGCGAGGGCGTCAAAGAAGCCGGCGGATTGGCCGTAATCGGTTCGGAGCGACATGAGGCTCGCCGTATCGACAATCAGCTGCGCGGTCGCGGCGGCCGTCAGGGTGATCCGGGTAGTACACAGTTTTATGTCTCAACTGAGGATGATCTGATGCGAATTTTTCAGGGTGAGCGCATAGCAGCTCTCATGAATCGATTGGGTGTTGACGACGATACACCTATTGAAAACAAAGCCGTCAGCAAAACTCTTGAGTCGGCTCAAAAACGTGTCGAGGGCTACAATTACGACACGCGTAAAAATGTCGTCCAGTACGATAACGTCATCAACCGACATCGTAAAGTCATCTACAAAATTCGTCGCTCGATTTTAGAGGGCCAGGATATCAAAGGCGAGATAGAACGCTTGCTTCACGATAAAGTACGCGATTTGACACATCTTCCCGCCAAAAATGAGCCAAAATTTGCCGAAAACTTTTCTCTGACACTACCGCTTAGCGAGAAAAAAATCGACGAAATAGGTCGCGAAAAAAACGATCGCAAACGCTACCAAAAAGCCAAAGACTATGCTGATGATTTGTACAAAAAGCGCGAAAAAGAGCTTGGTACCGATTTGATACGCAGCCTCGAGCGAGATGTCTACTTGCAAATAGTCGATGTGCTTTGGATGCAGCATCTCGAAAATATGCAGCATTTGCGAGAGGGCATTCATTGGCGCAGCGTCGGTCAGCGCGATCCGCTAGTGGAGTACCGTTCCGAATCGCAAAAATTATTTGAAAGTCTGCAACGGACGTTGCGCGATGAAGTATTGAAGACAATTTTCTTTGTGCGCAAAGAAGAACTACGTCCGGCGCAGCTTGAGGACGACGTTTATGAGTCCGACCTGACCAAAGCAGCCCAAAATGCTGTCGAACAGGGAGTAAATGAGCTCGGCAACGCCAGCGAGCATGTTGGTGACGCTGATTTTAAGATCAAAAAAGCTCATGACCAAAAAGCCAAAACAGCTCGCAAAAAAGCCGTCAAGAAAAAGCGCAAGACCGCTCGTGCAAGCAGAAAGCGCAAATAAAATGGCATCTGTGTTTACGACGTCACTTCAATCGCCGAAAGGCGATTGGGTGTCGCTCCTCTCCATAGGTCCTGTCACGCGGTCCGCCCCTAAAGATTTTTTCGTCAAACGAACAAACGGAGTTTGTCACATATGAAACACACTGTTACCGAAGTTGAGTTAAAAAACGGGGCTCGCGGGTTGCTGATTCATGTGCCGGGCGCCCAGGTGATGAGTACGCGCGTTCAGTTTAGAGCCGGTACGCGCTATGTGCGCGACCAATCGATCGAGGAAACCGCACACATCATGGAACATATGGCGTTTGGTGCCAATGCTAGGTTTCGCGATGCAGCCGAATACGATGCCGAATTTACCAAAAACGGAGCGTATTTTAATGCCACGACGGCTGATTACAGCATGGTATACATGACTGACTGCGCTGATTTTGAGTGGGATCGCATATTGGAGTTGCAGCAACTTAGTATCACTAAGCCTCGTTTTATCGAAGACGAGCTCAAGAGTGAGGCGGGTAATGTCCGCAACGAGCTCAACGGCTATCTCAACAACCATATGTGGGTACTCTGGTCAAAAATGGCGCAAGTCTTGGGCGAGGATGTACTGACTTGGCAAGAACGGGTTAAGACAATTAATAACGTCAGCGTGGCTGATATTCGCGAACATTATCGCCGTACGCATACGCTTGAGAATATGCGGTTTGTTATCGCCGGGCACATCATGGGCCGTGAGGCGCAGATTGAGTCTATGCTGGAGAGCTGGGATTTGCCGCGCGGTGAGCGTTTGAGTATTCCGGTCGATGAGCTGCATCGGGCCGACCCGCTGGTGATTAAGCGCAAAGAAGCCACGAATTTTACGTTTGGCTGGAGTATGGTGGTGCCGCGTCGTCTAAGTGACGCCGAAATTGATGCTATGGGTTTTGCCGATCATATTCTCAATGGTACGTTTCGCTCGCGTATTTTTGGCGGAGCACGCAAAAAAGGTTTGGCTTATAGCATGTGGAGCACGGCTAATGCCAATGAGCACAACAGTACCTGGGACTTTGGCACCGAGCTGGACCCAGACAGCGCACCTGAGCTGTT
Source organism: uncultured Candidatus Saccharibacteria bacterium (assembly GCA_964573015.1). Classification (GTDB taxonomy): domain Bacteria; phylum Patescibacteriota; class Saccharimonadia; order Saccharimonadales; family Saccharimonadaceae; genus JAPUDQ01. The sequence goes on along the minus strand of CAZNHZ010000001.1, from coordinate 336,050 downwards.
TGAATTGATCGCTAAAGAAGTGCGGGCAGTAATTGACGGACATATTACCGATGAAGAAGTCGAAGCTGCGCGTCAGTATGCTCTCGGCCGTCATCAAATGGGTGCCCAAACAGCCGGTCAAATTGCTCGCTGGTACGCCGATCGATACTTTTTTGACGGACGGATCAATGATTATGAATTACGACCCGATGAGATCCAGGCAGTCACCAAAGACCGTATCGTCCAAACGGCGCGGGAATTTATCAATGCCGATTGCTGGTTGTTGGGCGGAATAGGTGATATCGATAAAGCCTTTGTCGATGGATTGTATCAAAAAATTGAACCGTTGTTTGACAAATAGTGCGACGAGCGCTTTTGATACTCATCAATTGAAACTGTAAATTGTAAATTATCTCAGCTATACTAAAAGCATGAAAGTTGCGATTGCCGGCTATGGGTTGGAGGGCGAGTCGAATTATAAATATTGGCAAGCGCGCGGTGATGACGTGACGATCGTCGACGAGCAAGCCGTGCCGGCCAGACCGATCCCAAAAGGCGCCAAAGTATTGCTGGGCGAAAACGTATTTGCCAAGCTGGATGATTTTGATTTAGTGGTACGCACCGCCGGACTACCGCCAAATTCGATTGTAACAGGCGGCAAGGTATGGTCCAGTACGAATGAGTTTTTCGCGAAATGCTCGGCACCGATCATCGGTGTCACTGGCACCAAGGGCAAGGGCACGGTCAGCAGCCTCATCACCAGTATTTTGCGATCGGCAGGGCATACGGTGCACTTGGTGGGTAACATCGGCAAGCCGCCGCTTGATGAGCTGCCGACGATCGATCCTAATCATATTGTCGTGGTTGAGTTGAGTAGTTTTCAGCTCTGGGATATGGTGCGCAGCCCGCGCGTGGCGGTAGTGCTGATGATTGAGCCGGATCATCTAGATATACATGCCGATTTCAAAGACTATATCAGAGCCAAGAGTAACATCAGGCGTTTCCAGACCAAAAACGATGTTTGTTTTTATCATCCGTCCAATAAATGGAGTGAGCAAATCGCCAAAACTTCAGTTTTGGGCGATCGTATTCGTTACGATGCGCGTGATCACGACGGAGTATATGCCGAGGGCGGCGAGTTTCGGGTAGAGGGGCAGACAATTTGTTCGATTGATGCATTGAGTTTGCCCGGCGCGCACAATATTGAAAACGCTTGCGCGGCCATATCGGCCGCTCGTGTCTTTACGGTCGATAATGTGGCGATCGAACGCGGCTTGCGGGTGTTTGAAGGCTTGCCGCATCGGCTCAAGTTTGTCCGTGATGTTGGCGGTATCAGGTACTATGACGATAGTATCGCCACGACGCCGGGATCGGCATTTGCAGCGCTTAATGCCTTTGACGAACCCAAAATCATCATCTTGGGCGGGTCAGACAAAGGCGCTGATTACGAATCAATTGTGCACGAGTGTAAGCGCCATAGTGTGACAGTCGCGGCGATTGGTGCTACCGGCAAGCGTATCGCACAGCTATGTAAAGAATATAATGTGCCCGTATTTGAACCGATCGGTGGCATGAAAGATGTCGTTCAGGCCTGCCATAAACGTGCCAAAAAAGACAGCGTTGTTCTACTGAGTCCGGCTAGCGCCAGCTTTGATATGTTCAAAAATTACCAGGATCGCGGCGAGCAGTTTGTAAAAGCGGTCAAGGCACTCTAATATGCAACCGCTCAAAAAACGTGCCGATGAACTGAAAACAGCTGTAATTGAAGCTTTTGATCAGCTGACGATTGCCGCCAAGGCTGAGGAGCTGGCGCGGATTGATGAGCAGCTGGCCGCTAGTGATGTCTGGGCAAATCTTGAGCGGGCGCAGATGCTCAGTAAGCAATCGGCTAGTCTGAGAGCGCAGATCGAGCCGTGGCAAACTTTGCGGCTTCAAGTCGGTGATATCGTCGAGCTGATGGAGATCGGTGATGAGTCGATGACGCGCGAGTTTGAGGAACAATTATCGGCGCTCGAGGCTGAATTTACTCAGCTTAAAAAAGATCTGCTGTTTCATGGTCAGTACGATGATCACAGCGCGATCGTGAAACTATCGGCTGGAGTTGGTGGCACAGATGCCCAGGATTGGTGCGAGATGCTGGAACGCATGTACCTCAGATGGGGTGAAAAATCAGGCTTCAAAACAGAGCTGATTGAGCGCAGTCCGGGTGAAGAAGCCGGCCTCAAATCCGCAACCTATAGCTTCACCGGACCGTATGCCTATGGCAGGTTGCAGTCCGAGCATGGCGTACATCGACTGGTGCGGCTTAGCCCGTTCAATGCCGATAATCTGCGCCAGACGAGTTTTGCCCTGGTCGAGATCATGCCGGAAATTGATACGCCAGATGAGGTGCAGATCGATGATCGTGATCTCAAGATCGATGTCTATCGGGCCGGTGGTCATGGCGGCCAGAGCGTCAATACAACCGATAGTGCCGTCCGTATCACGCACCTGCCGACCGGGACGGTCGTGGCGATCCAAAACGAGCGCTCACAACTGCAAAACCGCGAGACCGCGATGAAGATTTTGCGCGGCAAATTGATTCAGCTCCAGATGGAGCAGCATGCTGAGACCCTGGCCGACCTGCGAGCAGGCGAGAGCGCCAGCTGGGGTGCTCAGATACGAAATTATGTATTGCATCCATATACGATGGTCAAAGATACCCGTACCAAGCACGAAGACCGTGATACCGCCGGCGTGCTCGACGGCAAGCTGGACGGCTTCATAAACGCTTATCTGGAATCAATCGCTAAGTAGCTATTATTTGAAAGCATAAGCTACAGCTTTTTGCGGACGATTTGTTGTATAATAGATACGGTTATGATTTTGCTTGATCGTGTGACCAAAACTTACGCCAAAGACGGTGCGCCGGCGCTCAGTCGCATTTCTCTTCATATTGAGCCGAAAGAGTTTGTGATCTTGGTCGGTACTTCTGGTGCAGGCAAAAGTACGCTGCTCAAACTGCTGACACGCGAAGAAAAGCCGACCAGCGGCAAGATCGTCGTCGGCGGTATCGACTACGATACGCTCAAAGATCGGCATATTCCACTGCTTAGGCGCAAGATAGGCGTGGTGTTTCAGGATTTCAAATTGTTGCCGCAACGCACCGTATTTGAAAACATCGCTTTTGCGCTTGAGATTGCCGGCATGACTAACCGCGAGATACGTAATACGGTTCCGAAAGTTATCGAACTGGTCGGGCTTAAGGGCAAGGAAAAAAATTATCCGCGTGAACTTTCTGGCGGTGAGCGCCAACGTGTGGCGATTGCCCGCGCGGTCGTGCGTCAGCCCAAGATTCTCATCGCCGATGAGCCGACCGGCAATCTTGACCCCAAGCACTCTTGGGATATTGTGCGATTGCTCGAAAAAATTAACCGTTATGGTACAACCGTATTGCTAACTACGCATAACGTCGAGATTGTAAATCGGCTTAAGCGTCGCGTGATTACACTCGACAGCGGCAAGATTACGTCCGACGTGGCTGAGGGGAGTTACAAACAATGAAACTGCTAGTTATCGGAGGTCGGTATGGCAAATAAGCCGGCTCCACGCCAAAAGCTGCGCGACAGCAAAAAATTTCGCCGCAAGTATCTGACTTGGGTGCGCATGTTGCGCTACGGTGCCAACAACTTTACGCGCAATGCTTGGCTGACGACGGCGGCAACGGCGGTTATGACTATAACGTTGCTGATTGTTTTTACGACGGTAGTGGCGCGAACCATGTTAAACGACACGGTTGCTCAGCTGCGTCAAAGTATCGATTTGTCGATATTTCTAAAAGGCGATATTTCTGACAGCGATCGGTTGGCGCTGCGCAAAAAACTGGAACGCACAGACAATGTTACGCGGGTGACATACGTTTCGAGCGAGCAGGGTCGTGAGAAGTATATCAAGGACAACATTGAGCCGGGAGACGTCGAGGGTCTCAAGGCTTTGGCCGAATCGGAGATTGAGTTTCCGGCTAAGTTTGAAATAAACGTTGCCGACCCCGACAGGCTGGAAAGTATCGAGCGACTGCTCAGTAAAGACCAACAATTCAAGCTAAATTTGTTTGACGGCGCCAAGCAGCTCGATGGCGATCGACGATCGGCTATCAAGACGATCACCAGCTGGGCGGCAACCGCCGAGCGCGCCGGCTTGGTCGCGACCGTTATATTTGTGGCGATTTCGACGCTAATTGTTTTCAACACCATACGCATGGCGATATTTAACCGTCGTGACGAGATAGAGATGATGAAGCTAATCGGGGCAGACAAAGGCTTTATTCGTGGTCCGTTTGTAGTCGAGGCGGTGATGTACGGTTTGTTTGCGGCTGTGATTGCCACCGGACTGGGCTACTTTGGGCTGTTGGCATTTCAGGACAAAATTGCCGGTTATGGCATTGAGGTAGACAAGCTTTCTAGGCTGCTGGTGAAATTTTCGCCGCTGGTTTTGATAGGTATGATCGTACTGGGTGCGGTGATCGGTATTGTGTCTTCGCGTCTAGCGGTGCGACGGTATCTCAAAGTATAAATAAGGGTAGGGCATGAAACTATTTCTTAGTAGATTTATTTTGGGGCGCAAAACACTTGACCAAACCGCTCATGGTGTGGTAAGATATAGCAAAATCATGAAACAAACATCCACCACCCGTTTGCCATCAGTTTTTGCCAAGCTCCTGACTGTTGGTTGTTTGGTGATTGGCCTCGCTGTGGCGGCGCCGCACGTGTTTGCTCAAAATTATCGTGATCAGATAAGCACGATCGATGCGCAGATTGCCGAATACGAAAAAGAAATTGCCCGTCTGCGCTCCGAGGGTGACAGCCTGCAAAATGCTCTCAATATAATTACGGCCGAAAAAAACCAGCTGCAAGCCGAAATTGACAAAAACGAGCAACTCAAAAACCAGCTACAAGCTGAAATTAACGCTAACCAAGAAAAACTCGAGCGTCAAAAACGTACTCTTAACAAAACCGTCGCGCAGATTTATGCCAATGGTGACGTATCGCCGATTGTACTGCTGGCCAGCACCAAGAACGTCGGTGAATATGTCGCCGCCCAAGAAGTGCGCGGCTCGGTGCGCGATCAGATGAAAAACGCCATGGATCAAGTCAAGAAACTCAAAAAAGAACTTGATCGCCAAAAGAAAGAAGTCGAGGCCGTAATTTCTCAACAAGTTGGTCAGCGAGAGCAAATTGCCGCCAAAGAGGCCGAACAGGCTAGAATCGTCGAGTACACCCGTGGCGAAGAAGCTGCCTATGGCAATATGGTTGGTTCGCTCAAAGAACAGCGTGCCGCCGCTGAGGCTGCGTTGGCGGCTTCGCTTGCCAGGGCGTCGTACAAGGCGCTAGCACCGTCGGGTTATGTGCGTGCCGGCGATGTCGTCGGTCATGTCGGCAGTACCGGTATGTCAACTGGCCCGCACTTGCATTTGGAGGCACGAAGCGGTGGCGGTATAGTTAATCCGACATCATTTATACAAGTTCAACCGATTGATATGCCGCCGGGGTGGGTTAGCCAATCATTTTGGAACGCCGATCCGATGTATTATAGCGGCCATCATCCCGGTGTTGACTATGCAGCCCCAACCGGTACGACAATCTACGCCGTGGCACCGGGAATTATGTGGCGGGGCAGTTCTGACGCGCTGCTCGGCACCTGGGCCTATGGCAATGTCGCGATTGTCGAGCTTGATAACGGCACGCGGATGATTTATGCACATATGATTGACTAACTCCTGTCTGGACAAGATTTTTTAAAACAAATCTAATGCAATCACCGGTAGGGTTTGCTATAATTATCCATAACGACTTTAGGAGGAGCACAACGTGGAGACACCGCAACGAGGCGGCCATAAAAAATCACGCGTTACACTGAGACAGGGTTTTATCGTCTTGCTGTTGGTGGTTGTGGCGTTTATCGCTGGAACTCGCTCCGAGGCTATCAAAACAGCCCTCACCGGTACCACCAATACCGGCAGTGCGCTTGATCTTGCTACGGTGCAGTCGCTCTACAAAGAATTATCACTTAGTTATGACGGTACGATCGATAAGCAAAAACTGATCGATGGCGCCAAAAAAGGTTTGGTCGATGCTGTCGGTGATCCTTACACGGTGTATTTTACAGCTGATGAGGCCAAAGAGTTTCTGGGTGATTTGGAGGGTACGTTTGAGGGTATCGGTGCCGAACTCGGCAAAAAAGATGGCTTACTGACGATTATCAGCACGATTGACGGCAGTCCCGCAAAAAAAGCCGGTTTGCTGGCAGGGGACGCCATCCTCAAAGTTAACCAAGACGAAACTACCAACTGGTCAGTCGAAAAAGCCGTCAAAAACATACGCGGCGAAAAAGGCACCAGTGTCAAGCTGACCGTAGCTCGAGCAGGGCAGGACAAACCTCAAGAAATTACCGTCGTGCGCGACAAAATTACCGATCCGAGCGTCAAAACCGAAATAACTGCCGACAACATCGGCATAATGCGGATTACGCGCTTTGGACAAACCGAAACGGTGGCGCTAGCAAGAGCGGCAGCTCGCGACATGAAAGCCAAGGGCGTACGCGGTGTCGTAGTCGATCTAAGAGGCAATGGCGGCGGCTATTTACAGGCAGCACAAGATATCGCTAGTCTATGGCTGGACAACAAAGTTGTGGTAACCGAACGGGCCGGCGGAAAGATTGTCGATACGCTTCATAGTCGGGGCGAGCCGATACTGCACGGCATGCCGACGGTGGTGTTGGTCAACGAAGGCAGCGCCAGTGCCAGTGAGATTTTGGCCGGAGCCTTGCGCGACAACAAAGCGGCGACCCTGGTAGGTGAAAAGACGTTTGGTAAAGGTGTCGTACAGGATGTCAAGACACTTGGCGATGGCGGCAGCCTAAAAGTTACGATAGCCAGCTGGTATACGCCAAATGGCAAAAATATCTCCAAAGAGGGGATAGCACCAGATACAGTGGTGGCGCTAAACGAGCAGGATTTTGCTGCCGGACGCGATCCGCAAAAAGATAAAGCGCTCGAGCTATTGAAACAGCGATAAGGGTTGGTTATAGTAAATATATGCATCAGAAAAAAATTCTACTCGTCGAAGACGATGGCGCACTGGCCGGTGTCTATAAGTCGCGGCTCGAATTAGAGGGTTTTGAAGTTGAGCATGTCGCCAATGGCGAATTGGCGCTGTCGAGTGCTGTCGAGTTTAAGCCCGATTTGATTTTGCTTGATGCTATGATGCCCAAGATCAACGGCTTTGATGTACTTGATATCTTGCGCAATACTCCCGAGACGATGAATGTTCGCGTCATTATGCTGACTGCGCTTAGTCAGCCCAAAGATAAGCAGCGAGCGGAGGAGCTTGGAGCCGACGATTATCTCGTCAAATCACAAGTAGTTATCAGTGATGTCGTCGATCGTATCAAGCACCACCTCGGTATGCAATAATTTGCCTTGAATTATAAAAAATAACCCTTTTGCCGAGGGTTATTTTTATTTAGTCAGAGCAGGTTAGTGGACAACTACTTGGGTACGAGGTTCGGTCTTGCCGGTAAAGCGGCGGGATTTGACTTTGCGAAAACCAACTGTGCCGTCGATGGCGGCGTGAATCGTAAAGTTACGGCTCATGTAGGTGCCGTCGCCGGCCTGTTTGGTCGAGCCGGTTTGACGAACGATAACCTCACCGGCGCGGACTTTTTGGCCGCCAAAACGTTTGACGCCCAAGCGTTGACCGGGGTTATTGTGGACATTTTTGCTGGTACCGCCAGCTTTGACATGTGACATAAGACTATCTAACCTCTAGTGATTACTGTTTGAAACTCGGTATATTGTAGCAAAATCTAGCTGTTTTCGCAAGGGTTACGAATATTATTTTTTAGTAACTACCAGCAGATGTCGGCCGGTAGGCTGATCATCGCGTCGGTAGACGAGATCGGACATTTCAGCGTGACAAAACGATACTCGCTCATAGCCAAGTGCGGACAGTTCATCAACGACCGGCAAGACATGTGTCTCGCCGTCAATTTGCCAGATAGGCGCGGCGACACAGAGTCGGGTGCCCGGCGCGAGTTGAGGAGCGATGTTTTTGAGAAAGCCGCGCATGATGAGGTTGCATTGGTAGATAATTTCATTGAGCTGTTCGGTTGTGACGGCTTGGCCGCCGATTGGCCGGCCCAAGTAGCCCTCGCAAGCGACGGTATCGATAGGTTGCCGCCAGGTATGAGTAGTGGCGTCGCCGATTTCAAATTGTCGCTCTACATGGATGGCAAATTTTTCCATAGCCCAATTTAGATTGTCGCGGCTAAATCGGACCATTTTTTCACTGATGTCGGTGCCGTAGACGCTATAGCCCATGAGCGCGGCTTCCTGGAGTATCACGCCGGTACCGCAAAATGGATCAAGTATTTCTCGGCGCCGATTTTCTGCCTCATTGCCGACCGCGAGGTTGATAATCGTTTGGGCCAGTTTGGGCGGCAACATGCCGACAAAAGTGTCGCGTTTGGGCCGGCCGCGATCGCGCAAGGTATAGCTGTCGATATTTTGAACATTGGTGACGTGACCGATGTAGGTGTTGTTTTCATGGGCGACAAAGACCAACTCCAGTCCGACCGGAGAAGTCAGGGCATTATGAAATGTCTGCGCACTGGTGAGAGCGGCTGCGGTGTTTGGCACGGCGCGGACTGAGCGGCCGGTTTGACGGATGGCTTTTTTAAGTCTCAGTATATTTGCGTTTTGTTTGGCGATTGCTAGGTTGAGGCCGTAGAGACTGACGCCAAGCTTGATTTTGCCATCAGGGAAATCCCCAATATAGTCGGGTAGTGTTTTACGGCAATAATCAAATACTTTTTGCGGGTTGATGGTCGGTAAGGTGACAATGTGCTTGGCCAGCTTGATAGTGCCGCCAAGACGGTCAAAATCAACTTCGGCCTCGATCAGAGCGTGATTGCCCAGGCGCGTAATGGCTCTGGAGCCGTACAAAGATTCGAGTTCGGCGAGACTCAGCGCCGGTAATCGGCCGGTAATGGCGAGGTATGTCATGAGTCTAGTATACCCTCAGATGACCGTATGCAGTAGGCTTGCGACAGGAAATCTGGGTTATAATAGAACGCATATGGAAAAAATCTCGATCAAGACGTGGATTAGCTTGATTACGCTGGTGCTGGTTATCGTGATCTTGTACTTATCGCGGCATGAACTGCTGATGGCTTGGGATTTATTGGGCCGGGTCAATCCGTGGATTTTGGCACTTTTGATTCCGACGCAGATGTTGAGCTACTATGCGGCCGGTGCGATGGTGTTTTCTTATCTAAAGAAAAAATTCGGACTGATGGTTCATCCGATCGAGGCGGCCAAAATCGCCTTGGAGTTAAATTTTGTCAATCATATACTTCCCAGCGCCGGTGTGTCGGGCGCTTCGTACATGACGTGGCGTTTACGGCATCTGGGGGTAAGCGCCGGACGGGCGACATTGGCGCAGATTGTGCGGTTTGCGGCGGCCTTTTTGGCCTTTTTGGCACTGATGCTTGTCGCCGTGTTGGCAATCACGATTGATACAGGCTTGGAACGGCCGCTAATCTTGGTTTCGGGCGGTTTGGCGGCAGCGATAATTTTTGGCACAGTATTTATGATCTATCTGATGCAGAGTCCGGCTCGCTTGCGTCGGACGGCGGCGTTTGTTACTCGGTATGGTAACCGATTGTGGCGGCGTGTGCTCAAGCGCCGCACGATATTGCTGCGTGAAGACGAAGTCAACAAATATCTGGCGGATTTGCACGAGGATTATCTCGAGCTGTCGCAAGACCCGCGGGTGCTTAAAACGCCGTTTATCTGGGGATTGGTGTTTATAGTCAGTGAAATATCATTGTTTTGGATAACATTTTGGGCGCTCGGGACGCCGGTCAATCCGGCACCGCTTTTGGTAGCATACGGTGTGGCTGGGTTTGCCGGCGCGTTTTTTATAACCCCTGGCGGTGTCGGCGGCTACGAGGCGCTGATGGTAGCATTTTTGGCTACGACCGGTCTAAACAAGGGTGCGGTGATTGCGGCGGTGTTATTGGCGCGGACAATTCTTATAGTCATGACAATCATTAGTGGATACTATTTTTATCAGCGAGCCCTGAACCGATATGGAAAAGACACCGCTGAGCGTTAGCGACGCCATAGCGCTGATCAACCAGACGCTCGAGTATGCTTACCCGACGATTGTAGTCGATGGTGAAGTCAGCAGTTTTAAGGTCAATCAAAACAAGTATGTCTTTTTTGATATCAAAGACGACGATGGGACGCTGGGTTGCTTCATGATGGTATACGCGCTAAGGGTACCGATCGAAGATGGTATGCGGGTGCGGGTGATTGCTCAGCCTAAGCTGACGCAGTGGGGTAAGTTTAGCCTGACGGTGCGCGAGATTCAGCCGATCGGTGAGGGCAGCCTAAGGCGCTCGTTTGAACTGCTGCTCAAAAAGCTCGACAAAGAGGGGCTATTTGCCGCCGATCGCAAACGGCCGTTGCCGGTGATGCCGCAGCGAGTCGGGGTAATCAGCAGCACACAGGCTGCCGGTTACGCTGATTTTATCGAGATACTCAACCAGCGCTGGGGCGGGGTCGAAGTAATCGTCGCCCATACGGCCGTGCAGGGTGCCGGCGCGCCGCAGCAGATGATTCGAGCGATTGAGCATTTCAATCAAATGAGTATGCCGCCGGATGTGATCGCGATTATCCGCGGCGGCGGCAGTTTGGATGATCTGAGTGCATTTAACGACGAGCCGCTAGTGCGGGCGATTGCCGCCAGTCGTGTGCCGATCATCACCGGTATTGGTCACGAGGTCGATACCAGTTTGGCCGATCTGGCGGCTGACGTGCGGGCGGCGACGCCGAGCAACGCCGCTCAGCTGATTGTACCGGACAAACAGACGGTTTCGCAGCGGATTGATCAGCAAATGCAAGCAACCGGCCAACGCTATTACCAGCGAATTAGCAGGCTGCAATCACGCCTGGCCGAACAGCAGTCCGGCATGATGACGCAGCTGACGCTACGGTTGAAATATCTCCGGCAGCATGTTCAGCTGCGTATGGCTGTTTTGAAACAGCTTGATCCCCAGGCGGCTCTGCGTCGCGGCTATAGCTTGATGTATGATGAAAAGGGCAGGATTGCCACTACCGCGCAGGTCGGTGATACGATAATTATCGAAACGCGCACCAGCAACATAACAGCAGGAGTTACTCATGTCAAAAACAAATGACGCCAAAAGTCTGGCCGCCCAAATTGCCGAACTAGATGAGTTGACGCAGTGGTTCGAACAAGATGATTTTGATATCGAGCAAGCCATCAAGAAATATGAACGGGCTTGCGAAGTGGCTGCGGCGGTCAATCAAAAATTAACCAAGCTCGAAAACCATATCAGTATACTAAAACAACGCTTTGATACTGACGACTGATGTATATTGTCATCGCGATTATCGTCCTTTGTTTTGGCCTGGTGCTGCTGCGAGGTGCGCCCTATGTACCGACGCATCGCCGTCAGCTTGAGCGGCTTTTTACCGAGGTTCATCCGCTGACCGCTAGCGATGTCGTGGTTGATCTGGGTGCTGGTGACGGTGTGGTGTTGGCCGTGGCAGCGGCGCACGGCGCACGGGCGATCGGTTATGAGCTTAATCCGCTGCTGTGGTTGTTTTTGCAGCTGCGCTTTTGGGGTCGGTCGAGTGTCCGGCCTCGGCTGGCTGACTACAACTTATTGCGGCGATTGCCTCGAGATACTACGGTCGTTTATGCTTTTACGACTAGTCATAGTATCGAAACAATTGGCCGTAAGCTAGGTGAGTGGAGCCAATATCAAACCATTTATTTTATCAGCTACGGTTTTGAATTGGCCCAAAAAACGCCGCTACGGAGTCGGGACGGTATGCATGTCTATAAGTTTGCCAAGCATTAGCGCTTTACAGACCGGCTTCTTCTAGCTACTATAGTGGTTATGAATACATCAAACCAATCAGGCGAGGTCAATCCGCTGGTTATATCCAATATTGTTACCGGATTAATCGCGGTAATCTTTGCCGGTCTTTCTGTGTGGGCATACATGAATTTTGCAGACCAGCGAGATAACGTACAGAAAAAAATCGACGTGGCGGTCGAGGCAGCAACCAAAGACCAGCGTGAAAAAGATGAAAAACGTTTCATTGAGCAAGAAAAAGTACCGACTCGAGAGTTTGTCGGCCCGGAAACACTGGGACGAGTGAGTTTTCAGTATCCAAAAACCTGGAGTGCTTTTGTGGCCAAAGACAGCGGCGGCCTGGAAGCCTACTTCAATCAAGGTATTGTGCCGCCGATTTCCGAACAAGAGCCGTTTGCAGTGCGCGTGATTATACAAGCACAGCCGTACGAAGCGGTTATCAAAACCTACGAAGGTTTGGTCAAAAAAGGTGATGTCAAGAGTGCGCCATACACTACCAACGGTTTTAGCGGCATTCGTCTCGACGGCAAGTTTAGCAAAGACCGTGAAGGCTCGGCCGTTATATTTCAGATTCGCGACAAGACGTTGACTTTGGCGACTGATTCGACCAAGTTCAAAACTGATTTTGACAACACAATTATGAAAACCTTGTCATTCAATCCATAGTTTTGCAGCCAGTTTTTGCTACACTAGATATATGGGTAGTATGCAGTCAACAGGTGGGGCTGAGCTTGGTATTTGGCACGATGTTCCGACCTTGCTGGCGGCTGCACATGAACTAAAGTCACCGTTGACGCTAATTCGCCAGCTGACGTTTCAGTTGGGTGAGGGCGACGAAACAGCGCAGCGTATTCGATTGACGGCTGAGCGTAGTTTGCGTCTGGTTGAGGGGCTGACACGAGTTGCTCGGTTGGAAGACGCATTATTTGAGTGTGAGCCGATTGCGTTGCCTCTGCTATACGAAGAAGTGGCTCATGAGATGGCACCGTTGGCCAAAGCGCTCGGTCAGTCAATTGAGTTACATATAGCGCGATCGCCGCTAACAGTGGTGGGCAATCGACTGTTGCTGCGCTCGGTGTTACTAGGGCTTTGCGACAACGCGTTGGTGCACAATTGTCCCGACAAGGCGATTGAGCTGCGGGCACACCGCTTTGGACAACGAATCGTAGCTGGAGTCCGCGATTATGGTCCGCCGACTACCACACTACGTAGCTTACGCCGATCGATTGGCAAAACGCCGTTGCCGGTCGGGTCACGGCCGCGCAGCAGCGGCTTGGGGTTGATGATCGCCGAACAATTTGCCAGGCATATGGATGCCGAGCTTAATCTTCGTCGTCACCGAACGTTTGGCGCGACATTTTCACTGTCGCTGCCGGCCTCGCAACAATTAGCGCTATCATTGCCATGACACGCATATTGCTTATCGAAGACGATGTCTGGCTGGCTGAGAGCTACCGGGAAGTGCTCAATGATTTTGATGTCGATATCGCCGTGGACGGTCACATAGCGATGGATATGATTGATACCGAGGATTACGATCTTGTCATTGCCGATGTCATGCTTGAGCGTGGTTTGGTGTTTGATTTGCTGCATGAGCTGCGCTCCTATGAAGATACCGCTAAATTGCCGGTGATTTTGTGCACTAGTTTGGCACAGCGCATCACGCTCAAAGATGTCCAAAAATACGGTGTCGTAGCAGTCCTCGATAAGGCGACTTTGACACCCAAATTACTCAAAGAATCAGTGGAGCAGTCGCTTGAGTAGTCTAACAACCAAGGCAATTGTGCTCTCGCGGGTCAACTATGGTGAGGCCGACCGTATCATGCAGATTATTACACCCGAGCAGGGCAAGCTAGGTGTTATTGCCAAAGGTGTTCGCCGAGAAAAGAGCAAGCTTGCCGGCGGAATCGAGCTGCTGGCAGTCTGCGATATGACGCTGCATCAAGGACGAGGTGAGCTGGCGATCGTGACGTCGGCTCGTCTCGATAAGTTTTTCTCGCACATCCTGGAGGATTATGACCGGCTGCAATTTGCCTATTATGTCCTCAAAGACATCGGCCGAGCGGCGGAGATATTGACCGAGCCTGCTTTTTACGAACTGGCACGTCAAGCGCTCGAGAGCCTCGATGATGCCGGGATCGATCTGCGGATCACCGAGCTATGGTATCGGCTGCAAATGGCGATACTGCTCGGGGTCGGTATCAATCTCGCGACCGATGAAAACGGTATGAAGCTGGTCGAGGACGCAACCTATCGCTACGATGTCGAAGAAAACGCCTTTGTCTACCACACGAAAGGCCAGTACACGAGTGACCATATCAAATTGCTGCGCGTCGCCAGTGCCCAAGGTCCGCCGGTGATTAGTCAGATCAAGCATGTCGGTGAGCTGCTTGATCAAGCGAGCCAAATCGGCCGCATCGCTCACGAATAAACCAACATGAAAAAGGAGCCCATTGACGTAGGGGCTCCGGTCACGGCTCGGGTCTGACCGAGCAGATATGTGGATGTTCGTTATCGCGCCGGATAAGGCCAGTTGTTGACCAGCCAGCTGCGATCGATGTCGCCAGCGATCAACATGGTGAGTGCGATGTAGGTGCCGCCGTAACGATTCTTCTGCGCCGCCTCTTTCAGTTTGTAAGACAGCTCGCGGCGTTCGTGCCGCGTGAATATCCGGTGGGTCCACGATCGCCTTTGCCAGCAGGCCAGCGACATGACGAGTGCGCTGCAGTAGAGGTCGCGAACGTCCTGTTGCTGGAGTAGACCGTTATGCTTGTCGAGGTATCTGATGATCTCCTCGAAGTGGATGAGGGCCTCGGCGTCCTTGTTGCCGCGGCTAAACATCATCATCCCTGATTTGAAGTAGTGCCGGACCAGGGTGAGCGGCGTGACATTTGGGATACTCATGGCATCTCCTGTCTCTCGTAGGTGCGTGTAACGAATACCATCTTTCATTATACCACAAATTATAGAATATATCAATGCTAACAGAGGTCAATCTATGGTATACTGGTAGCAAATAACCAAGGCATGTTGCCAACATGCACGGAAGGAGTCACTGAGAATGTCGGTCAAATTAGAAGATATCGTCTCACTCGCCAAGCGTCGCGGGTTTATATATCAGGGGAGTGAAGTCTACGGCGGGCTGAGCGGCACGTGGGATTACGGTCCCCTCGGTGTACAGCTCAAGCGCAATATTATGAACCTGTGGTGGCAGATGTTTGTCGACGAGCGCGATGATATGTACGGCGTCGATGCCGCGATCCTGATGAATCAAAAAGTCTGGCAGGCTAGTGGGCACGTCGATACCTTTACCGACCCGCTGGTCGAGTGCGGCAATTGCAAGGGGCGTTTTCGCGCCGACAAACTGGACGATCCAAACAAGTGCCCAACCTGTGGCAAAGAGGGTACATTTGGCGAGGCCAGAGCGTTTAATATGATGTTTAAAACCACTGTCGGACCAGTCGATGACGAGGGAGCGGTCAGCTATCTGCGGCCGGAGACAGCGCAGGGTATTTTTACAAACTACCGCAATGTGCTCGATAGTTTCTATCCTGATCTGCCGTTTGGTATCGCGCAGCAAGGCAAGGCATTTCGTAATGAGATCAGTCCGCGTGATTTTATCTTTCGTTCGCGTGAGTTTGAGCAAATGGAGATCGAGTATTTCGTCCATCCGGATCATTGGCAGGAGAGCTTCGATCATTGGGTTGAGCAGTGTAAGCGGTTTTTTGACGAGTTGGGGCTACCGAGTGAGGGGATTCATGAGCTCGATGTGCCTGAGGAGGAGCGAGCTCATTACTCTAAACGTACGATTGATTTTGAATTTGATTATCCGATTGGCCGCGAGGAGCTGATGGGCCTGGCGTATCGGACTGATTTTGACCTCAGCAATATCCAGCGGGCGAGCGGCAAGAGCATGGAATACACCGTCAAAGGCACAAATGACAAGTTTGTGCCCCATGTCATAGAGCCGAGTTTTGGTGTCGAACGGGCTGTCATGGCGGTACTCTCAAGTGCCTATCGTGAGGATGAGCAAGGCGGCGACACGCGAGTCTACCTCGCACTGCCAGAGCGTCTTGCTCCGATCAAATACGCCGTTTCGCCGCTGCTCAAAAACAAGCCGGAGCTCGTTGCCAAGGCTCGTGAAGTCTATTCGGTACTCAAGAAAAAACATGGTAGTGTCATGTGGGATGACAACGGCAACATCGGCAAACGCTACCGCCGCCAAGACGAGATCGGCACTCCGCACTGTGTGGTGATCGATTTCGATACGCTTGAGGATGGCACCGTCACTATCCGCGATCGTGATACGACTGAGCAAAAACGAGTAAAGATCGATGAAATCATCGCCTAAAGTAGTCTACGTTTTTGTCGATGCTTCAAATCTGTGGGCCGCCCAAAAAGCCAAGGGAAAACTACTTGATCTATCAAAGCTAAAACGTTATCTCAAAATCAAGCATCAAGCTTCGCGTATACGCGTCTATTACTACGACGCGTATCCCGACCAAAGCACACGAGAATACAGCGTCGAGGGTAAGTTTAGATTTTATGTTTATCTGGATAAAGCCCTCAAGTTTGTCGTACGCAAAAAGCCACTCAAACAGATCAAGGTTGTGACCGAACGTGGAATTGCCATCCAGGAAAAAGGCAACATGGATGTCGAAATGGCGATAGATGTAGTCAATCAGTTGAAATCTTATGATGAGGCGGTATTTTTCAGTGGTGACTCTGATTTTATCGCACTCGTCAGATTTGTACGCAATAAAGGTAAAAAAGTATATGTTTATTCATCTCGAAATAATATCTCAACCGAGCTGAGAACTGGTGCCGACGGCTATATCGATGTCCTACAAATCAAAGAAGATATTTGGCGCCTCGACGTAGTACGCCGCGAAAATTATCATAAAAACAACCCTCAGTGATGAGGGTTGCTCTTGGATGTAATACCCCGACAGTTGAATGGCTTTCAACCATTGGATGTAGTAATTTTAGCAGCTATTGCACATATTGTCAATATATGATGTTCGTATATCAAGACTTGAGCTGATATTGACGAAAAACGCGTAAGTTAGGAAACTTAAAAGCATATCAACATTTGGCCGATAATAAGGCGAAAGGAAGTCGTATGAAATGGTTGGCAGTCATCGGTACTAGGGAAGCGACGCCGCAGATGCGACGGGACGTAGAGCGGCGTGTGCAGGAGGCGGCAGAGCAGGGGTGGGGTATTGTATCCGGCGGCAGTACCGGCGTCGATACGGCGGCAACGATGGCCGCAGTAGCCTGCGGTGCGAAAGCACGGGTCTATTTGCCGACGAGTTTGCGGACATATGAGGATAGTCTGCTGCGCCGTGCAGGCGAGGGTAAATGTGTTGCAGCCGATGCCGAAGAGACGATCTCACATCTGTATACACTCACGGAGTACGACCCAAAAGCAGTTATCGAACCGGCCGAAGCGACCGATCTGACGCCCGAGGCATTTTATGCGCGCAATGAGCGAATACTGCGTAAGGCGGCTCGGGTGGCAGCCTTTTATCTCGAGGGCAACGCGACCGCCTCCAAGCTACCGGCCGGTACGCTGCTGACGGTAGAGCGGGCGCACGAGCTTGGGCTGCCGGTTGAACTGTCGCAGTACCATAGCTGATATACTACATAATAGAAATAACTCATAGGGATCCAATAATGAAGTTGTGCCCAAAAGCTAGTAGTATGGCTTATAATACGACTATGAGTAATTTCAATGCATTTAGTAAAGAATATCTAGAATCTATAATTGATCCTTTCATGCCGGGAGCGGTGGATTACATTACGCCAATATTGTATCAAGCGTACACACCAGACATATTCATGTTTTTGTTTCGCACCACTGGTAAGGACGACGAAGACTTTTATTTTGTATCGGTTCAGTATGATTTTGTAGAAGATATGGAGCGCATAGCAGATATTGTGGAGCGTTGGACTGGCGACAAGCCGATACAAGCTATCGCAACAGCTGAAAGCGACGATACCGACCACAAACAGTTTGTTGCTGAGACGGATGATATATACAAAGCAGTGCTATTGATGATCCCCCGACCAAAGAAACTTGGATACTGGAGTGACCATATTGTCGTAAAAAAGAGCGATGATGTTGATGTATTGCTAAGGGGTTACTCAAAAGCTGAGCGTGATAACGTAAGAAAAATACAAAAAGAAGGAACTGAGTCACGCGAAATCGCTGTTTATAGGGTTGATGGTTCTATGGAGCTGTTTTACTCTGCGTAAAATATCTTTTAGGTCAGAAGGTACTTTGAAAAGTTTTTTCTTGTCTTTTTGACTTTTGGTGAGATCACAAAACTACAATACCCGCTGAATGGATTTTGATTGTAATAATCTTGGTGCTCGGGCTCGGCTACGTAAAAGGATTCGATAGCGGAGAGGACGGTGACGATAGGATCACTGTAGTCGGTAGAAACGCGTTTAATCGCTGCTTCGAATTGTTTTTGTTGGTCATTGTCCGCGTAAAACATCGCCGAGCGGTACTGCGGGCCGGCGTCTGCACCCTGGCGGTTTTGAGATGTGGGATCATGTATAGCAAAGAAAATGTCGAGTAGGACTTCTTTGGGTAGAACAGACTCATCGAATGTGACTTTCACAGCTTCAGCATGATCGGTTGTGCCGCTAGCTACGGCGTAGTAGTTTGCGTCGGTTTCTGAACCACCCGCGTATCCGCACAGTGATTCGGTCACACCACGAAGTTCACGGAATATCGCGTCTAAACACCAGAAACACCCACCAGCGAGTACGTATGTTGTCATACCACCATTATAGCGTGTATCGGGTTTGGAAGATAAAACGAGCGGGAATTGATCCCGCTCGTATCATGCTTATTCAGTCTTTTTTGGTTTTTTGAGTTCACATTTTGGTCGACTTTTACCTTTTGACATCGTACATCCTTTCACAAATGTTACATTACCTGTGGTGTCGGGGGATGTTATTTTTTCATGGCTGGTAATCATCTCCTTTGTCTACATATACTTGTATAACGCGGTGTTACAATAGATGCATAAGCTTAGGAGGCATATGATTAAGGCAACATGGAATGGTATAGTGCTCGCAAGTGCTGAAAAAGATGATATGTTACGGATCGAAGGCAACTGGTATTTTCCTCCGAGTGCCGTGAAACAAGAATATTTCACGCCGAGCAACACGCATACGGAATGTCACTGGAAAGGCGAAGCCAGCTATTACAACGTCATCGTAAACGGTGAGACGAACGAGGATGCCGCGTGGTATTACCCTGAACCAAAAGACGGCTCGGTAGTACGGGTAGGTGATTTTACAAACTTTGTTGCTTTCTGGCGTGGGGTTGAGGTTAGTGAAGCAGCTTGATCTTTCGTCATACGCTTTGCCAGTGAGATGTGATGAGGCGAAGCCCTATCTGAAATCACTGTACCCACGGAATATGGCTTCGATAGTAGCCGTAGCCATATTTGTAGGAATGGTAACGTTAGTACTCTATGTGTCTTTACTCGCACAGGCACCAATAGCGGTAAATGCTATATTGCTACTCGTCGGGTTGGTAGTATTGGCTCTCGTGCCGTATACGTTCTATAAAAAAGCAGTTACCCAGGTAAAGCTTGCTCGAATGGCGGTGGCTAACGGCATGGTTGCGCAGTTTAATGTACCCGACCCAGGCTACAACGGTTTGTATTTTCAGCATGGGAGTGACAGGTATTTGCAGGTGCTGCTGGAAGACACAAGTGACGGTTCGTTGATAGGTACATACCAATACACAACAGGCAGCGGCCGGAGTAGACAGATACATACGCTGTGCTTTGCCAGAAAGACACTTACAAGAAAATTGCCTCATATAGTGCTGGATAATGTAAAAAATAATTTTTGGAAATTCACAAATCTTCCAACAATATTTTCGTCCGATCAGAAACTCAGTCTCGAAGGGGATTTTAACGAGTCATTTACACTGTACGCACCAAAGGAATACGAGAGTGATGCGCTCTATGTATTCACACCTGACGTCATGCTCGCATTTATAGAAAGTGGGTATGATATAGACGCTGAGATCATAGATGACCAACTCTATGTGTATTTTGACGGGCCCTATAGCCTTGAAAACGAACGGTTTATTAGCTCGGTATACAATATCATCAAGAAATTAGGGCATGAGGTTGAGCAGCAATCAAACTACTATGCGGACGAACGCGTTGCAAGTCGGGATGAAAACGTTGTTGCGCCCTCAGGAAAACGTCTCAAGACAGGTTATAGCGTGATTTTGATAGCTATAGCCGTATGGTTCGTTTTCACGCAGCTGATAAATTTAGCAGTACCCGAATTCCGAAGTTTTGTGATTCAAGAGTTCTACGTACTGGTTGTGCTTGCGGTTGTTGTTGGTTATATAAAACGATTTATGAGAAGCGGAGGAAAATAGTATGGGATTTTTTGAAGGGCTAGCGCGGATGTTCAAAGGTGAACCGGTGTTTCGTGTGTCTGATACGCCACCAGAATCAACACATCTTGGTACGCCACAAGAGCCGTATATCGAAGATAGCCCGAGTGTGTTGCCGGGTGAGCCGATCCAAGAGGCGCTAGTCCAAACGAAACCTATGGAGATTGCTGATCCGTATGTAAAAGACGGACGGAAAATTACTCCAGACGTGTTATGCGAAAATGTCGAGTGGCACGAGAGCGGCGACCATAGGGAAATTTGGGTGCGGTTTTCAAACCATGGCACGACTGCGGTTTTTGTCGATAAAATGATTTTGCTCGGACAGACAACGGAAATGAATCACTCCCTTGAGCCAGGTCAAGAGCGTGAGTTCAAAGTATACAGCGGTGATAAACTAACCAGCCGCTCGTATACGAAAGCGCAACTGTATCTTCGTCTGCCAAATGGTGACTATTTTTGTGCTGATAACGAGATTTTATACAACGTCAAAGGAGACGGCGAAAGCGAGGTGAAAGAACTTCGATTGATCAGACCTATCCGTGACGTGTAAAATTCACAATTGTGATAGTGTTAGGGGCTCGACTCCTTTATACTTGAGTGTAATAAAGGGGAATATATGACAAAGAAACGAACGTGGAAAGTGCGATTGTGGCTACGAATTGCTATACCGACGGTCCTGATATCTATTTGGTTTGGTCTGGCTGCACTTGGCGGGCCGTATTTTGGGAGGATCGAAGAGGTTTCTGATGTTGATCTTGCCGCTTTCTTGCCAGAGAGCGCTGAAGCGACAAAAGTTAACCGTGAATTAGAAAAATTCCGTGATGATACGTCAATACCAGCGATCGTCGTCTTTACGGCAAAAGACGGTACGTTTGATGAAGTGGAACAAAAAACAGTTGATGATAGGCGTGATTCGTTGACGAAAGTACCTGGCATAAGTGACGAGATATCTCCTGCTATTGTCTCCGAAGACAAAAAGGCGGCGATTATTATCGCGCAGGTGGATACTGACGAAAAGATTGTTGATGTACTCGAGAAGCTTAACGGTGCGCTAAAGCAACCAAAACTCGACGGTGTAAACTACACGATCACTGGGCCTGCGGGCTTCGCCGGAGACCTTACAAAAGCATTTGCGGGTATTGATGGCATATTGTTGCTGACGGCACTTGCGGTTGTCTTTGTCATTTTGGTTATTGTATACCGCTCGGTATTGCTACCAATCATCGTGTTGCTTACCAGTATGTTTGCACTGACTGCAAGTATCTTGGTGGTATGGAACCTCGCAAAAATTGACCTTATCCAGCTCAACGGACAAGTGCAGGGGATCCTCTTTATCTTGGTCATCGGTGCAGCAACGGATTACTCGCTGCTTTATATTGCTCGGTACCGAGAAGAACTTTATCGTTTGTCATCAAAATGGGATGCAACGCACGCAGCACTTCGAGGTGCCTTTGAGCCAATTTTAGCAAGTGGCGGTACGGTTATTGTCGGACTATTGTGTCTATTGCTCAGCGACCTAGCATCAAATAAAGCACTCGGTCCTGTCGGCGCAATTGGTATTGCGTTTGCGATGCTGTCTGCATTTACGTTCTTGCCAGTCATTTTGTATGCACTTGGTAGGGCAAGCTTCTGGCCGGTCAGTCCGAAGGCCGATGAGCAAAGTCGTAAAGCACATGAGGCAAAATTGCAAAAAGGCTTGTGGCATCAGGTTGGTGATTTTGTATCCGCGCATCCACGTCCTATTTGGATCGTAACAGCACTCTTCTTGCTTGTTGCCTCGATCGGATACCTACAGATAAAGGCTGACGGTGTCGAACAGAGTCAATTGATACTCGGTAAGTCTGAGGCTCGCGAAGGGCAGGCGCTTCTAAGTAAGCATTTCCCAGACGGGTCAGGAAGTCCGGCTTACATAATTACTAAAGCAGACAAATACGAACAAACAGGTGCCGCAGTAAAGCGCGACAAGGGAGTAGATTCTGTTGTTGTACAAGCGAACAATAGTGCTAGCGGCTTCAAACCCTTGGCTCCTCAGGAAGCAGAGATCAAAGCAGAGATAAAGGGAGAGGTGCAAAAAGATATCGATGCTAAATTAGCTGAAATTTTAAAACAAGAAGAAGAATTAGCCAATCAAATTGGGCCTGTTGCCGCAGCTATGATATTTGATAATGCTCGAAGCAATATTCCAAGTGTTGATACCATTGTTAATGATGCATATCCTTTCAAAGGCGCAGAACCAAAGACGGTGGACAATGAAGTTGTTTTGCAGGTGACCCTTACTGACGCTCCCGATTCACAACAAGCGAAAGATACTATCGTTCGGATTCGTCAGTTAGCTCGAAACGTCGATGGCGACTCACTTGTCGGTGGTCCGACTGCGGTCCAGCTCGATACTAACACTGCATCGATTCACGACAGGAAGGTAATTATCCCGGTGGTCCTTGTGGCTATTACGATCATATTGATGTTGTTGCTCCGCTCGATTGTTGCTCCGATATTACTGCTTCTAACGACCGTCGTATCATTTGGCGCAAGCCTTGGCGTTGCCGCAATATTGTTTAACCACGTGTGGCAATTCCCAGGAGCTGATCCGTCTGTCATTCTGTATGGATTTGTGTTCTTAGTAGCGCTAGGGATTGATTACAATATCTTCCTGATGACGAGGGTGCGTGAGGAGTCAATCAAGCTAGGCACGCAAAAGGGTGTCATCAAAGGGCTCGTCGTTACTGGTGGTGTGATCACAAGCGCAGGTATCGTCCTTTCTGCCACATTTGCAGCACTTGCTGTGATCCCGATTCTGTTCTTGTTCCAGCTGGCGTTTATCGTAGCATTTGGTGTGCTACTCGATACCATCATCGTTCGTTCACTCTTAGTACCAGCACTCATAAAAGACATCGGCTCGATAGTCTGGTGGCCGAGCAAGCTGACGAAAAAACAGTAGCTATCTCGATAACAATCTGGTATAGTATCGCTAAGTTAATCAGGAGGCCATGATGACACAGGTGAAACGTCGTCAAACTACGGGTGAGCCAACAGTAACAACTCGGGGTGAGCAAAAAGGCATTTTTCTAAGAGGGGCGGACTATCTTCTGAGCCGATTGCCGTTTACCAAATATCGTTATCAAAACTGGTCGCACACAAAACGCATTGTTATCGGTTATTTGTTGTGGCTAATCGTCCTGCCGGTTATCCCGCTTGCGATCATGATTATTATGTATGTGCGTGATCCAAAAGGTTTCACCAAGAGTCCGGCATTTGCTATTTTGAGTGTTATTACCGTGGCTTGGTTTGGTGTCGGTCTAGGCTATGTCGATGCGCAAACTCCGGTTGACTCGACCGAGGGCCAGGTCACTAAAGGCTCATACAACAACGTCAAGAGCCGCAGCGAAAGTGAGCCGACCCAGGGGCGAGTGTTTGAGAACTGCACCACTGCCTTTAACGCCGGTGTCTTCGACATCAAAAAATCCGATCCATCATACGAGACTCGTCTCGATCGCGATGGTGACGGAATTGCCTGCGAACGCTAAAATTCTATCTGCGGCAGCTGTAGTAAATTGTACGGTGCGAGTATCGGCTGATTCAGTCTAAAATAGAGACATGGATCAGCAACTGGCACTGGAGATCATGCTGGAGGGGTATAACGTCCTGCTGACCGGCCCAGCCGGGTCGGGCAAGACGTATGTGCTCAATCAGTTTATTCAGGCTGCCAAAAAATCCAAAAAACATATCTCAGTTACCGCAACGACCGGCCTGGCGGCGACGCATATCGGCGGCAATACGATTCATTCATGGAGCGGTATCGGCGTGCATGATGAGTTGCCGCAAGATTTTGAGGATTACCTGCTCAAGAGCCGACGTGATACGATCGAGCTAACCGATGTGCTTGTTATCGATGAGATCAGTATGATGCATGACTATCGGCTCGATATGGTCGATAAAGTCGCGCGCGTTGTCCGTCAAGACCCGCGGCCGTTTGGCGGGATTCAGGTCGTGCTCTGCGGGGATTTCTTCCAGCTGCCACCGATTAACCGTAGCGAGGGCAGGCAGGGAAGTTTTGTAGTGAATGCCGAGGTTTGGCAGGAGTTA
Organism: uncultured Candidatus Saccharibacteria bacterium; assembly: GCA_964573015.1. Classification (GTDB taxonomy): domain Bacteria; phylum Patescibacteriota; class Saccharimonadia; order Saccharimonadales; family Saccharimonadaceae; genus JAPUDQ01. Next base: position 311,599 of record CAZNHZ010000001.1, on the reverse strand, counting down.
GAGCCGGTCATCTGCTATCTCGGCGAGCAACATCGCCAAGAGGATGAGGTGCTGCTCGATATCCTGAATGCGCTGCGTCGCGGTGATATCCGCCGCGGACATGCCGAAAAATTGCTGACACGCGTCGAAGCGGAGCTCGACAACGATCGCGTGACTGAGCTGCATACGGTCAATGTTGATGTTGATCGCATTAACCGAGCCCGGCTGAGCGCTCTCGAGGGCGAGGAGCATATCTACGAAGCACAAACAACCGGCAGTGAAAACTATGTCACGTCACTCAAGCGATCATGTTTGGCGCAGGAGAAGCTTGTGCTCAAACCAGGCGCGCTGGTCATGGCAATCAAAAACAGCCCAGAGCGCAAATACGTCAACGGCAGCATCGGCACGGTAGTAGGGTTTGATGTACTGACAAATTATCCGATCGTCGAGTTTCTAAGCGGCCGGACAGTGACGATGAAGCCCGATACCTGGGAGCTGCGCGATGGCGACAAAAAACGTGCTGGTCTCACGCAGATACCATTGCGGCTGGCCTATGCGATTACGGTCCACAAGAGCCAGGGCATGACGCTCGATGCGGCTCGGATTGATTTACGCCGAGCGTTTGTCGAGGGCATGGGCTATGTCGCGTTGTCGCGTGTACGCTCACTCGATGGGCTGAGTCTTATCGGGATCAATCGTATAGCGCTGCGAATTAGCGATGAGGCGCTCCGTATCGATGAGTCCTTACGCAAAAAAGCCTGTGATGATCATGCACGGTTTGAGTACCTGAGAAAAAATGCTGAGAAACGAGCCAAACAAACGGCCAAGAAAGCTCTCGACAAAGAGAAAAAAGCCTCATCGTGGCAAGAACGTTTGGAAAAAATGCGTGAAAAACATCCGAACGCCTACCGGCCGTGGTCGTCCGAAGATGACGATGAGCTCAAGTTATTATTTCAAAACGGTACGGATCTAAGAACACTCAGCAAAAAGTTTGGCCGTCATGAGCGCTCGATCCTGTTGCGGCTGCAAAAACATTTTGGCGAAGATATCACGCTGTAGACGAGTCGGCAGCGTGATAGTGACCGAGGATGGTTACGGAGCACTTTTGGTGCTGAAGCCCAGCGATAACTGCCGATAGGGTGGCAGCGTCACATTCGGCATCGACGAAAAACTGATAGCGAAATCGCTGGCCGCGGATCGGGCGTGATTCCAGTTTCGTCAGGTTAACGCCATGTGCATCAAAGATGCCGAGAGCAGCGTAGAGTGCGCCAGGCCTGTGTGATGTTGTCAGCACAAGTGAAGCTTTGTTGGCGTTTACGGGAGCGGTGCCGGTAGGATCGAGGATAAAAAATCGCGTGAAGTTGGTTTTTTCATCTTCGATATCAGAGACGATGATCGCCATGTCATGCAGCTGTGCCGCTTGACGTCCGGCAATTGCAGCGGCGTATGGTGAGTCGAGCAGTTTGACATCAGCGACGGCTCCGGCGGTGTCATGATGCTCGATGATTTCGGCATCGGGCAGAGTTTGTTCCAGCCATTCGCGGCATTGATTGAGCGCAACGGGGTGAGAATACACCTCACTGATATCTGATAGTTTGACGCCATGAGCTGCAATCAACTGTTGATGGATGTGCTCGATCTCCTCGCCGACGACGGAGAATTGATACTGCAGCATCAGATCATAGACATCAGTGATTGAGCCGTACAGAGAGTTTTCAACTGCACAGACGGCTTGGTCAGCACGCCCGTCACTGACAGCCGCGAAAACGTCAGAAAATGTCTCGCAGCAGGCCAGTTCGATTGCATCACCGAAGTACCGTCTGGCGACGGCATCGTGAAATGAGCCTGGCTGACCTTGGATCGCAATTTTGAGCATATACTGCTACGTAGCATACATGAATACTTCTGGGTATGTCGATAACATTTCGACGTTGCTTACGAAAAGAGCCGAGTCTTGAGAGTGACGACTTTGATATTGCCGTCGATGACAAAACTGGTACCGATGTTTTGCGAGCGCATCTTAAACGGTTCGCCTTCTTGGATGATCCGGACCGAACGGATGGCTTTCGCCTCCATGAGGGTATCGACGATAAAATCCCGCTCGCGCGTGTGTTCGCGAGAATTATGATGGGTCAATTGGAGATTACGCCAGCGTATACCTACCGGGGAAGTATCTTCGATCGCGGCGCCGATCCAAACCTTGTGCCTGCGGCCGATTAGATGCTGCAAACGTGTGAGCCAGTATTCGAAATGGTTATTTTTGTCGATCTCAGGTTCCTCAATTAATTGCCAAAACCTGACATGATGGCGGTGGCGTGGCGATGCCTTACCGGCAATTGGCCGCTGAAAGCCGATATCAAATTTGCGGCCGAAGAGATAAAAGTTGCTAAAAGGAGCGGTAAAGTAGTTTTTGTTAAATATGATTGCTTGGGCTTCGTGGAGCATGTTGCGCCATGTCGCTGGATCAGCCTCATACCAGCCGGCACGGCGCATAGCCGCGATGAATTGCTTTTTGCTGCTGGCGATGATGGCGATATTGACAGGATCAGCCGGCCAGCCATCCGGCGTAACGACGTAGCGAGGGATATGATTCGGCCGAAAGACGATGTGCCAAAACCGGCTGACGAACGGCAAAATGACGTAGGCGAAGACTCCATAGGCGAGGGTAAAAGCAAAAAATGCCGGCATGCGCTGATCAAAATAGGGCAGCAGTACAAATGCCGTCAGGTAAGACAATCCTACAACCAGCAGGGCGGTCAGGATTCGCCAAGTTATGCGCAGAAGTCGTCGATACATCGTTATTATTGTAACGCATATGAATACACGGTATACTACAAATGAAAATGCCACTAAAATACAAATTTCCAAAAAAGTTTCTCTGGGGCGCAGCTACCAGCGCTCATCAGGTTGAAGGCGGCACTCACAATCAATGGACGGTTTGGGAGCTGGAGAATGCCAAAAGCTTGGCGAGTCAAGCCAAATACAAATTACGCGACTTGCCAATATGGAATGAAATTGCCCGTGAGGCCGCCAACCCGTCAAACTATGTTTCAGGTCGAGCAGTCGATCACTATCATCGCTATGAGGAAGACTTTGATTTGCTGACATCGATGCACATGAATGCCTTTCGCTTCAGCATAGAGTGGTCTCGCATCGAGCCGCACGAGGGGCATTGGGATAATCAGGAGATCGAACATTATCGACGCTATCTAATTGCTTTAAAAGCCCGCGGTATCGAGCCGGTTGTCACTATGTTTCACTGGACAACACCGGTCTGGTTTGCCGAAAAGGGCGGATTTGAAAAGCGGCGTAATATCAAATTTTTCGTGCGGTTTTGCCAAAAAATCTTTAGCGAGCTAGGCGATCACTTCCGACTGGTTTGTACTTTTAATGAGCCGGAAGTCTACGTGGCATTTGGCTGGCTGCACGAGGGGGAGTGGCCGCCGTCCAAAAAAGGCCAGTATGCGCTCGGGTACTGGACATACCGCAATATCGCCGTAGCTCACAACCGGGTGGCCAAGATGGCGCACGCTCTGCGGCCGCGGCATTTTCGGCTGGGTACGACCAAAAATATCGCCAATCATTATGCCGGCGACAAGCGGCTCAAGACCAGGCTATTTATGTGGTTTACGATTTATATGGAAGACTATCTTTATATCAATGCCACGCGGCGTCATATGGATTGGCTGGGTATAAACTATTATTTCTCCAATCGTTATATCGATGGGCGTATGAACAACGAGTCTGACTTCACGCAAGATTTGGGTTGGGAAATGAAGCCTGACCATCTGGAGTTTGTGTTGCTGCGTATCTACAATAAATACAAAATTCCTATCATTATCACCGAAAGCGGCGTTGCCGATACGCATGATCGTTATCGCAAATGGTGGATTGCTCATACAATCGACGCGATCGACAAAGCGATGAAAAAAGGCGCCGACATCAGGGGATATTTGCACTGGAGTCTGCTTGATAACCTTGAATGGGCGTATGGCAAATGGCCGCGGTTTGGACTTATTGCCGTTAATTATCGTACAATGCAAAGAACGCCGCGCTCCAGCGCACGCTGGTTTGGCTCAGTCATCAAACAACTTCGTGGAGTGTAATGAAACATACTACTTTTGACAAGCTTAAGCAATCCGATCTGCGGGTGGTGGTGATAGGCGGCGGAACCGGCAGTTTTGTACTGCTCAGCGGCCTCAAACGCTACACCAAACATATAACAGCGCTGGTCAGCATGGCTGACGACGGCGGCTCTACTGGACAGTTGCGTGATGAACTAGGCGTGTTGCCGCCCGGCGATGTCCGGCAGTGTTTGGTGGCGCTGAGTAATTCCGACAAGCTGCGGGATTTGTTTACTTATCGATTTGATGACGGAGCGCTTAAGGGCCATGCTTTTGGTAACTTGTTTTTGACCGCACTTGAAAAAATGACCGGCAGTTTTGCCGAAGCTGTCGAAGAAGCCAGCCGGGTGCTGGCGATTACCGGTCGGGTAGAGCCGATTTCACTCGACAATATCACGATGACGATTACCACCGGCAACGGCCAAACTCTCAAAGGTCAATTTGTTGGTACCCAAGCAGATTTTGGCGGTGAGCGGCCGATGGTTGCACTTGATCGACCGGCTCATATCAACCCGCGGGCCGAGCAGGCGATTAGGTCTGCCGATATCATTGTGATTGCTCCCGGCGGTCTCTATACCAGTCTGGCGCCGGCGTTGATAGTCGAAGGTGTGCGGCAGGCCTTAGCTCAGTCGTCCGCCAAAAAAGTATATGTCTGTAATCTCGTGACCAAGCCCGGACAAACCGATGATTTTGCAGTGAGTGATTATGCCGCTGAGATCGAGCGTTTTGCCGGTTGTCAGCTTGATTATGTTATTTATAATGCCCAGCCGCCTTCACACCGACTGTTCGAGCGCTACGCTCACACTCATGAATATCCCGTAAAAGTCGATAAGAAAACGCTTGACCAGGCTCATTATCAGACGATTGGCCGTGATCTGATAGCCAAACAGGTCTGGCAGGGCGCTACGGAAAGCGATCCGATAGCCGAGGTGCGAACATTTATTCGCCACGATCCCGATATAATTGCTCGCGAAATTATAAATTTAGCCTAAACCGGCAAACTAATATAGTAAAATACTATTGACAAATAATAAAGCTTGTGCTAATATGGAATTATGAATAACAACACAAACACTCAGGTCACTCAAGCACATAGCGCTGCCGTCATTGCCAAAACCAATGAGGACTTCAAACACGCTGTCCTGGTGGTGTCGATTGTCGCCAATGTATTTGTCTTGACCGCCTGGCTGGTAGCACAAGCCAGCTCGGAATACGCCGCTCAGCTCAGTTCGCTGATTTAGGCGAGCAGTATTCATTGTTTAGCGGTACTAGCTTAGGATACGGGGAAGTCATACGGCTTCCCCTTAATCATGCCGTCTAATCGGGTGCAGCCGGGCGCTTTTGTCAAAAAAGCTGTGGATAACCTACGAATCTACAAAAAAAGACTTGCAGTGGGTAGAAGTGGGTAGTAATATAGGGGCAGTGGATTACCGCTCCCACCTTAGCACCTAAGAGCGGCTAAAAATAAAAACCACGGAACTCTACTATTAACTAACCACCACGGAACCAAAGGGGACATGGCGAGTACCGACTACTTTGAACGAAAGCTTGATGACAAGCGGCGATTGACAATCCCCGCCGAGCTTCGAGCTGAGTTTGCAAGCGGCGTTATAGTTACCCGAGGCTTCCGGCAGTATCTGCATCTATATTCTCAAGCAGTTTGGGATGAAGAAGTTGAAGCTGCGCTTGAGGGTGATATTTTGGACGAGCGGATCGCCGATCTCAATGTCCAATTTCGAACCGGCAAAACCGGCGGTGAGTTAGATGACAAGCAGGGACGTATCACGATCGAGCAGCACTTGCTGAACTACGCTGGTATCGAATCAAACGTCGTTGTCGTTCGCGCTGGCAAATACTGGCGCATCAGTGCTGCACCTTAACAATCAAACAATTCACGGAATAGTCATTTCGTGAGATCACCTATCCGGTAGTGAGTACATGAAGCAAATGCTGACATGTAAAATTAGCGCATTCGTACATCAATCACACAACAACACACCTCCCAAAAAACTCCACCTCACAAGGGTCTCTCCTTACGTGACCCTCACACATAAGTCTCTCACCGTCAATGAGAGTCTATAAAAGCCGCCCGCTTTTTTGGCGGGCACACCACAACAACTCCATTGACAAACTACAAAAACAAACACATACTGCGAAAACAAACATACTTGCTATCGGTTAGGTGACCTCAATGAAAAATATACCACCACAACAACTCCAGTCATCCGCCAGCCGGCGGAACGAAACAACTATTCATACACCGGTCCTCCTAAAAGACACGGTACGTTTGTTACACCCCCAAAAAGGTGAAACGTACTTGGATCTGACGGCAGGTTACGGCGGGCATGCGCGCAGCATCATTTCGGTGATCGGCGCCTCAAACGCCACCTTGGTAGATCGCGATCAGCGAGCTATTGACAGTTTGCAGCACCTGGTTGCCAATGATGCAGAGCTCGTAAAAAGCGATTTTGCTTCGTTTGCTGAGGCTGCGGCCGCAGCCGGCAAGCAGTATGATATGGTACTTGTTGATCTTGGTGTATCGTCACCGCAACTTGACAAAGCTGAGCGAGGTTTTTCGATTCAGCGCGACGGACCGCTTGATATGCGTATGGATGAGTCGCAGTCTCTGACGGCTGCCGATCTTGTAAACCGCACGTCAGAAAGCGAGCTCGCGCGTATTATCGAAACTTACGGCGAAGAGCGAAAGAGCAGGGCACAGCAGATAGCCAAGGCTATCCGGCGCGCCAGGCCGCTTGATTCAACGCACCAACTGGCTCAGGTTGTCTTGTCAACACATCGTGGCGGGTACCAACGGACGCACCCGGCTACGCGCACCTTTCAAGCCATTCGCATCATGCTCAATCAAGAGTTGCAGCAACTTGAGCGGTTATTGGCAGTATTGCCACAGATCGTTGCTCCGGGAGGTAGGGTCGCTATTATCAGCTTCCACAGCCTTGAGGATCGATTGGTCAAACACTACTTTGCCGAACAAGCAGCTGCCGGGTATGAAGCCGTATTTCGGCTGTTGACCAAAAAGCCGGTGCGTGGCGACAACAATGATTCCACCAACCCGCGTGCGCGCAGTGCTACGCTTCGCGCCGCCGTGAAACTATAAAACAAAAAGGGAAGCGACTATGAAAATAGCAGTCGTTAACAAATCCCGAGCGGTTCGAGTTACGGTTCACAGCCGCTAACACGTCCACGCCCGGGCCAAAACACCGCCGCTGCCATCATCAAAAAAAGATGGTAGCGGCAACCAAATACCAACACTAATACAAAAAAGAGATAGCACCACATGTCTCATTATTACCGTACTGCCTCTACCCAGTTCGCGGCTCGTCAGCAGCGAATGTGGCGGCGCAACCAAAACATCACGACATTTGTGCCCAGCGTATCTTTGGGGCCGATTTCTCATACGATTTTGATCGCACTGATGATCGCCGTACTCGGTCTAATTTATCTGACACAGGTAACAAAAACCAGTAATTACGGCTATGATATCAATGGTCTCGAGCAAAAACTAGAGTCTTTGACACTCGAAAAAGAGGAACTAGCCAATCAAAATGCTCGATTATCAGCACTCAAAACCGTTGAAAGCAGCAACGTCGCCAAAGCTATGACGGCTCCGGCAGCAACCGAGTACGCACAGAACTAATATGAAATCTCATATCAAACCAGCCCGCTCAGAGGTTCTCATTGGAGGGCTTTTGCTGGTGTTGGCGATATTTGCTATGAGGCTGTTTTATTTGCAGGTTATCAAGCACGGTTATTATATTGAACAGGCCAATCAGATACAAATTCAGCCTTTGGTGATTCAGCCGAAGCGAGGTGAATTGTATGTGTATGATCGCAATGAGGTAATTCCGCTGGTCAAAAACGAGCGAGTTTATACTGTATTTGCCGATCCGGCTGAAATAAAACAACCGGCAAAGACCAAAGAAGCGCTATCGCGGATTATTGGTGGCGAGCTGGCGGCTAATGCCACGGAACTGATGCATGATGAATCGGGTAAAGTACGCTATCGGGTGTTGGCGCGAAATATTAGCCGCACACAGGCTGAGAAAATCGAGAAACAACAGCTACGCGGTATCGGCTTACAGCAAACCAACCGCCGGATTTATCCGGAGGGCACGATGGCCGCCCAGACGCTCGGTTATCTAAATGCCGAGGGCGTCGGTCAGTACGGTATCGAGGGTGCGCTTGATAGCCGGCTCAAGGGTAAGCCGGGATTGCTGGAGACAATTACCGATGTGCGCAAAATTCCGCTGACTATCGGTCAGGACGATATCAACAAACCGGCGGTCGATGGCGACAATTTGGTGTTGACGCTGGATCGCACAATTCAGATGCAGGCCGAAACTTTGCTAAAGCAAGGGCTCGATCGCGCCCGAGCGTCAAAAGGCAGCATCATTGTCATGAACCCCAAAAACGGTGCCGTCCTGGCGATGGCCAATTATCCGACGTACGATCCGGCAGCTTATAACAAAGTCGAAGACTACAGCGTGTTTCAAAACAGCGTGGTTAGTTTGCCTTACGAAAACGGCTCGGTTATCAAGACGCTGACCGTAGGGGCAGGGCTGGACAGCGGGGCCGTCACGGTTAATTCGACGTTTCCCGATGGCACCGGTTGTGTCGTAGTCGATACGGCCGCCAAACCGATTTGCAACGTCGAAGAAGACCCCAAAAGCGCCAGCGCGACGATGCTGGATACTTTGCGGTATTCGCTCAATACCGGTGTGACGTTTGTCTTTCGGCAGATGGGCGGCGGTGAATTTAACCGTCAAGGCCGCGATAAACTGTATCATTATTTTCATAACCAATACCGCTTCGGTCAATTGACCGGTATTGAACAGGCCGGTGAAGCACCGGGTACGGTTATTGCGCCCGATGATCCTGACGGCAACAACATTCGTTATGCCAATATGGCGTTTGGTCAAGGCATGGATCTGACTATGATCCAAACGGCGGCGGCGTTTTCGGCCGAGATAAACGGCGGTATTTATTATCAGCCGCACCTCGTAGCCGGTATTATCAATGATAACGGCAGCGTGACAACCAAAGAGCCGACGATACTTAATCAAAGAGTGATATCTCACGAAGCGTCACTGGCGGCCCGCGATTTGATCTGGCAAGGCCGCAAAACCGGTTTTTTTGGCAAATTTGACCGCGACGGCTACATGATTGGAGGCAAAACCGGTACCAGTCAGGTGATCGATACTCGCACCGGCAAATATTCGGATGAAAACTCCATCGGTTCATATCTAGGTTTTGGCGGCGTGACCGAGCCGGAGTATGTCATAATGGTAAAAGTGGACAATGCCCAGATCGGCGGCTACGAGGGCACAACCGCTGCCGGGCCAATCTTTAATGATATGAATAACTGGCTGATCGATCACTTAAAACTTCAACCCAAACGAGGCTAGCCTATGGAAGAAATTGCAATTTCACAAATCACGACATCGCTTATTTTTATGGTGTCGCTCGCGCTCGGCGCTTTGACGCTGTCATTGGTGATGACGCCCATTTATACCTACTTGGCATACCGGCATCAGTTATGGAAGCGGCAGCGCACCCTGAGTACCACCGGTGAAGCACTCGAGGTTTTTACTAAACTGCATGCTAGTAAGTTTCAGCGACGTTTTCCGACCATGGCCGGAATTGTGATTGTACTGACAGTGACAATCGTAACCGCGCTATACAATCTCGATCGTGAACAGACATGGCTGCCGCTGGCGGCAATGCTGGGCGGCGGTATTGTCGGATTGATCGATGACATCATCAATATCCGCGGCAAGCAACTTGGCGTGGCTGGTATGCGTTCCGGTCTGAAATTTGCCATGATAACAGCGGTCGCGGCAGTCGGGGCTTGGTTTTTCTATGCTAAGTTGGAGTACACGACCGTGCAAATTCCGTTTTTGGCACAGATTGATATCGGTTGGCTTATCATACCGCTGTTTATACTGGCGGTGGTCAGTGCCGGCAACGCAGTTAATATAAGTGACGGTTTGGACGGCCTGGCTGGCGGCCTGTTGGCGTCGGCTTACACTACCTACGCCGTTATTGCATTGCTACAGGGCAATGTCGGGATTGCCGGGTTTTGCTTTACGATCTTAGGAGCGCTTATTACTTATTTGTGGTTCAACGTCCATCCGGCTCGATTTATGATGGGTGATGTCGGCAGTTTTGCTTTGGGTACGGCGCTGGGTGTCGTGGCGATGCTGACAAATGCTATCTTTTTATTGCCGATTATCGGTATTTTGCTGGTGGTGGAGATCGGCTCAAGCGCAATTCAAATCTTTTCAAAAAAAGTTTTTAAGCGCAAGGTGTTTATCTCGGCCCCGATTCATCATCATCTGGAAGCCAAGGGGTGGCCGGAATCAAAAGTCACTATGCGTTTTTGGTTGATTGCCAATATCTCCGGTTTCGTCGGCTTGCTGGTAGCATTGGCCGGAGGTCATATTTGATGGAGTCGTTGGTTCCGCGGCGGCGCAAAGCTTCGGTGCGGGTGCCTGCCGCCGCTCCAAGTCGCCGTCATCGGCCTGATTACAGGCTGCTGTTGTTTATGGGACTGTTGGTGCTCGTGGGAGTGATCGTGCTGTTTGCTATTTCTCCATATCAGATACACCGCATAAACAGTGAGGGCGGCAACCTTGATCAGAGCCACTATATGCTGAAGCAATTGGCTTACTTGGGTATCGGTACGGCGGCATTTGTAGTTGGGGCGATTATGCCGCTTAAGCTATGGCGACGGCTCGCTGGGCCGCTGCTGGTAATTGCGTTGGTGCTCAGTATGCTGTTGGCGCTGCTTGGTGCTCTCCATGCGCCGCCTGCTTTGTGTTTTAATGGCGCTTGTCGCTGGTTTGATCTTGGCGTTGTCTCATTTCAACCGGCGGAATTGCTGAAGTTTTCTTTGCTGCTGTTTGGCGCTTTGTTTTTGGGGCGCCGTATGCAAACTTCGACTATCAATAGCCGCGCCGATACGCTGTTGCCGCTCGGTATATTACTGGCGCTGGCGGCGTTTTTTGTGATTGGATTGCAAAAAGATATGGGCACCGGACTGACAATTCTTGGTATGATGGCGGCAATGACAGTGATGTCAGGCATGTCGCTGCGACTGTTGGCGCTGGGCGGGGCAGGATTGATCGGATTGGGGCTGATAATGGTGATTGTTTCACCGCATCGGCTAGCGCGGGTGACGACATTTTTAAACACAACTGGTTCTGATGCCTCAAGTTATCATATCGATATGGCTAAATTAGCCCTTGGTAGCGGCGGTTTGTTTGGTCGTGGCCTGGGTGAGCCGGTGCAAGCTTTTGGTTATCTGCCGGAGGCGCTCAATGACTCAATCTTTGCCGTTTTAGGAGAAATATTCGGTTTTGTCGGCCTGATCGTTATATTGACTTTGTTTGGCTCGCTGCTGGTGCGGATGATGCGGGTAGCAGAGCATGTCAGTGATCCGGTGATGAAACTGCTAGCCGCTGGAGCGTTTGGCTGGCTTGCCACCCACGTTATAGTCAATATCGGCGCCATGACAGGCCTGCTGCCGCTAACAGGCGTGACCCTGCCTTTTCTCAGCTTTGGCGGCACCAGTCTGATGTTTATGATGGCAACCCTGGGGATTGTCTACCAAATCTCGCGTTTTACGACATTTAGCACTCAAATCGCAAAAGGAGGCAGCGATGAAACTACTCGCCGTCGGCGGGGGATCGGGGGGGCACGTTACCCCGGTACTAGCCGTCATCAACGAGCTGGCTGAGCTTGATAATTCGCTAGAGGTGCGGTTTGTCTGCGACGCAGCATTTGAAGCTCAAGCGCGCGGACTCATGAAACACGCCAAGGTACCGGTTGAAGTATCGACTATCTACGCCGGTAAGTTGCGGCGCTATCACGGTGAAACTTGGTGGCAGCGATTGCGCGATATTCGTACCATTGCCTATAACATACGTGATATCGCGTTGATTGGGCTTGGTTTTGTGCAAAGTGCTTGGATGCTGCTGACGAAGCGGCCTGATGTCGTCTTTGCCAAAGGTGGCTACGTCTGCCTGCCGCTCGGACTGGCAGCCGCGTTGCTGCGAATACCGATTGTTATCCATGATTCTGATACCCGACCCGGTTTGACCAACTGTGTGTTGGCACGATTTGCTGCGCGGATTGGCACCGGCTCACCACTTGAGAATTATTCGTATGATAAATCAAAGACCAGTTACGTAGGCGTGCCGATTAGCGAGCAGTTTCGTCCGTTTAGTGACGAAGCCAAGCAGGCTGCCCGGCATAACTTAGGCATGATCGATGTTTTGGCCCCACTGGTGGTAGTGACCGGAGGCGGCTTAGGCGCCCGTAGTATCAATCAGGCGATGGTGCGCTCGGCTCCTGATCTTATCAAGGCCGGCTTGCACGTGTATCATGTAACCGGCAAAAAGCACTTTGAGTCTATCAAATCGCAGTTGCCGGATCATCCGCATTATATAGCCGTGCCGTTTGTTTATCGGGATATGCACGCTGTGCTTGGGGCGGCTGATGTGGTAGTGTCGCGAGGAAGTGCGACGTTTTTGCAAGAACTGGCCGGTCTGGCACAGCCGACGATTATCGTACCGGCGGCGCATCTCGGCGACCAGGTCAAAAATGCCGCCGTTTACGAAGCTGCCGAGGCGGCTATCGTAGCTACTGATCACGAGATTGCCGACGGAGATACTCTCGGGCAGATGATTATGTCGCTGATCAACAGCCCTGCACAGCGAAGCAAATTGTCGCAAAAATTACATCAATTTGCTCGGCCTTCCGCTGCTCGTGATATGGCACTAATCATTGCATCTGTCGTGACCGTAAGCGGGGTAAAACGATGAGCTTCAGCAACAGGCGACAACGCGCTCAGCAGCCTGTCAGGCAACCGCGTCCGCAAACCGATGGCTCATTGTATCGCCGCAGCAGGACGTTGACCGGCAGCATATCGTCGCGAGTAGTTGCGGCTGTCGAGTCGAATTCACAGCTGAGATCGCCGCGTCTCGAGACCCATGATTTGCGCAGTCATCGACGGCGATTACTGGGGTTGCTGGCAGGAAGCTTGGTGGCGGTAGCCGGTACTCTGTGGTTGATTGATTCGCTGATTGTGTCTATCACACCCGGAGCGGATTTGCCACAGTCTGAGCGATATATGACGCTTGTAAAAAACTATCTGATGGCTCATCCTCTGGAGCGTTTGCCGTTTGTATTGAATACCGATCGTCTGGTTCGTCAAATTCAAGACGAAGCCCCTGAGGTATTAGCGGTCAAACTCGATGGCGAGCAGAGCTTTGCTTCATACCGGCTTTCAGTAACATTTCGTCAGCCGGTGGCGCAATGGCGGCTAGGCGATGAGGTTTATTTGGTTGATGATTCGGGCGTGGCTTACCGCGACCAGTTAGGTCAGTCGCACCAGGGTTTATTGCAAGTCAAGGATGAATCGCAGCTGCCGCTGGCTGCTCAAAAAGTCGCCTCTAGGGCTACCATGCAGTTTATCGGTCAGGTCGTTGCTTCGTTGCGCCAGCAAAAAGTCGGTGAGGTCAGCGAAGTGATTCTGCCCTTGGGTACGCTCAAACAAATTGATATTATACTAAAGGACCGCCCATATCGGATAATGCTAAGTAGCGACCGTTCGCCCAAAGGGCAGGTAACCGATATGTCCTATGCCTTGCGGACGTTAGACGAAAATCACGTTAGTCCGGCCTATCTCGACATCCGGGTAGAGGGTAAGGCCTTTTATCGATAGCGTTAGGATGACCAAATGGCACCTACTCTTTTCGGGGTAATGTTCGATATTTGTTCTATAAGTTTAATCTATCACAATTTCAAAAAGCTATACAATCATACAAAATATCAAAAAGTCAAATATATAGGGAAGTAGCAGGGGGGTAAAATAATTATGTGGAAAAGTCAAATTTTAACAACAAAATGATCCCAAAACGATTAAACACGGACGTTGCATAGATTTGGGGTATATTATAAGTAAGCAGATGATGAGAGTAGTTGGCCAAGTCATAAAGTAAACGTAAATGATGTATAACTCCCATAACTCCCCTGTAATAGACGTATCAACACTCAACTTTGTAAAATAATAAATGAGTCGTAAAAGATATATTGTGCGACATTATAACTATGTTTACTGTTGGTGTGATTACACATTATGATCGATGTTTTTGCCGGCTTTATTTTTGAGATTTTTGTAATGACCTACTCATTATGACGACCTCCACTACTTTATGGCCTGTATATTCAAGTTTTACAACAAATAATAAACTAAATCATTAAAAATATTCCGTGTTCTAAATATGTTCTATATTTATTGAACGTCAAATATATAATTAGCGAATGCGTAATTCGTGGTCGTTATCGGACGACTTAGTTTTGCGTAGTGGTTTTTCGGCAGCTTTTTGCTTAGCAGCAGGAGTGGTCGTGGGGGCTGTCGCCTGCTCTTTTGGTGAGACGGACGATGAAGTCTGCGTCTCGGCAGCTTTTTTGCGACTGCGGGAGCGACTACGCGAGCGTTTCTTGGGGCTGGTGGTTACCGGTGAGGTGGCTGAAGAAGCCGGTTTGGCTGCCGCTGAGCCGGTGTCGGTGGCAGCAACCGACTTATCCGGCTGGGCGGCGGCATCTTGTTCTTTGACTGTAGTTGCGCCGCTGAGCGGCCATTGTTTTGGTACTTTGGTTTGCTGCGTATTGAACGGATGCGCGGCCGGTTGTGATGAGGCGATACGATCTCGAATATCGGCTTCGACCTGGCTTCGGTCGCTTGCGTAGTTGACTCGAGAATGCTCGACGATTTGTTCGAAGTAATTGGTAGCCGAAGTCGGCAGCGCCAGTGTCGTACCGCTAAAGGCCGGAGTCTTCTCTCCCCTGATGACCATGTTGACGATAAAATTACGGTTGTGCATCTGGAGCAAGTCTTGAGCCTCAAATTGCGGCTCGAATTGCTTGACCAGAAACGGCGCGTCGTCAGCGCTGACCCGAAAACTAATCATACTGCCGACGTTGCCAAAGACGGCGTCACGCACCGTGTCGCTCATTTGAGCGATGTATTGATTGGCAACGGTCAGATTGAGGCCGTATTTGCGGGCTTCGGACAGAATTGTTGCAAAACTATCGGTTGCAAAGTTTTGAAACTCATCAACGTACAGATAAAACGGCCGCCGGTCTTCTATGTCCGGTATATCGCTGCGGCTCATGGCGGCCAGCTGGATTTTGGTAACGATAAACGACCCCAATATTCCGGCATTATCCTCGCCTATCAAACCTTTAGATAGGTTGACAACGAGTATTTTGCCGTCGTCCATCAGCTGACGGATATTAAAGGTGCTCTTCGGCTGACCGATGATATTGCGGATAATCGGATTAGCCGTAAAGGCGCCTACCTTGTTAAGAACAGGGGCGACGGCTTCGGCCTGGAATTTATCGTTCCAGCTAGCAAATTCGATATTCCAGAAGTTAAGCACCACCGTGTCGGTACAGCTCGCCAGGACTTCTTTGCGGAATTTTTTGTCGGTCAGCATGCGGGTAATGTCGAGCATGGTGGTGTCGGGGTGATCGAGCAGCGCCAAGATTGTATAGCGCAGGATGTACTCAAGGCGCGGCCCCCAGCTTTCGCCAAACATGCGTTTCAAGACACCGATAATCTCTGAGCTGGTGTTGTTTTTGAGGTTGGGGTCCAGTACCTCCATCGGGTTGAAACCGAGCGGATAAGCCGTGTCGGCGGGGTTAAAATAAACCACGTCTTTGATACGTGTCGGCGGAATAAACTTGAGATTATCAATCGCAAAATCGCCGTGCGGATCGATGATGGCGTAACCTTGGTTGTGATAGATATCGCTAAGTGTGAACAGTTCGAGCAGTCCGCTCTTCCCCGCTCCGGTTTGACCGATGATATAAACATGGCGCGAGCGATCGCTGCGGTAGAGACCGAATTGTTGGTTACTGCCGCGGAAGTTTGTCATGCCAAAGGCGCTGATTTGCTCATCATAGGCGGTATCGCCAGTTAGAACCGGCAGTTTGGCCGGCGGTTCGGCGGTTTTGGTGCTGGCCCAAACTATATTTGGTGTTTCGACATTGGTGTGCGGCAGGTGGTAGACCGATGCAAGTTCTTCAATATTTAGTATAAATCCGCGATCGATGAATAGCCGCGAGGCATAAGGTGCTAGATCGTCGCGGCGAAAACTGGCTCCTGTCATCCGAAAGCCATTGAGGTTGGTCGAATTAAACTGCTTAAACGTGCCGACCAGCGCCTGCATGCGCAATTTGGCGTCGGTCTGGCTCTCGCCCAGGTAGGCTACTCGTATCTTGACTCGGTAGCCGAGTTTGGTTGATTTCTTTTCGACTTCAGCAATACGGGTTTTTTCGCGCTCACTTAGTTCGCGCGGCTTGGTTTCGGCGGAGCTGCCGCTCGGCGGGGTCCAGAGTGCCTCGAGTATTTTGAGAAAATAACTAAACGCGCCCCAATCAATATCGAGTCCTCCCCCTTTGACTTTGTTGACATAGGCACTCGCTCGCCGGTGCCAGTCATCAGCGATCGGCCGAGTCAATACCTGTATCCAGACTTCCTCGTTTTTGGTATCAAGCTTGCTAAGTGTGGCGGTGATACCGGCCAGCGGGTCAACTTCGAAGCTCTGAAACGTCTTGATCGGCAACATATCGTTGTCAATAAGCGTCAGCTCGGCGGTATGTACTACGGGGTGTTCGACATGACGCCGAGTGTAATCTTCGTCGGCTTCACGTATCTGTACGGTTGGGTATTGGGCGTAGATCTGGCCTTCGACAAAATTTTGCAGATGTTTTGGTACCCATACATAAAATCTAATCAACTTGCCGACAGCCGCAATCTCAAAGCTGATATGCTCCTGCCAGCCGCCGCTGTCGCGTAGCTCACGGCGGTCACGCAAAATACCGTGCAGGCTGGCAAACATTTGCTCGGCCGCCAATTCTTTTTTGTCATTGGCCTTGGGTATCTCGAGTATCAGCAAGCTATTGCTGGTGGATTGGAGATGATCGGCGGTTTTGTAGTTACGCCAGGTGTAATATGCCAATATACCCACGAGCGGTAGCCAGACATACCACTGGAGTAACAAATTCAATAAAAATCCTAGGAAACTTCCCATTACCACTTTCTATTGTCGCATATCAGAGGAGTAATTTACAGTTAGCAATTTGGTATTGGTTATAAACACGTTCGCTAGCGACAAGTTCAGTGCTGTCTCCTTGGTATTTAACGTCCTAAAACTACCGATAATCAAGAGGCGGGCTTATTTGGTCTCGGCCAATGTGTATGTCGCTTTGGCGACGCGCTTAAACTCCGGCTTGCTTTGCAGGTTAAGCAGAATTGTCGTTTCTTTGACTTGACGGTGCTTGAGAACCCGGCGAACAATCTCGTCACGCGTCAGCGGAGCGCCCTCTTTCTTGAGGATGTCGGCAATAATGTCGCTGACGGTGCCTTTGGTGTAACCCCATTCGGAGAGAGCGTAGATACCGCGGCCGATCAGCACGAAACGTTTGTCTTTGATCAGTTCGTTGTGAATTGCCTGTGTGGTGACGTTTTTGCGTTTGAAATCACTGTTTTTGATAGCTTTGGCAATGTCGCTGAAGTGCATCGGCTCAGTGTTCTCTTGCAAGATCACGTAGATCTTATCGCGGATGTTTTTGGGGTTGACGGTCGGCCACTTGTTGAGCCCCCACTGATTCTTAAGACTTGAGAGTTTTTTGCTGAGGCTAGCGATGGCCCTAACCTGGTCGGGATGCTCGTGATTTAGTTTGCTGTGAAGATCGTTAATCGAGATTGGCTGACCGTGTTGTTTGATGGTGCTGACAACTGTGTCAATGTCGTTGCGCAGTTTTTTCTCGTTGTGACGCTCAGAGATAGCCACCCCGTGATGGTAATTATCGTTTTCGTTCAATACTGTCAAATTTGGGGCGAGCTCGGCTATGAAAGCCAAATGAGCATGATCTCGCTCGGTGGGTTGGCTGTGCACCCGGCGTGTCAGGTTACTTATGCGGGCGACACCGCCCATTTCGTGCAAATGCCTGATGAGGTGTTTTTCGATAGCCTGGACGTTTTCGGTGTCTTTTTCGGCGGCGAGTTTGAGCCGGATCAGGATAGCTTTTTCGAGTTGGCGGACGCGTTCGCGGGTAATGCCGAGGAGGTCGCCGATTTGTTCGAGCGTTTCTTTGCGATCATTAAGCCCAAAACGCCGGGCAATAATTTCTCGTTCACGTTCACGCTCAATACCGGCCAGTACTTTCGCAACGGCACCGCTGGTATCGACACTAACTGCTTGGGCGTTATCGCTCATGTCTGATGGGTCCTTTTCTTACTTTTGCTAACTATATCTATCAGAATATGGATGATTATAGAACAAATTTGGATATAAGTCAACAAAATTTGTTATTTCACCACACATTTCCTGTCTGTCGATTATTATAGCACATACTTGGCGCTTATGGTAAATAGTACTATGAGACTTTTTTACTGAGAGAAATGTTGTTTTATTGTCATGGGGCCAACATACAGGCACGTTTGGCAAGTGCTGCCCGGACTTTATGACCACCCGTTTGCATGTCCTGCTCGTAGACTGCTTTGGTACGGTCACTGCCAAACCACGGCGCCTGGAAGCCGTTGAGGTGGGTACGAGCTCCCTCTGACGCTAGAATGGCGTTGCAGATCTCATTGGCATAGACGAGCTCGTTGGCGAGCTTGGCTTTGATTTCGTCATCGAGACCGGAGCGGTAGACAAACTCAAACATCGGAGCGATCAGCGGCTTGTATTTGGCGGCGAGCTTGAGACTGTGCTTTTCGTCCGGATTAAACTCCAGCCCCAAACAGTTATCGACGAAATCCGATAGTTTGATGAGCGCCGTATCACCCCCCTGCTCCAAGAGATGGCGAACATGGGCTTGATAATGACGATGTTTTTCATCAGTAGTCATATCCTGCGAGTCGTAGATACCGTTTGAGAGTTGCCAAACCATGTTGGCTACCGACGGACCATATTGGGCAGCGATGACAGCAATCGCTCGTGCTCGCTGGTTCCGGCGGGCGGTGAGGTTTTCGGGACTCTTCTCAGCCTTATTGAGCGGCAGCTCATCGAGGAGCCGCTCCGGCCGATCTTCGATGACATCATGCAGCAAGGCGGCGATGATCATATCAGGAGACTGGCGGGCATTAAAATGATCGACGCTGAGGAGCCGCGTTGTGACTCGCAGCACGTGTGTCGCATAGGTCTTGTCGTCACGTGGATCACCGTAGTGATACTGGTCGGTGACGAGATCGACCAGCTGGTAGACCCGACTTCGTTCGGTCTCACTCCAGTTTGTGTCCTCTACCTCATAAAAAAGACGGCGTTTTAAGCCGTCTTCACTATCGATATGTGTAAGCTCGCGAAGAGAAACATAAAGCGTGAGGTCTCTGTCCTCGCGGTGTTCCATGTATTAATATTAGCACATTTCGTGCGAAAAAGCAATACCACTATTATTTCTTTTTACGGGTGAATCGGCGGCCTTTGCCTTTGTCGGGGGCGTCGGCGAGAAGCTGCTTGGCTTGGTCGTGGGTGACCGAGGCTGGGTCGGTGTCTTTGGGGATCTTGGCGTTCTTTTTGCCGTCGGTGATATAGGGGCCGAAGCGGCCGCGCAGTACTTTGATGCCGTCGCCAAAATCAGCAATGTTTTTCTCGGCTTCGGCCGTTAGCTTGGCCTGGTAGAGCTCGAGGGCTTTATCGAGGGTGATAGTGTGGGGATCCTCGGGTTTGATACTGACAAATAGCTTGCCGACCTGGATGTATGGGCCAAAACGGCCGATGTTGGCGCGAATGTCCTGTCCGTCGACGGTTTGACCGACGAGACGCGGCAGCTGGAATGCTTCAAGAGCTTGTTCGAGTGTGACTGTCTCGATCCGGGCGCCGCGCGGCATCGGTGCAAAGTCCGGTTTGTCGTCCCCTTCGCTGCTGCCGCGTTGCAGCATTGGGCCAAAACGACCAAATCGAGCGACGATAGGTTTGCCTGATTTTGGATCCAGGCCTATCTCGCGCGAAGCGCCGACCGAGCTGCGGTCGATATCACCTGATTTGTCGATCAGGGCGTGAAATGGCTCATAAAATTCGCGCAGCATGGTGTTGCGCTCGAGCTTGTTGGCGGCGATGTCATCAAAATGTTTTTCGACACCGGCTGTAAAGCCATAATCAACGATCTGATCGAAATGATTGGTCAAGAAGTCGGCGATTAGCTCACCGGCTGGCGTCGGGACAAGTTTGCCGCGATTGGAGCCAGTTTTTTCGGTTTCAATGGTGCGGCGGATGGGCCCGCCATCTGTCGCTATGTCCTCTTTCTCTTCGTCCCCATACGCTAGCACGATCACCTCTCGCTCCTGTCCCTCATTTTCACCGCGCTCGACATAGCCACGAGTCTGGACAGTGTTGATGATCGTTGCATAGGTGCTCGGGCGGCCGATACCAAGCTCCTCAAGCTTTTTGACGAGTGAGCCTTCGGTGTAGCGGGCTGGCGGTCGGGCGAAAGTCTGGCGGGCTTCGGCTGAATCTAGGCTCAGTAGAGTGCCGGTCGAGAGCACCGGCAGGATGGTGTCGTCTTTGCCGCCGCCATAGACGGCTAAAAAGCCTGGAAACGTGATGATTTCGCTCTTGGCTATTAACCTATCCTTGCTGCCGGAAATAGTGATACTCACCTCTGTCTTTTCTAGCTTGGCTGGTGCCATCTGGCTGGCTAAGGCGCGGCGGCGAATTAGGTCATAGAGCTTTTGGTCGTATTCATTGCTGCTGGCGTGCTCGAGTGCCATATTGGTCGGACGGATCGCTTCGTGAGCTTCTTGGGCGCTGGCTAATTTGGTCTTGTAAGGGCGCACCTGTACGTAGTCTTTGCCATAGGTTTTTTCGATATAGCTGGCGGCCGAGGCCATCGCTTGGCGGCTGAGATTGACGCTGTCAGTACGCATGTAGGTGATCTTGCCGTCCTGGTAGAGCTTTTGGGCGCTGGCCATAGTAGCTTTGCTGCCAAACCCTAGTCGTGAGTTGGCTTCTTGCTGTAATGTGCTTGTTGTAAATGGCGCAGCGGGGTTTCGGGTACCCGGTGTTTTTGTCACATCAGCAACGGTCAGTTGGCTGGTGATGAGGTGTTCGAGGAAATCGTGGGCCTCTTGCTCAGTAGCAAATCGCGTCGGCAGCTCAGCCTTGAATTGTTCTTTGTCGTGTGAGACGAGCGCAGTGATGCGAAACTGCGACGAGCTCTCAAATGCTGCGATCTCACGCTCACGCTCGACGAGCAGGCGCACAGCAGGGCTCTGAACGCGGCCGGCACTCTTGCCGCCCGGGACTTTTTGCCAGACAACCGGGCTCAGCTCAAACCCAACGATCCGATCAAGGATTTGACGGGCCTGCTGAGCGCGCACTAGGTTCATATCGACGGTGCGCGGGTTAGCTATCGCTTCTTTGATGGCACTTTCGGTGATCTCATGAAACACGATTCGTTTGGTGGTCTTGAGGTCCAGTCCCAGCACCTCACATAGATGCCAGGCAATCGCCTCTCCTTCGCGGTCTTCATCAGTTGCCAGCCAGACGGTATCGGCGGCTTTGACAGCTTTTTTCAGCTCGCTAATGACCTTTTTCTTGTCAGGATCAATCTCATAGACAGTCGCAAAGTCACCGCGAACGTCGATTGCTTCACCGCCGTCTTTGGCTTTTTTGGCGATACTGCGGATGTGTCCGATACTCGAGAGTACTTTAAAGTCTTTACCGAGATACTTCTCGATAGTTTTGGCTTTAGCTGGTGACTCTACGATAACGAGGTTTTTGCTCATATGCTCAGGGCTTTATACTACACGCCTTGTGTGAAAATGCAACTATATGGATAACGTGACGGTTGACCAAGATCATTGCCGATAGCATAATGTTTAACGACGTTCTTATATACATTACAAAAAGTGACGAACGACAGGTGTTTGACAACATCATAATAATTTGATATAATATAGAAAATAATGAGGAGTTTTACATGACTGGACCACAAGAGCATGAACAATTTTTGGACGAGCATACCTATCTGAGCCGTGAATTTGTACCAGCCGTTGACGCTGAGAGCAGTGATGAGTCATGGCGAGAGCGAGTCTCGGCAAACGGCGGACAAGTGTTGTCAGTATATGCTACCCCTGATCGAGAAGCCCAAGGGTTTGGACCGCAAAGTCCAGCTGGACGACCAGTTTTAGGCCGTGATTTGGAGCTTTAATTAATACAAAAACAGATCTATAATCGCCAGCGGTTGCCACCGAGGGGGTGGATGAGGCCGCGGATTTCGAGCATTGTAATCGTCGTTGAAAACGTCTGAGCATCAAGCTTGGACGTTTTTTGCAGTTCATCGCCATCGGAGAGTCCAGACTGTAGCAATTGCAACACTGTAGTTTCTGCATCATTTTCACCAAGCAATATCTTTTGCTGTCCTGTCAAGCCGAGACTTTCGAGCAGCTGATCGATCGTGACGATCGGGTTGGCGCCCTGAGAGATCATGGCATTACATCCTGCCGAGAGCGGGCTGGTGATCGGCCCGGGAACGGCATAGACGTCTCTACCCTGCTCGAGAGCGTGCGAGACGGTGCTCATCGTGCCGCTGCGGAGATTTGCCTCCGTCACGATGACGGCATCACTGAGGCCGCTGACGATGCGGTTTCTGATGACAAACTCCCAGGGGCCGAGGATGCGGTGCGTCTGGTCGTATTCGCTCATGATACAGTCGCCATTGTCGATAATCCGCTCTGCGAGTCGGCGGTTTGTCCGCGGCGTCGGATCATCTGGCCGGCTGGTGACGACAGCTAGGGTGTGTCCGCCGGCGTCAAGCGCGGCGGTGTGAGCGATGGCATCGACGCCGAGTGCTAGGCCGCTGACGATGAGCACGCCCCTGGCAGCCAGCGCACTGGCGATCTGTTCGGTGACGGCCCGCCCGTAGGCAGTCGGACGGCGCGTGCCGACAATTGCCACCGTGAGCCGCGGTGGTTCGGGCAAGTTGCCGATATAGTATAAGCTTTTTGGAGGATCGGCAACAGTAGCTAATCTCTTGAGGAATTTGTGCTGATCTGGACTGGAGTTATTGATCTTCATAAGAAATTATGTAAATAAGTGTTGACATATATGCATATACGTGCTAATATAGTGCATGGTTAGTTATAGTTTCTATAACTGAACGCACCTTATACCCCCATTTAACAATATTTTTACAGATATTGTTAGGTTACGCACTAGCGATTAAAGTTTTCTACCCTCCACTTTAATCATTAACGCTAGTGCGTATACTAACCCCTTTAACCCTCTGCCTACGGGCAGAGACCCCGACTAGTAATTTCTCTGCGAGGACTTACTATCAATGGCGGACCTTTCTACGACGAGTATCAAACAATCATGTCACTCGACATGGGCGCACGGTACGTAGCTAAATATACTGATAGCGCTTCGTCTAGGGATGCCCGGGTGGGTTGAAGGGTCATATGGTGCCAGGTGATGCCCACCCTTACCTGGTACCTTATGATGAACCTCACGATAACCGAGTCATGTGCTCGGTTATTTTTTATACCCTCAATCACTTAACACTCATAGCATTGACCAGGTTATGTGGTTGAGCGAGACAGGAGCCAACGAGTGATTAAATGACGTATGAACGAGCGTAGGATTGAGCAGCGTGGGAGAAAGGGACGAGATAGCTGCCAAGCTGCAGCGCCTGTAAGCGTTGCAAAAAAGATTGCTTATTGCAACAAAATTGCATCACGCAGCAATTATCGCTAGGCTTGTGACATGGAAATGATATCGACAGTGCTTTTTTGGTCAATTATCGGTAGCGTCGTATCGCTCGCCAGTGGCATATTACTATTGACGCATTCGGTGATTCGCCGCTGGGCGATCCGCTTTGGATTGCCGTTTGGCGCGGGCGCGCTGCTGGCGGCAGCGTTTCTCGGCGTGCTACCTGAGGCGGTTGAAAGCAGCGATATACACGAGGCGGTGCTGTTTGCGCTCGGTGGTTTCTTGGCATTTTTCCTGCTGGAGCGCGGTCTGGGGTGGTTTCATCATCATGAGAATCATCATCACGATGATGTGCTGGGCGCTCGTAACCGCACGCATCAGTGGCTGGTCATCATCGGGGATACGCTGCACAATGCGATCGATGGTGCAGCGATTGGTGCAGCGTTTTTGGTTAATCCCGCTGCTGGTGTCGGTACGGCGCTGGCAGTTGCGGCTCATGAGATACCGCAAGAGATTGGTGATTTTAGTATCTTGCTCGCCAAGGGTATGCGGCCGTCGCGGGTAGTGATCGTCAATCTTCTGAGTTCGCTTGCAACTGTTATTACCGCCCTCGCCATCTATTTGCTCGGTGAGACGTACAGCCTCAACCCTGCCCCGCTGCTGGCGATTGCTGCTGGATTTTTCATCTACATCGCGGCGAGCGATATCATCCCGGATATCCATGAAAAACCGCGCCGTGAGGGCAATATCCAGGCGGCGATGCTGGTTACCGGCGTCATTATCATCGGCTGGGCGATCGCCCTGACGCCGCACTCGCATGAGTCGGACGAACATACACCGCACGATGTCCACGCAGAGGCCGCACATCAGCCCGACGAGAGTCACTAGTTATCATTTACAAAATAACTAAATCATGATAAAAATAAGATTATAGCAGTAGTCAACTGATAGTACCCTACAAGAAGGTGAGCGACATGGGTTGGTTGTTTGATGAGCCCAAGAAGAAAGGTGGCGAATTTCGGCAACGCTTTTTCGAGTCAGAAGAGGCTTTCGCCCGTCGCTGCGTATCTGCCGGACGTTCTCAGGCCGGGGAGAAGTTTGCCTGGGGCAAACACTACCTTGACAAGATCAACCGAGAGGAAGCGGCAGCGAAGAAGCGTGAGGCCCAGCGGGCAGAGGCTACCGCCAAAGCACGCAGGGCAGCAGCCAAAGCGACCGAGAGAGCACGCCAAGCACAGCGTGCGCGAAAAGCCGATCGCGATCGCCGCGAGAAGCCGATGGGGTGGCTGAGCTAGCTGCCTCAACTACGATACCACCGAGGAGGTGTCATGGAAATCCCGCTGATTTTCAAGAAAATGGCGATGTGGGGCCTGTGTCTCTTTGTCCTCTACGCCATAGTCACCACTCCCGCAACCGCTGCTCACATGGTGGGCGCGGTGTGGGACTTCGTAAGCACTGGCGTCAAGAACGTCTTCACGTTCTTCGATCTGCTGCTGACCGGCTGAGTCTCGGACGGACGCGCTACCATAGGCGTCCGCCGGGCTCAGCCCGGTATTTCACTCCGCCGCACTAGGGGCGGTTTTTTGATGGTTTAATCATCCGGAAATGGGGTGTGGATGTCGTCGGCTTTGAGTTTTTCGAGCAGCGGGTCGCGGCGGCGCAGACGTTTCATCGATTTGATGCCATAGGCAAGCATGGTACTAGCGGTGGAAGGGTCACCGTCGTCCTGACCGCGGCAGTCGCTGCATAGGCCGCGCAGTTCGACGGCATGCTCTGATAGCTGA
The DNA here is from genome assembly GCA_964573015.1 of uncultured Candidatus Saccharibacteria bacterium. GTDB lineage: Bacteria > Patescibacteriota > Saccharimonadia > Saccharimonadales > Saccharimonadaceae > JAPUDQ01. The sequence goes on along the minus strand of CAZNHZ010000001.1, from coordinate 285,970 downwards.
TAGCCAGCTTCGATGGCGGCGTCATCGAGGGCACGTTCCAGGCGGTTATTGTCAAAGTCGGTCACCTTTTGGCAGCGGATACAGGTGATATGGTGATGATGCGGCGAGAGCATATCGCCGAGTTCATAGCGTCGGACCCATTTGACCATGCTGCTGCGGATCAGCCCGGCAGTTTCGAGGGCTTCGAGGTTGCGATAGACCGAGCTGCGCGGAAATTGCGACAATGTTGCAGCAAGCTCAGCAGCGCTCTTGGGCTGCGTATGGCTGCGGCTCAGCTCAAGAATTAACGCCAAACGGGGATACGTGACCCGCAGACCGGTTGCCTGAATCTTTTGGCGAATAGTTGATTCGTCCATAGGTAGTATCTATTATACTCTCCTGCACCATTGTCGCAATAACAACTGTAGTGGCAGTAAAATTAGATTGTTGTATGATATTTATTGCGATAAAGTCGCATTAATCATCAACTTTGCCTGGGGCGCGATGCGTGGTGTGGCTGAGTCTACCATCTATAAAATCATCGATAATTCCGGCGATTGTCTGCTGCAGGGTCTCGAGCTGCTCTGCTTCGGCGCGCGTAAACTTCGACAAGACAAAATCAGCATCATCGATCTGATCGCGCAGACCGTTATATACCCCGATTCGCAGGCGGTGTGTTCCCTGCCCGATGTGATCATTTATCGATTTGATACCGTTATTGCCGGCATCACTGCCGCCGCAGCGTGTCCTGAGCGTGCCAAACGGCAGCATCAGCTCATCGTGGACGATCAAGACGTTCTCAGAGGCGATCTTATAAAAATCAGTGATAGCACGGACCGCTTCACCAGAGAGGTTGTAATAGGTTGTCGGCTTGGCAATGAGTATTTTATCGTCTCCGCGGCTTAGCTCTGCGACGTGTGCTTTAAATTTGACCTTAGGCTGAAATGACAAACTATGAGCCGCTGCATAGTGTTCGACGCAGGCAAACCCGACATTGTGGCGACTACCATGGTATTTAGCTCCGGGGTTACCGAGCCCAACGATGAGTCTCGTCATTTTTGCTCCTGGCGAAAACTAAACATGATCGGCGTGCCGGTAAAGTCATGGCGTTCGCGCAGCTGACGTTCGAGAAAACGCTTGTATGACCAGTGCAGGAGCTTGAGGTTGCTGCCAAAGATGACAAACCACGGCGGGCTCACATCTGTCTGTACCATGTAGCGGAGCTTCGGGTAGGTATTTTTGAGTCCGGCCGGCGGGTGGCGGCTGACGCAGTGTTGCAGAATATCATTGAGTTCACGCGTTTTGATCTCGCGGTGACGTCGGGCGTCGATCTGGGTCGCTAGTTCAAAGATGCGAGTGACGTTTTGACCGGTGACCGAGCTGGTAAAAAGTAGCGGTGCCCATGGGACGAAATCAAAGTGATGAGCGATTTGTGAGCCGATGTGGTCGGCGAGTTTGGGGTCTTTGTCTGTAATTGCATCCCACTTACTAATAGTGATGACGAGTCCTTTGCCGGCTTCTTTGATCATGCCGGCCAGTTTTTGGTCGAGCTGGGTGCTGTGTTCTTGCGCGTCCATGATGAGAAAACAGATGTCGGCTTCCTCAATTGCCTGCAGGGTACGCAGCACGGAGAATTTCTCGATGCCGACCTCTTGTTTGCCGCTACGGCGGATACCGGCCGTGTCGAGTATCTCGATCTCGCGGCCTTTGTATGTCACGGCGACGCGGTTGACATCACGAGTGGTACCGGCGACATTGGCAACGATAGCCTGCTGCTTGCCGGCGAGGGTGTTAAACAGGTAGCTCTTGCCGACATTGGGCCGACCGATCAGGGCGATGCGCAATGTGTTATCGTCTGATGTAGCTGCCACAACGGGGATTGATTGGCTGATGGTTCGCAGCAGCTGGTCGATACCGGTGGCGTGTTCGGCGCTGGTGCGTATCATCGTCTCGATGCCGAGACGGCGAAAATCAGTGCTGGGCAGTGCAGCTTTGAGATCAGTTTTGTTGATGACGAGGACAACCGGCTTTTTACTGCGCAGGGCTTTTTGAGCGACGGCTTTGTCGCGGTCGTCGGGGTGCATTGTGCCGTCGACAACGACAATGATCATGTCGGCGGCATCAGCGGCTTCCTCGATCTGTTCCTGGATGCTGGCTTCAAATTCATCCTCGGCTTTCTTGAGTCCGGCTGTGTCAACCAACCAAAAAGATGAGGAGGGGTTCTCCCCTCCGCTTGCCTCAGAAGTAAATTCTGAGGCTTCGCCCCTCCCCCTAAAGCTCGTCTTGCGACTCGTTCTGTGGCTATCAGTGAGCAAGGATGTTTTAGCGTTTGTATGCGCTTTATTATTCTGCGAGTTTCTCGTTTCTGAGCCTGATAGGGTGATCCGCCGGATGACATTATCCCTCGTCGTGCCAGCCTCACGTGCAACGACGGCTTCCTGAGAGCCGTAGATGCGGTTAAAGAGGCTGCTCTTGCCGACGTTTGCTTGGCCGACGATTGCGACGGTGGGGAGTTTTTGTGCCATATAGGACGCATTATAACAGATATGAGATATTTACACAAAATAATAACTATGCTATAATATAAGGTTGATGGTCATAGCAGTCGCTGTGGCTATAGTCTGCGGCCACAGGCCGCTGTTTTTTGGAGGATGTATGTCAGAGAGTGTGACAGCATATTACGTTCAACTGTACGGCCCCGAGAGCAAGGGTAGTGGTACTCGCGGTTCGCTCTTGCCCACGAGGACATTTGTCTTCTGGGTGCCGAACGGCAGCCGCCTAGTGGGGCACGCAATGTTCCTCGAAAGCTTGCGAGGACTCGGCGTACTGGGTGTTGTCAGTGACAGTCCCTGGCGGATCATGCTGATCGGTGACCGGCCGCACCAGGTGCTCGTTCGTGCGTTCGAGACGTACGAAGAGTTTCACGAGGCAAGTGGCGTGATCAACCAGCATGCCAGGCACTACTGCGGTTGATTGCCTTTCAGGCACCGTACCGGCTACCTTGCCGGTACGGTGCCTGCCCGAATACATCCTCTTATTTTTATGAATAGCCTTTACAAAGTGTAATCTTCATGATATTATAATAAGAGGTGTTTCGGAAAGTCCGGGACACATACTCCAATGAAGGAGAGGCGATGGCAGCCAAGGACAAGGACAGCAAGTCCCAGCACCCGGTCGGTTCGCGCCAGAACCCGATCGTGAAGGGCCCCAACTCCCAGGCGGGGGTGCAGGCTCACAAGCCCCGAAGGGGTTACCTCGCGCCGGACAGGCGCGTCGAAAACGACGAGGGGCAAGGTCGAGTCTGGCGCGACTACTGATCCGCCACGTGCCGGGCTCTTCGGAGCCCGGCACCAACAACACATTTATCTTACCGATATTGATCGGTATTTTTTATTGCCCAGATCATAGAGTGAATAGTTGCCAAAATGTGTCCGATGCAGCCGCGTGACGGTATAGCCGAGTACAGCAAAGGTACGGCGGATTTGCCGGTTGCGTCCCTCGGACATCGTGACGGTATATACCGTGCGTTGACCAGTCTCGGAGCTGTTCTCGGGTTTGGTGACGATAAACCGACTCTTACCATCCTCCAGATCGACACCGAAATCAGAGATCATCTGCTGGTGGAGCGGTGCGAGATCGTGGTCGAGCTCGACGAGATAAGTCTTTGATTTTACAAAACGTGGATGTGTCATACGGTGGGCGAAATCACCATCATCAGTCAGGAGGATGAGTCCTGAGCTGTCTTTGTCGAGGCGTCCGACGGTTTTGAGATGATGAAACTCAGTGGGCAGCAACGAATAGATTGTCGGAGCACTGCCCTGCGCTCGCCGGGAGCAGACATAGCCGACGGGTTTGTTGAATAACATATAGCTATAGTCATCATGGGCAGTGATCGGTTTGCCGTCAAGGATGACGATATCGCTCGGCTCTACCTGTGCGCCGAGCTGGGCGATTGCTTGATTGACGCGGACTCTGCCCTGTGCGATCGCCTCATCGGCTTCACGACGGGACAATCCTGCGTGGTGAGCAATGAATTTGTTTAGGCGCATGGTCTCATCAGGCACTGGGTGGAATCGGACGCGACGGCGGCGTAGAGATGGTTTGTGGCTGAATTGACGGCGATATAGAAGCCTGATCGAACGGCGGCTGTTCATTAGTAGTCTGTGCCGGACTGGGCGGTAGAGCAGATGGCTCTTGTGGTGCTGTCGGTACGACAAAACCGCTAGGCGGCGGTATGGGCACATCAGCAGGGTTTGTCGTCGGAACGGCCGATGTTTCAGGCGCTGGCGCGTCATTAACATCAGACGGCGCGGCAGTATCTGGTGTAGTTGACATTTCACCGCTGGAATTTACTGAGATATCCGGCAGCTTATTGTCCAGCGGGGCACTGTCGGCGACTGGTGCGGCGACAAAATCCTCGAGTTTTTCATCGACTTCGGCTTGTTGCTGGGCAGTTGAATTGACTGTCGGCGTAAAGTTGGGATCGAGACCGGCTTCTTTGATCATCTCTTTGTCGAGCAGCTCATTGAGGTTGACGCTGGGCACGGTAGGATCGCCGAGTGGTGTAATAACTCTGGCTCGGGATTGCGGCGGTTTGGGCTGAGGCGGTCTAGACGCTGTAGTCGGGCCGAAACCTGCCGGTGGCGGCAATGGTGACGATCCGGGTGATCCGGGTGCCGGACTCGGCGGGATCGCAGGGGGTGGTGTCACGGGCATTTGACCGGCTATCGGCGGAGCTGAGGCTGGTGATGACGGAGCGGGAGCAGCAGGCTCATTAGGTGGAGTCGCCGGTTGCGACGACGGTTGGTCGTTTAAGACCTCATGGACGATATGGACAACGTCTTCAATGCCGACCTGCGACTTAACCAGATAACGATCGGCGCCAAGCTGTTCACCGCGCATGCGTTGGTCCTCTGAGCTAAGCGCTGTCATCATAATGACGCGGATATTTTTGGTCTCAGTCGTGGAGCGCAAAATATCGAGCAGATCAAAACCGCTGATCTTGGGCATCATTATGTCGCTAATGATTAGTTGCGGACGTTCTTTGATAGCCATAGCCAGGGCTTCTTCGCCATCACCGGCTGATACAATATCGTAACCTTCGGCAAGCAACCTGACACCATATATCTCGCGCAGGCTTTTGTCGTCTTCGACAAGCATAATTTTTGTCATCTTACCTCCTACTATACTGGTGCCGGTCAAAAAAATCCATACTGCTTATGACTCCAGTTGTTGGGTTGGCGGTGATGGCGGAGATGCGGTAGTCGATTGTGATTGCATTTCCTGGAGAGCCTGTTCGGTGCTTAACCGTGGTAGCTCGACAAAAAACATGCTGCCTTTGCCGTATTCGCTCTCGACCCAAATCCGCCCGTCCATCGCTTCAACCAGTCGCCGACAGAGGTACAATCCGAGCCCGGTGCCGCCAATCTCGCGGGTATCGGTGTTGTCAACGCGGTAGAATTTCTGAAATAAGTGCGGTAAATCTTCGGCCGGTATGCCGATTCCGCTATCGACAATACTGATTGTCACATGCGATTCGTCACCAACTATATCGACGGTAGCCGTACCGTCGTTTTTGGTGTACTTGATAGCATTGTCGATAAGGTTTGACAGCACTTCACGATAATGGCTCGAGTCTACTCGCACATAATAGGCCGGAGTCACAGTTTGGTTGTTGGGACCGGACTCGTCGGGCGCAAATTTGAGATTGATGTTTTTCTCGATCGCTTTGGGCATGAGCGTGGCTATAATGTCACGCACAAATGACGCCACCTCTATCGGTACCGGATTGGTATTGAGACGGCCATCTTCGGCTTTGCTGACATCCAGCAAATCCTGAAACAACTGACCGAGATGCTGGGCGGATTCGTGAGCTTTTTGGAGGTAGGCTCTGGCTTTTTCGTCAATCGTGGCGGTTTGCGGATTGAGGGCCAGCCCCAAATAGCCTTCGATCGCCGCGACTGGAGTGCGCATTTCGTGGCTGGCAGTGCTGACAAATTCGGCCTTTTGCCGGTTTTCGGCGACATCGCCCGTGATATCGCGAAACACGATGATTGCACCGGTGCCGGGCTGTCCGACCGGTGATACAAGCAGCGAAATAATCATTTTTTTGCCGGCTGCGGTCGTCAGACTAAAATCATTGGTGGTTATAGACTGATTGGTATGCAACACTTGTTGGATCGGATCATTGTCTTCAGTTACGACACGATTTTTGGGGTCGAGCAAACGAAATACCGATCGGTAATCGAGCTCCATGGCGTCTTGTTTGCCCCAGCCCATGATGGTTTGAGCAGCCGGATTTATCAGCTGGATGGTGCCGGCGGCGTTTATGGCGATAACACCGTCGGCTATGGCATTGATGACGATTTCGGATTTGTTGGCGACTTGAGACAGTTCTTTGGCCAGATCACTGTAGGCTTTGTCTGATTTTGCCTCGTGTTTGGTCGGTTTGCGCCAAACGATGGCGCTGATGACCAGCGGCAAAACAAATACAAATAACACCGTACTGATGTCGATATCACCTATCGGACGATCGACAAGCAGATAAGTGAGGTAAACCGCCTCAACCAAGCACAAAAACATAAAACCCATCAACTCGTACAACCCAGCAAAGACTGCTAGCAACATCGCCAGGACGATAAACGGAGAGGCTGTATGACCGGTTGTCAGTATAACGATACCAACCGATATACCGGTAAGGCTGTAGCCGATAATTGAGGTAATGCGAATCGGCACACGTTTGTCGATAGCGTAGAGCGTAGCGCTGATGACGCCTGATATTATGGCGGTTACGGCAGCAAACGGAGAGATGAGACCGATCGTATTGCCCAGCGGTAGCTTGGCGATGTCCATTATCCACAAACCAACAATCAGCGCCGACATTACGATCACAATCTCGGTGACACGACGATACCAAAAAGGCGTGATAACTGCTGGCGTGATAAGCCTACCCTCTTATGCTTTTATAGATACAATTGTACTTGGATAGCAGTTGTTAGTAAATAGATGTCGGCAGTCAAAACGATTAGTTTGGCTCGACAAATGTATAGGCGGTGCCTCGGCTGCCGCCGCGGCCGGTGCGGCCGATACGGTGGACGTAGTCGTCGTAGGTCATCGGCTGATCAAAGTTGATGACGTGAGAGACGTTGGGGATATCGAGGCCGCGGGCGGCAACATCGGTCGCCACCAGTACGCGGGTGCGGCCGGATTTGAAAGTGTCGAGTGCGCGCTGGCGCTGCGGCTGGGTTTTGTTGCCATGGATCGCTTCGGCGCTATGACCGGCGCTTGTCAGCGTGCGAGCCAGGCGCTGGGCACCGTATTTGGTTTTGCTAAAGACCAGCACGCGTTCGAATTCTTCATCTGAGAGCATGTTGGTCAAGAGCTCGAGCTTGTGAGCTTTGTCACGGGCGTAGATGACGTCTTGTTCGACGTGATCGCTGGTCTCACGGGTGCGGACACTCACCGTGATCGGATCATGGAGCATGTCGCGGATGATTTCTTCGATAGCTGGTGTGATCGTTGCGCTAAAACACAAGCTTTGGCGGACTCGTGGCAGCTGGGCAATAATTCGGCGGATATCCGGTAAAAAGCCCATATCACACATACGATCGGCTTCATCGAGCACGAGCGTATTGATACTCGCGAGCGACAAGGCATTTTGCTGCATGAGGTCTTTGAGACGCCCTGGTGTAGCGATGACGACGTGCGGTCGGCGTTTGAGCTCGGCGATCTGGCGATTGATGTTCATGCCGCCGACAACAACGGTGCTGTATAGACGAAGATTGTGCGCGAAGGCTCGAAATTCATCGTCTATTTGTGTCGCGAGTTCGCGAGTCGGGGTGACGATGAGCACCGAGAGACGCTGCTCATCGGCGAGCAGCTTCTGGATGATCGGGATGACAAAGGCAGCGGTCTTGCCGGTACCGGTGTTGGCGAGGCCGATGACGTCACGTCCGGCTAAAATGTGCGGAATCGACTGGTCCTGGATAGCACTCGGCGCTATATAGTTTTTGGCTCTGATATTGGCGTGCAGATCGGGATTGAGCGGAAAATCGCTAAATTGATGCCGAGCGACATACGGCGTCTCCTCACTAGCGGTAATGGCTTTGTTGACAAAACGCTCCGGTGCGATGTACTGACCCCGGTTTTTACTGCGAGAAGATCTCGGGGCAGCTGCCGTTGCGCGGCCGCGCGGTTTGGCAGGACGATTGTTTGGACGGTTTTTTGGGCGCGGCGGGCGCGCTGCCGGCGGGTTGTCGCCATGTACTTCATAGATGGTGGCAAATAGCTTATCCTCGGGTGTTTGACGGCGTTTGGGCCGAAATTGTTTGCTGCGCGGCGCAGCAGGACGGCCGTGAGCTGGCCGCCTCGAAAATGGTTTGGTATTCAAAATAATTCCTTTTCGTTTGATTGATATCGGCGAGACATCTCATGATGCTCTGTCTAAAACAGATAGCGAGATGACCTCGAAGAGAACCCGATATCCATACTAGATCTTTTCATTATAGCACAAGTGTGATGTTTTGTCTAGCTTACCACTGTTTCGAGGCGCGCAGACGGCGTACGATGATGACCAGCCACGGCGTTACGACCATCAATGGCAAAGCCACCCATAATGTTGTTAACCAGTAAAAGTTATCGTTCGAATATGAAACGGGTATAAACATCGTCAGCCAGCCAAGTGCCAATGTGATCATGACGACAGTAAGCGTGAGCAAGGTTACCTCAAACAGTGTAGTGAGCGACAAGGCACGGTTGCTGCGTGTACTGTAGAGAACAACCCATAACACGATGACAAGCATATAACCGATAAACCACGAAAAATAGGCATTGAGGTTAGGGTTCTCCGGCAATTGGATGCTTATGTAATAAATTGATTGGACGATTTGCATAACGAACATTAGCCCAGCTCCGACGAGAAAGTATTTTTGGAGCATCGCTGAGTGCTTCGGTTTTTGCTTGATGGCCGATTTTTTCATCACCACTCTCCCTTTTGGCGTAAGCGATTAATCATAATGGCAGTGATACCGAGCATGATAAGCAGCGGTGCGGCCTGAGTTGCCACCCAGTAATCACCCAGCGTCGGCTCTATAAGATGAGTGATAACAGGAAAAATTGCCGTTTGGATGAGAAAGATGCTGACCGTTACCAGCCCGACTTCAAAAAGTGTATTGATAGAAAAATCGCGGCTTTTTCGGCTGAGCCATATAACGGCTGCAACAACGAGCGGCGGGATCTGATTGAGTATATAAGAAAACGTTATCTCAAAAAAATCATGAGTTTTGTCGGGATAATCAGGGTAGCTGATAAAATAAGCCACCCAGCCCTCAAGTACCGAGATGACTACAACCACAAGAGCGGTGACAAAAAATATTTTGAGCGCTGTTGGTATTGTTGATTTTTTCATGATGACGGTCGCCTTGTCTAATCGCATTTAGCATAATCGATATTAACTAAAAAAACAATCGCTTGGCAGGAGCGATTGTTTCTATGAGGCGCTAGCGGCTGATTGCTACCAGCGTCCAGTCATGGTCGTCTTGGCGCAAGCGGTATTGGCTCTCGCCGTCAAACATGTCCCATAGCCGGGTGATGTGACCGTTGTTTTTGATGATCAGCCGAATTCCCTGGCCGATAAATGTCAAGCTGCGACCCTCAAATTCAATTCGACGCGGCACAGGCTCGAAACGGCGGTTGAAAGTCACGGCGCTGACGTTAATTTTTTTGTTGATTGTAGTTTTGGTCATAGCAGTTCTCCATCTTTTTAAGGGTTAAAAAAGACTGACATTATGATCGAGCCGATCTGTCAGTAAGCGATGGTGGAGTGAGGCATCCGCCGATTACAATTTATAATCACGGACTGCTGGCCTCATGATGCTACATGGATAGCTGCGTGAGTCGCTTACACTCACTCAGAAAACCGAGGTAGCATAGGTGTGTTAAACGTCCGAGAGTGGAAACCAGTTTCGTTGCCGACTGATTGGGTCGGACTACGAGATGGAGTACTCCCGTAACTATCTCTATTATAATTGGCCGAGGCCAGACTTGTAAGTCTTGTTTTTTTACAATTTGACCGTGAAATGATGATAGTTTAGCGGAAGTTTTGAAAATTAAGCGGAAAGTCGAAATCGGCACCTCGCAGAATTTGCATAACGGCTTGCAGCTCGTCTTTTTTGGGGCTCTGAACCCGTACTTCCTGACCCTGGATTTGGCTTTTTACTTTTGGAAATTTCTCACGAATCAGCGCGGTGACTTGTTTGGCTTTGTCTTGATCCAGCCCCTTAACAAGAGGTACTTCTTTGGTTAGTTTCATACTGCCCGCCACCGGCTGACGGCTAAGGTCGAGAATCTTGGTGCTTTGATTTCTGGCGATGACGCTGCGGTGAATAATATCGATGATGCTCTCAAGATGCATGTTGTTGGCAGCTGTGATCAAAAAGCCGGTTTTGTCTCCGAGCCACTCAACGGCAGCCGGAGTGCCCTTGAAATCATAGCGATTGCTTATATCGCGCTGCACCTGCATGAAGACATTGTTGATCTCGGCTTTATCGTAGGTCGAAACTATATCAAAACTAAATGTTGCCATACAGATAGTATATCACTCGACGGTTTAGAGTGTTTAGCGGGTCAATGTTCGGTTCGGTACGCGAAAGCGCCGTTAATCAGCACCATTTTGAGCTGTGTTTCGCTACCGCCGCATTTGAACGTAACCTCGACTTCCGGACCGGGCCGGTCGCCCTCGTAGCTGCAGCCGGCGGCTGGCTGGATCGGCATGACGTAGATAACTGTCGGTGTGTATTCGGCCGAGACGGTGCCTTCGGCGAGAGTGATTGTCTTGGCGATGCGGCTAGCGGGTACCGCGGGCGCCGGCGCGAGGATGTTTAGTGAACTCACCATCGAGAAGCATCGAGCCGGACTCCAGCGTTTTCCGACGCGAAATGAAATCGCGGCATATTGTCCGGGATAAAACCAAATAGCACTTGCCCATCGGGCTCATGAGTCAGTGACACCAGTATGGTTGTTGGCGAGAGTTGATCGATCGATGAGATAGTATATCGATACATACATGTTTATTCTGACTCTTTTTATCATAACTCGTTGCCATATAAACACATTGATGTTTATGGATATTTAGGCAGCTATGGTAGTAAAACGCATTATATCGCTGTATGATGGTCGTATATCGAGGAGGGTATCATGGCACAAATGAAATCATCAGTTACGCTAAAATTTGACTATCGGTGGATCAGCGCAGTGTTGCTGCTGGTCATTATCGCTATGCTGGCGCTGTGGCGGCCGTGGGAAGCACGGTACGATCGGGACGCCCGTACCGTTACGGTGACCGGTGAATCAACGGTCCGGGCCACGCCGGATCAGTACGAATTTTATCCGAATTACAGTTTTAGAAGCGATGACAAAGCAATCGCCAGAAATCAGGCAACCGCCAAAAGCGAAGAGCTTGTGAACAAGCTAAAAGAGCTGGGTGTGTCAGCAAACAACATCAAAACCAATATCAATTCTTATCTTGATTATGAACTGCCGCAATCAACCGGAAAAACCGTGTACAATCTAGCGGTCGAAGTCAGAGTCAAAGACGAGGCTTTGATGCAAAAAGTGCTCGATTTTATCGTGACGACCGATCCTGAGGGCGGAGTCACGCCGCAACCGACTTTTAGCACCGAAAAACGTAAACAACTCGAGACCCAGGCGCGGCAAAATGCGACGCGAGAAGCACGCGCCAAGGCCGACCAATCAGCTCGTAATCTCGGATTTCGGGTAGCGGATGTCAAATCAGTTAATGACGGCGCCGGTTTTGGCGGTGTCATGCCGATGATTGGCATGGCCGAAAGAAACAGCGACGACGCCAAACAGGTTGCTCAGGGCTATGCACCCGGCGAAAACGAGCTTCACTACTCCGTAACGGTCGAATACTATATCAAATAATATTTTATATATAATTCGATGCGTTTATACTAAATCACGCTGACGATTTGACCGGTACGCTGTTTTGATAATATGACACTTTGCTTTACTCCTTGGTATAAAATCAGCCAGGTACTGTCAAAACATGTCCGATCGGACATGTTTTGACAGTATGTGAGCTAAAGCTGGGAGTTGCTGACGAGAGAGGTTGAGCTATGAACCAGGTTCTAAATCTAAACAGATGTGAATAGTCGGAGTTTGTAAGGTCGTTGGTGTCATTAAACTATTTTGGTGACCCCGCGGGGAATCGAACCCCGATTGCCGGGATGAGAACCCGATTTCCTAACCGTTAGAAGACGGGGCCATCAAAAGAGTTTAATTTGTCAATGCGTGGTTCTGCCGATCCGACGCTGCGATGATAGACTATGTCGCTACGCTTCATGTTCCATCATAAGCTAGATAATGTCAAACCGTCGGTTATGACAATATGCGAACCCGGGTTGCCAGGTTATTGGGGTCCTAGTCACGTCCCGCGACCCCCGGATTTCACGATTGAATGCATAGCTTTCAATGGAAAGTCCGTTTCCGAACTGCCGCTGGCAGTTCTCACACTAGACGATAAGGTTATTTATCGACCGAGTTACTATAGCAAAGCATAGATAATGTGTCTAGGCGGCGTCTGAGGTCGGTGCGCTTTTGTCGAGCTTGGCGCCGTTGCGTCGAGCCATCTCAAGCGACAGCGAAGCGATGCCGTGACCGATCCGTGCACCGCGCATACGGTGCGTCAGAGAGATGTCGTGGTCGGCAGAGTGCAGTTCCTCACTGCCCAGACTGAAGCGCTCTTTTTCGGAAAGAAGTGCGTCGTGATCATCAGAAATCGCCAGAGCAGCGTTGAGATAAGTGGCTATGGCGTCTGCGGTTTCGGCGCTAAAGCCGGGCTTGGAGGCAATATCGGCTAGCTTGTTAGCTGCATACTCACGGGCAAAATCCAGTCTGCCCTCAATAAAATCAAACGTATCTTTATCCATTTATATAATTATAGCAAAAAACTTATAAAATGTCAAGCGCTAACCTAACCGACTCGGTTTGAGATGTACTTGTAGACTAACCAGCCAGAGCCAAAGACCGATACCACGGTCATCATACCGTTTGGCATGGAATCTTTGATGCCGATAAGTGTAAAAAATGCGTACAAAAATACATAAATACCAAAAGCTCCCAGCAATGTTATGAGCCCAAGTTTGACATAGCGCCCTTGAAAAAAGGCTTTAATTTGTTCAAATAATGTGCCGTCAACCATGCAGGTAGTATAAGCTAGTTGGCTAAATCGCGCTAGTGGCAAATGGTTATGCTACAACTCGGTAATGATATCGATCAGTTTGCGCGGCGTAATCTCGGCTTTTATCAGATAACCGTCGGCTTGGTGCTCCATGGCGAGTCGCGACTCATCGTCTTGCTCGTAGTTGGTGAGTACGACAATTTTGGGCCGATGCGACAGGTTGTTGAGCTCCAACAAGACATCTTGACCTTGCATTTCGGGCAGCATGATATCGAGTAGCACCAGGTCGTAGTTGGATTTTTTGACACTCTCTAGGCCTTCGGTACCTACTACCGCCCAGTCCACTTCGTAGCCGGCGCGACGTAAGCTACGGACGTACATTTCGCCGATGAAGCGATCGTCTTCGATAATGAGAATTTTGTGTATAGCCATATGTGTCGAATTATCCTCCCATACGCGAATGGTTACGTATCCAGCCGCTTGATGTTTTTATTATACTGGCATTGTCTTGTTCTTGGGAGAGTTTCTCGGCTACGCTGGCATAAGTCGGGACGGTGAAGTAAAACATACTGCCCTTGCCCTCGGTGGATGTGAAGCCGATTTCACCGCCGTGCGATTCGACAATTGCGCGAGAAATATATAGTCCCAATCCGGTACCGGCAACGCTGCTGCGCGAACGATGTGACCGATAAAATTTTTTGAACAGGTTTTGGGCGACACCGCTGGGGATACCGATACCGTCGTCTTTGACCGAAAACTTGACATAGTTTTGGTCGGCCGTAGCCGACAGCACGACTTCACCGTCCTCGTGGCTGTATTTGATGGCATTGTCAACCAAATTTAGAAATACTTCCGATATGCTGTTGTGATCGACAGCGATATCAGGCAAGCTGTTTGGAATCGATACGGTTAAGCGGCGGTTTTGGGTTTTGGCTCGTAGATTGAGATCGTTGCTGAGCAGTTCAAATACGTGGATCGGGCTATCTTTTTGCAAATGAAGCTTGAGATGCTTTTGATCATATTTGGCGACGTTTAGGATGTTGTTTATATAACCGTTAAGCCGTGAGGCGGAAGCGTCGAGACGAGTGAGTAGCTCATGATGTTCGCCCTCTAGAGTTTCGCCGAGCTCGTCAATCAGTACATCCAGGTAGCCGCGAATCACGGTAATCGGTCCGCGCAGTTCATGTGCAGCGATAGATATGAAATCGACAGTGTTTTGACCTTCTTCATAAACAGTAGTTTTATCGATGATAAGAATAACGGTTTCGATACCGCCGCTAGTGGATTTGTTGTATTGAGCGATAACATCAAATACCCGCCGGTCGTCGGTATCGGTGTGTGTCGAGGCGATGGCTTGCCAAATCTTCATCTCGGTAAGCGATCTATTGGCAGCGTCATGGATCCAATCTTTGAGCGAATCATCAGACGGAAACGCCAGCTGCAAGACTCGTTTACCGTCAATATCATTTGCAACCGGTGCGGTCGAATTGGCAAAAACAATTTCATTGTCTTGGTTGATACCGATCAGGCCGCATGGTATTTGTTGTAAAATACGGTTGGCACCGGCGGTTTGCTCGAGCGATTCGTTATCGTCACTGTTGTCTTGCAGTCGGTCATAGATAGTTTGGACCATATCTTTGAGGCCGCTCTTGACATAGCGAGGGTCATTGATCGGTGGCGCTTGCAAGTCTGTTGGTTGATTTGACAGCCGAGTAATCACTCGCGTTAAGATTTCGAGTGGCTCCAGGGCAAATTTGAGTACGATCATAAGAGAAAAAACTTCAAAACAAACCACCGGCACAATAACCAGCATGATGATTTCGAGCCAACCGTAATGAGAGAAAAAGAACAGCAGACCGGTGAGCGCGATATTGATAGCTACCAGCATGCTCACGACTACGTAGGACATTTTTTTGACGTGATTGACATAGTAGTCGGCTAGACGTGTCTTGTAAGCTGTCGATGGTTTTATTGCCATGATACACTCCTGTCGTTTGCCAGAGCCGTGATCCAGGTTTGACCGCGGGCTAGTTTGATTTCGGTGCCGTCGGCGGCTTTGAGTTGGAGCGGGGCTTTGTCGCCGTCGCGCTGCCAAGACCCCTCGATGACTATGCCGTTTTGAAACACGTAGGCCGCGCTGCTGCCGGTCGTAGTGATCTGTTCGCGGTAGCCATCCTCAAATCCCATACTCATCGGTACTTTGATGGCGATGACGACTTTTGGGCTGATGCGGCCGCCCTCGCGATCATCGTGAGGCACGCCGCCGTGTGAGCGCAAGTAGCAATTGCAATTGGTGTCATAGCTGTATTGGACGAGGAAGTTACCGCTTGAAACGCCGACAGTTATCTCGCTGGCGGTACGCGGCGGCAATTTTTTGACATCTTCCCTGGCGAAGCCGGTGAATGTACTAGTGGTCTTGCCTTTGGATTCTCTAAGGGCATCTAGTTTGTCGAAATTGGTGTAGACGTTGTGGGGCGCAGCACGGTCATTAGCCCGCCAGTACGCTCCGGCGTTAAAAAACTGGTCCATATCAACACCGTAATTGCCTGAACGGATCATGCCGAGCGCCCGCGCGCTACCGCCGATATGAGCGACGGCCGGGTCGTAAGCGCTGGCCCATTCAACGTAATACGGCCGGACGCTGCGAACCGGGCCGACGAGACCGGGCCGAGACTCTTGGTAGAGAGCGATAAATCGCGTAATGCCGCCCTCGGCGACGGCTTCATAGACAATGCCAGCATCTTTGAGCCCGGATTGTGGTCGGGCGTCGGGGCTGTTTTCTATCATGACGGCCGTAACGGGACGCTTGGCATGAGTTTCGTCGGTCTCAGCTCCGGTGAGTGGTGAATAGATTTTGGGTGCGGTCTTTTTGGGAATAACGGGTTTGACTGAAGCGGTCTGCGGCTCGAGCGAATACGCCAACCACCACAGACAACCACCAACGATGATGATGACTACCAGTGCGGCTACAAAATATCTCAGACCGGACTTTATACCTAAGTATCGATGAACTTTGCTAGGGTAGTCAATCGCTTTATCATGGCGGAGTTTATCAGCTTTAAGATGATTGTCGCGTGATTTGCGCAGTCGCAGTTTCATATGAGGTAGTATAGCATGAGCAAGATGAGAGATGATAGATTTTTGGTTCGTCTGAATAATTCAGAATTTTTGAGCGAGACGTTTAAGCGTCGTTTGCTTGCCAAGCAGAGCGAGCGTGTCGTTGAGCTGCGGGCTGAACTGCGCCCAAGTAGTCGCGATGCGGATGAGGCCAAAGACAACAGCCGGTTTTTGCTGTAAGCTTTCAAGCAGTCCGTTGAGCACATCTTGGATGGCGGTCGGCGACCAGTCTTTGAGCTCTGACAATTCGTCATGAGCCGTTTGCAAAATATGAGTTATTTCGGATTTTTCAAGCTTTTTGAGCTGTTTGTTGTTTGAGATGAGTGATGTATCGACGAGCGGTTCGGCAAAGAAATAATCGCTCATCATCGGTAAGTCCGCCAGTGATTTGAGACGGTCTTGGACGAGAGCGAGAACCTGTTTTTTGTATGATTCATCGGCGTCCGCTGCGCTGGCCGGCCAAAAATCGCACACGCGCTCACACAGTTCATCGAGAGGCAGGGCTCGGATAAAATGCCCGTTCATCCAGCTGAGGCGCTTCTCGTCAAATCGTGCGCCGGAGCGTTGGACATGGTCGAGCGAAAACTTGGTAACCAGCTCGTCATGCGTAAAGACTTCCTGAGTGGTGCCGTCGTTCCAGCCGAGTGTGGCGATAAAGCTCATCATCGTTTCCGGCAAGTAGCCGTCGCGCAAGTAGTCGAGGACGTCTTTAGCGCCATCGCGCTTGCCGAGTTTTTTGTTGCCCTGCTCGTTCATGATGTGCGGCATGTGAGCGAAAATTGGCAGGAGGGGTCTAAGCTCGCTTGCCGGCTCGTGGGCAGAGGCATTATGCGCCATAGATGAAGTAGATTTGCCCATATCAAAGCCGAGTGCCTCGTAGAGGTTGAGGTACTTGGGCATACTGGAGATAAATTCCTGGCCGCGGATAACGTGCGTGATCTGCATCTCAGTATCATCGACAATATGGGCAAAATCATAGGTCGGATAACCATCGCTTTTGATCAGGACGAAATCATCGATATTGTCCGGTTGGGCAATCATGTCGCCCATAACCTGGTCATACCAGCGATACTGCCGAGGATTCGACTTGAATCGGAGCGGCATACTGCCATCCCAAACCGGAGGATGCTCGGGGCGATGATCACGGTATAAAAATGCCCGCTTTTCCGCCTGGGCTTGCTCGCGAAAAGCCTGGACTTCTTGTGGTGTGTAGGGGTCAGCGTAGGCCCGTCCGGCGTCGATTAGCTTTTGCGCCCACTGGCGGTATAAATCGAGTCGCTGACTCTGGACGTATGGAGCGTATGGCCCGCCGATATCCGGGCCTTCATCGTAGTCGATACCGATAGCACTGAGACTGGCGATAAGGTGCTCAGCCGAACCCTCGACTTCACGTTTTTTGTCGGTGTCTTCAAATCTCAGCACAAATACACCATCTTGTTGCCTGGCAACAAGATGCGCAAACAACGCCGTGCGGATACCGCCGACATGCAAGTGGCCGGTCGGGCTGGGAGCAAAGCGAGTACGGACTGTCATATCTGTTTGAGTATAACATAAAAACACCCCCGGAAATTACTGAGGGTGTTTAGAATCAGAAGTTAAACTACGCGGACTGTTCAGTGCGGTCGGATATTTCAAGAGCGGCGCCGCTAAGGGCGCTATTGCCTACCTCGCGGCGCGTTTTTATAGGAACAACTGGCGCCAGCGGTATTTCCGGCGTGCGATGTTTTAGACTTGCTATAAAGTCAGAAATAGGAGTTACGGAAAAATCCATATCTTGGGAAAATCGTGCCATGGTACCGTCTTCGTTATATTCAACCATATCTATATATTATCATAAAATATATTATTTGTCAATCATATATTTTATGAGCCTCCCTTGCTATAAACTAGTTGCGATCTTGAGTACTTGTTCGGTGCGAAGCGGAGCATCGCCGGAGATGGTGTAGAGCACACCATGATTGACCCATGCGGCACTGTTGTCGTAGGTGTAGATAGTCAGACCTTGAGTTGTGTTGATATCGTATGATGCGGTTTGAGCAGCTACATAGTTGTCGAGTACGGCCTGAGAATCCCAATTACTTTTTTGCTGATTTATCTGATAGGCATTGGTACCGCCGCTGGCTTTGAATGTCAGCAGTACGCGGCCGTTGCTATAAGCCACAGGACCGGCAAAGTGATAACCGCTTGGTATATACCCGGGGTATCCGGCTTCGATACCGGCTTGGGCGGCAGCTACTCGTACCGACAAATTAGGCATGTTTATGTACGAAAGATAGCCTCCCAGCAGCATAATGCCAAAACACGCTGCCATGACAGAGCTGACTCGCAGCGGTTTACGGATCGTCCTTTTCTTTTTGACAGGCGGATGTTTGACAGGAGCTTTGTCGAGTTGTTGCCTGATGAGATGCTCTTTTAGCTCGCGTGAGGACATGGCTGGTGTCGAGGTCGGCTTTTGTTTGACGGTTTTTTGATGAACGGCAGCGACAACATGCGGTGATGATTGTGACGCGGTCGATGCGCGTACTTTGGTCTCGGGGTGGGCGGCAAAGCGGCTAACTAGCGGACTTTTGGTGACGTGGGCATGTGAGGTCGTGTGCTTGGCGGCACGATCATGCTCGCCGGCAGGTCGTTTGAGCAAGTCACGGCGCAATGTAGCGCTGTGTTGAGTTTTGCGATGAAGCGAAGTACCGCTCTGACGCGGTGTCGGCGCGGATGGGGCCGGCTTGGAGTCGGTGGCTGGTTTGTTGGTTTTGGCCGCAGCCTGATCGATCGGCAGACCGCTAAATGCGTCGTAGTTCTGACCATTGATAACAATTGTGCTTTTACTCCTCATATATGTCCCTCAATTTTTGTTGTACGTTTAGTCCTTATGGCTATTGTAACCCCACCCCAAGCAATATGCAAGTGTTTTTAAGATAATTCTGCTATACTTTAGCGTGCATGCATAATCATCGTATCAGTAAGCGTAAACGACAGGCTATTTTGTTTTTTACCTATGGATTTATGACGCTGGCAACTCTGGTTATCTCGGCAATTTGTCTGCTGCTAATCTTGGGGTATCGGTTTGACATCGTTGACCGTACACTTGAGCAGGGCGGTCTGTTGCAGTTTCGCAGTACGCCAAGTGGTGCCGATATCGTGGTGGACGGCAAGCAGCAATCGGTTCGCACCCCGGGTAAGCTCGATGTAGCAGCCGGTAAGCACGCCGTTGCTATGAAACGCACTGGCTATCGTGATTGGTCAAGAACCGTAAGCATCAAGGCCGGTGAGCTGCGGTGGTTGAATTATGCACGATTGGTGCCAACAAAGATTGTCACAACTGATGCTGTCAAGTTTGATAGCGGCGTTGACGATGCCCTGCCGACGCCTGACCGGCGTTTTGTGGCGGTATTGTCAAACGCAAAACATCCCATCATATCCGTATATGATCTGCGCAACCCTGACAGTATAAATGCGGTTAATTTTACTATACCGATCGAGCAGTTGACGCTGCTACCAGATCAGGAATCGCGGTTTGACATTGCCGAGTGGGATTATGGATCGCGTTTTTTGCTAATAACGCATAATGTCGGCGAGCTTGTAGAGTATATACGGCTCGATCGGGCCAGCGAAACCGGGACGCCGCGCAATCTAACCAAAGAATTCAATCTGCAATTTCGCGACCTGCATTTTTCGGGTACGAGCGGCGCTATATTGTATGGGCTGACCGGTACTGATATCAGGCGTGTTGATGTCGGCGGCGGTTCGGTTTCGCAGCCGTTGGTGATCGGTGTCGAAAGTTATCGTTTGTATCGAGAAAACGATATTGCGTTTGTGGCCAAACGTGCCGACAAGCGAGTGGCCGGCGTTTATATAAACAATAAAGAGACGCTGGTGCGCAGTGTCAATACCGATCAGCCACTTTTGGTTGATATCTCGCAGTATTATTCGCATTATTATCTGGCGATTAGCAGTCCGAAATCCTTGATTGTCGTCAAAGACCCGGTAGAGTCTACTGAGGCCAGCCGCAAAGACCATGTCGAAGTGCCCTTGACGTCACACGGTGCGACTTGGATTGACTTTGGCAGTTCGGGGCGATTCGTCATAACCGGAACGACTGATGCCTATAGTGTCTATGACCTGGAAACCGACGAGACTTACACCGTACAAGCGCCTCTGACCATCGATCCGGCGACAGCGCCGCGCTGGCTTGATGATTTTTATATAGTTTCGACGACGAGCTCGCAAGTCAAGCTGTTTGAGTATGATGGCAACTATGCTCAGACTATAGTTGGTGCTTTGCCTCACCTGCCGGCTTTTTTGAGTGACGATGGTACGTTTTTGTACAGTTTTGCTCAAAAAGATAGCAAGACGGTGATGCAGGCGTCGCGGCTTATCCTCAAAAACTAAAATCCAAACAGTCGATCAAACAATGTCGGTGAGTTGCCGGTGATGGCGGTTGGCTGAGCGGCCGGCTGCTGGACAGCGGCGGTAGCAGCTTTGGTTGGGTCGGGGCTGATTTGTTCGGCGTAGACGACAAATCGTTTTTGAGCGGTGCCGACCGGCGTACATGTCACCAATGTCGCCATCGGTTTGTCGGCTGGCAGGACTAGTTTGGAGACCTGAGTCGGCAAAATCGTTTCGGTCGCGGTTACAGTGTAAGTGTAGCGTGTACCGTTGAAATGCAGATAAAACGAGTCGCCGGTTTTGATCTGTTCGAGTTGGACAAAAATAAACTTGTAGTTGCCATCATCGAAAACGTCGTTTGATGAATGTCCCAAAAATACAGCGTTGCCCTTTTCGCCCGGATTGGCACTTGCTCCCGGGATCGGATAGTGTATTACGCCGTTTTTTAGGGCGTTTTGGACTGTCGCTTCGGCCAAGCTGGGAACTTCGTAAACTACTGGAGCATCTACATTGATTTTGGGTATAATCACCCGTGGTTCAGGGCTGACTTTGGTGTCGGTGGTGGGGTCAATAATGATGTTTTGAGCTGCGATAGAACCGGGGCTGACATATGACTTGACCTGCGCTATGATAACGCGGTTGTACTGCAAAAACAGAAAAATTACCATTACCAGGATGGCGCTGATAGCCGGTACGAAATGGCGGCTGGTGCGGACTTTTTTGGCGTGTTGTTGGATTTTGGAGGTCAGATCGTTGCGTATCTCATCGATAGCTCGGTCTTCGGTAATAGCCTGAGTGACGGCGGCTTGATGTTTGGCAGTAGAATTGATCAGCGATGATTGTGCGATGTGCTGCCGGGTGAATTGCTCATGTTGGCCGCGGTAATACCGATCATAATACTGCTGGTAATACTGTTGCCAGGCCGTGTGATAACGCTGCCACTGGCTGTCGGACACGCTATGTCCGTGCTGGTTGCTGTGTGTTTGCTCGTAAGGATTGTCGGCCGCAGAGTTGGTGGCTGATTGTTCTCGGTTTTGCTGCGGTGTGTCATAGATACGATCAATTTGCTCACGCATAATAGCCGCGGCACGGTCTCGATCGGAAGTCGAGGTGTGCGACGGCTGGTGATTGTCGGCAATAACAGGATGCTGATTATCGTCTGGATGCATTAAATTAGATTCCCACTCTGTTTTAGTATACAATTGTTTCGGTACATTGACTACTAGGGCGAGTGGCGGAACTGGTATACCAACCGGCGTAGCTTGTCACATATTATCCTTCTTGTGCCGCGATGGCGGAATTGGTAGACGCGCTAGACTCAAAATCTGGTGTCCATTAGGACGTGCCGGTTCAAGTCCGGCTCGCGGTACCAGAAGTATGATATGGCATAGACAGCGCCCGACCCGTCTTACTGTCAGATCATATCTGAGAGTCATTTGGTTAAGGTTCTTCGCAAGCTCATATTTGCAATTACATAAGAATAATGCCCCGCTGTTGTCAGCGGGGCGTGTACGCAATTTTCGCAGTGCGTACGTCG
Organism: uncultured Candidatus Saccharibacteria bacterium; assembly: GCA_964573015.1. Classification (GTDB taxonomy): domain Bacteria; phylum Patescibacteriota; class Saccharimonadia; order Saccharimonadales; family Saccharimonadaceae; genus JAPUDQ01. The sequence goes on along the minus strand of CAZNHZ010000001.1, from coordinate 263,753 downwards.
CGTCGTAGAACTGTCTACGAGTCAGATCACCCAGCCTACTTGCCGCCCCAGATGATGGCGACCATCCCGAAGGACGGCGCCGTGTTCATCGTGGCGGGGTCGCAGTAGAGCTCCAGACCCAGGTTCTCACCCGAGTCGGTGAAGAGCGCGTCGTTCGTCGAGACGGTGAACGTGCGGCCCTCGTCGGAGCGGAACTCGAAACTCGTGTAGTCCACGGTCTTCCAGTCCACCCCAGCCACGGGGTAGTCCTTGGTGCCGACGTGCCACTTGGTGGACACGACGGTGCCACCGACGACGCAGGAGTTCGTCTTGACGACGTACTCCATGGCCGACGGCCGCTCGAACTTGGTCGGGCCGTTGATCGCCGTGGCGAGCTCGTTGGCCGTCGGCACGGGACGAGCCAGCAACACGCTCATCATGACCACAAGGGCCACACAGAGCACCGTGGTCACGACGCGGTACGTCGTGATCCAGGACTGACGGCGGTTGGGGGTCGAGTACTTCATGTCATCTCCTATGACTAGAAAGGACTCCTCCTCCCGGTAGCCTCATGCTACCAGTTGCGTACTAGACTCTTTTCTAGCACACCGCTCAACATATGAGAAATATGCTGAGCGGTGTGCTAGATATCGAGCGATCTTTTTATTGCAGCTATTCATACGAAGTATGAATAGCTTACATCGCTAACCTTTACGAAAGCTCACCTTAATTTACCATAATGAATCCATAAGTCAAGTTTTGTGATTTTTAGCCTCTTATTTAAGAAAATACGAAGCGAGCTTCATCTTTCTCTTATGGCATCAAAAATGCACTCCAATTTGGGCGTAAAATCTCACTTTTATTGTGTTTTGTTGGGTATGATTTTAGGCGACTGCCAAGGCTTTCTTACCGAGTGAAGTTTTGTTTTTATAATTGACCGCTTCTTGTAAAACGCGAGAGGTGATCTCGTTGAGCTCGGCGAGGTGCTGCTCGGAGATAGTTCCGTGTTGCTCTTGGTCGATGTACCTGACTAACTCCAGTGGATCGGCTGATGACGGCATTTGCAGGTGTATTTTGCCGGCGATGACAGCACTTACGTACCGATCGGGATGCGTGAATGACCCAGACTTTACTTCATACGGTACGCAGCTGAGGATATTGCCCCAGCTCTGGTGTATCAGCCTGACATCGTGTGTCTGATCACGATGGTAGGTGCCGTCATCAGCGCGAGCCATAGCGGGTATGGCAAAGAAGCTCGGGCATTTGAGCCGTGAGACTGGCAAGATTGTGCCGATCTCATTGCCGAGACCCATGCGCATCGACACCGCGCCGAGATCATTCATTTCCTGTGCCACACGTAAACGGCGCAGGTTGGTTATACCTAGTCGATTCAGGCGTTCATGTGTTTTCTCCATGGTTTCTTCTCGCACAAACCCGTTGACGAGGTCGTGATAGATAGGCAAAAAGGTCTGATTCATCTTGATTCTATCCGGTATTGATAGCAGCTTTGATTCAGTCCAGTCGTCGTCGATATGGCGAGCTATAAATGCCCCCTCGGCGCGCTTCCATAGTTCCTCAGCCTCATGCAGTCGTGCGTGCCGCTCATCCTCGGATAAGTGCGTCGCCATCAGCCCTGATTCGGCAGCGGCAGAACCGGCAGTGGTAAGATATGCAACTGAATCTTCAGAAATACTGAGTTTTTCAGCGATCGAAAATAAAACGTCGGCCTCTTGGGGGCCGACAAAGTCTTTTGGCATTTTGTTATAGCGGACCGCTTCACCACGGTGAATAAACTTCATTTTTGTGTTACCTCCCCCATTAATTCTTATAGTAAACCCATAAAAATATAAGCGCAAGAGGTTTTATAACGAAACGATGCTGGCAGCGATGGATTGAAGCGGTTTGCCTGGCGTCCATATCTGGTAGGAGGCGGCGCGGGTGGCGGCAGTACCGCGCCAAATCAGCATCGGATCATCGAGCTCTTGCGTCACGATTTCGCCGTGATGAGCGATGACAATCTGGTTCTGATGGTATGTCACGATCGCGCACGGATACGTGATGGTAAATTTGTGTAGTGTTTCGACGAGCAGGCTGAGCTGCATGCTAAAGCCGAGCATTTTGGGATAATACACGGCCTGAAAGAGCTTTTGGAGCTGGGCAAATGACACGACAAGCGTCGTGTCCGGGCGATCTATCATACGCGGCGCAGCTTGTTTTAGGAGGTCAACTGCATCACGGGTGATCGTCATAGGAGCGGACGATTCGAGCAGGGCTTCGTACACCATCGCCGTCTCAGAATTTCGTCCGGTATCGCCGATCAGCAGTGTGTGGTCTGCCCAAGCGAGAGCGGCGCGTACCTCATGTTCGGCCTCGCGGGCGATGCCGCCGGAAGCGTTGTCGGCAACGTACACTGTGTCGAGAATCGTCGGCGGCAGTGAAGGCCTGAGGGATTCGGGCAGTACGGCTCGAATCTGCCCTACTCCGCACTGCGTCGCGTCGCCGTATGCCGTCGCGACGCTGACAAATCCGAGTTTGTTTCCGCCGATGATAGCAAGTTTGCCGGCGCGGGTTTTTTGCTCGGGTTTGTTCCATTCGATATCGGGGTATAACGGAGCCGAGGGCGTTTGCCGGTGCCAAAAATCGTTAAGCATCTAGGGCGACAAACTGGCTGCGAGCCCACTCGAGCATCGCCATAGCGGTTGATAAGCCTTCGCCGCCATAAGAGGTCTGACGGATGATAGCGAGAGCGTCTAATGCGGCATCATTTTGCGCCGAGTTGACGACCCACTGCACGAGACTGCCATGCGTAGCATCAGTCAGCCACTCGAGACTCATAATCGCTTCTTGGAGGCGTTTATGACGCTCTTCGGATCCTACCGGAAATCGCGTATTAAACCATGTTTCCCATTCCTGGGGGTCAGTAGCGACGCCGATGACGGTTGCACGACGAAACGGCAGAGTACGCATATAGGTCACCATACTGGAGAGCACCTCGAGCATGTTGTTGGCTGATTTATACGCTTCGATCGTCGTGGCATAAAAATATCCTGTGGTTGGGTGAACTGACCACTGGACGAGCTCGCCGCGCTCGATTTTGCCGAGCATGGCGGAGATGTTGTCGTCGTCATGCGGAATATACTGAATCGAGCCCGGGATATCGTCGCTGCGCGGCGGTCGGCTGGTGATATCGACAACGCGCATACTCTCGCTATCCATGTCATCGATGCGCTGCATGAGGTAGGACTTGCCGCAGCCGGCCGGGCCGACGAACATAACGATATGTTTTTGTTTGAGCTGTTCAGATACCTCAGCATTTGGCCTGTAGGCAAGCTGCATGACTTTGGCGGTATCGAGACGGTGTTGGACTGATTGGCTGAGACTCATAGTATTCATTATAAAGGAAGTTTGATTAGTCGGATAATTCGATGCTGACCGGGCAATGATCCGAGCCCATTTGCGAGGCGTGGATCTCGGCTTTTGCGACTCTCGATTTGATCGAAGCACTGACGAGCCAGTAATCGATCCGCCAGCCGACGTTTCGGGCGCGTGAATTGGCAAAATGACTCCACCATGAGTAGTGACCATTGCCGCTCGTAAACATGCGAAAAGTATCGACGAAACCAGCAGCCAGCCAGTTATCAAAACCGCTGCGTTCTTCGTCAGTAAAGCCTTTTTTGCCGCGGTTCGGTCCAGGGTTGGCGAGGTCGTCCGGCGTATGGGCGACGTTCATGTCGCCGCAGTAGAGGACGGGTTTTTTGGTCTGTAGCTGGGCGCAGTAGGCAACCATGGCGGCGTCCCATTGTTGACGCAAAGGAATGCGCGATAGGTCATCTTTGGCATTTGGTGTATAGGCCGTGACGACATAGTAGTCATCAAATTCGGCTGCGATTACCCTGCCCTCGTCGTTGCTGTGGCCGTATTTGTCGGCGATCAGTCCGTGGGCCTCGGCGATGTCGGCCGGGATATCATTGAATATTGCGATTGGTTTGATTCGGGTAAAAATCGCCGTGCCGGAGTAGCCTTTGCGCGTGCGTGAGGAGTTCCAATACTCCTCGTAGCCGCTCAGATCGATGACGGCCTGCCCCTGCTCGGCTTTGGTTTCTTGTAGGCACAGGATATCCGGCTGGTGCTTTGCGATAAATTTTTGAAATTCACCTTTTTTGACGACCGCCCGAATTCCATTGACGTTCCAGGAGTAGAGTTTCATACCATCTAGTATACATGGTATAACTGATAGAGATGTCGCGACTTATTACGATACAGGGCTCGGCTCGTGGCGGCAAAGGGACGCTTACTAAGGCATTTGCCGCTCATCTGAGAGAACGATATGCGGTTCAAGTGATTGATCAGGGGTTGAAGTTTCGAGCACTGGCGAAATTGGCGCTTAAGGCTGATGTCGATATCGAGAATTTATCGGCGCTTGAAGTATTTATCCGTCGTCCTGAGACGCAGCCGGCGATGCTGACTTTCCTCGATTCGGCCTACGCGATGGACAAGGATAGCCTCGAGACGGAATTTTACACCGTACCGATCAACAACGCCTCCGGTATGTGCGGCAAGCTCGATGTAACGCACGATGTGGTCGTGGCGGTGCTGCTCGATGAGGTGCGGCGGTTGGCGCGCAGCAAAGATTTTATCCTGATCGACGGACGCGCGCTCGAGAAATATGGTCAGCAGCTCGAGGACGAGGGTGTGATTGAGTATATCCTGGCAATTGATGTCGTCTGCAGCCCGATGACAGCCGCCAAACGCATGATGGGCCTTGCCAGCAACGCGGCGATCGAGGACCTGACCAGTGAACAAAAGACCGAGCTGCTCTATCGGATCAATGATGTCGATCGGCGCAACAGCTCTGACGCGCGGCGTTCACGCGATCCGTCGCTGCCAATTGCTGATGCCTATGAGTTTGACGTGCTGCATGGCTATGATGACGATGAGATGAAGCTGATCGCCGAAGAGATCAAAAAGACTCGTACTGTCTCGATTGACAATTCCTACACACGTACCAAAGAGCAGCTTACTGCTCCTAGCATTGCCCTGCTCGATCTCGTTATCGGTGATTAGCGGGCTTCGCGCTCTTGCTGGCGGCGTTTGATCGTCTCACGTTTGTCCCAGCGCTTTTTGCCTTTGCCAAGCGCGATGACGAGTTTGATGTGATTGCCTTGGGGTAATAACTTGGTGGGAATAATACTAAACCCGGCCTTTTTTTGCGTCGCAAGGGCAGCAATTTGCTTACGATGGGCTAGCAATTTGCGGGTCCGAGTGTCCACTGTGCGGGAGCCTCCCTGCCCCGGCTGATTGTGTTTGACGCTGAAGCTGGCGTTATTGAGCCATAACTCCCCATTGCGGACAGTAACATAGGCTCCCTTGAGTTGAACGTGGTTATCTCTGGCAGCTCGTGTTTCCGGCCCCGTCAGCACCATACCAACCACAATGTCTTCAGACAATTCATAATCAAACCGTGCCCGGCGATTGACAACAGTACGAGGCGCTGTGGCTTTCTTTTTCATACCTTTATTGTACCAGAGGTAAAAATTGACAATAGTTACCTAAAAATTACCGGTGAATCCGCCGGCCAAAGCTTGACGAATATTTCGTGCTTAGGGGCGCGCTTGCTCGTCATACTGCCGCTGAGAGATAATGCTACACTAAAAGTAGATGAAAGCAGCAAAAACGATTTATCTGCACGGCTTTTCCGGTGATGCCCGCGGCTTGAGCGAGCTGGCGCACACGATGTCTCCTACTCCATATGAGCTATATCAGCTTCCGGGGTTTGGCGGCAAAGCAATTCCGGCGGGATGCCGCGGAATAATAAGTTACAGCGAAGTTGTCGCTCAAGAAATCTTTGCTTCTCATGATCGTCCGATTAATCTTGTCGGCCATTCTCAAGGTGCAATGATAGCCTATTGTATAGCCGCCAAGTATCCTGAGCGTATCAAGCGGCTGACGTTGCTTAATCCGGTGGCACGACCGCGAGCGGTGACACGCTTGGTTTCTCGTCAAATAACTGCCCTATCGTATATTTTGCCGGAAAAAGTATTGACGTACTTATTGTCGCGGCCGCTGCTAGTCAATCTAGTCAGCCGCTATATGACGCGGCCATTGACGACCGCGGAGCGCAAAAAGATATATACGCTTCGTCTGCGCGAGACGCAGCATTACAATAAATCTATGATTCGTTTGTCAAAACATGCCCTGGAGTTTACAAAATGTATGGATAATGCCACGGTGGCGGTGCCGACAGTAATATGTTATGCGCCTGATGACTCGATTGCGAGTGCGAGTGATATCTCGTGGTACCGGGCGAGAATATCTGAGGTGCAAACGACAGCGCTTGAGGGCGGTCACTTGTCGGTATTGGCAAAACCCGAGTTGGTCCGTCAAAAACTTGAGGGAATCACAACGTGAAGATCCTGATTGTTAGCGATTTTAACCATCGTTCGATCGGCGGTGTGCAAACCGCCATACAGTATCAGATCGACGAGTTGACACGTCAAGGCCATAAAGTCGTGCTGGTATGTCCGGTCGATAAGCGTTATCCTCGGACGCCAGGCGTGCTGTATGTTCGCTCGTTGCCACTATTTAGGCCAAATAATTACAGTATTTACGATCCGTTTCGGCAACCGCTTAGCTCACTCATAGCCGCCATCAAAAAACGCGGTAAGTTTGATGTGCTGCACTGTCAATCGACGGGTTTGCTGGGCGCGCAAGCTTATCGGATTGCGCGCAAGCTTGGTATACCTATGATACAAACCATGCATGGACGCGACGATGTTTATATCAATCAACTGGCGAGCTTGCCGCGAGTCACGGCCCGTCTGCTGAGATGGGGCGATATTTTTTTTATGAAACACCGGGTGCAGGTACGTCGGCTGCCTCAAGATAATCTAGCCGCGACCGATATGTGGAGTATCATGATAAACCGCGCTGCGCGGGCAGACGCGGTGATATTTCCATCGACGCATTTTCGTCAAAAATTTATCAAACGCGGATTGTCACCGCAAAACACCTATGTGGTATCAAATGGATTACCCGATAAAATAGTAGAAACTCATACACGACGGCAGTGGCAAGTACGTAAGCCGTTTAAGGTGCTTTGGTGCGGACGGGTTTCCAAAGAGAAACGGCCGATGACAGCTATAGAAGCCGTTGCTGATTTGCCGGACGTTGAGCTTACCATTTATGGCGACGGTGCTCAGCTGGAAGAGTGCACGAATTATGTAAGTCGGCAAGGACTGGCCAATGTGACGTTAGCCGGTAGGTATGACAACACGGCAATTTTTGCTATCATGAACGATTTTGATGCCTTACTTTACACGTCATACGATTTTGACAATCAACCAATGGTGCTGATTGAAGCGGCGGTTGCTGGCCTGCCGGTGGTCTACTGTGATCCCGATATGACTGAATGTATGCCGCCAGGCGGTGGGCTGTTGACAAGCGGTACAAGACCGCGTGATTTTCGCGATGCATTAGTTAAGCTAAACGCCAAGCAACTCAAAACTATGCATCAAGCTATGGTGAACGGTGTCGATGAGTATCGCCAATCACATTTAACGAAACTTGCCCAAAAAATCTACACCGAGTCTGTCCGGAGCATGCAATGAAAAAAGTAATTATCATGACAGTGGGACTTGGCGGCGGACATAAAGCCATGGCGCGAAATCTTACTGAGGTGCTTAAAAATGTTCAGGGTGATTTGGATATCAAGACGGTTGACGTGCTTGCCGAGGCTTGGCCTGCTTTTAACAAGGCGACAACCAACGCTTATGCCGGATCGACCAGCGGCGGAAATTCTTGGATGTTTCGGCTTTATTACGTTTTGTCCGACCGCTTTCCGCAGCCCTTGCAATGGTTTGCCAACCTGGCATTTCGCCGTTATGCGCGACGTAAATATGCTGTCGAGCGTCCGGATTTGATCATCGCCACTTATCCGTTTTTGGCAGAAGTGGCCGCTAGGGCACGAGACTATCATCACGGCACGACACCAATTATACTCACTGTTACTGATGCGCGGCATGTCCAGGGTATTTGGCTTACCAACAAAGCCGACAAGATTCTCACGGCGACGGCCGATACGGTTGAATATATGGTGCGCCGCGGAGTCGATAAGGAGCGAGTCACCTACTTAGGTTTTCCGGCCGGCAAAAAATTTTATGAATCAACCTCTCAGGTGGCTATTAGCAGTCGTCTGGGTCTCGACGGCCAGACGTTTACTATTATTTTGACAGCCGGAGGAATGGGGCTTAACCACTCCAAAGTTTTGGCAGTCGCGACAGCCATAGCCAAACTGCGCGTACCGTATCAGATAATTCTCAATGCCGGCAGCAACGACAAACTAAGAGAGCAATTTCAAAAGATATCATTTCCCTACGCGGTCAAGGTAATTGTCGAGGGATTTACCGACAAAATGCCAGACTACATGCGAGCTAGTGATGTCATCTGCTGTAAGAGCGGCTGGCTGACTGTCAATGAAGCGCTGGTTATGCAGCGGCCGCTGATACTCTACGATGCGATTCCCGGACACGAGGAACAAAATGTTCGCTATGTGGTTGAGAATAACTTTGGTGTTTATGAGCCTGATCCGTCGAGCGTGGCGGCGCAGATTGGCGAGCTAATAACTTCGCCGCAGCGTTTTCAATCCTATAAACAAAGTATGGAGCGAGCCCACACCAATCATGATCCATACGACCGACTGGCCGCACTTTACGGTAGTTATTTGCTCAAATCATGATAATACAAGTATAGTATAATGTGACTAATGAAAAATAATCCGACAGTATCTGTCGTTATACCGGCGTATAACGAAGAAGATACGATTGAAAAATGCTTAACAAGCTTTCTTGACCAAACAATACCGCCGCTTGAGATTATCGTTGTAGACAATCGCTCGACAGACGCGACTGCCGCGTGCGTTCGGGCGTTTCGCGCTAAGCACAAAGACGTGTTGACTATTCGGTTGCTAAAACAATTTGATGTTCAGGGTATCGCACCGACCCGGGATTATGGCATGGCACATGCCAAGGGTGACATTTTAGGTCGGATCGATGCTGATTCAACCGTAGAAGACGGCTGGGTTGAAGCTGTGCAGCAAGCATTTCGTGACCCAGAGGTGGCGGCGGCATCAGGCCCGGTGGTATATCACGATATGCCGGCACGTAATGTCGGATTTCGGGCCGATAATCAAATCCGTTCGACACTCGATAAGCTTGCCAAAAGTCACCGGTTTTTGTTTGGCAGCAATATGGCGATTCGACGTGATGTCTGGCAAAAAATCGTGTCCCATCTCTGTGCCGACGAAGAAGATAAAATGCACGAAGACATCGATATTGCTCTACATCTTCACCAAGAAGGCTATAAGGTAGCATATGCGCCGGAGATGATCGGCGGTATGTCAGCTCGTAGACTCGAGGATTCGCCAAAAGATTTTTACCGCTATGTCATGCGCTTTGAAAACACCTACAAAAAGCACGGTATCAAGAGCGCGACGGCACGGATTCCGATTTTTATCTATCTGAGTACGTATTTTCCTCTCAAATTTGTCCGTTTTACCTATGACGGAGAAGAGCAGAAATTTACCTTTGATAAATTTCGTGAACTTATCAAGCGCCACCGGGGCGACGAAGCCGATGACGAAATCGTCATCTAGGTGCTATTGCCGGCTGTCACGAATCTCGTTGCGAACAGCTTCCCACACCTGGGACGATCCGTTGATTTTGCGCCAATACCACCACTCGCTACCCCAAGTGTAGATTTGATCAAAACCGATTTTGCGGGCGTAGTTGAGGTTGTAACGAATTTGCGCGGGACTCATGGTGATGTTTTGCTCTTCTTCGGTCAGGCTTTTGATTTCGCGCGGACCCCATGGTTCCAGCTGTAGCTCGTGCAAAAAGAACGGCTTGTGATGAGACGCTCCAATTAGGCTGGCACGCAATCGGTGAAACCAAATTGGCGGTGAAGGATTGATGTAGGTACCCGGTATCAGATGATTATAGACATTCAGATACAGCGAATAGCCGTAGGCATCGGGTATTGGCTGGGCTATCGACAAGCCGTATTGGTCGCTGAGACTCATCCATATCGGCTTGTCGGTCCAAGTTTTGACAAGATCAAACTCTTGACGGATACGATTGGCATCCGGTTGTTCGCGGCAATCGCCAAACCACCAAGCCAAAGCTTCGTTTTCGAGCTGAAAACTCTCAAGCGCCGGGTGATGACGATAACGCTTGACGACTGCCTGCATATAATCGTACAGCGCTTGTTTCCACTCTGGCTCACTAAGTTTTGTAGCCCACTGCGGCTCATGACACTCTGGCCAGCGCGGTTGACGCAGGCCGATCGCCAGCGACACTTTGGCGCCGCGTTTGGCGGCTTCATCCATCTGCCAATCGAGGTCATCAAACTTCATCTGCCCTCGTGTCGCTTCACCCTCATCCCAATAACTCATCAATCGAAACTGCCGGATACCAAGATCGTCGAGTAACGCCGTATAATTTTCTTTCCAGTCAAGACCGAGCTGGGTCGACTGCTTGACGGAAAAACTGGTCGCAAATGTATATGTATTACGAGTCGGCGTCAGTACAAACGACAGCCAGGCGGCTACAAAATATGAGACAATAATTGCAATAACAATCGCTCCCCACCAGATAATTTTTTTGCGTAGCACGAGGTGTTTTTTGGTTTGTTTTGACAGTTTTGCCATTACAATCAGTGTAGCATAAGCAGGATGAAGCGGCGGCTAATAATCGATGCCCTTGTTGGCGATAAATCCATCATCATAGTGATGACGCAGTTTTTTCATCTCGGTCGCGATATCGACTAGCGACAGCAGATCAGCCGGAAAACCGCGTCCGGTCAGGCACAGACTGGTCGTAGGGTGCGTATTTTTTATCAGCCGCTTTAGGTCGTTATGCGTGAGCAGGCCATCATGAACGGCATTGTTGATTTCATCGCAGATGACGAGCTGATAATCACCGCTCGCAGCTGCCTGGTAAGCAAAATCATATGTCAGTTTGGCATACTGACGATGTTCGGCTTCGCTGGCTTTTGAGCTGAGCTCGCCTGCCTCATAAAATCCCAAACCGCCTTTATAAAAATCCAGTTGCGACTCATATTGCGGCATAATCTGCTGTATAAAAGCATGTTCGGCGACATCCCAAAGCTTGATAAACTGCACAAATGCCACATGGTGCCCGGCGCCAAGCGCGCGCACCATTAGGCCCAAACCGGCACTGGTTTTACCCTTGCCCTCTCCGGTGTATACCAAAATTACCCGTGATTTTTGCTGTGTCATGGTTAGATATATAGTATAGCCTCTGTCGAGGCAGTTTGTCAGCAAATCAAATAGTCGTGTTTTGACGGCGCGTCAGATGAAACCCTCTGCAGTCCAAACAGTGATAAACCGACAGTCTTAGCTCCGGCTGCATGATTTCCTGCTCGGTTTTGACTTGATTGGCCTGATCGCGCGAGCCGTAACGGTACTTGCCGCCGCAAACTGGCGGCTTGGACGCTCCCGTGAAGCGAATTTTATGTTTTTGGGGCATGCAGATACTTTAGCACAAGCCGGCGTGGCAAAAATAAAATAAAAAAAGTGATTATTCGCTTGAATCGCGTCGTCCTTATCTGTTATAATTTATCAAGATGAAACGAGGTCAACCTACAGGCCATGCTGCTGGTGCTCACCGCTCTGAATTACGTGCGACAATCATTCGAGACCTTATAAACGTTACCTGGCGCATGCTGTTGCCGACGATGGTCGGGCTATTTGGTGGGATGTACCTCGATACACTGCTGGGCTCTTCACCAGCTGGCTTTTTGATCGGTTCGGCGCTAGGATTTGTGTTCGGAGTCTGGCTGGCGCTTAAAGTATTGAAGCAAGCTCGGGAGATGAGCTCATCATGATATCGCTGCTTGCTTCTACCGGTCCGCATATCAGCATCACTGCCGAGGAGATGTTTCAGGTGTTTGGGGTGCCTATCACCAACTCGATGCTGCTGGGTGTGATTGGCTATGCGCTGCTCATCGCGGCTGCAATCGGGTTGGCAAATGGAGTGAAAAACGGCTCCAAAAGCCGCTGGGTTTTGGCTGGTCAGTGGTTGTTTGAGATGCTGTACAAGATGACAGTCGATGTTTTGGGGGACAAGAAGCTCGCGCGCCGAGTCGCGCCGCTGGCGATCACGATCTTTTTTGCGGTGATGTTTAACAACTGGCTCGGGACGATGCCAGGAGTCGGGCCGATCACCTATAATGGCGCTCCGCTGTTTCGTGGTCTTGCGGCTGACCTCAACTTTACGTTTGCGCTGGCTATCGTCACGATGGTGGCGGTGCAGATATATGCTATCAAACAGCACGGTGCTTGGGGTAATGCCAAGCGCTACTTGATCAATCCGCTCAAAAATCCCGTCGGGTCATTCGAGGGCGTCCTCGAGTTTGTCGGTGAGTTCTCGCGCTTTGTGGCGCTGAGCATGCGTTTGTTTGGTAACGTGTTTGGCGGTGAGGTGCTCCTCGTCGTTATCGGCTTTTTGACCAAGTGGCTCGGCTGGTTGCCGCTGCCGATCTTTATGGGCTTTGAGCTCTTCGTTGGTGCGTTGCAGGCCTTTGTGTTTTATATCCTGACAATTATCTTTATCTCACTCGCCGTTTCTCATGGCGATCACGGTTCCGATCACTCCTCTGCCCATAAGCCTCGTGCAAAAGCTGTAGGTAGTGATGCGTAAGATTGATGCCGTAAACGGTGGTCGCTTCCCGACATTTGTTGCACAAATGTCGTTAGTGCGCTCCCGCTCCACGGGTCCTGCCAGCTGGTCCGCCCCACAATTTTTTCGTCGGACGAAAAAGATTATGGGTGCTGCCCCGCCAGCTGTCACCCGTGGCTAGCGTTGTATCAATATGCCGCAATTATCAACCAAGTAAAATAATGTAAGAAATAAGGAGAAATAACAATGGAATCACTCGCATTTGGTCTCGCCTACGCTATCGGTGCCGGACTTTGTGGTGTCGGTATCGGTATGATCGGTGCAGCTGCACTAAACGCAGCGGGCCGCAACCCAGAGAAACTTAATGATCTGCGTACACTCATGATTACGGCGATCGTCTTTGTCGACGCCCTCGCTATCATCGGTCTGGTTGTCGCGCTGATGATCAAGTTCTTGTAAAAAAGAGTAAAGGAACCAGCGATACATGAATTACCTCACTTATTTAGCTAGCGCCGAAGCAGCCCCCAAAGCTGACTTGCTCGGTGCGCTTGGTATTACGTGGCAGTCGCTCATCATTCAACTGGTATCGTTTTTGATACTGCTGGCGATTTTGAAGAAATTTGCTTTTCCGGCCCTGCTTGGTGCGCTCGACAAGCGTGAAAAAATCATCGCTGAATCAGTCGCAGCGGCCGAAGACGCCAAAAAAGCCGCCGAAAAGGCCGAGGCAAATACCGAAAAGCAGCTTGAGCAAGCCAAAAAAGACGCGGCGGCTATCGTTGACCTCGCTCAAAAAGAGGCCAATCGTATCGCTGATGAGGCTGAAGCACGCGCTGACAAAAAAGCCGCGCATATCATCGAGCAATCCCATGCTCGCTTGGAGAGTGACATCGCCGATGCCAAAAAAGCGCTCAATGATGAGATGGTCAGCCTGATTGCTGCCGCTACCGAAAAAGTCATCGGTTCCAAGCTCGATGCCAAAGCTGATCACGAACTGATCCGCCGCGCCCTCAAAACCGCCAAGGAGGCAAAATAATGGCGATGAGTCGTCGCGTACTGGCTCGATCGGTTGTCGATCAGCTGCTGAGCGGTACGAGCGCCAAAACTCTGATGCCCCAGTTGGCGGCGTATATCGTCGAACAGCGACTGACAGCTCACACCGAAGAAATCATCGGTGATATCGCCTATGAATTGTCGCGCCGCGGCGATGTTGAGGTCGCCGTGACGACAGCCCGCCCTCTCACTGAGGAATTGCGCGCATTGGTGATGGAGTTTGTACGTCAAAGTGACCGCAAAGCGACAGATATCACGCTCATCGAGACGGTTGACGAATCATTCATAGGCGGCATTGTCATCGAAACACCCGATAAGCGCTTCGATGCCAGTGTCGCTTCTTCATTAAAGCAACTGAAAACGACCTAAGACTGGAGGAATGACAAACGATTATGAATACAATAAATGTCAAAGAACTAGCAGCTGAGCTACGGCAATCGATTGATGACCTGAAAGTCGCCGGAGATATGTCATCGACCGGTATCGTGACTCGCGTCGGTGACGGTGTGGCGTGGATTTATGGACTCAAAGATTGTGGGTTCAACGAGGTCGTGCGTATCGAGACAGATGGCGAGCCGGTTGAAGCCTTTGCGCTCAACCTTATGGAGGACGAGATCGGTGCAGTGCTGCTCGGCGATGACACTCATGTCAAAGCCGGCGCCAAAGTAACGCTTGTCGGTAATGTACTCTCAGTGCCGGTAGGCCCGGAGCTGCTCGGCCGCGTCGTAAACCCACTCGGTGAGCCGCTCGATGGCAAAGGCCCGATTAAAGCCAAAAAGACCGGCCTGGTTGAACGCCCCGCTATCGGTGTTATCGGCCGCAAGGGCGTACATGAGCCGCTGATGACGGGTCTAATGGCAATTGATACCATGGTGCCGATCGGCCGCGGTCAGCGTGAGCTGATCATTGGTGACCGCCAGACCGGTAAGACGGCAATTGCGATCGATACGATGATCAACCAAGGCCGCCAAAAGACAGGGGTTATCAACATCTACGTGGCGATTGGTCAAAAACTCAGCAAGATTGCTCGCCTGGTTGACCGTCTCACCGAAGAAGGTGTCATGGATCAGACGATCGTCGTCGCGACCGGTCCGAGCGATGCGGCTTCGCTGCTCTACTTGGCTCCTTATGCTGGTGTCGCGATGGGAGAATACTTCCGCGACAACAAACAGCACGCGCTTATCATCTACGATGATTTGACCAAGCATGCCGTTGCCTATCGTCAGATGTCACTGTTGCTGCGTCGTCCGCCAGGGCGTGAGGCATTTCCCGGCGATGTCTTTTACCTACACTCTCGCCTGCTCGAACGCGCCGCCAAGCTCAGCGATGATCTCGGCGGCGGCAGCCTGACGGCTCTGCCGATTATCGAGACGCAGGCCGGTGATATCTCAGCCTACATCCCGACCAACGTGATCTCGATCACTGATGGTCAGATTTTCCTCGAGACTGATCTGTTTTATCAGGGTATTCGTCCGGCTATCTCGGTCGGTCTGTCGGTGTCGCGTGTCGGCGGCTCGGCTCAGACAAAAGCCGTCAAATCCGTCTCTGGCAATCTGCGTCTCAGTTTGGCGCAATACCGTGAGTTGGCGGCCTTTGCTCAATTCGGCTCTGATCTCGACAAAGAGACGAGGACGATTCTCAATCGCGGCTCGCGCCTCACCGAGCTGCTCAAGCAGCCGCAGTATCAGCCGATGAGTATCTGGGAGCAAACCGCCAGTCTGATCGCTGCCGAATCGGGCGCGCTCGATAGCGTGCCGATCGCCAAGATCAAGCCGGCGCAGGCTGCCCTGCTGACTGAACTCTGGAGCAGCCAGAAAACTGCGATGCAGGAGCTAAACAAAGGCGACAAACCGGATGAGAAACTCATCAAATTGGTCGAAAAGACTGCCGAGAAAGTCATGAAGGGATTTACTGATTAGTTATGGCTAGTACTCGTCAGATCAAATCGCGCATTCGCTCGGTGAAAAGCAACAAGCAGATCACTAAAGCTATGGAGCTGGTTGCCGCCAGCAAGCTGCGTCGCGCCCAAGAGGCCGCCGTACGCTCGCAGCGGTTTGCACGCGAGGCGATGGAGATTTTGCGAACGCTGAGCCATATGACCGATGTCAAGACTCATGCTATGTTTCATAGCCGGCCCATCAAATCACGCGTGATTATCGCCGTGACCAGTGATCGCGGTCTGGCCGGATCGTACAATGCCAATGTACTCAAGATGCTGGCTCGCAAGCTCCGCGAGGATGATCAAGCGGGTGTCGATACGGTCGTAATCGCCTTTGGCAAAAAAGCCGCCCAATTTGTCAGCAAGCTCGATGACGTCGAAGCGATCGGTGTCTATGACGCCGGTGACAGCGTGACGCCTGATGATGTCCGGACCGTGCTGATGACGGCGATCGATATGTTTGATAAATTTGAGGTTGATTCGGTCGATGTTATATCGACGGAGTTTGTAAACAGCTTTACCCAAAAGACGATTTATACCAACCTCTTGCCCGCCGGTACGGCAGCAACCGTCGATGACGTATCGGGTATCCAGGCGCGTGATGTCACATTTGAGCCCACCTACACCGAAGTACTTGACTACGTCGCGCAGCGGCTGCTCGAGGCCGAACTCTTCCAGCTCATCCTCGACAGTATGGCCAGCGAACATGCGATGCGCCGCGTAGCTATGAAAAACGCCAGTGACAACGCGACTGATATTATCGACGCGCTGACGCTTGAGATGAATAAAGTTCGCCAGGCGGGTATTACCCAAGAGTTATCCGAAATATCAGCTGGCGTGGAGGCGATGAAATGACAACTGTTTCTTGTGGCACATTACTGCGTTGGCAAACTGCGATGCTCCCGAGCAGCACCATTTTGTGCAGCTCGCTACGCTTCTCGTTGCCGTCTTTTACTGCACTCACAAGAAGCAGTCGTCATACAAAAGGAGTTATTCATGGCTGAAGTACCTCAACAGGGAGAAATCATAAGAAAATCCAGAACGTCGGTTACATTGGGATTTTCGGATGGAGTTGAGACAACAATGAGGTGTGGCTCCCTTGAGCTACCTTCTCCTGACCGATCAACAGTAGATCCAGAACGCAATAGGCAGCGTACAGCAGAGCGGAAAGTGGTAGAGCAAGTATTAGGGCTAACAGTTAGAAGGAAGAAGTAATATGAGTAAAAATACAGGTAAAATTATCCAGGTTGTCGGCGTTGTCGTCGATGTTGAGTTTCAAAAAGGCGATCTGCCGTCGATGTACGATGCACTAGAAGTAAAAAACGGTGATGAGCTACTAGTACTCGAGGTTGCTCAGCATCTGAATGAAACAAGCGTACGAACAATCGCACTTAGTACTACTGATGGGCTCAAGCGTGGTGATAGCGTGACGGCTACCGGCGCACCGATCACTGTTCCAGTTGGAAGTGTCACTCAAGGCCGCATGTTTAATGTTACTGGTGAACCGATTGACGGCAAGCCTGCACCGAAGAATGCTCAAACCGCTCCAATTCACAAAAATCCACCTGCCCTTACCGAGCAATCAGGTAAGACAGAAATTCTAGAAACCGGTATTAAGGTTATTGATTTGATCGCGCCTATTGCTAAAGGTGGTAAGGTGGGGCTATTTGGCGGTGCTGGTGTCGGTAAGACAGTGCTGATCCAGGAGCTCATTAATAATATCGCAAAATTTCACTCCGGCAACTCAGTATTTGCCGGTGTTGGTGAGCGCACCCGTGAAGGTAATGACCTCTATCACGAGATGGCAGATTCTGGGGTGCTTGATAAGACGTCAATGGTATTTGGACAAATGAATGAGCCACCTGGAGCGCGTCTACGTGTTGCCTTGACAGGACTGACGATGGCCGAAGCGTTTCGTGATGAAGGCAAAGATGTGCTTCTGTTCATTGATAATATATTTCGTTTTACTCAAGCAGGGTCTGAGGTTTCTGCTCTTCTTGGACGACTACCAAGTGCGGTTGGTTATCAGCCGAATCTTCAGCAAGAAATGGGACAATTGCAAGAACGCATCACTAGTACCAAAAAAGGCTCTGTCACGTCAGTCCAAGCTGTCTATGTGCCGGCTGATGACCTTACCGATCCAGCCCCGGCAACGACATTTGCCCACCTCGATAGTACGATCGTCCTCAACCGTGCGCTGACTGAGATCGGTATCTACCCTGCCGTCGATCCGCTCGACAGTAGCTCGACAATTCTCGATCCAGAAATTGTCGGTGAAGAGCACTACACAGTCGCTCGCGAAGTCCAGCGTGTCTTGCAGCGCTACAAAGACCTGCAGGATATCATCGCGATCATGGGCATGGAAGAGCTCTCCGATGAGGACAAGATCACTGTCGCCCGCGCCCGCCGTATGCAGCGATTCTTTTCACAGCCGTTCTTTGTGGCCGAACAATTCACCGGTAACGCTGGTCAATATGTCAAGCTTGAGGATACGATTAAAGGCTTCCGCGAGATTCTCGATGGCAAACACGATGATAAGCCTGAGTCGGCCTTCTACATGAAAGGTACACTCTAGAATGAAGCTACAGCTTGTTACTCTCAGTGGCCTCAAATCATCAGAGGATGTCTATGAGGTTCAGATCCCCACTGCTGCGGGTGACATAAGTGTGTTTGCTGATCACGAACCACTAGTAACTATTGCCAAGCCAGGCGCATTGATTATTCGACGCAATAAAGACGATAAAGACGACAAGCAAGAAATATATGCAATCAATGGTGGTGCGGTACATATCCAAGACGATGTCGTTAAAATACTAGTCGACGAAGCTGATCACGCAGATGATATTGTCGCGGCCGATGCTGAAGCGGCGCTTGAGCGTGCTCGTCAGCAACGGGCTGGCGCCAAAGATGTGGTCAGCATCACTGAGGCTGAAGCACTTATTAATCGCGCAACTGTTAGACTCAAGGTTGCGGGCTTGCGTCGCCGTATCCGCTCATAATGCACAGGCTGTAACGGTTGTAGGATAACTAAGTAGGTTAAATCATAAAAAGGTAAACTATGGCAAGAAATCAAGAGGAAGCATTTGACATGGCAGAAAGTGAGCCAACTCCAGAATATAACGTAACGGTAATCGCCCCCAATGGACTTGGCTATGGGGACGTGCAAAATGGCATTAGTGTCCAAAGACAAATTGATTCAGGTGAGCTCCAACACGAATCACTCGTACAAGCAATTGAGATTATTACTAATGATCCAACTGTCTTTGTCGCTGTCGATACCGAAGCCAATGACGATGGCTGTGGTGATGGACGACCAGTTCGACGAGTATACAAATTAATTGATAGCGCCACAGGTGCAGTGAAAGAGTTCAGTCGATCCCTGCGTCGTGCAAAATTGTTTGGCGGAGGACTTGTGGCGGCCTCAAGCATGTGGCGCGCAGTCGAAGGCAAATCACTCCGCGGTCAAACACTCAAAGGTGACAGAGAGTTTATTGCCAATTAGCTTAAACACGCAGGCGTGCATTATGGTGCGCATACAGATAACCATGCATCTGGCGAAAAATGTGGCTGTGGTGCAATCGACCGCTACGAAGAAATAAGCCGCAATGCAGTAGTATTTCGCGACCAAATAATTGGAACGCTTGGCGTGCTGTATGGTGATAAGTTTGAGGAAAATCGTCAAGCAGTTGATGAAGTCATACGCAACTACGAATCACTTAATGAGACGTATTTTGTAGGAGTGACCGGACGATCGACAATGGATTTCATAGAGAGTGATGGTGCTGTCGTAAAAGAGCTTGAGGATAATCATCTCGAAGACTTGGTAGTGCTCAATGATGTTGAAGGTACGACGTTTGACCAAGAAATGCTACGCCAAAAATTAGTCGATGCAGGTTTGTCCTCAGACATCCAGGCATTCGTAGTCGATGTATGGCGCGGACGAATGTACGCAGAATTTATAGCCAGTCTTGCCGTAAAAGATGGTCATGATTTCGACAGGTCGTACTGTCTGGCATATGCTGATTTCTTGATACGGACGTGTGCGGTCAGTGCAACGCTTACGGCTGGTGATCAGCCAGTAATATTCCGTTCACTTGCCGCTTAGTTAATCTCTGATAAAACGGCGCGTGCCTCGTCTGTGGTGTGGGTCTCCATTAGCTTTACGCGAATATCACCGGCACCATCAAAATCACGGATATAGATTTTGAAGAATCGTTTTAGCGTCTCGTAAGGTCTTTGTGTTTGGTCATTATATGCATCATATCTATCGAGGTGATAGTGTAATAATTCGAGTAGACGGTTTTTTTGTTCAGTGAGGTCATGAGGCGTATCAGCAAAACAAAAAGGGTTTGCAAATACGCCACGGCCAATCATGACGCCATCGATACCGTGCTTAGTGACGAGCTCAAGTCCGTGAGAGCGGTCGCGAATATCGCCGTTGATGATTAGTAGTGTACTAGGCTCAATCTCATCACGCAGTTTTTTGATAGCATCGATCAACTCAAAGTGCGCAGGTACTTTGCTCATCTCTTTCTTCGTGCGCAGATGAATTGTGAGTGCGGCAATATTCTGTGATAGTAAAAAACTGAGCCATCCACGCCATTCATCAACTCGAGTATAGCCAAGCCGTGTCTTGACGCTGACAGGAAGTCCACTTCTTTTGGCGGCAATAATGATCGCAGCAGCTATGTCAGGTGTGCGAATCATACCCGCGCCACCACCGCCTTTGATAGCGCTTTGATCAGGGCAACCCATATTGATGTCGATACCATCATAGCCCCAGTCGGCGCATTGGCGTGCCAGTACTGTCATTGCCTCAGGATTACTACCCCAAAGTTGGGCGACAATCGGCGATTCATCATCAGTTTTGAATAGTCGTCCACCAATGGCTTTTTCACCGGCGTGTACCCAGCCGGTGGCATTGGTAAACTCGGTGAACCATAGATCGGGCGGTGCCGCCCGAGCGATGACGTGACGAAATACGACATCGGTCACTGCCTCCATCGGTGCCAAGACAAAAAACGGTTTCGGTAGTTCTTGCCAAATATTCATAACAGATGTAGTATCGCACAAAATGACGATACATGTAAAATGCCGCCTAATCATAAGAAAAGGCGGCGGTGCTCGTATTGTCACGGCGCGAGCTGGCCAGGTAAGTTGGGAGACCCGGTGCGTACTGGGGGGGATACGCACCGGGGTGCCGGGACACAATGGCGGGATCAGCCATTTCTCGTAACTCCGGCACTTATCGCCTGGATTTCCCGGGCATAGTCGCGGCTGCCACACGCGACTAAACAAAGAATAAGAGATGCCGGTGGTAGGCGCACCGTTCACAATGGTCGCGAGTTGCTCAGCGGTATCATTGGTGCATCTCTTACTGGATATGTCATCGGACGCGGACACGAACATCCTCGATATCCATACCATACCATGTTGGGTATCATGACCTACGTATGGGGCTTAGTCACTTGTCGGGGTGATTGGATTTGAACCAACGACCGCCGAGTCCCGGACTCGGAGCGCTACCAGACCGCGCCACACCCCGTGGATTATTGCCCAGTTAAGACATCTGCGCTTCGACTTCAAGCACCTTGGCGTTTGCAGCGCGAACCCGGTCTTCCCAGCGCCGGACTGCCCTCTTGAGGTTGTCGCTTTGGTTTGTGCCGAGACCAAACATAGTCACCTCTCAGGTACTGTACGATAGCGGGTTGCCATCGTGACTGATGACTATCATCGCATAAAATTAGGGTAATTTCAACAGTGACGAAGTCTAGCTGAGGTCTTTTTCGAACTGAATAATACCCTTGTAGTCGAGACTGTAGTCATCTGGCAGTTCAAAATCGAGCGACATGATACGGCGCCAGACAGTCTGGATGAGCTGGGCAAACTCGGTCATTTTCGCCTGGTCGTAGGTATAATCCAGCGTGATAATGTCATTGTTTTCGTCCGGTTCGACAAACTCGATTCGTCCGCCCGTAACCTGATAGCCGGTAAACTGACGAGAATGTTCGACGAGCAGTTTGTACATCATGAGTTGCTGCTCGTAGTGATGCAGTTTGATGCGTTCATAGTCGGATTTGCCGCGCCAGCTGCGGACAGCCTTGCCAGTCTTGTAGTCGGTGATAAATATCGTTTTCTCATCAGTATCGATATCGATGAGATCGATTGCGCCGGTGATCAGCGCTTCACCGATCAGCACCGAATCAGTGCCAAAGCTCTGCTCGACCAGTTGCGTGGGGGTGAAACTATCATAGCGACGAGCTAGAAATTCACCGAGTACTTGGATGCCGCGCTGTAACTGCTTGCCATACTCAGCCTCACTGAGCTGGAATTGGCCGAGCGCCTCCTCGTAGTCATGCAGTATATCCTCAACCGGACGTCGTTTACCGGTCGATGCCAGGTGGGCATGCGCGCGCTGTAGGACGCGATGAATTGCCGAACCGTAGGCGGCGCTGGGGCTCATGGCTTGCGGAAACCTTAGTAGATTGTGCAGTAAAAACAATTGCGGACCGCCGCGGGTGATATCGAGAAAGTTATTGAGATGTGTTGCGCTGAGTTTGTAGTGATCAAGTAGTGGCCGCAGCAGTTGTTGCTGTGTGGCAGTTTCAACATCATAGAGCGGAGCTCGCCAATCATAGTGCAGAGCGCTGATTTGCTCTGTCGGTGGCAGCGAGTCATGTACTATCGGGTCGATGAGCGTGCTCAGAGTGCCGACCGGCAGCAAATCCTTTCCGGTGTCATTGGTGCGGCCAGCCGCCAGGATGAGTGTATGTTTGGCCCGGGTCAGTGCGACATACAATAGGCGCAATCGCTCGTCGTCACTATCCCCAACAGCGCCAAGCGGCAGATTGGACGGAAACTGGATGAGCCTGCCGCGTGATCTGGCGCTCGCGCCCCAGACTGATTCGACGGCATCAGTGATATAGACGCGATCAAACTCGAGACCTTTGGACTTGTGAGCTGTCAATAATTCGATGGCTGATTCATCGTACTCGACATCGCCTCTGCCCTGAATAGCGAGGTTCATCTCGCGGTGAAGATCGAGAAACTCCACCATATCTGCGAGCGTGGTGGTATGATGTGATCGGTAGTCGCGCAGGCTACTGCGAATCCGCTGCAATGCTGAGAGATAGGCGAGATATTTGCCTGGCGTAGTCTCGAGGCTGTCACTCGGGAAAAAATATGCCCGGTACGGTGAGATGAAATCCTCGCGAGCCGGCTCGGTCTCGGACGTAGCTTCACTATCGGCGGTATCGGCGGCTTGTGAATCGGTCACGCCAAAGAGATAATCGCACATATACTCGAGCGGCTCGACCAGTGAATAGTGCGATGCGACAATTAGCCACTCGGCGATCTGTTGCAACTTGCCCTCGCTCGTCAGCATAATCTCGAGCCAAAACCGCTTGTCGCGATGTGCGGTGATACCGAGTTGCCATAACTCGTGCGGTGAGATAGACCATGCCGGATGTGCGAGTAGTTCCGGTAGGAGTGCGTTGGCGTCGTCAAACTGCTGGGTCGCAATATAGTGGACGATCCGGCCGACAAGCTCGAGCTGCAGTACCGGTTCGGTCTGTAGTATGTCATCTTGGCGTTCATAGCGCAGCGGGACACCGATCGCCTGCAGGTGCGGCAGTAGCGCGACGAGATGGCGATGATTGCGGGCGATGATGGCGCTGCTGCGCGATGAATCCTGACGATAATCAGCGGCAATTCGCTCAGCGAGACTATGATGAGACTCGTGTTCAGAAGCGTATGAGATGAGCTCGACAGTTCCCTCGCCTGATTGGTGTGGGGTGAGTGATTTATCGAGTCCAAGTGTGGTTTCGAGACGTTCTTCGCCCTGGGTGATGACGGAGCGTGCGAGTGACAGTATCTCGCGCCTTGATCGGTAATTGTCGCGCAGCGTAATCACTCGGACGTCGCGGTAACGCGAGGTGAAATCAATGATATTGCTGAGGCTGGCGCCTTGAAACCGATAAATTGCTTGATCGTCATCGCCGACAACCATCAGATTTGGGCGGCCTTCGTGCACTGGATTGTTCGTCAGGTTCCAGATCAGACGCATCTGGGCGTTATTAGTGTCCTGAAACTCATCGACCAGGATGTACTGATACGTCTCTTGCAGGTCATAACGCAGTTCGGCGAACACTTCCAGGGCATGGACGACTCGCAGGATCATATCGTCATAGTCATACAGCTCAGCTGCCTGCATCGCGACCAGATAATCATAGTAGACCTGGGTAGTCGCTCGGAGCTTGATAGCGCGTTTGCTATCACGCAGGATCGGCTCGTCGCGGGCGTCTTTTTGTAAGTAGGTTTTCTTCCAAGCGCTCAGGGGTTTGGTTGTGTTTTCGCTGGTTGCGTCAGCGAGTGCAGTCTGTAGTGAAGCATGGACGAGCTCCCAGAGAGGTTTGTAACTGATGAGATCGAGCGGTTCTTCCTGGTACGAGCCGACCTCATCGAGGAGTGTTTCGATCGCGTCAAATGATTTTTTGCTCAGCCGATCACCAAAGGCCGCTGCTAGCCGTGGCTTTATCCATTGGCAAAAAGCATCGTTGCGGTCGAGAATCTGTCCGAGCTCATCGGGCGTCAGACCGCTTTTTTTCAGGTCAGATATCGTCGTCTGGATGTCGCGTAGGTGGGTGAACTCGCCATTCATAGTGCCGGCGAGCGGATTTTTGTGCGGTAGCTTTTCGAGCAGCCCTGATAATATCTCATAACTGCTCAGCTCGTCAGCCGGTCGGAAGTGTGCTCCGTGATAAAAATACTCGCCGTGATGATTGATAATCTCGGTGCCAAAACTATGAAATGTGTGGATGGCGACCTTGTAGGCATCAGGGCCGATCAGCCCGGCCAAGCGTTCTCTCATCGCTGTCGCACCACTGTCGGTAAACGTCATGCAGAGGATATTGCGCGGGAGCGTGTCGGTATTTTTCAGGATATTGGCGACACGGACGCTGAGCAATTCGGTTTTGCCTGTACCAGGCCCCGCCACAACCATCACTGGTCCATCGATCGTATCGACAGCCTCGCGCTGCGCCGTATTGAGCGCTTGGTAGCGTTTCTCAAACTCCGTCTTCATCCTCTATATTGTCTCAAGACTTGGCAAAATAAAAAAGACCACCGGCTGGTGGCTATAGTGTGAGGCCGCCCGGCGACCCCTACCTCGCCTTAGTTGGAGGAGGGGCCGCCGGAGCGGGAGCGATTACATATCCTGAGATGCTCAACTCAGGTGGGAGCGGTGTGCGGTGAGGTCGAGCGTGGCCCGAGCTCGATGCACTTTGCCGTATCTCAGGCTGTCGAGGCATCCGTCATGCCCCTGTGATGGAAACAACCACTTTTGGTCGCTTCCGTGGTCGGTCCTTTGCGCGCTGCCGTTTGCACACGCAACCCCGGACCGGACCATGCTTGGTCCCAGTGGACCATTTTGCCACCGCGTTGCCCGTCTGAGGGGCTGCGGGCTACTGGGCGCCCGCCGCTTGTCGTCTCCGAGGAGACGACGGTGGCATATCATCTCCCGAAGGAGATTACCCTGCCCGAAGGCAGAAATTGGGCGAATAGAATACGAGCCCTATGCCTTTCGAGCTTGCTGGCTCTATCCGGAGACTCTCTGTGCCCGGAAAGCTGTATCCACTTAGTGGAATAGCCGAACTGCGCCCAAACAATTCAACTTCTCTATATTATCACAAATAGCCTATAAAGTCAATAGTTTTTATCATTTAATTCTTCTTAAGCTGGCCGGATAGACGCACGGTGATACAATAAAATTAATGAACAGCGATATCTTTGACGATTTGGCGATTGAGCATACGACCAATGAGCATTTCGGGGTGTCTGTCGATATCGCCAAGGTATATGCTCGGGGGATTCCGGCCGGTCGTAGCGCTCATGCAAGCGTATTTCTGACGACGAAAAACAAGCTATACGTATTGGTGGGCGGTTCGGCCCCGCTCACGCTTGGTGATGTCCGTAAGATTATACTGCGGATGGGACTCAAAGCTGAGGCATATTGCAGCCCCAAGGGTCAGCCGCATTATTTTGATGATATCGCCGTCGAAAAATTCAAGAGTGTCTATCCGGGTCGGCACGATATCACCGAGATAGATCTCCGCTTCTACCGGCTGATGTCACCGTACAATCCCGCACTCGTCAGCATCTCTGAGATAACCCATGGTGTCATCAACCAGTTCGACGCAGAGGCCGCTACTGGCTGGCGCCCGACGGCCAAAGCCCAGTACAAACTAATTAAAACATCTTGACTGCTCGGTCTGGATGTCGCTTGTTTTTGTAGATGACCTATTTTAACCAGGCTCTTATGGCTACCTGCTGGAGATCGTAAAAGTGAAATCCCGCCAGCGTGAACTGGCGGGAGTGTATCACTTCCTTTCGTATATTGAGAGCTTGTGAACGACGAGCAGGAGCAGCGGCGCGAACAGAATGAGGCTCGCTGAAACCGATAGCTGCGGTGAGATGTCACCTAGTGTGCCCAAACCCCATACCAGAGGTATGTAGAGGGCGTTCGCCAAAGTGCCGGTGAGGCTGCTGACCGTCGAGTGGGTATCACTCGGTGCGTGCCGCAGAATGATCGGCGACATGATTGAGCTGAACCATCCACGGGCAAAGCCAAATCCAGCGTAGAGCCAGATCGTCACGATATTGACGCTCAGCGTTAACACCAATGCAGTGATGACAAACATCACGGCTCCAACAGCATAGCGGTGATGATCTTGTAGTCGCTCGGGGGCGAGTTGTGCGGCCTGCGAGCCGCACCACACGCCGAACAGCGTCAGCATCCACCCTACACCGATAATTGCTGCCGGAACTCCCGCCATTATCATGAGAGGAGTAAGCACCCATATCAGGGCATGTGTCGTATTGTTTGCCAGGGCGCTCGCAAACACTCGCCACGCCAAAGGTCTGTGGCCGTAAAGCGTATAGCGAGTTATGCTAGCAATGTCACGTAGTGCGTAGATGGCTGTGCCGTGCAGTGTACTGCCTCGACGAACTCGTCGCTCTCCTGCCTCGGTGATATAGCTTGAGAGTATGACGCCTATCAGTCCAGTCGCCATCGACATGGCAATTGCGACGCGCGGACTGTATGCCCCGACCACACCACCGATGCCGACCGCGATAGCCTCACCTACAGTACGCCACTTGTTGGTTTGGGCGGCAATTACCGTATAGCTCATAGCGAGCCTTTCGGCATAGGCCTGAAATAGCGCCGTATCGGCACCGGCACTAAACGCAATACCGACGCCAAGGATCAGCTCAGCGACAAGGACATCACTGAAGCTGTCGGCAAACGTGTACAGCCCAAAGCCGAGGACTTCGAGACTGTCACCGAAGATGTTGCAGGCCTTGCGGCTGAAGGCGTCGGCTATCCAGCCGCCTATGACGTTGAGCGTCAGTAGCGGCAGCGTGAAGATAGCTTGGCTGAGACCGATTTGCGACATACTCATCCCCAACTCTTTTTGGAAAAAGATGGTGAGAATAGGCATAGCAAATACCATTCCGGTGACAACCGCTTCTGCCTGAAGTAGTCGGAGGCTACGGAGGTAACTAGCGTGCATGATGCGTCCCTTCTAAGCTTCTGGAAGTGATAATGTGCTTCGCTCGCGTATATACGGAGCGAAAGAGAGTCCCCGACTATGTTGGTGTTAAAAAACCTCCTGGTCGGAGGCTCGCTATCGATTCGAATATGTTTGTCTAAGAAATCATAGGAGCCACAATGCCACGCGTCATCTTGACGCCACCCTGAACCGACACGCTCGTGCGTGCAGTCAGTGGGTTGATTGTGAGTCTATGGATATTCATATTTCTATATTATCACATTTATGTTTATAAGTCAATTATCCGACATTTGGAACTTGCCCCAAAGCATTATAACAATAGGCAAAACTGGTTTTTCACGCGGTTCTTACCAGCTGCCGCTGCTGCCGCCGCCGGAAAAGCCACCGCCGCCGCCGAAACCGCCCGATATGCCGCTGCTGTCAAATCCGCCATCACCTGAGCCGCCGATACCGCCGCCAGCCCACCAGGAGGGCGACTCGCCTTTGGCTTTGGCTTGGCGATAGTTTTTGCTCACCATGTAGTCAAAGAGCAGGCCCCAAAATCCGAGGACAAATGCGCCGATGACGATGACGGTCATGACGCCGCCGATCAGCCAAGCGAGTCCGCCGCCTAGTACAAATCCGATGATCCCGCCCGGCCACCAGCGTTTGCTTCGGCCCAGCATAGCTGCGAACCACGATAGTACAACCATGAAAAAGTAGGCGGCTGTGATAATGATAGGCGCCCACGTCGCTTCATCAATTTGTGGCTTCGTGTCCTCAGCCATCGGGTCATCAGCAGCGTTGATAGCCAGAATCATGCCGTCAATCCCCTGTCGGATACCGTCGTAATAGTTGCCGCGTTTGAATTCCGGAGTGATGCGGCCACGGATAATTTGGCTGGCGCGGCTATCGGTCAGATCGCCCTCTAGGCCATTACCGACTTCAATCCGGAGCTTGCGGTCATCAACTGACACGACGAGCAGCGCGCCGTTATTTTTGTCCTTTTGGCCGATACCCCAGCTGCGAGCGATATTGAGGCTGAAGTTTTCGATGTAATCATCCTGGATCGATCGTACGGTCAAAATACCGATCTCGACGGATGTGCGCTTCTCATAATCTGTCAGGGTAGAGTTGAGGTAGGATTCTTGCTGATCAGTGAGGATATCGGCATTATCGACTATGTAGTCATTGCCGGTCGGGGCAGCAGGAATCGGCGCTTCGGCGTGCACAGGAGCGGCACCGACAATACCGCAAATCAGTGCCAGTGCCGCGATCCAGTGCCTCATACGCTACTGGGCCGGTGCCGGTTGAGGTGTGCTGGGAGTGTTGAAGTCAACTTTGGGAGCGGTTTCAGCGCCTTTGTCGGCCGTAAAGTATGGGAATTGGTCGAAGCCAAAGAGACCGGCTGAGATATTGGTCGGAAAACGCTGAATCTTGGCGTTATAGGCTTGAGCAGCTTTACCGTAGTCGGCACGAGCGACTTGGATGCGGTTTTCAGTGCCTTCGAGCTGTGCTATAAGATCCCGAAACGCTTCGGTTGCTTTGAGTTCTGGATAGTTTTCACTGACAGCGATGAGTCGTCCGAGCGCCTGACTGAGCTCACCCTGGGCTGCTTGGTATTGCTGCAGTTGTTCGGGTGTAGCCTTGCTCGGATCGATTGTCATCTGAGTGGCACGAGCACGAGCCGAGACAACCGCTTCGAGCGTCGTCTTCTCAAAATTGGCATCGCCTTTGACAGTCTCGACGAGATTTGGGATGAGATCAGCTCGACGCTGATACTGCGACTGGAGATTATTTATCGAGGCGCGTACTGGTTCACGAGCATTGACGAGCCCGTTGTAGCTTGCCGCCAGCAACATGCCAAATAAAATAACTATACCTGCAATTACCCCAAATACTGTCCATGACCTCTTCATTTGCTACTTTCCTTTTAATTATGATTTCTATTATAGCCTATGATGCCGCAAAAAATGTCGGTTGGCTCACGTTTCTATTCGCGGGTGCTAAAATTGATCTATGCGCACTCGCTACGCAAAACTAAAAGCCGATATCAGACATGAATATCAGACGCATCGCACGCGGTTTTTTGTTCGTTTGGCTGTGCTGGTGCTGGCCGTCCTGCTGCTTGTTGTCAAGCGCAGCATCTGGACGCCGGATACACTGCTGATAATTGTACTGGTGATCGGAGTAGTGTTTGGCCAGGCCAAAGAATTCATCTATCGGTTCGCGCCCTTTCTCGGACTGCTGGTTGTCTATGACGGATTTCGCGGAGTTGCTGACGATCTCAACAAAAACGTGCATTTCTGGGAGATGATACATTTTGATCGCTGGCTAGGCGGCGGCGTGATTCCGAGCTCGACACTGCAGCAGTGGTGGTGGCATGGTAACGTCACATGGTTGGAGTGGTATTTTTATTTCCTCTATACGCTGCATTTTCTGGTGCCGGTCATTGTCGGTGTTTTCCTCTGGAAGCTGCGGCCGAGATTGTATTGGCCGTTTGTGTGGTCGATCGTTGGCATCAGCTTTGCGGCATTTGTCACCTACGTTATATTTCCGGCAGCTCCGCCGTGGATGGCTAAGGAGCTCGGCTACCTACCAGAGCCACTGCATCGAGTATCGAGTGATGTCTGGTGGGCGATGGGAGTGCAAAACTTTTCCGAATTTTATAAAAATATCTCGCCCAATGCTGTTGCTGCGGTACCGTCACTTCACTCCGCCTATCCGCTGATTGCGGCACTGTTTGTGATTCGGTCATTTTCGTGGCGGCGTACCTGGTGGATACTGCTCTACCCGCTGTCGATGTGGGTGGGAGTAGTGTATCTCGGCGAGCACTATGTCTATGATATCGTCGCGGCAGTGCTGTTCGTCGCTGTCGGCATGTACCTCGTCCGGCATAGTTTTCACCGCTATCGCGCCCACCGCCATGGTGGCGTATAGTATCTTTGTATGAAGTATAGATTTGTATTGCCGTCAAATGACAGCGAATTGAGAGACAAAGCTAGACTGATATATCGTGTCGGGTTGCTGTCGAGCCGCATGGTCGAAGTGAAGCGCACTTTATGTGATCATCCCAATGGACGGGCGGAAAATGACGCCGAACATTCATTTATGTTGGCACTAATTGCGACCTCACTCGCTGAGGAATATTTCCCTGAGCTTGATTCAGGGTTGGTGAGCAAATATGCCGTCATCCATGATCTCGTCGAGGCGTATGTCGATGATACGCCAACGCATGAGATTTCTGAGGACGA
Organism: uncultured Candidatus Saccharibacteria bacterium; assembly: GCA_964573015.1. Classification (GTDB taxonomy): domain Bacteria; phylum Patescibacteriota; class Saccharimonadia; order Saccharimonadales; family Saccharimonadaceae; genus JAPUDQ01. Next base: position 233,287 of record CAZNHZ010000001.1, on the reverse strand, counting down.
GCTGGCTTCCAAAGCCAAACGTGAAACGAAGGGTCTCAAGAAGCTTGCAGCTGATTTTGCCGAAACTGCACCGGCGATGGTGCGGCTGATCGAGGCCTACGAGCAGCAGTCTGACAATGAGTCTCGGTTTGTTCGTATGCTAGACAAAGTTGTAACGGTGTCAATACAGTTTCCAAATCATGGTGATAAGATGCGTGAATATTTTGCTGATCGAGAGGGACATCAGACGATGGTTGCGACTCGTATCGAGCGATTTTCAGCTGAATATTCAGATCAGTCGGAGGTACTTGATCTTTATCAAGAACTTGCGACGTTTATGCAGGACGTGACCTGGCCAACATCAGCGTGACTTGAGTTATGGTAGTATCGTTTGCTATAATTGCCTCTGTTGCGGCTCTGTGATGGGTTGAGTCCAATTCGAACCCTAAGCGCTATAATCATTAACAAATTGATGGGGAGTCGCCAAGTGGTAAGGCACATGGTTTTGGTCCATGCATTCGGGGGTTCGAGTCCCTCCTCCCCAGCCAAATTGAGATTTACGCGCCGCGCGAGCGGCGACTGACGGGCGGCACGCAGTGCCGTCCATTGGTTTTTCAGGGGGGAAGAAAGCGATTTGGGGCGTGCGGAGCACGCTTTTTTGTTTTGCAGAAAAAGGTTCGACCCAAAGATTTCTTTGGCAAGAACTTTTTTCTCATTTTTATCGCTCTCGAGCGATATATTACAGATAGAATTAGCTTTGTCGAGCCATTGACGCATAGGTTCGACCCACGCAGTCGCGGCAAGCGTCAGCTTGCTGGATTGTTCCTCCAACGACTTCTTTTCGCTCATGAGTTCAGCTTTCTTATCTAGGTAAGTGTCGCGGTCGATATCTTGGTCGAGATAACTGTCGAGAAGTCGTTGGAGTTTGCTTTGCAAGCTGGCAATTCTCGTTTGTGCAGTCGCCACAAACGCATGTGTTGAATCTCGCTCGTTCCGTTCATCTTGTTCTAGCCGTGCGAGCAGATCGGCTTTCCAGTCATCGGGCAAGGAGTATTCTTGCAGTAAATTGGTTAAACTCTCGTCCAATACTTCTTCTCGCACGGCAGGTTCAAGGCATTTCATGTCTTTGCGTTTTTTTGTGCAGTGATAGTAAACATATTTATGCCGATTGCCATTCTTCTGGTGCTTGACGCGTTTCTCGGCAGTAATCATCAGATTGCACGAATAACAGCGCAACAATCCGCAATATATTTTTGGTTCGCTATGGTTTGCCTTGCGAGATCGTCCACGTTCGGCAAGTACCGCTTGCACTTTATCAAAAAGTTTCTTGGAAATAATCGGCTTGTGCGTACCCCCATAGACCTCACCTTTATACACGAAGTGCCCGTAGTAAAACGGATTAGACAGAATACGCCGTATTCTGTCTTTCTTGTACTTTGTGCCCTTGCCGCGCGTAACAAGCCCATGAGTCGCCAAAAAATCGGCAATATCCTCATAACGGCTTTGGTTCCTAGCATACAGCTCAAAAGCTTCAACGACAATCGGCGCGATCCGTTTGTCTACGACAATACTTTTCGTCCGTAAGTCGTTTATATAACCAAGCGGCGCACGGCTGGGATATTCGCCGCGCCGCAATTTCTGGCGCAAACCTCGCTTGGTATTTTCGGACAAATTATCTACATAGTATTTTGACTGACCAAACGCAATCGAAAGCATGAACTTGCCTTGAGAGGTGTTTTCGAACCAAAACGTTGGAAACTTGAGCGATATCAGTCGAGTTTGGTCGAGTAAATAGATGATCTGTCCGCCGTCAATCGAGTTACGGGCGAGGCGGTCAGGGTGCCATGCAAGTATGCCGCTGGCTTCACCCGCTTCAATGCGTGCGAGTATATTACCAAACTTTGGACGACCAGGCATCTTTGCAGTGCGCTTTTCGATGATTGTATCTACAATTTGCAAGTTATTATCTGCCGCGAATTTCCTTAGCTCGGTTACTTGCGCTTCAATGGACAAAACTTGCTTGTCCTCTACATCGGTTGATTTCCTAGCGTATAAAAAGTATTTCTCGCTCATGACACCCTCCCAACTTAAATAGCCGCCTCGTTGCACACAATCCAGAAAAATCTAAATTGTACGAGACGGCTATTAAAGCCATAAAAATAGATTCTTCTGATTTGATTGTGTGCACCTTCCATTATATCAAAAAGTTTGTTTGCCTAGTACAATAACTATATGAACAAAATCAAGACAACAGACTACTTGATTACCGCAAATAGCACGGCACTCCTTGCTTATGTATTTGTTTTTCAAACACAAATCGATAACACTATAGTTACATGGCTCATTTTCATATCTTTTTCGTTTTTCGTAGTAAGCCTTTGCCTCATGGTGTGGTATAGGTTTCGTTACCCACAGAGAAACAAATACTACAAAGAACTCATGGACGAATCTACCAAAAAAATCAAGGAAGGTATCGTAGTTTTTATAGAAGGAATTATTCTTCCATACACGCGTACGAAGACAAGAAATGATGTTCTAGAAAGATTGGCTAAAGTTAAATCAGAAGAAGAGTATCGCAAATTCCAGCGATCACTGAAACGAGAAATTAAAAACTTAGAGGCAAATCAACCATCTAGCTTGTCGGCTAAGCCTGATCATTTACACGAAAAGGCAATAGAGTCTGTCGTAGAAAGTTACCTTCTAAACTTGGAGCACGACTCAAAAGAGCATTTTGTACTTGCTTTCAAGAAGCCTCTTAAAGAATCATATGCAAAACAGAAGTTGATATTAGACATCATCTCGTTTAAATATAGAGTTCATGTTTTTGTTAGTGCCGCAGTTTTTCTTGCGGCTTCTATAGCCGTTCAACTGGTTGCTTCATAAAACAAAAAAGCGTGCTCCGCACGCCCCAAATCGCTTTCTTCCCCCCTGAAAAACCAATGGACGGCACTGCGTGCCGCCCGTCAGTCGCCGCTCGCGCGGCGCGTAAATCTCAATTTGGCTCAATTTTACAACGAAGTTAGAACCCATTTCCAGCGCGAAGTATGAACCAAGCCCCGCCGCCTAGCGAGCAAGTCTGCCCGCTGCGCCCCGCCAGGAACAGCCTTTGCATTTTTTGATATTTCCCCCGCCGATTTTTTCCTTTTTAGTGGAAAAGGCTTTTCTGGTGGTGCGCGTTTCGGCAAAGCCGAGACAGGCGGCGTGGCTCGGAGCGGCAAAGCCGCTATGTGTCGCAAGCGACACATAAACAGATGAAAATCTGTTATAATTCCAAATATGGAAAGTGTAAATCTAGACGAATTAAAACAATTTTTAATGAGGGCAAATATGCCCCACGCCACAGGCACAGCAAAAACTGTTAAAGAAGTGGACGGCTCACGGACTATTGAATATAGCGAGGGCGATTATCGTATGCACGATAATTTCTTTGGCGGCGAACCATACGGCGGACGGCTAGTTGTTTTTTACAAGGAACAGCCTTTGTTTCTTGAGGTTTATTATGGACAAACCACTCGTCCGGCAGACCCAGTTTATGACTTTTTGCGTGAAGCCTTACAACACCCAGGCGAGGATAACCCTTTCCGTGGTCCTGCGGAATACAAAAAAGATAATCTAACCTACAAAAGCACCACAGAGGGCGATGTTGCTAATCACACGGTCAAGGAATCCATCTATGACGGCGATGAGCAGATTTATTGGGCGGTTGTTATTGGTGGCTTGGTAGACCAAAACGCTAGAGGGGCTATGTAGTATGAGCAACGTCTGGCAAGATATACACCAAAATTACAAACAGCAAGACTGGATAGACAAGCCGTCAATCTTTGCAGAACAAGCCTTGCCATACTTCCCTAAAGGCGGAAAACTGCTGGAACTAGGCGCGGGGCAAGCGCAAGACGGCTGTTATTTTGCGGAACAAGGTTTTTCGGTTATTTCCACCGACCTTGAAGATAGTGCGCTTGAACTGGCAAAACAAAAAGTAGCTGACAAGGGAGCTAGCGTTGAAATACAAAAAGTTGATTTGCGTGAGGAACTGCCGTTTGACAACGAAAGTTTTGATGTAGTGTACGCCCATTTGTCGCTACACTATTTTGACCACGAAACAACTATGCGACTAATTGGCGAAATACAGCGTGTATTGAAACCTGGCGGCGTGTTGGCGTTCTTGGTAAACTCCGTAAACGACCCTGAATACAAACAAGGTGAGGAGATTGAGCCTGATTATTTCCAAATAGATAAAACGGCAAAACGTTATTTTAGTGAAGCCACCGCACGAAAATATACACAGTATTTTGATGTCAATCTATTAGATGAACTCGGCGATACCTACAAAGACGCTGCCAAGGGTGTGCATAGTCTTGTACGGTTTGTAGGTACAAAACCCAAAATACAAAAACCTTACAAATTGGCAATTCCCTACGTTGGTGCGATTGTTGAGCGTGATAATAATGGTGTAAAAGAGGTTTTATTGCAAACACGTTGGAAACCGCACGACCCGCTATATTCTGGCACGCTTGAATTTCCCGCTGGCGTGCTTGATAAGCCTTACGAGAGCGTTTACGAAACCGCTACGCGAGAAATACAAGAGGAAACTGGCTTAACTCTAAAAGCAATCAGGGGCGAGGACAAAACCAAAGTTTACAGTCCGAAAGGCACAGACGAAATAATTGCTTTTAGACCATTTTGTTGCACGCAACAGTTGAAAGACGGCAAGCCCTGGATTGGTTTTGTTTTTATTTGCGAAGTTGAAAATGGCGAACCAAAGGCACAGTTGAGCGAAGCGAAAGACACAAAATGGGTCGCCGTTAGTGAAGTTAAACAGTTATTTGAGAGTTCGCCAGAACAATTCTTTGGACTTGAACTACCTGCTTGGGAATACTACTTCAAGCAATAACAACGGCGTAGCCGTTGAGCGCACCGACAGAAAAGCCTTTTCCGCTAAAAAAAGAAAAAACACGGCGGGGGAAATCTCAAAAAATGCAAAGGCTGTTCCTGGCGGGGCGCAGCGGGCAGACTTGCCCGCTAGGCGGCGGGGCTTGGTTCATACTTCGCGCTGGAAATGGGTTCTAACTTCGTTGTAAAATTGAGCCATGAAAAGATGAGTCCTTCCTGGGCTCATTTTTTCATGATTGTGGCCAGTCGGGATTTGAACACAGGGATGCGCAGCATGAGGGGTGAGAACGTCCCGTAGACGTTCGCAAGGAAATCTTCCGACGACAGCTGTGCTGTCGATCGCGAAGTTTCGGGCCTGCCGGAGGTAGGTCGAGTCCCTCCTCTCCAGCCATGTTAAGGCCCATCTGAAAGGACGGGTTTTAACATGGCAGCAGGTGGATTCGAACGGGACAGCCTGCGGCTGTCCCCGGCACCCTTGCCGGTCTTGGCGCTGAACGACCCGGATGCACCCATGGGGTTACTGCTGCGGTCGTACATCGTGGAGCCGGATCTCCGGTTCTTGCGCTCCCTCTTTCTCTGGTCTAGGGCGTACGCGAGAGACGGGTACAGCTTGCGGCACTTGCCGCAGAGGTAATCGGTGCCATTGCACCGCGGATTCATGTACAGACCAGAAGACACGGTCTTCTCACTTTCTGTAGCAGTTGTCCTTGCCATTCGACAAGTAAAACACAATAACATTTATGTACTACAAAGCAATATTGCGCAGTACTGTCACCGCTGCAATTGTCGCAGACCAAGCAATGAATATTGCAAGATTCAAGATGCTGTGCGCCTATGGTCAGCTGTCTAGTAATTCTAGCATTGTCGAGAACCGAAGCGGACAATTAGACGAAACGCGAGCAGCTGTAGAACGGGGGTTCGAGATAGAAGAGTGTTAGAGACAAAAGGTTTTTATGGTGAGATCTGCAGGAGTTTGGGCTGAGCCTATATGTGACGCAAAATGAGTTGCCGTTAAGGCAACTACGTAAAAACCAAAAAGATTCCTATTCACGCAAGTATGTTTCGAGGGCGGAGATGATGGATTTTCGGATGGATTCGCCGGAGGGTTGGGTGCGCGGGCTAAAATAATGGTCGGCGTGTTTGACGACTTGGTAGTTCACGACTGCGTTGGCTGAGCGCAGATGATCGGCAAAGTTTTGGGATTGTACAGTGTGAACAATACGGTCTTTGTCGCCGTGATACAGCAGATAAACAGCGTCTTTTTTGACCGGCCGGGCTATTGGACTAGCCAGAGCGGCGTCGCGGCCCTTGTTTGTGTAACGCCAAGCGTCGATATCGCGCAGTGGCTTACGATTTGACTGCATGACCATGTCATATGGGCCATAAAATCCGATAAATAGCCGTACTGGCGCATTGACAGACGGATCGCTCATCGCATATGCACCAAGCTGCGCACCGGCGCTGTCGCCAAACAATGCCCAGGCATGTTTGGAGATGTCGTACTGCTTGGCGTTGGCTGCCAGATAGTCGAGTGCACAGGCGATATCTTGATTTGGCTGCGGATAAGTGGCTTCAGGGTATAGCCGATAATTCAGCGAGGCGATTGCGATACCGGACTTTAGGATATTTTGACCATAGCGCGAGAGTAATTCACTTGATTTATCACCTGCCCGCCAACCGCCGCCATGAATAAATATAAGCAACGGCATAGGTCGTTTCGAAGCAACTTGCGGAACGTATAAATCAAGAGTTTGTCGTGGATTATCGGTGTTGCAATACGGCAGATTGGAGTGAACAACTGACTGCTCGCTCAAGACACGATCGGTGATGAGGACTTTAAACACGGCATGATAAGCATCGTCGATCATAAATCGTAACGAATCATGCACGCTATAGAGCAGCCAACCGCCACCAAACAATGTCAGCAGGCCGGCCGACACTACGAGCTCTCGGAAATGTTTATGTTTGCTCACTATGACTATAATACTACAGATGATACTATTGTTTAGTAGAAAGAAAAGGAGTCGATGTGGTCTCAAAAGCAGATAAACAAAGAGATAGTGAACTTTTGGCGCGACGAGCCTCGCAGGTACAAGGCGGCGCAGCACGAGCAGCAGTGCTTGGCATCAATGACGGACTTGTCAGCACAGTCTGTTTGGTATTGGGTGTGGCGGCGGCAACAAGCGGTCAACAGCATCCGGTGTTGGTAGCCGGCTTTGCCGGACTTATCGCCGGAGCTTTTAGTATGGCTGCTGGTGAATGGATATCGGTCAAGGCTCAAGTAGAATTGTTTGAGGGTATTTTGAGCGACCTCAAAAAATTGGTCAAGAGTGACGCCGTGTTGCTGCGCGAAAAGCTTGAGGCGAAATTAACTAAGGGCGGCATGAGCCGCACGGCGGCCAAAAATGCAGCGCATGATATGGCCAAACACGACAAGCAGTTTACCGAAATTTACGCCGTACAAGTGCTTGGGGTCAACCCTGATGAGCTTGGCTCACCGTGGATTGCGGCGGTTTCGTCGTTTGCATTATTTACAGTCGGATCACTAGTTGCCTTAAGCCCATGGTTCTTCACGGGCGGTACTACCGGTTCGGTCTGGTCAATCACCCTGACGGCGCTAGTAAGCCTGGGCGTGGGTGCCTACATCGCCAATTCGAGCGGTAAATCGCTGGCCTATGGTGCAATTCGTCAGTTTTTGATCGTGCTGTTCGCTTCAGCCGTTACTTACGGTATCGGTCATTTGTTTGGAGTGGCGCTTAGCTAAGGTCGCGTCGACGAAATACCACTAGTCCGATTACAAACATGGCTACAGTTATCCCAAGTATAATCAGCTGGTGGGACACGCTAATACCGCTGCCGACAAGCTTGGAGGCGTCGTAGTAATGGAGCAACGATAACTTCTGAAATGGCTCCAGCCAGTCGACGGCTCGTCCAGCTTCGAGTATGAAACTGATAATAATCAGGCCGATACCGGCTGCCATCGGCAATGTGCGCGAACCGGTGATAGCGCCAAGTGAAAAGACAATCGTAAATACGCACATCGCAAAAGACAGTGAGATCAATGCCAGTTTGGCGAGAAGACCGATACCAATCGTCTCATGCATGAGAGCGACTGATGCCGCCGTAACAGTTGCAGTGACTAAGAGTGACACTATAAATATAATCAAGACCGCAGCCCAAGTCTGACTGTACCAGCTGGCTCGTGAACTGGCACCGGCCAAAACAGTTCTAAGTGCACCCTTTTCTTCAAATGACAACAAAACTCCGCTGGCCACGACTACCGCCATAATCATAAGAAATAGCGGGATACGAATATCATAAAGTTGTGATGATAAATAACTATCCAGATGAGTAAAACTAGTCGAATCGCCGATCAGACCGCGTAATTCTTGCGGCATGTTATTGGCAATTTGTGCCATACTGTCGCGCAGCGACGGAAACATCGCAACCATCAAAACAGCCATTAGCCCCAATGACAGCGCCCAACCGAGCGTAAACCAGCGTTTGTCGTATAGCGTGCGTAAAAAAATTGATCTCATCATCATCGCGTATCCTCCTGCTCGTACATAGAATGAAAAATGCTGTCAAAATCGCGATCACGAATTGTGACGTCTTTGACTTTTTGGGAAGTCAGCCATTTTAGGAGTCGCGGCATGGAGCCTTTGTAAAGACAGATGACACTGCCATCACTGGTTGGTTCGGGTTTGCCGAGGCCGCTGGGACGTGAGCGCATGAGGGCCAGAAGTGTAGGTTTGTCACCCCGGATACGCACTTCTTTGCCGGCTTTTTGCTCGATGGCTTTGACCGATTGATCGAGAATGATTTTGCCTGAGCGCATAAACAAAACCCTCTGACAGATACTGGTTACTTCGCTAAGTACGTGCGATGACATAAAAATCGTTGCTCCCTCTTTGGCCTCGCGCGACAAAATACCGAGTAAAGTTTCTTGCATTAACGGGTCAAGACCAGTGGTCGGCTCGTCGAGAATTAATAATTTTGGCTGATGCTGCAGTGCGGCGATGAGCGCAATTTTTTGTTTGTTGCCGCGCGACAGTGACTTGAGACGCTTAGTGAGCACCGGTTCAAACACTTCGATCAGCTGGTGTTGGTGAGCGCGATTAACTCTGGTCAAATACGCCATATGATCGAGATATTGCTGGCCGGTGAGGTTGTCGATCAGCGTCATATCGCCGGCCGCATAGCCGATACGCTGATGAAACTTGTGAGCGTTTTTGGGATGAACCGTTTCGCCAAACAGTCGAATCGTACCGGTTTGCGGTCGCAAAAATCCCATGAGCGTACCGATAGTGGTCGATTTGCCAGCTCCGTTTGGACCGACAAATCCTACGACCTCGCCCGGCTTAACGCTAAACGAGATATCATCGATAGCGCGGAGTTTACCGTATGATTTTGTGAGATTTTCAGCGAAGATAACCGTACTGCGTGGTGACATATGTATATTTTAGTATACCTAAAAATTTTTGCGAATGTTACTGAAACTATAATCCCAGTTAGCGTTCGTCTTTTTGCGCGGGTTAAAGATGTTTTGCGGATCAAAGATTGTTTTTATGTCTTTCATGTAGCCAAAAACTTCTTGACCATACATCCGCTCCAGCCACGGTCCCCGTACCATACCGTCATTATGCTCGCCGCTTAGGCTGCCGCCAGACTTGAGAACCAATTCATTAACCTCAGTCATAGCCGGTTTAAATTTGGCGCGCTCTTTGGCGAGTTCGATATTCATGAGCGGGATTATATGGAAGTTGCCATCGCCCATATGACCGGCAATTGTGGCCATCAGACGATATTTTTTGATGATACGGCGCAGTTGCGGCCAGGCTTCGGGCAGTTTTGCCGGCGGAATCACCAAATCGTCGATAAACGGTGCGGTGTGTTTGTCCTTGACTTTTTGACGCAGGAGATTGAAGCTCTCGCGGCGCATCAGCCAAAACTTGTTAGCGCGTTCTTCTGTTTCGTTGCGCTCCATGTAGAGCATTTTGTACGGTATTAGATCGCGCTCCATGGCGATGATTTTTTGCTCAACTTCATCAACATTTTGACCGGTGAACTCGATCATGAGTACGAGTTTTGGTATGCCGCGCACCAAAGCCAGCGCGTTTGGTATGAGCTGGATTGCCGTCTTGAGCCAGAGACGTAGGCCTAGTTTGCGAATGAAACTAAAGAAAAATCTAAAACTAAGCCACAAGGTATTGTCATCGAAGCTTTCAAATGTTGCCGGCTTGTGAGTCAGGACGGTATTTATGACGTCACCGAGAATATTTATGTCTTTCATGTAGCACACCAAGATGCCCGAATGCGCCGGACGATCGACTAGCCGCACTGATCCGGAGGTAATGATACCGAGCGTACCCTGGGAGCCGACAAATAATTTTGTCAGATCAAAGATTCCGGTTTCTCGATCCCAAATATCCCATAGGTGATAACCTGTCGAGTCTTTGCTGACGCCGGGCTTGGCAGCTTTGATGACATCGTAGTGCTTGTCGAGCAAATTGAAAGTTTTTTTGTACAAGTCACCCTCATAATCGCCCTGGCTCATTTTGCGTACCAATTCTTGTTTATTGAGTGGACGAACTGTGTATTCTTTCCCGTTGCCAAGTACGACATTGAGTTCGGTAACATAATCGGCGGTTTTGCCGTATTGCAGGCTTTTTTCACCGCCGGAGTTGTTGGCAATCATACCGCCGATGGTACATAGGTCGCGGCTGGCCGGATAAGGCGGCAGCAAAACGTCAAGCTTGATTGACTCACGATCGAAATCACGAAAATATACGCCCGGTTCAACCAGCGCGTCGGTAGCGTTGATTTCACGAATCGAATTCATGTGAGCAGTCATGTCTAAGATGATGCCAGTGTTTATGGCTCCGCCAGACATATCGGTGCCGGCCGAGCGGGCAGTGATCGAGAGATCGTTGTTTTTGGTCTTGTGCTTGGCAACATAATTCACCACAGCGCAGATATCGCCCGAGTTTTTAGGAGCAACAACCAATTGCGGCCGCAGCTCAAACAGACTTGCATCGTGCGAAAAAGTTTCGAGTGTTTCATCGTCTTGTTTGATCTCACCCTCAATCAGGTTTGTCAAATCATCTGCAATTGCCATGTATATATCATGACGTACAATAATGTCTTTTACAATAAGCAAAAGCTTTACTATACTCATAAGTATGAATAAATCAGTCAAACGAGCTCAAAAAACCGCCCACGAACCATTTGAGCCGGACAAGGTTGCCCTAGCGATAGCTGCCTTTTCGGCAGTTAGCCTGCTGTGTTTAGCAGTAGTGGGCATGATCAATAGCTAGCAGATTTGCTTGCGAAATAATGCGTAATCCGCCATACTCATAGGCAACAATGAGAGTTCGTATAGATGTAGAAACCAAAACCTTTGTCCGGCTTGGGCTGGTGATACTTGGATTTTTGTCGGCAATTTTATTGATCGTCAAAGCTCAGCAGCCCTTGACAATTATTTTTGTCTCGGTTTTTTTGGCTCTGGCGCTTAACCCTCCTGTATCGTTTATTGCCAATCGGCTGCCTGGTCGTTCACGTGTCGGTGCGACAGCTATTGCCTATCTGTGCGTGGTGACGCTCCTAGGAGGAATGTTGTTTTTGGTAGTACCGCCATTGTTGGAACAATCATCAAAATTTGCCAGCACCGTACCGCACGTAATTGATTCAATTACCGCTCAACAACATTTGGTAGATAATTTTATGGAGCGATATGGATTGTCGGCACAGTTCAACGCCAGTATAGACAGCGCCAAGGCTCAGGCGTCAGCCGTGGCTGATGATATGGGTAAATGGTTGGTCAATGCCGCCACGACAGTGTTTAACGGCGCGCTGACTATGATTATCGTGCTGGTATTGACATTTCTGATGTTGATAGAGGGACCTTCGTGGCTGGACAAGCTGTGGGGCCTCTACCAGAACCCCAAACGTTTGGAGCGCCACCGCAATGTTGTCCATAAAATGTACAAAGTGGTTGTCGGCTATGTAAATGGCCAAATGTTGGTAGCACTGATTGCTGCGACGGCGACTTTGGTAACTATACTTTTGTTGAGTATGTTATTTGATTTACCTGGCAACCTTGCGCTACCTTTGGCGGCGATAGTATTTCTGACCAGTCTTATACCAATGGTCGGTGCGACGATTGGGGCGATAGTTGTAACGTTGGTATTGCTGCTCAACGACTTGACTGCAGCGATAATATTTTTGGTGTACTTTATCATCTATCAGCAGGTCGAAAACAACTTCATTTCTCCGACAATACAATCAAGACAAGTTGAATTATCAGCCCTGACGGTTATCATCTCTATCTTAATTGGTGTGACATTGTTTGGTCTGTTGGGTGGAATTATATCAATTCCTATCGCCGGTTGTTTACGCGTGTTGTTGGTTGATTATCTCGAGCATGCAAAAATTGAACGTCAAGAAAAATCGTCTATTACCCACCCAATCACCAAATTGGTAGCCAAACTAAAAGATTAATCACGAAACCAAATCGTAAAATGCGGCGTGTCTTTGAGTTTTATACCCTGCTCTACCAGCTGGTTGCGGATTTCATCGGAGCGCAGCCAATCACGATTGTCTTTGGCGTGTTTGCGCTCGATAATCAATTGTTTTTGGTCATCGGAAATATCGGGCGTATCTTTTAGCAGCGTCAATCCAAGCGTATCGTCTATCCAAACGAGCAGCTCTGTCAAAGAATCTTTACGGATTTTATTTAACGGCACGTTTTGCAGAGCGTCAAACGTTTTTTCTATGATAACCAAGACTTCCGGTGTATTGAGATCGTTGTTTAGTGTTTCGAGTGCCGCATGACGAGCCGTCAGCAGTTTGGCGTTAGCGTCATTATCCTTTTGTTCATCGCTTGTGAGCGTGTCATGAATTTGCCAGCGAAGACAGGCGATTTGGCGCCAATTTGCCAGACGTGATGCTGCCGCCGCCAGATTGTCCCAAGTAAAGTTCGTTTCAGTACGATAATGGCTTTGTAAGCAAAACATTCGAAAATCCATCGGTGAGAACCCTTTTTGGGCAAGATCGTTTAGTGTATAGCTGTTACCCAGGCTTTTGGAAAGCTTGGTGCCATCAGAGAGCAGATGAGCATTATGCAGCCAATAATTGGCAAATCGTTGGCTCGAGGCCGCTTCGGATTGAGCGATTTCATTGGTGTGATGCACCGGTATATGGTCGATACCGCCTGTATGTATGTCGATAGTATCGCCGAGATATTTCATGGCCATAGCGCTGCATTCGATGTGCCATCCTGGGATACCCTTGCCCCATGGGCTGTCCCACTCCATCGTCCTGGTCTCACCTACTGGTGTTAGTCGCCACAATACAAAATCACTCGGATTGCGTTTGCCGCTGTGATAATCGACTCGAGCCCCGGCACGGAGCCCCTCTAAATCGAGGCGGGCAAAATCAGCATAGGTCGGAAATTTGCTGGTATCAAAATAGACGCCATCGTCGAGTACGTAGGTATACCCTCTCGTTTCGAGCTGTCTGATGAGATCAATTTGGATATCGATGTGCTCGGTTACTTTCGTCAAGTGCTCAGGCGCAATGAGATTGAGCTGCTGCATACCATCCAGAAACGCTCTTGTATATCTATCGGCTACTTCCCACTCGGTGATGCCTTCGCGGCGCGCACCTTTACTCATCTTGTCCTCGCCTTCATCGGCGTCGCTCGTCAGATGACCGACATCGGTGATATTCATGACTCGTTCGACGCGGTAACCACTTGCACGCAGTGTCCGCACCAATATATCCCAGCGGATAAATGACACCCAGTTGCCGATATGCGGCTCACTGTAGACAGTTGGCCCGCAGGTATAGACTGTCACTCGATCAGGGTTGATCGGCGTGAACTGATCATCATGTCTGGTCAGTGTGTTTCGTAGAATCATAGGCTCTCACTATTGTATCAGTTGCTTTGATGAGCTCGCTAAGTGACACATCGTACTCCTCGTAGATTTTGTAGCCTGCGCTGTAGGCATGACCGCCGCCGCCAAAATAGCCGGCGATTTGATCGGCGATCGGGATGTTGCTGCGGATTTTGCCGGTGAGCTTACTATCCGGGTATGTTTTGATAGCGATGGCGACATCGACGCCCTCGACGAGGCGCATCTCGTCAAGCACCAGAACGCTCGGATTGTAACGATCACTGTACTGCTCGATGTCTTCCCAGGGGATGTGTACGAGCGCCAATCGGCCGTCGCAGTGGTATTCGATGCGCTCAATCAGCTCGCCTTTGTATGCGAGGATATCAGCGGGCTTGCGCATGTATTCGCGGCGGCGAGATTCGATATCGGATGGATTGGCTCCGAGCCGGACGAGCTCGGTTGCGGTTTCCATAGTGCGGACGGTCACGCTCGGTGTGGTGAGGCCGAGTGTATCGCCGAGAATCGATGTCAGCATGTACGTGGCCGCACGCTGATTGATCGGCCAGTCAAATTGGCGCGCGGCTGCAAATATCAGCTCGCTGGTTGCGGCGGCTTCAGTGTCGATGATCATCTCGTGGGCAAATGTCAGGTCATTGTCGTTTTCATCACCATCGCCATGATGGTCAAGGACGAGTACCGGATGCGTCTCGAAAAAGTGCCGGACGCCTGGTGTGTCGAGGGCTTTGACGAGTAGTGCTTCGGCAGCGGTATCGACGATGATCGCGAGGTCATACTGCCCTGTCCAGTCCTTGTAGACTCGCGCCCAGCCATCGATGTAGCGCAAATACTTCGGCATATCGATCGCGCAAAACAAGTGGACTGATTTGCCGAGGTCGCCGAGAATCTCCTCGAGTGCGAGCGAACTCGCCAGACTATCGGCATCAGGATTTTCCGGCTGGATGATGACGATACTAGTAGCGTCATCGACGAGGTGCTTTATCTTATCGTACATTACTCGAATAGTATACCAGTTAGAGGCTATGAGAGCGATTGTCTGCCCTGGAGCGCGTGGCTAAGGGTGATTTGGTCGGCATATTCGAGGTCGACACCGACAGGGATGCCGCGAGCCAAGCGGGTTATTTTGACCTTGACACCGGCTTCATCGATGAATTTTTGCAGGTAGAGCGCCGTCGATTCGCCTTCAACTGATGAATTCATAGCGAGGATGATCTCTTCAACATCATCTTTTTGCAGGCGAGTAATGAGTTCTGGTATATGCAGTTGCTCTGGCCCGACGCCATCGATCGGGCTGATAGCCCCGCCGAGTACATGGTATGTGCCGCCAAACAAACCAGTCTTTTCGAGAGCGATGACATCTAGTGGTTCTTCGACGACAGCGACGAGACGGCGGTTGCGCTCGGGATCACTGAAAAGCGGCGAGATGTCTTCACCCGCGTCAATTAGTGCATAGGTTATCGGACATAATTTCACCCCGCTCGCTAGTTTCGCCACCGTTTCACTCAGCTTCATTCGGTTTTGGTCGGAAGTTTTGAGCAGATAATACCCATACCGCTCAGCCGTACGCGGACCGACACCCGGCAGGGTGCCGAGTGCATCGATAAGATCTTGTAGGGCCTGGGGAAGCATAGGGCTGATATTTGGAGAGATTAGAGTCCTAAATTGCCAAGCCCGCCCATCAGCGGCTTCATCTTCTCAGCAGCCGCTTCTTGAGCTTTGGTCATCGCCTCCCGTGTCGCTTGCTCGACCCAGCGCTCGAGCACCTGGATGTCGTCAAGATCGACGTATTCGGGGTCGATTGTGACCTTTTTGATTTTTAGTTCACCGGTAACCGCTACCACCACAGCACCATCACCGGCTTCCCCGTCTACCACCATCTTTGCCAGCTCTTTTTGGGCTTGTTTGAGTTTCATAATCATTTTTGCTTGATCAAGCATAATACCTCCACGATTGTTTTTATTATTATATCAGGTAAGCTGCCGTTCTAGGGTGCAAACGTTCGTAAAATGACTTGATCTTGATTTTTTTTGTATGAAGTTATGATTCGCTTGGGGGTACCGGCTTTTTCAATAGCGTAAGATGCGCCGTCATGAACAATTGTCGGCACCGACACCGGATCGTTTAGCGCGGTACCGACACGCAACTTCGGATAATCGCGCCTCAGCAAATCATAAAATGAATATTCGGATGTCTGCGCTACTACAAGCCACGGCGTGTTTGGCGCAGCTGACAAAACTTTGCGTGTAGCTGGCAATTGTTCTTTGTACTGAACATTAGGCGTGCCATAAAAATAGCCATAAAAATATTGTGCCGTATTGGATAGCATAATACCTCCGAGCAAGATGATGAGCGGCAGCAGTCCTGCCAGCCGCGCATAAGGATTTAGCGGAAATAGTTTGTACCATTCACGAATCAATGTTTCGACGCCAATTGCCATAAACAAATATGCCGGAACCAAACAGATAAGCAATTTATCAGGATTGACGATAACAAGCGGAATTACAAATGCCGTCCAGATGAGCAGCATATAAGATCGGGCGGAAAATCGATCGGCGACGGTCTTAAAAAACCCCAGAGCGATAATTATCAGAGAGGCGGCGCCAAAGATCGGCTGCGGGATTGTCCCGACTACGGCACTTGCTATATTAAAGATCGACTTGACGATGACTTTTAGGTTATAGCCGAGCGTGGCGGTTGATGGCCACTGCGCGGGTATGCCGGCCAGCTCAAATAACTCAGTCGGATATCTTTGGACCGAGATTGCCAGCGGAGTCATAAGTCCAATAACTATAGCGGTCGCAGCAGCATAATGCCAAATCGGTTGACGGCGCGCCACAAACCGAACATGCGGATGCAGTATGCCGGCAATTGCTATCGATAATAACGGGTATATCATAAGCGGCGTATAAAGGCTAAGCGGCACCGCAAACAACAGCACTGCTACCCAAACTTTGCTTTTGCTCTCAGGATGCAAAATGTTGGTGATAGCCAGCAAGATAATCGACAGCCAAAATGTCGTCATGATCATCGGGGTACCGGTGCGAGCCAGCGTCAAAAATGCCGCAGACGTAATAAAAATAAAACTGGTGATGATCGCAACATTCATCCGAAACCAGCGCCGTACCATCATAACAAACGCGACACCGGTACCGATACCAAGTACCAGTGACGGCATGATTATGGCCAGATCGGTGATACCAATAAGTGACAAAGTGGCTTTTTGGAGCAATCGGTACGGTGCATCGACTATAGATTGAGCCAACGGATATTGTAACTGAAAAGTCGCGCTTTTGACCGCGCTGTTCATCTCGTCGTGCGACAAACCGGTCGGAGCTAAGTCGGTGCGAAATATCAACAAACCGATTAGCGTTATCGCAAACAATCCGATAACTACAGCATATCGATACCTATACAACACAATTTGCCTAATTGGTGATTTACTCATCGCTACATGGTATTATATCAGGCTTTGAAGATGCTTGTGGTTATTCGTCGCGCTGTTTGTCGAGCGACATAAACCGCAGCCGTTCCGGGTGGAAATATAACTCAATTTTGCCGGTTGGACCATTACGGTGCTTGGCGATTATAAGATCGGTGATGTTTTGACGGTCGGTGTCGGGGTTGTAATAGGCCTCGCGGTAAATAAATGCCACCAGGTCGGCATCTTGTTCGATCGAACCGGACTCACGCAAATCAGCCAGCTGTGGAATCTGCGGATTGCGTGATTCTACGCTGCGACTGAGCTGCGACAGAGCAATCACCGGCACGTTGAGCTCACGGGCGATCAGCTTGAGCCCACGCGAGATTTCACTGACTTCCTGAACGCGGTTAAACTCATTACCCCTGCTCGACCCTTGCATGAGCTGTAAATAATCAACGATGATCAGACCGAGCGGCTGAATATGCGCTTGACGACGGGCCTTGGTGCGCATCTCGAGCACCGTCAGGCCTGGCGTGTCATCGATAAATATCGGCGCTTCGGCCATTTCGCCCATGGCAACCGATAGCTTCTCAAAATCATCATCGCTGAGATTTCCGGTACGGATATTCCAAGCATCGACGCCGCTGGCATCGGCCAGCATACGGTCAACCAACTGCTCTTTGCTCATCTCGAGCGAAAAAAACAGCACCGATTGACCCTCTTTGGCCGCAACATTGTAAGCCAGGTTTGTTACGAGCGTAGTTTTGCCCATTGCCGGTCGGGCTGCCAGCACCAGCAGGTCGGAGCGCTGCAAGCCGGCCGTCAGATTGTCCAGGTCACGCCAGCCGGTCCGTACTCCGCGCAATTTGCCGCGGTCACGATGCAGCTCTTCCATGCGATCAAAACTTTCGGTCAAAATCTGTTCTAAGCTGACCAAATCTTGTTTCAGGCTAGTGTCACTGACCGAAAAAAGTTCAGCCTCGGCACGCTCCAGTATTTCTTGGGTGTTGCTATCGTCCTGATAGGCCAAGTCGGCGATATCGGTGCTGGCCTTGATTAGACGGCGCCGGACTGCCCGCTGCGCCACCAATTCGGCGTAGGCAGCGGCGTTGGCGGCGGTTGGTACGTAGTTTGTCAGCTCGGTTAAATAGCTTGAGCCGCCGATGTCTTCCAGCTGATCCTTTTTTTCAAGCTCGTCACTGAGCGTCAGGAGATCAATCGGTCGATGCCGCTCAAACAATCGCAGCATTGCACCAAAAATATTTTGATGACGCTTCTCATAAAAATCATCCGGCTTTAGCTTGTCGGTGACATCCGCCATAACTTCTTCGTCGATCAGAATAGCTCCAAGCAAACTCATCTCGGCATCGAGGTTGTGCGGAGGAATTTTTGCAATCGGTTGTTTCGCCATTTTATACCGCCTCTCCTCCACCCATAATATCAGCTACGGCCGCAGCTGTGTCATTGAGTGGTTTTTTACTTTTTTCGCTGATTACAATTTGCGGTGAGATATCATACAGGTTTGCGATGATGTCGTGAAGATGTTTGAGATATTTATCTGACTGCATTTTTTTGCGATGCAGCGCATATTGAAAAGCTAGTTTTATCGTCTCACCGTCCATAGTCGTTTCGGCATGCCTAGCGACGCTATAGAGAGCCGGCGTACGTTTTTTGCACTCTTCAAGCACTACGTCCCAATCAAGCGGTTTTGGATTTGAAGCTTGGGGCGGCTTGGTGCTTTGGGCAGGTTTTTTGCTAGTTTGTTCCGGTTTTTGTGATATTTGGTCGATAGTCGGTGCTGATTTATGAGAGTCTGTAGCCGCTGGCTTAGTAACTGCTGGCTCTGACGCCAAGTCATGCGATGAAG
The DNA here is from genome assembly GCA_964573015.1 of uncultured Candidatus Saccharibacteria bacterium. GTDB lineage: Bacteria > Patescibacteriota > Saccharimonadia > Saccharimonadales > Saccharimonadaceae > JAPUDQ01. Next base: position 214,215 of record CAZNHZ010000001.1, on the reverse strand, counting down.
CTGATTGTTTATCCGTGGATTCGGCAAACAGCGCAACTGTAGCTATAAGTTTCAAGCCGGGTGCATGTGAGCGCGGAATTTCGAGTAGCTCGTTGACGAGGCGGTATAATGACGGATATTGAACCGCCGCTGCCGTACAATGACGAATAAGTTGTTCGATGACGCTGATGGGACTAATGCCCTGGTCATACAGTGAGTGAATAGTTGCGATACCGGCTGCGGTGTCACCGGCCAGCAACTGCTCAGTCAACGTTTGGATTTGTGATTTCGGCGCAAGACCAAGGAGATCTTCTATCAAAGTTTCGCTAATCTCTTTGCTGCTAAGCGAGGAAACTTGATCAAGCAAGCTGACGCTATCGCGAAAGCCGCCCTCGCTGTGGGTGGCGATGAGTTCCAGTGCGGCGGTGCTTATTGCTATACCCTCTTTTTGGGCAATATCGGCCAAATGTTTGACGATATCTTTCTTGGTACCGGGGCGAAAATGAAAACGCTGAGTACGGCTTACTATCGTAGCCGGTACTTTGTGTAGTTCGGTTGTCGCCAGGATAAAAATCGCGTGCTCCGGCGGCTCCTCAAGTGTCTTGAGCAGTGCGTTGAAGCTCTCGCCGGTCAGCATGTGAACCTCGTCGATGATGTAGACCTTGTATTTGGCACTGCTAGGCGCGATATGGACTTTCTCACGCAGTTCCCTGATGTCGTCGATACGACGATTGCTGGCGGCGTCAATCTCGATAATGTCAAGATGCATCGTGTCATCGGTGTAAGGCAGTTGATTCAGGGCGTGGGCCAATATGCGCGCCACACTTGTTTTGCCGGTGCCGCGCGGTCCAGTAAAAAGATAGGCGTGCACAAATGTGCCTTTTTGGACAGCATTTTTGAGAAGATCCGTCACATGTGATTGACCGACGATTTCATCAAACCCGCGCGAGCGGTACTTGCGATATAATGACTGACTCACTAACAACTCCCTCTTTGCAAAGACTATTATAACTTTTTTGTGGCGTCAAAAAGAGAGTAGTTATCACATCGATTTTAGATAATGACGCGAATTGGTATAGTTGATGCTATGGATATACCAATCAAGCGACTACATGATCACGTGACATTGCCATCATACCAGTCCAGCGGTGCCGCAGCGATGGACATCCATGCGGCAATCGATAAGGATGTCGTCATCGAGCCTATGGAGCGCATGATTGTTCCGGCTGGATTTAGTCTAGAGATACCTACCGGTTATGAAGTACAACTACGGGCCCGAAGCGGCATGAGCTTGAAGTATGGTATATGTCTAGCCAATGGTGTAGGCACGATTGACTCTGATTATCGAGGTGAAGTTGGTGTAATTCTCATCAACCTCAGTGACCAGACTTTTACCGTCACGCCAGATATGCGTATCGCTCAGATGGTGCTGGTGCGTCATGAGGTAATCGAGTGGCAACAAGTAGATGAGCTATCGACCACTGAACGCGGATCTGGCGGATACGGCAGCACGCGCCATTAAAAAGAGCCGCAGACGGCGGCTCTTGATATATTCGATATTCTAAATTCTATAATCTACCTTATAGCGCAGCTTCGACGGCAGCCCAAACGGCTTCGCGGTTGTCTTCTGGGATGATGATACTGACTTGGTCGCCAACTTTGGCTTTGAAGTAGGTGACGCTGGCGAGCAAAACGCGGTATTCGTGGCCGCTGACTTCGACAAAGTATGCGCCGTCGTGTTGAACAAGCGTCCCAATGACTTGCCTGCGTGCCACCGGGCCAATTTGCTTGTAGATAAATCCGCCGTCATCAGCGATAGTGAGCTTCAAGATGTCACCCTCGATAAGCTTGGATTTGCTGGCGTAATTAGCCGGTACCGGGTAGGTTTTGCCGTCAGGGCCGATCATGGCTTGGCCGTCAAAAACACCCTCGATGATTTTGCCGGCGACATCTTCGCTGTGTCCGCGTGGTATATCTTCGTCACCGGCTATACTGATGAGTAATTCTTTGGCAGCCGCCAAATTGGTCTCAGCCTCGGTGATTAGGCTTCGGAGTCGCTTAACTTGTTTTTCTGGTAGGTCAGACATTGCTCGCATCCTTGTCTGTTTTTATGTAGGTGATATTACCTTGAGCGTATCACTCATGTCTTTGTCTGTCAATATTTTTCGAGAGATTTATTATCCACATAATTAACGGATGTAGTGTCGAAAGCGTTGTTAATTTTGTCCTTGATGGGTTGTATCGGCGGTGCTATTTTAGCGCGGATCAACCAAAAACCGCTGCGGCATAATCGCGGCAGCGGTGATGGCAATAATTCGGAGTGATCATTTTCGATCCACCGGCAGGCGGATTCGGTATCTTACGCTACCTCAACAGTAGCGCCAGCAGCTTCGAGGGCTTTTTTGGCTTCTTCGGCTTCGTCTTTGCTTACCTTTTCTTTGATTGGGCTTGGAGCGTTGTCAACCAATGCCTTTGCCTCACCGAGACCGAGACCGGTCAGATCTTTGACGGCTTTGATGACAGCGACTTTTTGGGCACCGCCGTCCTTGAGAGTGACGGTAAATTCGGTCTTCTCATCAGCTGCCGCAGCACCGGCGTCACCGCCAGCTGCCGGGCCAGCGACTGCTACAGCGGCTGCTGCGGGCTCGATACCGTATTCGTCTTTGAGGACATTCTTGAGTTCGTTGACTTCGAGAACTGTCAGTTTAGTCAGCTCCTCGGCCAGTTTCTTTACATCTGCCATAATTTTCTCCTAGTAGATTAAAGATTATGGATCAATGATTATAGAAGATAGTATATGCGAATAATGTGTCTCGCTTTAATCTTTAATCATTAATCAATCTTCTGCTTATTAATATTAGGCGGCTTTTGCCTCGACTCCATCAAGGAGCGCGTGCAAATTGCCAGATAGTGCATTGGTAACATCGTGAACCGGCGAGAGCAGCTGTGCCACCACCTCGGCCACGAGTTGATTTTTGCTTGGCAGTCCTGCCAGAGCTTTGACTTCGGCTGTCTCGAGGACAGCGCCAGCATTGTCAAATCCGGCAATCAGCTCGACAGTCGGAACTGACTTACTGAACTTGTCGATTACTTGAGCTGGCGCGACCTCGTCCTCAGTGCTGTATGCATAGAGGAGCTGACCAGTCAAGAGACCCGTGTCGGTTTTTTCAAACCCTTTGGTCTGCTGCATAGCGGTACGTACAAGGCGGTTTTTGATGACTTTGATCGTCACGCCAGCCTCGCGTGCGCTACGGCGAAGTTGCTGCAGATCAGCGACACTGGTACCGTCATATTTGGCGGCTACCGTCATGCGAGCTGATCCAAGTGCTGAGCTAAAATCTGCTACCAACGCCTCTTTTTTGTTACGAGAAATTGCCATATAGTAGGCTCCTTCGTATCGTTAAAATTTGACGTTAAGTACTCCGAATTATTAAGGTAACTCGTTACGACCTAGTCTCTGCCTGGCAATAAAAAAGCCTGGTGAGTACCAGGTGACAAACTAAAACAACGATAGTTGCCTCGGTAGCGAATTAATCCACCAGTCGGCGGAAGCTACTGTCTCTGGTAACGACTAAGCAATATTATATCTTACACCACATTTTTTGTAAATAATGACAACAAAGTATTGCTTATTTTCGATATTCCTGTTATTATATGATATGTGGTTGTAATCGTTCAAACGTTCGATGCCACACTACCCGAAGGAGTGATCCCGTTGTCCAACGGTATCAAGAATGGCAAGTTCCGTCCGGTGACCAAGTGCAAGTGGGACGAGCCGCAGTGCTTTGCGGCCCAGCTCACCGACGACGGGACCAAGGTCGTCATCACCAGCACGCTCCGCCCCGAGATGGGGCCGATCACCGTCAGCATCAAGCAGTTTCAGGAGTTCATCTCCGCCCTCGCTGACGGTCACCCCGGCACCACGGCCCTCAGCCTGGTCATGGTGGGCGGCGGCGTCGAGCTTCGCGACGAGTACGGGACGGTGATCCTCTTCGACAACGACGAGATCATCAACCTGTTCGAGGGAGCAGTGGACGGCACGTTCGACCTCAGCAACCTGCGCCAGCCGGCGCTCGCCTGACGAACTCGACCCTCCTCGGGTAACCCCCCGGCTTGTCCGGGGGGTTACTACCCAAGACGAACTACCCTATAGCTTGTATGTTGAATACGTCATATCATCCAAGAGAACAAGAGACTGCCGAAGATCGGATACTCGGTAAATTATTGCCTCCTGTTGATTTTCAGCCTTATGACCATAACGGTCGGCTTAAGGATGATTCACTGACAGCCGTAGAGAATGCAATTGAAAAATCCCTTGCCGTGAGAGACTATATGGGCAAGGCATTTCCGGATACGGCCATCATATTTGCCGTCACAGAAAATTTCAGAGAACGATTTCAGAGTGCAACTGCTGTCTGTGAAAAGTTTTATGACGACAAGCAATTTGGTGATTCACTACGAACCGTATTTGACCTACATACTCATAATGACCCAGGCGTGGCTATGATATTTTTCAAAGAGCACCCGAAGCTATTTGCTCTGGATCTAGCCGCAACCGTGTATTCATCTGATACACGAGATATCTCCATGGAAATAATTCGCATGACATCCTATCATTTTCGTGACATGGAGACCGTAATGAATGATGCCGCACGTGTGAAGATACAAACAGTGCCGAGCGCCGACTCAGAAATAGCCTGTTCACTCGTAACTGTCAAGAAAATTATTGCTCAAGATCCTGAAGGAGAATACCGTATGAAGCGTCGTAAAAGCTATCTGGTATCAGCATCAGTGACCACTGGCGATCAAGTAGAGATCGTACACGCTATAGAGCAAATATTTTCGGGCAACCATCCGACTCCTGAAGAATTTTATCCAGTGATTGAATCGGTCTACGTCGAGAGGGGTAGTTTAGGCAACGTTGACTCCCTGGTTATTAATAAAAAACTCGCAGAAGCTGCCCATACGCAGTAGCCACGGTTCATCTATCTATTGCTATACTGGGTATATGATTAGCCTAATTGTCGCGAAGTCGCAAAACAACGTTATCGGCCATTGCAATGATTTGCCCTGGTACTTGCCTGCTGATCTTAAACATTTTAAGCAAATTACTGATGGTCATGCTGTTGTAATGGGCCGTAAGACATTTGATTCTATCATCGCTCGCTTAGGTAAACCGTTACCAAATCGAACAAATATCGTGGTGACGCGCCAGGAAGATTTTGTGTATCCAGGTGTTGATGTGATTCATTCCATCAAAGATATCAATACTCTTAACGGCGAAGTCTACGTTATTGGAGGCGCAAACATATATTCGCAAATGATAAATTATGCCGATAAATTATATGTTACAGAAATAAAAACGATTATTGATGGTGACACACATTTTCCGAGCATCGATCCAGATCATTGGCAGGAAATTTCACGCAGCAGACATAAAGCTGACGACAAAAATCAATATGATTACGATTTTGTGGTGTATACGCATGCTACCATGTAACATTTATGCAAGTTACGAACGATAGGAGATAGTGTGTTGGGATGAGAATGAACTAATGTATACTGTTATTATATGGGAAATATCACCGCAAAATCGTCCGTAAAATATCGTGGCACGAGTTTACAAAAACGTTACAAACCATCTTTTAAGTCACTACAAACATATGTTGATGATGCAAGAAAACATGGATATCGAATTGTCCTTACACAAGGTGTTTTTGATTTGATTCACGAAGGCCACGCTCGTTATCTTGAGATGGCAAAAAGTATGGGAGATTTGCTTATTGTTGGTGTCGATTCTGATGAACTGACAAAACTTAGAAAAGGTAAAAATCGTCCTATCGTTCCGGAGGCTGAAAGAATAGAAATGCTGGCGCATCTTCGTCATGTTGATGTGATTATCAAAAGAGAGGCGCACCATGATATTGGTGATTTGATTAGACTGGTTAAGCCAGATGTATTAGTCACTTCCCTTAGCACTAAAGACTTTACAGAGGAAATGGCAAAGGAATATGGTGAATACTGTAAAAATATCGTGACCTTGCCTCCTCAAGGCATATCCTCAACAACTGCACGAATACGTCAGCTAACCATTGAGGGTGCGGAAAGCTTGGCGGAAAAGATAAATGCGTTAACGACCGAGTTTCTCGAAAACATTCGGAATGCCTGATTCACTTCCAGTCATTATTGCGTATATCCCTGCATGGCATAAAGGATATGAGAAATTCTTACGGTCCAATCCATATCCACTGTATCTTCTAAATGACTCTTTCATTGCGGAAATTCCTCGGCTCGATCGTGACATTCGAGCTATTGATCCTAAAAGCATGCAGAAGATAATTACAAGTCAAAATATAGTACCAAAGGTAACGGTACTTTCAAAGCTCATGCTTAATAAAATTAAAGCTCCCATTCTTATGCCAGATGAAACCGTAAGTCATGTTTTTGCCGAACAATATCTCAAAGAATTTTCTGTGAATTTTTGTTCAGTTTTTCTACGATGGGACAGAAATATATCTCTTACAGAACACCAAACACCGGCTAATCGAACAACCTCCAGTGATAAAAGTGATGTTGCTGCGATGACGCTCGCCGAGAATGAAGCACAAAAAAGTCCTGATTGGTGGCGACAAGTAGGCGCAGTTGCAATTACTACATCTGGCGAAAAGTTATTTGCCCATAACTCACCGATGCCTTCGCATGATTATTCTCTCAATACATTCGGTGATCCTCGAAGCAATTTTGATGCTGGTGAGCACATCGATATGTCAAAATGCATCCATGCCGAAGCAAAGCTTATCGCAAATTCCGCAAGACAAGGAATCCCCTTAAAAGGTTCAAAGTTATATGTTACTACCTATCCCTGTCCACCGTGCGCAAAATCTGTTGCTGAGGCAGGCTTTGAGAAGGTGTATTATCGTGATGGCTATTCCCTGCTTGATGCTGAGGACATCTTGAGCTCTGCTGGGATAGCAATAATCAAAGTTCTTACGAAGTAGTCATTATCCAACTCGAGCTAGAACAGGTGATGCATTTTTGTCGCCTGTACCGGCAATCAATTGTGCATGCAAATGCGCTACGCTCGCACCGGTAAAAGCTGTTCGACCAAATCGCATCAGCAATGTGGCTCCTGGGATTTTACGTTCTTTTCTCGCCTCGGCGATCAGGGTTCGAAGCTCTTTCCATCCATCTGGTGTTAATTCTTCAATAGCTTCAATATGTGATTTATGAATAAACAGCAAGTGTTGACTGGTATTATCATACGGAAAAGCATTTTCGGTGACCAGCCAATGCGACCCCTCAGTATATATAGGCTTGGTGTGAGTCTTATGTAGATTCTCACGACAAAACGGACATTCACCTCGCTCATTTATGCCTTTGATGACATCACTATATACACCGCCATCAGGACGTGAGGCATTATGTGGGTCTACGAATTGCTCTCTGCTAGAATCAGTCATGGTTTTATACCGGTGTTGGAATTAACATTTTAGGATGAGGCTCGTAATCAGTAAGCTCAAAGTCATGCGGTCGATAGTCTTTGATATTGTCGCAGGTAGTCTTTAGTGTAACTGTACCGAGCCGTCGCGGCTCACGGTCAAGCAGCTCCTTGACTTTATCGTACTGACTTTCATAGATATGCACATCAGAAAAGGTATACACAACTTCATCGAGAGTATAACCAAGCTTCTTAGCAATCATGAGACCAAATACTCCGTACTGAATCATGTTAAACGGAACACCGACTGGGAAATCGCCACTTCGTTGGATATGGTGGATAGCAACGGTTTTTTCCTCAGGATTGGTCATAACATGGATATTACCATGACAAGGTGCTACAACGACTTGGCGCGTTAGCCCTTCATGCTGGATGGTGTACTGGGGAATCCATGATGATATCCAATGAGTTCTAAGATACGGACGTTCAACTATTTGTTGTACGACATGTTCGATTTGATCAAATGGTTCACCTTCGGCTGTCGGAAAATGAGTCCAAGCTGCCCCGTAAGAGCCGTCACCCATATCGCCCTCTTCAAGATCAAACTTGGCGCATTGCTCTTTGGTAAGCCATCTTCCCCACCATTTACAGCCAAACTTTTCGAGATCTGCTTGTGTGCGAGCACCATTTAGAAATGCGATATGTTCTCCGATCGCTCCTTCAAACATAGACCCGCTAAGGTCTCGCTCGGTGATAACTGGAAATCCATTTTCTATCTTGTAGTGGAGTTGGGCACCGACAATTCTTCGAGCTTTTTCTCCCTGTATAACCCCAGTTTCTTTGCCCTCATCCATAATTCGTCGTAGCAAATCTTGATACTGACTATCAGGCTCCCGCTCTTCATACGGTAAATATTCTGCAGACACGACTCCTCCTCCTATGTGATCTTATTGTAACAAAACACCCCCGCAAATAACGAGGGTGTTTTTCACAATACTATGGCTCTTAGAGACTTGAGGTATCAACTTTGATACCCGGGCCCATGGTTGTCGATATACTAACCGATTTGATATAGACGCCTTTGATGCTTGACGGCTTAACATTATTAAGGCTTGCAAAAAAGCTTTTCGCATTGTCGTGGAGTTTGTCTGCTCCGAAGCTGACTTTACCAAATGCCATGTGAACAATCGCTTGTTTGTCGACGCGATATTCTACCTTACCACCTTTGGCTTCCTTGACGGCTGCTGCAGGGTTAGTGCTGACTGTACCACTCTTTGGGTTCGGCATCATGCCGCGAGGACCGAGGAGACGTGCATATTTACCAAGTTTTGGCATCAGTTGTGGTGTTGCGACGAGAACGTCAAAATCGAGCTTTTCTTTGTCTAGAAGTGCGAGTACAGCGTCTTCACCAGCGACATCTGCGCCAGCCTTTTTTGCCGCATCAGCCTCATCTGACGGCACAAATGCTGCAACGCGGATTACCTTACCAGTACCATGAGGCAATACGACAGTTGTACGAATATTTTGATCAGCCTGGCGTGGATCAACACCGAGAGCAACGTGGGCTTCGACGCTAGCATCAAATTTTGCAGGGTTTGTCTCGAGGGCCAGTTTGACCGCCTCAGCGATACCGTATGACTTATTACGGTCGATTTTGGCGTAGGCTTCACGATATTTCTTGCCTTTGCGCTCATGATGCTGTCGTACTTTTGGTGCTGGACCTCGCTTTACGTGAGCAGCAGCTTCCTCAGATTGATGCGTTGTGTCATGTATGGCTTTGCGAGCTTCTTTTTCGGCTTTTGCTTCAGCTTCGTCAGCAGCTTTGGCGCTGCGTTTGCCGCTTTTGGCGACGTCGGCTTTGCGTTCAGTGATGACATCCTTGTCATCGGTGTTACTGCTGGCTGCGATCGCAGCTTCGATTTCAGCGATCGTGTTCTTGTCGCTGACATCTAGTTTTAATTTATGTGCTTGTTCGAGTAACTCGGCTTTTTTTGCCATTTCATTTCCTTTCGTGGTTCAAACGGCTCTATAGCCTCCCACAATTAATGTTATAACGTTAATCTGTAAACGGTAGTTTATCAATAATAGTCTCTCGTTCTTTTTCGAAGAACTCCCGAGTCGCCTCATGATGATCGGTTATTATGGCGCGACGTGCAGTTTGAGCAAGCTTCAAATCGTATCTAGCACTTTGTAGAGCTGCAAAGCGCTCTGTGCAGCCTCGTGATGAACTATCTGTTGAGTCTTCGATAGCAGCTAATCGCTGTTTTGATTGCTCATAGTCTTTATCAATAGAGCTGAAGTAATCGATACCAAAGGGAATCTTGTCCATTCAAACATTAACCTTCGACGGTCACACCCATACTACGAGCTGTACCAGCGACTACCTTGACCGCGGCTTCGAGATCGTTAGCATTGAGCTGATTCATTTTGGCTTCGGCTATTTCTTCGAGTTGTTTACGAGTGATCTTGCCGACTTTGTCGCTGTGCGGTTTGCCGGAGCCGGCTTTGATGCCAGTTTTTTCCTTGATGAGCTCATCAACTGGCTGACCGAGGCATGTCCATGTGAATGTACGGTCTTCGTAGACCTTGAGGTGAACGATAACATCCTTACCGTTATATTCTTTGGTTGCATCATTAAATGGATTAATAAAATCCATCATATTGAGGCCCCATTGACCGAGGGTTGAGCCTACTGGCGGACCTGCTGTTGCGCGGCCACCAGGCACACGAAATTTGAGATTACCGATAATTTTCTTTGCCATTATTATCCTTTATAGATTTACTAAATATAATGTGAAGCAATATTTAGTGCGTAACAGTGGTGTATTATACCTTTTTTACCTGTAGTGCGTCAAGCTCAACCGGTGTTTCACGACCAAACATGCTGACCAGAACTTTGATCTTGCCTTTTTGGGTATCAATTTCGTTGATCGCACCGTCAAAGCCTTTGAATGGCCCGTCAGTGATATTGACGACCTCACCGATTTGATAGTCGATGTGGTGTTTCGGATCTTCGACACCCATACGCTTTTTTATCTTGGCAATTTCGTGATCGCTGACCGGCGTCGGATCACTGCCGGTACCGACAAAGCCGGTAACGCCCGGCGTGTTACGTATGATAAACCAGGCGTCTTCGGTCATCTTCATCTCGACGAGTACGTAGCCTTGAAATATCTTCTTTTCGACGATCTTACGTTTGCCGTTTTTGATCTCAATCTGTTTTTCTTTCGGAACCATCACTCCGAATATCTTATCAGCCATATCGACCGATTCGACACGTTGCTGGATACTTTCGGCGACCTTTTCTTCGTAGCCGCTGTATGTGTGGATAGCATACCAGGCTCGAGATGAATCGTAGCGTTGTTTTGACATTAGAGAATTACCTTTCTGAATAGTTCGTTAAATGCGAAATCAAGACCCAAAATAAGCGCAGCAAAAAATAGCGAAAACAAAATTACTGCCAAGGTCAGACTCCAGCTTGCTTTGCGATCGGGCCAACGTACTTGTTTGAGTTCGCGCCAAGCACCGGCGAAATAACCGACATTTTCTTTTGGTTGCTTGCGTCGTAATCGTGGCAAGCGAAATTTTGCCGTTTGAGTGGTTGGCCTGGTGTTGGTTGACTTTGCCATGGTGTCCTTCCTTTATTCCACTAAAAAAGACTGCTTACGCAGCCAGTCAAGTCAAGTTTAGCGCTCTTCTTTGTTATTGTCAACACTAGTCGTGAGCGGAATTCTAACTGAAAAAGTTGATCCTTGATTGAGACTGCTGACAATCTCGACCTTTGTATCGACTTTTCGTGCCAGTTTTTGCACAATGTACAGTCCCAGTCCCGTGCCGTTGGTTTCGCGTGTCCGATAATCTTCTGATCGATAAAATTTATCAAAAACTTTTTTGTGCTCTTTTTTGCTAATGCCGATTCCGGTATCTTTAACTGCAAAAACTACTTGCGAATTGATAACCTTGACGATGAAATCTATCGATCCGCTTGGAGTGTACTTGATAGCATTTGTAAGAAAGTTCTGCAAAATTTCTTCGAGGTAGAGCCGGCTGACCTTGACATACCCCGGATTGCCGCTGATGTCTAAGTTGAAAGCCAATTTTTTTTGTGCCACTTTCGGTTGAAAATCTTTGTAAATTTCATGAACAAACTGCTGAACATTTATCCGTTCTTTTTCACTGCCGACTCCTCGCTCGGCTCGTGACAGTGTACTAAGGTCATTGATAATACGCGCCAGATACAAGGTTTGTTCATGGGCTGCGCCTAGCGCATCGGCTACAACCTTTGGCGATGCGCCCTTGGCGATTAGCATCTTGGCGTTCGAGATTGTTCCCTCGGTAATAGTTATCGGAGTCCGTAGCTCATGAGAAACGACTGATATAAATTCGTCGCGCTCTTCATCGAGGCTTTTTTCGCGGGTAATGTCTCTTAGGACGATAATGTAGCCAACAATTTCGTTGCTGCGATCGCGAACCCGCGAACTGCTTATGGCGACATTAATTGTCTCGCCGTCCTCAAACCTAAAAATTAAGTCATTACGCAACAGTGTGGGACTGCCCCGCTCAAGCTCCTCGAACAATTGGTATTGACTGTCCGATTCGGTAGTGAGCGGCAAAACATCATCAATTTTTCTGCCAGTTAGACTTTGGTTGGTATCGAGTAGATTAAGCGTAGCGGCGTTGTAGAGTTGTACCACGCCTTTGGCATTTATACTGATGACGGCTTCGTTTAGGCTATTGATTAGAGTTAGCAGCCGATTTTGCTCATAGGTGCGTTTTTGCTCGCTAACCACGTGATCTTCATGTTCGCTTTGGCGCACTTGGTGTAAGCTATACACAAAGCATGACAAAATTATGATAACGATTGTCAAGCTCAGGATATTCATAGCCATGACACCATTTATAAGACTGCCAGGATGATAGCCGATAGCAATCATGACCAAGCTGGTGATAAACAAAACCGCACCACTAAACATTATGGCTAGACGGCCAAAAAACATACCGGTTACGGCAATCAAAATCACCCAAAACACAGTGACGGGGTTTAAAAACCCAGTCAGACAAATCGGTAGCAATATACCAAGTGTATGAAACGGTATGACAAACCACGTTAAACGGCTGGTATTTGAATTGAGCGGCTTATAGTAAATCGTTACTGCCAACAAAACGACTACACTACAGATAATCAAAGTGTTTAGCGATGTATAAAGCGGCGAACGCGACACCCAATTAAGTTCGGCGGCTATACCGTATAGGATGATAAAAAGCGCCCATACTACAGATATACGTCGCAATACCTGCCATTGCATCAATGAATATTTGTCTGTAGACGCAGCCGATGTTCCACCCATAACTGGTCTTAGTATACCACGAGAATTATAGATAAGGACTATAGTTTTTTAGCAGTTTTCTGGCATTTTTGTAATCAGGATAATGCTCTGCGACTATTTGCCAAAAATCTGTCGAGTGATTGAGCTGCTGGGTATGAGCCAGCTCATGCACCATGACATAATCAATCAATGGCTTGGGCAGATTCATCAGTGCTACATTTAGCCTGATGATACCACGATTGCTGCAGCTGCCCCATCGTCCTTTGGCGTTGCCATAACGCACTGCTTCATAGACAAAGTTTCCTTGACGCGCCAGATAGTCGAGACGTCGAGGTAGATAAGCCTTGGCTTCGATATCGAGAGCTTTGCGAACAGCTTTTTGGACAACCATCTGATTGGCAGGATCACGATAATCTGCACCGGCCGGTAATGTCCAGTGGATTAACAAATCATGGCGACGTGCCGAGCTGCGTGTGCCCTGATGGATGACGATCCTGTGTGAAGCACCAACCTGCATGCCGTCGTGATAGATCGGCGGCCCAGCGCTGCTTAAATCGGCTATAGCTTGACGCAATTCATTACGAGATCGATCGATAAGATTTTTTAGCAGTAAGGTTGGTGCAAATTTCGGCATAGTCGCACGCAGCTGACCGCTCGGCGTGACTCGCACACGCACGTATTTGGCGCTCGAGAGACGTTTTATTGTCACCCGACCGAATTCTGCGTCGGCATACTCTTTGGCTATCACGATACGATCGGAGTTCGTTTGGACGATGCCGGCCGAGGAGATAGAGATGTCTGTAACGGTCGGGCCTCAGATTGAAGCGAGGTCGTACGTGGCGAAACGATTTTTTTGAGAACTGCTTTGGCCTGCGAAGCAAATGTGTGTTTGCCGCTTATTACTACATGGTTCTCTTTGAGGTCAGGCGGATTGATGCGTTTGGCATAACCGGCAAATTGATCGGCCGATAGCGAATGATTAAATTTGTCGCCATCACGCCGTTTGCTGCGTTTGGTAGCGCGAGTCTTGGCAGATTCGTTATCGGTCTGCACCCAAACCGTTAACAGGCCGTAATCATGACGCTTGGCAAGCCGACTGACTTCCATGCGAGCCGCTTTGGAATTGAGGGCGCCGTCGATTATGAAGCTTTTTTGAGTTTTGAGCAGCTCTTTTATCTGACTGTTCATGATACTGGCAATTATTAACTCTTCGTCTTTCGAGAATTGTGGTTCGGCAAATAGCAAGTATTGGGTCTTGTCGTAACTGACAAGCGGCGTCTGAAACACCTCCGCAAACTGCCGGGCGAAATGACTCTTGCCCGAACCAGGAATACCAACCATCATCACAATCATCGGGCTGACAGAACTAAGTGACTTCATATGCAACCAGTATAACAAATTGAATCATCAGCAAACATATGTCGTTACAATAAATAAATCTGTGATGATTTGTAAACAATTATCTTGGCAGGCGTTCATAGATGAGTTGGAGACCGAAATAGACAGCTTTGACTTTCTTAACGGTGAGCTCCATACACTACTAGCCTTGTAGTTGGTAGAATATACCTACACGGTTGGAGGGTCAAATTATGATGTTATCAAAAGAAGCTTACGCAGAGTTCAAACGAATAAGCGACAAGCAAGGCATAAAGTACAAAGATGATGCAGATATGCGAAATCAAGCAAACTCGCTTGTAAGCCTCGTTAAAACGCTTCAGGAGGGGCATCTTGAGCAAGAGAGATGGAAGCAAAGAATAAAAACTGAACCAAAGGGGTTTTCTTTAGAAAGCAAAGGTCGAAACTGCTCATTGTGCAAACAAACCGTTTGGGGCGATATATGGTATGACAAAAACGGCCTTAAGTGCTTGGGTTGCCAAGAGGCATTTGATACAAAGTTGTTCCCTCAATACGTTTTCACTGACAAGAAGAATGAAAAGCATATCACGCCTGATTTGCTTGCTGAAATGTGTAATCTGCCAACTCAGACTATCCATAGCTTAATCAGAAATGGACACATCAAGGCGAGAACTACAAAAAGTGGCAAGACAATTATACTGAGACGCGAGAACCCTAATGTTGGCGATGTTCTTCGTCAAGCTATGGAAAAACGCAAGAAGTATCTGCAAAAGAAAAACGAGAACCGAGAGTTGAGCGACGAAGAGCTTAAGAGTCTGACTCGATTTTTTGATATCTTAATTGAAATTGACCAGGAGCAGAAACGCAAGAAAAAGAACGATGCTAATCCTTCCTAAATTTTGCAAGTGTCATATCAAAAAGAGCAATGTTATCAATATTCCCGTTTTCTGCTAATACTGGATTCTTATTAACGAAATGACATTTTACTGAAATTACTGTATCGCCATCTTCGTGGGTCTTAACATCGAGGAACAGTAAACATCCGATTGCTGCGAAATTAACGTGTTTATTAACTATTTCTGTAGCTTCCTTAACGTCAAAGGATAGGGATGTATTCTTTGGGTCTGTAGCATATGGAAGGATTAAGATTCCACATATAGTGCCTTCTCCTTGAAAGTGCTTACTAAATTTTGGCATCTTCTTTTGTAATAGGTCGATCAAACTATCGAATTTATCTTTGTAGGGGTTAATCATTAATGATTTGAGTTCTATCGGTATAGTGTCTACTTTCATAGACGGTTTTTCTGCACCTAGCGGGACGTGTTCGTAAATAAAACCATCCCAACTCTCCTTGCCTGTAAATAGCTTCATATTCTTGCCTTGCTTAGCTCTTTGCCACGCTGGCACGAATTTTATTCCTTTTGATTGACTTATTGATCTGGCAATCATTAGAATGCCTATAAGGTCATCAATTCTTTGGTTGGGTTCGAATTTATAGTGATTGAGCTCTTTAACCTTATCGGCACGAGCTTTAAGTATTTTCTGCATTGTTACAATATCAAGTTTTTCTTCAGCTTTTATAGCTCGTTCTAAATACTCTCCAACGCATATTTTTAGAAGCTGATCGTCTGGGGCACTTTGTAATAAGACGTTATTCTTGCCTGGAACTTTTCCAGTAATATCCACGATTCTTCCGAGATTTTTTGACATTCTATCTACGACTCTCTAGTTAGTATTTGAGAAATGAAATCTTCACTACTTATGACCGAAACACCATACTTCTTCATTAGTGTAACTACGTCACTTTTTAACATAAATTTTTTATCATCCGAGATCAATACTGAACAGCTATTCACAAAAGCTGCGGTCATTATATCTGCGTCATCTCTTTGATTATGGCTTGTTTGTTTTCCAGGCTCTTTAATAATTTTCTGATTAGCACCAAGTGCGAGAAGATCGTTTGATAACTTTGTTGATTCTTCGCTGCCCCAAACCTCGCCTCCATCCCATACACTATGACCAAACCTAGCAACGCTTGGAATAACCTTTAACTCTTTGTATTTCTTTAAGTAATCAGGATTATCAATATTTGACCTAACAGTAACTGCATATTCAATTGAGCTTGGCTTCTTCAACGAACAAATTTTGTCAACGACGTTATTATCTAGCAGAATAAGTTGCTTAGTGCTCACGAACTACACCCACAAGCTTTCTGTATATCTCAACCATTGCGAGAGTATCGAGCTTACAGTATTCCATTAAGTCTTCGAGTATCTGTTGTTTTTGTTCTTCACGTTTGCCGTCCAGTACGGCTTCCATCCAAAGGCGTTGAGCCGATGCACCTTCCTGAATGCCAAGTGCTTTGTAGGATAGCTCATGCACAAGCACAGGCAGCACGCTTTTAATTGAAGCACTGCCACAAAAATCCTTATCAATGTACATACCGTTTGAAAATGGAATCATCAGATCAACAATGCGTTCGTTTAAAGACTCATAAAAGCTTGTGAACTCTAGCACTAGTGAACCTAAGAGCATATTACAACTTTTTTCAAAGCCCATATTCCAGGTTATGACCGAACCTTTATCGCCAATGTGCGACTTCAGTGCTTCGCTTAGGGTTCGAGCAGGATTACTATTTTCTCTATGTAGGTATTCATAGTGTTTTAGCTCGCTGTCAGGCGATTCTAGAACGTGCAAAGAATACTGGAATGGGAGTTGCTGGTATGGTCGCAAGCCGTCAAAGTACGGCACAAGGCTAGCGAGTGTTTCGTAATCAAAGAAATATAGGGGAAATACAAAAGAGTCTAGGTACTCTTTGATTTTTTCAGCGTGAATTATTGGTCGTCCAAGCCTGGTTGCCTCTACTTGCAGTGCTTGCTTGGGCTTTAATATAAAGTTTTCTGGGATATCTTTGATAAACCTGATACCTGCATCGTTCAAGTTGCTTAGGGTTTTGTTATCAAGCTGATACAAATCGTAAATACTACCAGACTCAAAATCATTCAAATGTTTATAAATCTCAAGCCATTCACCAAACGCACTTTTTTCTGCGAGCACAGGAGAGAAGTCGGGGTGATTGCCAGATGCTAGCAACTCTGTTGCTTCGGTAATCTTCTGATTTGTAAAATCTTGAAGCTCTCTCACAGCATCAGTTACTTCTGTTATATCCGTGAGTTCTTTTGGATCTATAGCTCCACTACGAACATATTGGTTATTGACGTGTACAACCGACACATTACGCACAGTGTATCCAGCCCGCTCAAGTACGGTCATCTGAAATGCGAGATCAAGCTCGTGCTCGGGCTTTGCTTTGGTACTTGATTTGATTTCAAACAAGTCCAAAGTCTTGTCATTAATAAACTGTACGACATCACAAATACATGTAATGTTATCAGCCTCAAAACGTGCCTGAAATAGTGTTTTATTGCCGTCAGCAATGGCTTTTGCTGTCGCCTGGGGGAGAGTAAGGTATTCTTGGTAGTTGTCAAAACCAAGTCTGAACCCCTTAGGAAATAACTGTTCGGCATACGCCTCAAACATATTACCTGCATCAAATATTGCTTGAGTATTGTCATCTATCGGCGGAAGCTTAGTTTTGTCGTGTTTTTTAAGCCATAGCCAAGCAGGGTGCTTGAGAAACATTATGTATTCTGACTTAGAGATCTGCATCAGTCAGCCTGTTTCTCAAACAGAATTGGTGTACTTGATCTTGGTTTAATACCATCAATTAAGTTTGTTTGAATGACAATCGGCATTGGGAATTCATTACCAGTTAGCAGTGCTTGTCCTCGTCTAAATGATGGCAGGAAAGACAGCACTCCTGCTGAACTATCTTGGACTGAATTACGTATTGCTTGAATGTCTCGTTCATTAATAAGTCGATGTGCAATAAATGTCCCCATTTGACTCAATACGCCAGCAGGTATATCTGCTGGACGTTGCGTACTTAAACATAAAAATAGACCGAATTTTCTAGATTCTTTTGCAATTTTTTCAAATGCATCGAGTTTATATTCGTTTGAAAACTCATCTTTAACTTTAGAAACTTCGAAAATTTGATGTGCTTCATCTACGATGAATACCAGTGGTTTATTTTTGAATTCAGCAAAAAACCCTGTTTGCTTGCGGACACCTTCCAAAAAATATCTTCCGATAGCATTACTGAATATGTCTTTGACATTTGCTTCACTTGATATCTTGGAAAGATCTACAATAAGAAGTTTTTTATCGTTATCGTTATAAAATTTTTCAAATTCATCAAGGAATTTTTTATATCCTTGAACTTGTGAATCTTTAAAACCAAACAATTTTGAAATGTCGGTTTTTACTCTTAGGTTTGAAATTCTTTTGATTAAACTCGAGCAATAACCTAGCATACTTTCATTTTTCTTGCCCCAAACTGTAAAATCAGGCGACGCAAATGATCCTCCGCTATCGTAAACACATTCATACTCAATCTGCTGCATCAATTTGTTAATATCAAAATCTGCTTCTGGGGATTCAATAGCTTCCAGGTGATGATTATACTTCTGCATAAAGTCTGTCTTACTTAGACCTGGCTTTTTTATTAGTCCGTCATCAACAAACGTTGCATTTGGCTCAAGTTTTGCCAACTTCAGACTTCTAATCGCCTGCTGTAGCATTGGTTCTTGGCTCTGACCTGATGGCCTAAATAGAGCGAACAGATCTCCTTCAGTCAGTTGTTGGTATGGGAAAAAGGTGTTTCCATTTTCTCCAAACGCCAGACGATCACAGTTTGCTTCAGTCTCGTAATCAGCAAACTCTCCCGTTGCGTCGAGAAGCAGTATCTTTGTATTCTCCTTTTTGCATAGCTCCTCTATTAACTTTCCAGTTGTGTAGCTCTTGCCACTTCCAGTTGTGCCGACTATGGCACAATGCCTAGACAGTAACGCATTTGCTGACACTTTTACTTTCTTGGATGGGTTTGCATCTAGGCACGCAAGTTCGATCAAGTCATCGGGAGGGTTATCTTGGCTGTTTGGTCTACCAAAGTCATCAATAAGCCTACTCAGGATGCTTGCAGGGCAGGCATAAGCCTTCGCTCCGATCTCAGGGTACTGTTCAATACCAGCACCCTGACCTTCTAAACTGAATGAATCAAAAGATAATTGGAACTCGACTATAGCTACAGGATGAGAAGTACTCTCTTTAAGGTTTGCCAAACTATTGTAGGTAGTATTTTTATCAGAAAGCTCGACTCGTATTGTTTTTGCGAGCAAGCCTGAGCCGTAACCCTCGATTATCACATAATTGCCGACCAATCCTCCTTGCAATATATCTCCGTCATAATAAAAACGATCGAGCAATTTAGCATTAGGAAAGGTTATGCAGGCAGAAGTAGCCGTAACCGACGAAACATATCCTACAAATCGTTCTCTATCAAAAGGGGATGTTATCATTGGTAATAATCTCTTCTTTGACTGTTACAGACTCACCAATATTCGCTTCATCGGGATCATCGGAAAAAACTATTGAAGGCATTGACTGCGTGAATCTCTGGAAAGTGTCAGCTATTAGCGTGATATTAGTTTGCCCATTATTAATTTTTTGGTGAAGCTTCTGTACAGTTTTGTTATCACATTCTTTAGTTATGGTCGGTGAAACCACGACTACCTCAAAGTTTAAATTTGATTCGAGAGCTTCAATTATTACCCTGTTAATATGACTATCACCGAAGCTGTACCCGATTATCAAAAGTACGGTGTTTTCATTTCGCAAAATTTGCTGGAATCTCGACATCATCTCAAAGAAGGGCATTTCATAACTTTGTTCAAACTTATGTGCACTCGGTGGGATTATGAGCGGTTCGTCAGTGAATTCTTGTCGTCGAACGACAGTCTCTTTATCCTTTTCCCAGTCTAAAGAACCGTGCATTTTGTATAGATGAAAAACTTTCTCTTCATAGTTTTCTTGATGATGGATTCTGCTTCTCTCTCTTCGTACAACGTCTAGGTCATAATTTGAACCGTTGAACGTTGGTGTCCGTGTGAACGAAAAGCCATCAATTATTGTTGCATTAATTTTTTCAGCTGCTTGCTCAAATAACGTGTCGTAGTTAAGGGTAAAGATCTTGAGTCGTGACTGGGAACGTTTCCTAGCCGCTAATACAGTACGTAGTAAGTTTGCGTGAGGTGCAGTTTCGTGCAAAATTAGTTTGCATTCAACTTTGAGTGTGTCAACGATTGTTTTTTTGAGTTTTTCGCAATCATCGACCAATTGCTTCATTGACTCGTCGGTGCTATTTTGGTTTGCTGAGATAAAAGTTTCGAGCTTTGAAAGCAGTATTTCTAAGTTGAAGTCTTTGACTTCTTTCTCTTCTTTCTCATCGTAGAGACTAAACTGTTTGAGTATCTTAGGGATGTCAACATCTTCTAATGACTCCTTTACGGTCAACCATATCTTCCAAACTGATTTCCCAGTATATTTGACTGTGCCACTATCCAGATCTTTACCATCTTCACTTAAAGTAATAGATGTTCCAGCACCAGTTAATAGAACCATATTCTCTGGAAGCATCCATTCTTGAAACTTTTTTCTAAGATTTTTGTATGCCTGTCTTGTTTTATCGCCGTCTTCGTAGGTGCTTACTCCTGATTCAAGATTAATCAGAACAGATCGACTTTCTTTGTCTTGCATTGCGAACTTCAACAATTGTATGGCTTCTTTTTTATTGCTCATTTAGCTGACCTTTCAATTTCTGAAATTTCTTCTTCAGTAAGTTCATATGACCTGTAGATTATACGATTGATTTCTTCCCGGAGCGTGTTTGCTTCTTCAATCTGATTCACTGAAACCAGTTTAAGTACTTCGTTCACTAATCTTATTAATGAAGATTTATCGACTTCAGAAAATTTGGGGAACGGGGTGTCCTGTATATTTGAGTATCTGACCTTAAAGCCTGTCATTCCAGCTACAGAGTATTGTTGAGAATAGAACCAAGAAATAAATTTTGAACTAAGCAGTGCGTAAGCAATCCTTAAATCAGTTTCGTCTTTCTCTGCAAGCCACATCGTAGGACGGGTGCCGAGAAATTCACCTTTGATATCGATATCAATGTTCAAGCCGCCCATTGAAGAAATAATTAATTTTGGCTTTAATTGAATAGCCCTGGTTGGAAACATAGAAACAAAATCATCTCTCCGTACTGCAGGATATGAATATTTATTTCCGTCATACTTAAACGGTTTCGAGCCATACTTTGAGCCTAATAGGCTCAAGGTACCCGTACTGACAAGCTTGATCTCTTTAGATATATCTGCGTTTTGCTCTTCATAAACTAGTGACGATAACTTGTAGAAATCTGGTATTGAGAACGAGTGACCAACCTTAAAATGTGAACCGACTGTTGAACTAAATCGAGCTTTGATATTGCTGATGATTTTTGAATGTTCAGATAGGATGACTCCAAGATTATCTACAGTTTTTATTACTGAATCTCTGTCAGTAGAATTCGTATCAAAACTGCCTCCAGTATTAAATACGATGACGTCCAAATCCTTATGTGTTGTATCTTTAGTGAATAAAGAAACGAAAGTATTCACGGAAGCATTTTCAAAGTCAGCATATTTTCTAAAATCAGCCAAGAAACGAACGTTATTAACAATTAGCCTGCGAAGTTTCGTCCCATATTTTGCTGAAAGCCACTGATTAGGACTTATGAAGCAAGCAACACCTTTTAGATCGAGGCAATTCATTGCAAGTTCAAAGAATAAAATATATATATCCCATTGATCAAAAGGCGTTTGGTATAGATTTAAGTATGTAGACTTGTCCGATTTGCTTATGCGTGAGTTTTTTATATATGGTGGGTTAGCAATAATAATATTGAAGCCGTTTTGTAAACCAAACATATGATCACTATCAAAGAAATCTGCAGGCTGTGAGTTTTTGAAAGGATCAAAGCTCTTCAGTTGTTTCGTACGGGTATCATCATTGATAAGCGTGGTCTGTTCAGAACTGGTAAGTTTGTAGTACTCGTCCTGTAGGGCTTTTTTTGTATGTTTCTTGCGAGCGTTAAAATACTTTGTGCGAATATCTTTTAGCTTCTGGTGTAATGAGCTGTCAGAGAATAGCCCAATTTCTTTATTCAGCGGAATAAGGCTATTGGCACAGACAAATTTAAAATCTAGGTTTGGTAGTGGATCTACGCTTCGCGGATCATCTTCATCTACAATTAAAGACAGCCAAGCTCGTAGCCTTGATATTTCTACTGCCATAGGCTCAATATCCACACCGAAGAGATTATTTTGTATGACTGACAATTTAGTCTTATAAGGGTCGAAACGGCTTTCTAATCGCTCATACGTCTTGAGCATTAACTGAAGCATGCCCATCGGGAAGGCTCCTGAACCGCAGGCTGGATCAAATATTCTAACTTTATCTAAAGAATCAAGTAGTTTTGATCTGTACTCTTTGGGTACACTATCTCGAATGCTATTAGTGCCAGCTATTGACCACTCTTTATCGCTACGATCAAGTAGGTTATCTATTGACCCACCAACGACTTCATCATTTTCAAACTCGCTATAAAGATAGTTCCGCAGTGATTCTTTGCACATATAGCTAACAATTTCTCGTGGAGTATAGAATGCACCTTTTGCCTTACGTGCCTGTTGACCAGTTTCGTCAACTTGCGTAGCAAGTAAGCTTTCAAAGACACGACCAAGCATTTCAGGATCAATTGCAATTTGTTCGTACTCGGGGCTTGATTCGTCAGTAGTGAAATTAAATTCTTCAAAGTGATCGTATAAATTTGTAAAGAAACCTTCTGGCAACGTAAGTGAGTCATCTTTATGCCAATCGTTCTCGTGGGGTTCAAAAAGACCTCCATTCAAGTATGGCGTTTTCTGATCTGTCTTGAATAAGCTTGGTTGGTCATCAGCAAGCAACTCTGGGAATAGTGCTTTCTGGTGCTGCTTAGTAAGCTCATCTCGTTCATCAATAGGCGTATTGAGCGTTAAAAAGAAAAGTCGCTCTAGTGATTGCTTGTAATAAGCAGTTGCATCGGCACCGTGAGCATTGAAGTAACCAACACTTTCATCAATAATGCCTTTCTTACGCAAGAACCAACAAAACAACAAGCGTCCTAATAGTCTGCTAGCAAACAACTTGGCTTCTTCTTCGTCTTTATCAATGGACTTAAGGTGCTGCAGGAGCTCAGTGAAGCTATTTGATACGCCATCGTAAAACTTCTGATTTACACTCTTAAGCTTGAAGCTTTCCCATAGGGTTGTGTGTAGTGCTTCTTGAGTATGAAGCGATCCTGCACCTAGCCATTTTTCGAAGATTTCTTTTTGTGTATTGTTTAGTCGTCCAGCTAGCTCAACGATGCGTAGGTTTCCGCGGTTACTTAGAACTACTTGAAGCGACTTGCCGTTAGGGGAGAGGAAGAAATCTAGTCCTACTTTGTACCGTTCGTTATGGGTGAATTCTTCGTCTTCGTAGTTTGGCGTAAAGTGCACACCTCCAGCAATGATTTGTCGAGAGCGTTTCTTGAGCCAATAAAACTTAGCCTGTAGTAATGGTGAGTCAGCAAGATCAAAACAAGCTCTGTCGCTCTTAAATATAGGGTGTGGCTGAAACCAGCTATCATAACGCTCAGCGTTTGGCAGCTCGATGCTTGATTCAAAAACATCTTCAACAGATTTAGTATTTACTTCACCGAATAAAGAAACAATCTGATTCGCCAGCTCTATACCCGTGTCAACGGTAGGGTTCTCTTCAAGCTTAGCCAGAAGTTCATTAACAGATGCTACGAAGGGACTGTTATTTGGCATAGAACAACACTCCCTCGACACTGCTAACCTCTTTTTCGTCAGACTTGTGTGCCTCAAGCTTGGCAACAGCTTTCTCAAAACCGTTAATAGTGTTAGGGAGAAGTTGTTGATGGGTTTTTAGATCTTGATTTGCTTTACGGAACAGATCTCGCATCCGCTTATCATCTTGTTTGGTAACAATGTGTTCTAGGCTTGTGTCTACTGCAACACCAGGAAGTACTTTTGTAAGCTCGTTTAATACATTCTTGATAGAAGGAGTAATCTTAAATGAACTCTTCTTTTTCACTGCTTGGCGTTTAGCGAGTGCAAGGATGTACTTCTTTGCCTGTTCGCGGTCATAACCAATGCGATCAGCTTTACGCTCATTGTCTTCAGCAGTTGTGCGTAGGTGTTTTAGTGCCTCAATCGTTTCAACCGCATCAACCATATAGCCACTGAGTGCATCGGACTCTACAAAAATATGTGTCTCAAAATCTACACCTGTTTCACTTGTTGTGCCTCGTGAGCGAGTTAATGACAAAATAGTTGGTGTATTAATGTCTTTTTTGGCAGATTCAGGCATATAACCCCACTTACCGACAGGGATATTCTGAACACGCTCTTTGTCTTCTTCTGACGCATCGCTCAAGAATTTACGTAGATCGAGCACGTATTCATCAATGCTCAAAAACTCTTCATCATCTGCATCGAGCTCACTGAACGTTTCGGTAGCTTTATCGGCATTATAGAGGTCAAGTACCGCATTCTCACGCTCATCAGATTTTTCAGCTTCTTCAATCTCGTCAATATATTCAATTGGGTTTTCGGTTTCACCAAGTACTGACTGATCTGTACCAACAGTAAATTTGATTCTATCAATCTTCTGCTCAAGGCGAGAAACGAGCTTTAGGTAGCTTTCCAGATTAGTTTCTGGATGCATATTGTAGATGTAGACATTGGGGTGTTCTGAACCGAGACGGTTAATACGACCGTTTCTCTGTATCATACGCACAGGATTCCAGTGCAGATCAAAGTTTATCAGTGTGCCACAGTCTTGAAGGTTTTGTCCTTCACTGAGCACGTCAGTTGCGAACAAATAGTCAATTTGTTGATCTTCGGCAAGTTCCTTACCAGTTTTAGACTTTGGTGAAAAGCGATTCACTATTTCTTCCGCTTGAGACTTCGTCTCTCCAGTTAGAAACGCAGATTTTTGTCCAAAGTCTGGTGTAGACATCAGGCTTGGAAGCTTTTCGCTCAAGTATTTTATAGTGTCAGCGTAGTAGCTAAAGACAAGAACTTTCTTGCCAGCTTTTTGCTCGGAGACAATTTTAGTTAGTAGCTCACTAAATGAGTTTAGCTTATCGTCGTTGTCTTCAAGTGCACGACACACCTCAATCAGCACGCTCAAAAGTTGTTGATCCTTTTGAATGTCTTCTTTGAGAGCCTGAACATTGTACTTCTCGGTATCGGCAGGTGTGATGTCTATTTGATCGTCTTGTTCAGCACTGACATTGTGATCTGCAACAAGCTCAAGATCGTCGCCAAACACAGACTGAATAGCTTGAATGTCTTTGAATTTAATAATATAGCCTTCATCTAGCTTGCTAGCGAAGTAGTTGAGCTTTTCTTGGTAGTTCTCGAGGGATTTACGGAGTGCGTATTGTGAGCTTTCAAGACGCTTGAGTAGGGTTACTCGGAGCATATTGTGTACGCTCATTTGGCTTTGAAGAGTAAATGACTGTTCTGGCGGAAGCTTGAACTGCTTTATGTCATCTGGAGTTTTTCCGTAAAAACGATGTTGATACGTTTCAGAACGATACGGCGAGAAGCCAAGTAGCAACAATACTTGAAACACGTTAACGAACACATTGCCCGTATACTCATCATCAGTTGTTTCAATACCAGTAATAAGGTCGAGCGGGTGCTTCGTACGTTGTGTTTGCTCAAGAAGTGAATCTACGTCTAACGTACGTGGGTCTTTGCCAGAAAACACGTTAATATTGTTGTTTATCACATTATTAACGCTTGATCCGAGATTATCACTGAAACTATATGGTGAAGGCTTAACTTCACTGACTGGGAAACGACGTACGTTTCCGTCGTTGCCCATTAAACCACCTTCTTGCTCAATACCACGACGTGTAGTACGAACCAAGAAGTGGCGAAGACCTTGCCTCATTATGCGATTCACTTTATTAAAATCAGGCTTTTCACCCTTGTTTTCTGCCTTAGCCATCTCATTACTAAGACGCTTTACGGCCTCAAAGAAATCAATCACTTCGTTTTTCTTAGTGGTCGGATAAACCACTGGGAATGACTCAAGACTACCTTTGGCGGCCAATTGGATCTGATTTACAAAATCGGTAAGTGAGTTGTTGATCGGTGTAGCAGTAAGGAGTAATACTTTGCTTTCTGGGTTATCGCTAAACCATTCGAGTAGCTCTTGATGTCGTTT
This sequence comes from uncultured Candidatus Saccharibacteria bacterium, assembly GCA_964573015.1. GTDB lineage: Bacteria > Patescibacteriota > Saccharimonadia > Saccharimonadales > Saccharimonadaceae > JAPUDQ01. The sequence goes on along the minus strand of CAZNHZ010000001.1, from coordinate 187,884 downwards.
ACTGCCGTCATTTCGTAGGTTGTGGGCTTCATCAATAACAAACATATCTACTTCTGCGTAACGATCTAGCTCTCGTGCACGCTGAATAGCATTGCTGTCTTGCATTGAAAGGATCTCAAAGTCGCTCGGTAGTAAGCCATATACTCCAGCAAGTTCATCTCGCCATTGTTGAGTAAGACTAGCAGGAGCGATGACGTAAATGCGTCGTTTCTGCTTTTCGTGAGCATAGTGCTTGATAACCGCACCAGCAGTAATTGTTTTACCAAGACCAACAGAATCAGCAAGCATCGCTAAACCATATTTATTCAGTTTCTTGAGTAGCAGTTGGGCGTTACGTTGCTGAAAGGCATAAAGAATGTCTGAAGTTTCTTCTGACAACTTCTCGTCTTCAACGATTTCATCTTGATATAGTTCCCAAAGAGTCTTTATGTACATATCGTAAGGACTGTACATAAGATCGCCGACAGGAGAATCGCCAAGTAATTCAGAGAATCTTCCATCCCATTTTTCGGTAAGTTCGTCATTCCAGACTTTATCAAACCAACTTAAATGACCGTGATCGTCTGTTGCTGCTCTTGGAGTAGACTTCACGATTCGGTAGTCGTCTTCAAGTGCATTCAATTCGGTATTAGCAGTTAGACCAGCTCGAGTGAAGTTGGACGAGCCAATAATTCCTATAGCGGATTCGCTTTCGTAATTTCCAAAGATATAGCACTTGGAGTGCAGGAAGCTTCGGCGATATACTCGCACTTCCAAACGACCATCAGCAATCAACTGCTTTAAGTCAGTTACTAATTTGCGATAGTTTTCATCTTGGGGGAGGGTTGCAAGATCGAAACTAATATCTTTATCGGGAAATGCTTGCTCTGGCTCTTCCAGCTTTAGCTTCGCCTTGTAGCGAGGCATCAAAGGTTCTTGTCCAATAAGCAAGCGAATAGATTTGTAGTTTTTTATTTCATCAAACAAAATTTGCGTGCCAGGAAGATCCCAGTACCCTGTGGCTATTGAGAGATGCTCGTGAGTTTTACTAAGCTCCCTGAGCGTGTCTCCCAATTGTTTACGCTCATTGTCTATAATTTTTGGTAACATCTGTTATAGTATACATCTTTTACTTCTTAAATCTCTAGTCAAAATCAGCTTTTGCAACAAAACAATCAACAAATTTTCCGCTGACACTAAATGCCAATCAGTACGCTATAAAAAACCAGCGAAACGAACGATGTGAGTAGAGCAATTAAAACAATGCTCGTGATTCTTAAAACACCCTTTGCTTTAATCCCAAAAACACGAACTTGCGAGCTTGCTTCTCCCCATTTGTTATCTTCGTTCTTAGCAGGAGCTACAAGGGCATAAATCAAGAAGAATAATGTTGCTGGTGGTATGAGTAATAACGAGAACCATCCAGATCGACCAGCATCGTGGAGTCTACGGATAGTCCATACTACCACTACAACCATCAGTGCAAGAGCGACCATCCGTGCCATTGATGCAAAACCTTGCTCGGTTTCGTATGGTGCAGAATCGTATGCTCGACCAAGTGCCGTGCTGATAATAAATAGCGGGAATACGAAAAGCATACTGATTGCGTAGGATTTTCTATCCATTCGTTTCTTGTTAAGAGTTTTACTAGACAACTTGCACCTCCTTTTTAGTTGAGAGAAGTCGTCATAATAAAAAGGACAACCCCTCTAGGTTGTCTAGTCCAGCACAAGGCACGGTTGCACCCTGCGTTTTCGAGGAGTTGCCCATTTTAGAGTGCAACCAACTCGAAATTTGTTGGTTTTTTCGTACTTTGTACTGAACTAGACTCTCTTATAGTATCAAAATGTAGCGTACTATTAACATAGGAGAGAATATAAATGACAGAATCATCAAACTTAGTTGAACTAGTGGAGCTATTGTTATCAATAGATGAAAACGATCCCAGTAACGAACAGAACGCATTTGTTCTTTTTGATAAAGACGGAAATAAAATCCTGCTTTAAACAGACAACAGGGGTAGATCACCCCAGAACTAGCTGTCTCTCTATATGTGCGAGCTATACCCCCCCCTACATTTAAAATGAGTATCCTAGCCCCGCATGGAAAGGCGTCGTACATTGTCGAATAATGTGCGATGACTCTATGAAGCTACTGGTATGTCGCACAAGAACTTGTGCGATCGTACGCCTGTAGGTGGTTGAGTATCTAATACTATTAATTCTCTGGTTATATCAACCACCCCCACCACCCCTTTTGCCTTCCGTGTTTCTGTACCTAGTGCTCACACAAAATTTTTTTGGAATTTTCCCCTATACTTAGTCTAGGAAGATGTGATGAAAACTCTAAACGTAGAAGCTTATGAAAGAATATACTCAGATCAAGAGTACTTAGAAGCCGAAGATTACTCTGATTTGGTTACGCTACTAGTAAACGAATATGAACGATGTCACGAACGATTTTATAAAGAGTTCAAGCTCGATAAACGTAAAAAGAAGATTGGTAATGACGAAAACCAAAAGGTACTTCATAAACTAGCAGTGCAAATTGAAGTTGGCCTAGACGCCTCTACCCGACAGTTTTATGCACGACTCCAGCCACCTGACCAAGCATTTATGAACGAGAAGTACTTCAGTCAAAGATTTATGAAGCCTGGCGAGGACAAAAGTTCGGCAAATTCATTACAAAATAAGTTCGTAGCAATACGTAAATTTATCAAAGATTTTCAGAACCGCCATCCGATAGAACTAAGAAAGTCGTACCGATATGCTCACGGCAGATTATATTACAATCCCGTTGATTTTATAGAATTTAAGCCGAATAGTTATCCATATGCACTGCTTGCAGAATTATTCAGAGACTTTACGAGAATACACGATAGCTATGACTTCTTTGAAGAAATAGCAAAAAACTATCCCCATCTTTATATCAATGCTGATTCTGATAGTTTGGTTAAGATGAAGAAAGCCAGTGAATTGATTAATGAGCGAGTTAGAAAGGAAATTAAATCAAAGGTTAAGCTCATACTTCATAACACCAAGACTACATCATTGAATCCGATGGCATTTCACAAGATAGATCGTATCCAGTTCGATAAAAACAGATAAGAATTAACGGGGCTCTAGACGGCTTACTACCTACGTAAAGTAAGTAGTATGAATCAACCAGAGCGACTAACTGAGCAGGACTACCAGACACTGGCAGAGTTCTTTGAGTTGCTCGCAGAAATGGAGGAGCGACTCGGTGAAAAAGGTCAGTGAAGTTACGGTTGTGCCCGTCAAACCAAAGTTTGGACTAATAGCGTTTGCTAGTTTCGTGTTGTTTGAGAGCTTCTACGTTACTGGCGTGGCGGTGTATACACGCCCTATGGGAGGAATACGCCTTGTCTATCCACGCAGAAAGAATGTTGATACGTGTTACCCGATACTCAAGGATCTTGGACAAGAAATACAGGATGCTGTAGCTGATTATATTCAGAGATACGAATTGATGACATAGACATACAAAATTGAGGATGTGATGAACGGTAACAGTGATAAATCAACACAGGTTTTTGAGAAGATATGGGGTAAGACAGTATTGAGCGGAGGCTTTACTCAATTACCTAACGATCTTTTGCGTGGAGCTAATCAATTAAAGCTAAATACTTATGACCTTGCTGTACTTGAGCATATTATGAGTGTCGGTACTGGATATGCATCGGCTAAGGCTATTGCAGACGCACAAGGCATATCAATCGGAACTGTAAGAAAGTCATTCAAGCATTTGAGGCGAATAGGCTATGTAAGGTTCATTTACAAGACTGGCGAAGCTAATAGATTTGATCTTCAGGGTTTAGTTACTGCTGTTCGTCAAGTTGCTTCAGACAGACAGAGGGCTGCATACGAGGAACATAGGGGTGTGGTTGTTTCAGATGACACCCCTACACGAGAAACTAGCACCAATAAAGACTCTATAAATACTAATGAAGATACAAAAGACGGGGATGGATATAAAAGCTTCCTAAAGGCAAAGGAAAGGCTAAAGCAGAAGAAAGGCAAGCCACCATAAACGACCAATTTGAGTTATAATAAAATAGCTTTCCCGAATCATAACAATACGCACGATTTTTATTTTCTGCCTTGATGGGCGGTTGTGCCGAGAAAAGCATCGTGCGATGTCTGATTTCGGGAAAGCCACAACCGTCCATTTAAGTTTTAGGAGGTAGAAATATGCAAGCCTACATACTTGCCCGAGTATCAACTAAAGAGCAGGAAGACACCAATTCACTGCCATCACAACTTCGCCGTATGCAGGAGTATTCTGCCCGTAACGATTTTGAGATAATCGAGACATTCAAGTTTGCTGAATCTTCTACGAAACAAGATCGTAAGCAATTTCAGCAAATGATCAAGCAAATTGAAAAGTCTAAGCAAAAGATTGCTATCATCACCGACACGGTAGACCGAATGCAACGAGATTTCAAAGAGTCAGTACTACTGGATGATCTGCGAAAGCGAGATAAAATAATCATACATTTTATACGTGAGAATTTAATACTTCATCAAAACTCAAACAGCTCTGAACTTATGCGATGGGATATGGCTGTGATGTTTGCAAAGAGTTACGTAACTCAACTTAGCGACAACGTGAAGCGGAGTTTTGAGCAAAAGGTTAAGAACGGCGAATGGCTTAGCAAAGCTCCTTACGGCTACCGAAATGTGCGAACCGAAGACGACAAAAGCTGGATTGAGCAAGATTCTAGTCAGGCAATAGTTGTTCTTGAGATATATCGTTGGTATGCAACTGGATCTTATTCAATGATTGAAATTCGTAAAAAACTTAAACAAGAGCACAACGTAAAAATGGGCATCAGTCTTATTGCTAAAATACTGAATAACCCGTTTTACTACGGTGAGATGATAATCAAGGGTAAAACGCACCCTCACAAGTATGAACCAATAATTTCTAAGGATCTGTTCGAGAAGGTTGAGGCAGTCATTAAAGGCTTCAACAAAAAGAGTTTTAAGTACGCTGGCATTCCGTTCTTGTACCGAGGTCTTATTCGCTGTGCAGTTTGTGGCTGTAGTGTCTCGCCCGAGCGAAAGAAAGGGTTTCATTACTATCATTGCACTGAATTTAAGGGCAAACACAAGACGCCCTATGTCCGTGAAGAAACTATCTCCGATCAAGTAGTCAAAGCGTTTGAAGCTATCGTCTTATCTGAGGATGACTACAAGAAAGTGAGCGAAATGCTGAAGAAAGCACACCAAGATAAAGTAGGTTATAAATCACGCCGTGTAAATCGTTTGAACATTGAGCTATCACGATACGTACAGCGATTAGAAAAGCTCTACGAAGATCACCTTGATGGCGTGGTTGACGATACGTTCTACGAACGAAAGGCGTCAGAGTATCGTGGTATACGTGATAGCATCAAGTCGAAACTAGACGCAATCGACAAGGCAGACGATGCTTTTTACCTGACTGTTGATCGGATGCTAAAACTTACGCAAAAAGCTCCCTCACTACTGTTACGTTCGGAAATGGAGTATTCAAGACGACTTTTTAACTTTGTACTTCAGAACGCTACGCTTGATCAGAGTTTACTTCGGTGGGAATACAAAAAGCCGTTCGATATTCTGGCTCGAACGGCTAAAAATGCGAACTGGCAGGGGAGACAGGACTTGAACCTGCAACCAACGGTTTTGGAGACCGCTACTCTACCAATTGAGCTACTCCCCTATGTGTTGTTTGGTGCCATTACCTGCCAAGTGGCAGATTGCTGTCCTGGATGATACAACGACAGACACTCAGCAAGTATAGCAGATATTTTCAGTCGTTGTAATCACCATAATCACCGTGGTATATATCATGCACTATATGCGCTGTCAACTAAATTAGCTGATAAGCTGTGGACAAATCTTATCTGACAGATGTCATTGTTGTGCATAATACACTATAATTGTTGTGCTTTATTTGGTATATGGGTATATAATGAAGATACAAACGAGGAGGTGTGCGATGAGCGAAGATCCGGCTACTATTATTGAGGGGGCGGGTTTGACAGATCGTCTCCATCGCCTGCATTTTATCCGAAAATTTTACCTAACGATTGGTCGAGTGGCCACTCAGGGACAACTTAGGCTAAGCCGCTCGATCCGTGCCAATAGCGATGGCATGACTCCGTCGCGGTTTATCAGCTCGTTATATACCCTGGCTCAGCAACCTACTCTTAAGGCCAACAGTCTTAGCGCCCTCGAAGATGTCCTGACTCGGTCAAACGAAGTGCTGGCAAAAGCGACAACCTTTTTCCCGCTGACAATATTTCCCGATACGATTATCCTTGATCGCACCAAACTCACTGTTATCCGCCGGACATTCTTTTTCTCAGAGGACGTCATGAGTATTCGAATCGAAGATATCCTCAACGTGTCAGCGGCCACCGGGCCGTTTTTTGGCTCAATTACCATCGCTACCCGAGTGCTTAGCTCTGACGATCACTTCACTATCAAAAACTTCCTGCGCCGCGATGTCATGCATCTAAAACACATGATTCAAGGCTATGTGATTGCTCGTCATAACAATATCGCCTGCGATCATCTGACTCATGACGAGCTTGTACACACCCTGCGAGAGCTCGGACATGATTCCGGCTATCAGCACAACAAAGTATTTTTTACGGGTAAAGCTTAGTAGCTATCACTAGCACTGCCAGTATCGCCAGCCAATAGGCCAAGAATACTAGTGATGAGCCAAATACTTGACGTGACCATGTTTCGACAGTTGTTTGATTGAGCGGCCGATATACCCGACTCAGCATCCATAAGCCCAGCGGCAGCATGAGCAAACTATACTGCCAGCCGGCGGCGATACTACTTAACCCTAGCCATATCAACAGCACAATCAGCCAGAGCCGCATATCAAATAACGTGCGCCGCAATCCCTTGACGATACTGATAACCGGTATACCAGCCGCTTCATAATCGTGGCAGCGAAAAATAGCAATTGCATAAAAATGAATCATCTGCCAAGCGACCAAGATAACAAAAAGCATAATAGCCTCGGGGTAGCGATTGTTGTCAACCGCATAAAATCCGATAACCGGCGGCAAAGCTCCCGGTATGGCACCGACAAGTGTACCGTGGTAAGTCAGCCGCTTGACATAAGTGTACACAAAAGCATATAAAATCCATCCCAGCACGGCAAAACATAGCGCTTTTATGCTAGTCAGACTAAACAATACCAGCACCCCCAGCACAAACAACCCGATCGCCAACATCGTTGCTGCACCAACACTTACTTCGCCGGTGACGGAAGCGCGTTGCCGGGTGCGTGCCATCTTGGAGTCGATATCACGATCCAAGACATTATTAATGACGCAGGCTGACGCCATAATAGCCGCCGTACCGATTACCGCACCGATCAGCGGCAGCCACAAAAACCCATCGGTATTCAAAGCAAAAAACAAATAGCCGCTGAGAAGTGCAAAAGTGTTGCCGTACACGATACCCGGCTTGGTCAGCCGATAAACCTTGCGTACATAGCCCGCCACTTAACGGTGCAAGCCCTCATCTTGGATAATCATCTCCTCCGTATGCTCACCCATCATATTGTAGTTAAGATTATTCATCACCCAAATCGATCCAACCACGATAAACAACACAACCATTATCATTGTTGCGTAAGCTATACTGTTCCAGCGCGGTTTTGATTCACGCCCAAGGTGCAAGAAAAAGATAGTTTGTACCAATAATTGACCGACTGCCAGGCCGACTAATAATGTTATGAGACCGGCATTTGCCCGACCAGAGTAACTCATGACCGCTATATAGGCATTTAGTGTCAGTACGGCAGATAGCGCAAATCCAATGACATAGGATAGTACCGGATTGACAGGTTTTTTCATAGTCTGACACTCCCCAGTGCGTACACAAACGTAAAGATAAATATCCAAATAATGTCAAGAAAATGCCAAAAAAGTGTAAAAATCGTCATTTTTTTGGTGAGGCTATGCCCGATACCGCCTCGTATGAGCAAAATGCCGAGTATAATTGCCCAGATAAGTCCAAAAGTTATATGAATACCGTGTGTACCGACCAGTGTAAAGAACGCTGACAAAAATGCACTGATTTCCCAAGTATGGCCCTCACTGATCAGTGTTGAAAACTCGTTGATTTCCATCACCAAAAACACGCCACCAAGCATGATAGTCGCGCCAAGCCATGACAGGGCTTGCATGGTATGATTACGCCTGACGGTTAGCAGTGCCAAACCAGCGGTCAGACTGCTAAATAGCAATGCCATCGTTTGAATCAAGACATAATTCATATCGACAATGTCTTGAGCCGACGGTCCACCTGCCGTAGCGCCTCGCAAAACCGCAAATGTCGCAAACAAACTGGCAAACAGCAGGCAGTCCGTCATGAGATACAGCCAAAAACCGAGACTGGTCGTCTGAATATCGTCGTGCTTATTCATCGGCTTAGTCATTAGGCTGCTCCGTGTGTTTTTTGTAAATGTTCGGCCGTGACCAGCTCTTCGGTATCAGTTGCCAGGCTTCGGGCAATTATCGCTACGCAGACGGCGACAAAACCGATAGCTGCCAGCCACCAAACATGCCAGATAAGCGCAAATGCCGTCAAACCCGCCAGCATAGCGATAATCATACCGGCAGAGGTTGGTCGAGGTTCTACGAAGTCTTCGTATACTTTAGGCAGTTTTTTGCCCGATTGTTTTTGCTCCCAAAATTCATCGCGGCGAGTGACGGCGGGAATCGCCGTAAAGTTGTAGCTCGGTGCCGGTGATGGCACTGACCACTCTAGTGTACGGCCATCCCATGGGTCATTACCAACAGCCAGCTCCTTGCGCTTCCAGATGCTATAAGCCAGTTGGAGCAACTGCAAGCCCACACCGATCAAGATAATCACAAGTCCGATGGCGGCCACAATAAACAGCGCTTGCCATCCCGGATTTGGATCATAATGATCAAGGCGACGCGTCACACCCATCAGACCTAGCGCGTATAGCGGCGTAAAGGCCACGACAAAGCCCAGTATCCACGACAGTGCCGCTGCCTTGCCGAGACCCTCATGCAGCTTGAAGCCAAAAATCTTTGGGAACCAATACGTCAGTCCGGCAAAGTAACCAAATACCACGCCGCCGATCAGCATATTATGAAAGTGCGCGACCAAAAACAGGCTATTGTGCAGCTGGAAGTCAACTGCCGGAATCGCGTGCAGCACCCCTGTCATACCGCCGATTGTAAAGGTAACGACAAAGCCCATAAACCACCACATCGGGCTGGTGAAGTGAATTCGTCCGCGATACATCGTAAACAGCCAGTTAAACAGCTTGACGCCGGTTGGAATCGCAATAATCATCGTCGCAATACCGAAGAAGCCATTGACATCGCCGCCAGCACCCATCGTAAAGAAATGATGCGCCCAGACTATATAACTAAAGAACGAAATTGCCATCAACGCCCACACCATACTGGTGTAACCGAACAATCGTTTACGGCTAAAAGTTGCGACAATTTCTGAAAACATGCCAAACGCCGGCAAGATGACAATATACACTTCGGGGTGTCCCCATGCCCAAATTAAATTGATATACATCATTGGGTTGCCGCCCAGGGCGCTTGTAAAGAAGTGCATACCGAGCATGCGATCGAGGCTCAGCATGCCTAGGGTAGCCGTCAGAATCGGGAATGCAAATAATACCAATATCATCGCCCCCAGTACGCTCCATGGAAACATCGGCATCTTCATCATTGTCATGCCGGGAGCACGTTTTTTGAGGATTGTGGTGATGAAATTTACCGCCGAAAGCGTTGAGCCAATACCGGAAAGCTGCAGAGCCCACAGCCAGTAGTCAACGCCGACTCCCGGACTGTACTCCAAGCCGGAAAGGGGCGGATAAGCCAGCCAGCCGGTCGCTGCAAACTCACCAAATATCAGCGCCAGATTTACCAGTCCGGCACCGACCAAAAACAACCAAAAACTAAGCGAGTTTATAAACGGAAACGCCACGTCTCGGGCACCGATCATCAAAGGCAGCACCAAGTTTATCAGTCCAAACATCAGCCCCATGGCAACAAAGAAGATCATTATCGTACCGTGTGCTGTCAATATTTGCTGGAAATGTTCGGCGCTTAGATAACCAAGATCACCGGCTGCCAATGCTTGCTGGACACGCATCATCAGGGCATCGCCGGCGCCGCGCAGCAGCATTACCGCCGAAACAACTATGTACATGATGCCGATTTTTTTGGCATCGAGACTAGTTAGCCAGTTTTTGTACAGCCATGTCCAACGCCGCAGAACTGTCAACAATATCACTACGGTCAATAGCCCGCCGACTATGCTCAATGCTCCGCCCAGTACAATCGGATCGTGCGGCAAAGCATCCCATGTCATTCGTCCCCACATGCTAGTGATCGCCTCCTTGGTGCATAGTTTCAGCATAACCCTCATTGGCCGAATGAGGCAACATATACTTGTCTATTACCGACTGAAACAGTGTTGTGTCTTTTACAATATACCATTGAGGCTCTGTTAGGATTCCCGGCTGCGCCAAAGCATCGTAGGCGGCGAGATCAAGTGTCGGTTTGGTGTCGCTTTTGCTCTTTATGATGGCGTCAAATTTGTCCGTTTCGACAGCTCTGACGGTAAATTTCATATCGGCAAAGCCTTCCCCGCTGATATTTGACGATACGCCGTTAAACTCACCGGTACGATTGGCGACCAAATACAGCTTGGTTTTCATACCGTTCATCGCGTATATCTGACCGCCAAGCTCGGGTATCCAAAACGAATTCATCGGGGCATCGGCGGCTATCGAAAAATCAACTGTCGTATGAGCCGGTATGACCAGTTCACCCACCGACGCCGTGCGGTATTCCGGGTAGATAAACAGCCATTTCCAACGCAGCGCCACTACCTGGACCTTGAGAGATTTGTGCTTAGTGGTAAACTCCCGAAACGGATCAAGTTCATGAGATGTTTGCCAGGCCACGACCGACAGCGCGATAACTATAAGTATCGGAATCCCCCACCAGGCAAGTTCCAGCCAATTATTATTGCTCCAATTTGGATGATAAGCCGCACGATGATTGCTGGCACGATATCGCCAGGCAATATAAGCCAGCATTACAAACACCGGGATAATCACAAGCAACATAATAACTAGAGCCAACATAAAAATATCACGCTGCGCCAGGCCGATATTACCTGACGGCTGCAAAACAACCGGACGATCGACAAAACGAATCAACGCAGCTATAAGCCCGCCGATGACAGCAATGATTATGCCAACAACCGCCCAATGCTTTGCTTTCATTACGGCTACTGTAGCATACACAAGCGTTATCTGCTAGCATTGAGTATAATGAATGTTGTAATTGTGGGCGGCGGTTTCGGCGGTATTAAGGTTGCGCTTAAGCTTAGCAAGCAGCGTTCAATCCGTGTCACGCTCATCTCCGACAAAGATCACTTTACGTATTATCCGTCGCTGTATTCGGTCGCCACCGGCGGCGCTTGGCGTCAGTCATTTGTACCGCTGACAACTATTCTTGGGCATACGCGTGTCAAGATTGTCAATGATCAAATAGTCGGCTACGATCCATCACGGCGCATGGTGCGCGGGCTAAAAGCCAGCTACTCATACGATAGAGTAATTTTTGCCATGGGTGCCGTGACCAGTTATTTCGGGATAAAAGGTCTCGCTAGACACAGCTTTGGCGTCAAATCATACGATGAGGTGACGCGCTTCAAGAATCATTTGCATGACGAGCTAACCTCTACCCGTAAACTCGACAAACAATACGTCGTAGTTGGCGCTGGCCCGACCGGTATCGAACTGGCAGCTTCACTAGCCAGCCATATTAACCATATTGCCGCCGCGCATGCTATCAAACACAGCCGAATCCGTATCAAACTTGTCGAAGCGGCACCGCGCGTACTGCCAAAAATGAGCGAAGCTGCCAGTCAGCGGGTTGCTCGACGTCTCAAGCAGCTCGGTGTCACCGTGATGACAAACGAAAAAGTCGAGTGGCAAGACAACGATGAAGTCTTTGTCAGCGGCAAATCTATACCGACTCGCACGGTTGTTTGGACATCGGGCGTTATCAATCATCCGTTTTTTGTCGATCACGAACATTGGTTTGAGTTGGCTCCAAACAAAAAAGTGGTTGTGAATAATCATATGATGGTCAATGCTTCGACATATGTTATCGGCGACAACGCCAACACACCTTACTCCGGTCTGGCGCAAACCGCATTGCACGATGCGATTTATGTGGCACGAGATATAGTCCGGCATAAACGCCGTCAGTTTCGACCACCATACAAGATAATCAAACCTCCGGTTGTCGTGCCGGTTGGACGCAATTGGGCGGTTTTGGAATGGAACCGGGTATTGATATCGGATTATATAGGCCATTTGATACGACGAGCCGCAGATTTTATCGGTTATCATGATATGCTGCCGATCGGGTTGGCCTTTTACACTTGGCGCAGCGAGGATAGCCGCGAGGATAATTGCGAGATATGTCGCTTTGCTAAGTCAAAATCAAGAGTTTAACACTTGATTATTCAAGCGTTTTAAGAGTATACTAAAAACAATAAGCATAAAGGGGTGAGCAATAGCTCTTCATTACACCACATGAAAATTTTAATGCTAGGGTGGGAACTACCTCCGCACATTAAGGGCGGTATGGGTGTGGTTTGCTTCGAAATGTCCAAGGTGCTGGCCCGACACGGTGCATCGATTGATTTTATACTGCCCTATAAAGCCTCTCATCCTGAAGCCGAATCATTTATGAATGTCATCAGCGCCAGCCGCCAAAAACCTTTCGCGTCGGGCGGATTCGGTGCTTATAGTGACTGGACGCCGCGCTCGGTTGCGTTTGAAACCGTCAACGACGCCTATACCGACACGGCATTGCGTCAAGCTCGCAAAAATCCACCAGATGTCATACATGCTCATGATTGGCTAACCATGCGCGCCGGGATTGCACTCAAGAAAGCTACCCGACGGCCGCTCGTGGCTCATGTTCATGCTACCGAATTTGATCGTGCCGGCGGCAAAAGCGGCAATCCGTTGATCCATGAGATCGAATACATGGGCCTTACGCTGGCTGATCGCGTTATCGCTATTAGTGAATACACCAAACGACTTATCATGCAAGAATATCATGTACCAGAGGACAAGATCGAGATTATTCACAATACTATCAATTATGACGATTTTAGCGACGTGCCAAACGGCGAATCATATCGTTACTTGTCTCGCATGAAACAAGAGGGCTACTACATCGTCGGTGCCATCGGCCGATTGACTGTCCAAAAAGGCTATAGCCATTTAATCAGGGCCGTCGGCAAAGCCTCAAAGAGATTATCAAGAATTATTCTCATCATTGGCAGCAGTGGTGAGTTACGAGACGAATTGATAGAGCTCAGCGCCAACCAAGGTGTGGCCGATCGTGTTATTTTGCCTGGTTGGGTGAGCGGTAACTCACAACGCGATATATTTGCTTTGTCAGATGCGTTCGTCATGAGCTCGGTTAGCGAACCGTTTGGGATTACGCCTCTTGAAGCCGCAGCTCATGGCTGTGCAGTGGTTGTCACCAAACAAACCGGTTCGGGCGAGATTCTCAATCACAGTATCAAATATGACTATTGGGACGAAGATCGTCTTGCCGATATTCTCATCAATCTCGCTACTTCGCCTGCCCTGACCTCACATTTGCAGCGATCGACCGCCAACGAAGTCAGCACGATGAATTGGCACACGCTGGTACCGCGTTATATCGAGCAGTACAAACTGTTGGGGGCCAGATCATGAAGACCTCGGTTGTATTATATCTGCATGTGCACCAACCGTACCGAATTCGACCCTACAGTATTTTTTCGGCGGGCTATGACCACGACTATTTTTCCAACACCAATGTTGTCGATCATACTCAAAACGAATCTATACTTCACAAAGTTTCCCGCAAATCATATTTACCGACCAACCGCATGCTTCAAGAGCTGCTGGACACACACCCAGAGTTTCGGCTTAGCATCAGCATCACCGGTGTGTTTATAGAGCAATGCCGCAACTGGGCACCCGAAGTGCTCGAAAGTTTCCAGCAGCTGATAGCAACCGGGCGCGTCGAAGTTGTAGCGGAGACGTACTATCATTCATTGGCGTTTTTTTACAACCGACATGAGTTTGAGCACCAAGTTGACAAACACAAACAGCTTATTCAAGACACCTTTGGGGTAACGCCAACTGCTTTTCGCAATACCGAGCTTGCTTATTACGATGAGATTGGACAATGGGCCGACAAAGCCGGATACAAAGCTGTTCTGGCTGAAGGCTGGGATCCGATATTGGGTTGGAAAAGTCCTAATTACATTTATACGCCGCCCCACACCAAGAACTGCAGGTTGCTGCTCAAAAACTACCGTCTGAGCGACGATATTGCCTTTCGTTTCTCAAACAAGGCCTGGGAACAGTGGCCGCTCACAGTCGATAAATATCTCGATTGGCTCCCGAAAGGCGATGAGCAAGTTATCAATCTATTTATGGATTACGAAACGTTTGGTGAACATCAATGGGAAGATACCGGTATATTTGAATTTACGCGCGAACTGGTTCACCATATCAGCACGAGCGAAAAGTATGATTTTGCAACTGTCACCGAAGCCGCGTCGCGCGACGCCAAAGACAATTTATCGATGCCCTATACCGTAACCTGGGCCGACAGCGAACGCGATCTGAGCGCATGGCTGGGTAATTCTATGCAACAAGAAGCCCTCAAATACCTCTACGAACTTGAGCGGGCGGTTTTGGATAGCCATGACGACCAACTGATCGAAGATTGGCGACGACTTCAGACCTCCGATCATGTCTATTACATGAGCACCAAGTTTTCACACGATGGCAGTGTTCATGATTATTTCAGTCCGTACGAGTCGCCCTACGACGCTTTTATGTACTTCATGAACGCTGTGCGTGATATGCGCTGGCGTATATTGGAGCATCACAAGGGCTCGCTCTAAATGCTATGGAGCGACTACACTCTCTTTCGCTACTCCGTTCCAAAAACATCAAAAGAGTATTCAAAAATGCCTGCAAACAGTACGACCTAGTTTATTTCGGTACGGTTTCGCAGCGGTCTGATGAGCACCAGATGGTGCGGGGATTTACGCTATCGCCGTCAAATGTTGATAGACATTACTGCGTCGGAACTATTGCCGGTCGCGACGTGATATTGCTTGAACGTACCGACACGATTTCTTTCCCCGACAGACCATCGAGAGGTTATACATGGCTCATAATCCAGTTCGATCTCAAACAAACTGTCCCGATACACGCGCTACTAAATTCCTGCAAATACGATGAAATAATTTATACCATGCTACGCACCAAGCTATCGCATCTGCACAAACATGGCAGTCACCTGCTTGGCATGTACGATCCCGGCTTTGCCGCGCGCTTTCAGGTGTATGCACCGTTGCACAAAAGTGATTTATTGCCGGCGGTAGTTTCTTTGGCAACAGCCAACGAATTGGCGGAGCGATTTGCCGGTGTTGATTTCGAATTATTTGATGATGAACTGCTGGTCTATATACCGACAACCCATCCAAACAAATCACAAATCGACTTGGCGATTCGCGCCGGTCTGTGGTTCACAGAGCAAATTGAAGCCGCCCTGTTTGCGTACTATGCAAGCGACAAGGCTTAGCCTTTGCGAGCTTTTACCTCATTGCGACCCAGAGATTTTTTGGTCTCCTCGTAAACTTCATGCTTACGAGTTATTGGATCATATTTTTTGAGGCTTAGCTTGCCTGCCGTGTTCATGGTATTTTTGACGGTATAGTAAGATCGGTGACCCGAAGCCTTACTGACAAGACCGACAATCTTTCGTTTCGTATTCTTCTTTGGCATAACTAGTAGAACATTGTAGCACGTACATCTGTTAGAGTAAAGAGTTTACCGATGTACAATTTCTTCATAGCTGTATTGTAACAAATACCAATCATCGATATCTACGCAATGCTTTTCTTTTAGGGCCAGTAGGATTATAACTAGTAATGAGATATTCATCTAGCGAAAGTGAGCACGGAATGATCTCTCTCATCATTTCTATTGTCGCGGCTATCACCAGTGACCTGATAGAGGGAACGTTTGACTTCATCAGTCGTCACTCACCCTGCATCCATTCGGATCGCTTCCCCGGTGGCTGGTACGACGCCCGCCTCTAGGTTCCCACCACTATCTCTACGGCCGCCGGACACCACCGGCGGCCACACCATTTATGGGCAACACTGAAGTCGACTTCAGCAGACACACGATGATTAACCATCTATGATGTGTCTATAATAAGGAGGTAATGATGAAAGCAGGTGCGCATACGTTTCGCGATCAGCTGCTCTGTACGGACGGCTCAGTGATCGGGTTTTATGAGCGGGAATTTTATATGTTCTCAAACTTTTCGAGCTTTCAGGTATTTTGGCGCGACCAATTATGGCCGACGAGCGAACACGCCTACCAAGCAGCGAAGTTTTCTCATAACGACGAGGTATCATCTCAGATACATCAGGCCGCCTCAGCGCACGATGCGTACAAACTAGCTGGGCAGTATCGAGATCAGCGCATCGACAATTGGGATGATATCAAAGTAGATACTATGTATGATATCTGCAAGCACAAACTACAGCAGCATTCGTATATACGAGAGCATTTGCTATCGACTGGACAGGAGACGCTCGTCGAGGACTCACCAAAAGATGATTTTTGGGGCTGGGGCGCCGACAGAACTGGCCGCAACGAGCTTGGCAAAATATGGATGCGGTTGAGAGAGGAGCTTCGCGGTGGCAAATTATAAAGCCGATGCGCACAAAGCGCAGATGCTCATCTTGCGGCACTTGTTGCTAACGCCGAGTGCCAAATTTGCTGATCTAGTCCGTGAGACTGACCTTAGCAGCGACCATACGAACTTTCACATCAAGCAGCTCATCAAAGCCGGTTTCGTCCGGCATGTCCCAAAATCGTACGGTACCTACGAGCTTACGCCATCGGGGAAAGAATACGCCAACCGTATGGACATCGATGAGCATGTCATTGAGAAACAACCAAAGCTCTCTGTCGTACTCGATATCATCAACCATGACGGCAAACATCTCCAGCAGAAGCGTCTCAAACAGCCATATTATGGTTATTGGGGACGGCCAACCGGCAAGATCCGCTGGGGTGAGACTATCCTCGAGGCAGCCGCGAGAGAACTGCTCGAGGAGACTGGACTCACCGCCACGCTAACAGTCCTCGGGTTTTATCACAAGCTCGACTACGATGAGAGTGGCAATCTACTCGAGGATAAATATCTCTGTCTCGTCCGCGGCACCGACCCGCAGGGAGAGCTGCTCGCGGAGTCTGATGGCCAGCGAAATGAGTGGCTAACCGACGCTGAGTACGAAGCCAAAGAAAAACGCTTCGGCAACCTCGATGACCTGCAGCCCTATCTCGACAACAACCAGATGTTTGTTTACGAAAAGAAATTTATGTATCCTAGTGATGCATATTAGATCTCTATCAGTAGTGACATTTTAAAGTGGTGTAAGCCTGTTAGAATTACAATTCTGAAATTTGTAGCATTCTGGAGCCACGAGGGAGGTTTGAACTCCCGACCTCATCCTTACCATGGATGCGCTCTACCAGCTGAGCTATCGCGGCGTAAAACAAACATTTACCAGAGATGATTGTAGCAAAATTTTGCTTAACAGTCTAACGACTTCTTTTATCTTAGATCACAATATGCGCGAGTGAGGATATACTCATCGCACCGGCATGCGAAAACGTCGATCGATCGTCAACTCCGGTCTCTACGCCTAGAAACCGAAATCCCGCATCCCGCGCCGCCCAATAATCCCGCAGACTATCACCGATAACCATCGCATCATCTATGCTGATGCCCTCTAGGGACATCCATGACTTCACCGGATCAAATACCGCCGGATTTGGCTTGTGATATTCGGTGTGTCGGCAGTTTGAAAAAATTGAAACATATCAGGATCGATCCGTACGTGCTTGAAATCAGCCTGCACGTCTATACGCGGTGCGCCCGTCACAACGCCGAGCATGATACCTCGTAGCGCTGCCGTATGAAGAGCTTTTTTGACGCCCGGTATGGATCGTTTTGGGAACTGCTCACTATAGCTGATGATCGTATTGAGCACTCGTTCGTAAGCCTCATTATCCTTATATGACACACCGTACCACTCCTCGATGAGTTCGTGGAGTGGTCTGCCCCAGCCCCGCTTCATGACATCGTGGGTCAAATCGATACCAAAATCTTGCTTGGCGACATGTACGTGATGACGCAGTTTGGCCTCCACCGTGCCGACGATCGTGTCGTCCCAATCGATCACCATTAGTTTGGTATTGGATGGTATTAACTCCGTATTAATTTTTCCAGGCATACTATATATGGTAGCACTTTTGAGATTCTACATTATTGCAAAACATCACATCAATCCTATATAAAATACCCGCTCAATGACGGGTAATCTATATGGTGCTGGGAGTAGGATATCGCTCGTTTCACTCGCTCCTCCGCTCAGAAAGGGACACGTGCAAGCACGAGTTTCCTTTCTTCGCTACGCCGAACCTGCGAAGTTTTGCCGAAGCAAAACAGCTTCGTAGGTTCTCAAATCTTACTACTACCAAATAAAGTAACCGACACATAGGCGGTTATTTTATTTGGTGCTGGGAGTAGGATTCGAACCTACGAAGGCTAATGCCGGCAGATTTACAGTCTGCAGTGTTTGACCGCTTCACTATCCCAGCGCGGGATTAATATTTCGTGGAGCCGCTTCCCGGATTCGAACCGGGGACCTTCACTTTACAAAAGTGTTGCTCTAACCAGCTGAGCTAAAGCGGCATAAAGTTGATATGTATTCATACTCGATAGTTCAGCTGGTTAGAGCAAGCTTATTGATCTTACTCGACATCCGTCTCGGAAATCAGTTGAGCTAAAGCGGCACAAAATGAAATGTACCGACATATTGTACCAAATCTATCTGTTGTTTGCCACCTATTTTTGTTTGTCACATAACGATTTTGCGGGGCTGCTGGACTTTTTGCGGAGCGTCGGTCGGTATGATTAGCTTGGACACTTTTTCGCGAATAGTGGCTGCCAACTCGATTTGATCGTCACGCTCATAAGCATCTGCCAAAATTGATAGACTTTGTGGGTTTGGTTCCAGCTCAACCGCACGCTCGAGCGCACTTATCATGGCTTTTGTGTCGCCGAGTTTTTCCTGGACTTTAGCGAGCGCAATATGCCTCGCGGCGATGTCGTTTTCTATAGAAAGAGCCTGCTCAAATGCTAGGGCGGCCTTTTCGTACTGTCCGGTTTCATAATAAATCAATCCGACATTGTGCAAACTGCTGGCGCTCGGCTCCAGGCTCTGAGCGATCTCAAAACACTCGATAGCGTCCTGATAGGCACGCTGTTTGGCGTAGAGGATGCCAAGACGATTATACGCTGTCGCATTTCTCTCATCGACACGCAGAATCGTAAGCAGAGCTTTTTCGGCTCGCAGATACTTACGCTCGCGTATGCTTTCGTGCGCCACTTGCCAAAGCTTGTCCATGCGGTTGGCAAATTTTGATGAAAAAACTTCGCCAGATACGTCAGTAGATTTTTGGTACCAGAGAACCCAAAAACCGATTCCCACCAAAATAATAAGTCCAAACATTTCCTAGAGAGTATAGCACAAATGTCGTTACAATTACAGCGCTGTCGCCAAGCGGACCAGCTGCAGCCTGATATTAGAATTATCATAAAGGCTATCGATACATTCCGATACATACACTGATTGCTGAGCCATGATTTGGGTTGGTTTTTTTTGCAGCATAATCGTCAGTAGCGATCCGACGGTCGCTGCAAACATTATCGCTTCATCGCGATGCTTGGTATATTTACCAGCTATCAACAATCGATCATATGAAGATGCCGCGATAAACTCTCTGGCGTCTTTGGTGACGTCGGCTAACCGATTAAAAAGTTCGTCGTCATCGATCAGCCTCTTCGCAAGTGCCGGTCGGCCCGCAGCCAGAAACGCCACTTGTTTGCAGCGCAGGCTGTCCAACCCAAACGACTGCAAAAAATCATCAAAATCATTCCTAGTCACAAGACGTACCTCTATGGTTTCACAACGCGACGATATGGTCGGCAGCAACGTTTTGAGCTCATGAGCAACCAATATGAAGTGTACGTGCGCCGGCGGCTCTTCGAGTAGCTTCAAAAACGCATTTTGCGCCGGCAGACTTAATCTCTCTGCGTTATCGAGTATAACCGTACGGCCGACCGACTCAACCGAACGCGTCAAAGTGTAGAGCTCACGAATCTGCTCAATACTTATATCCTTGCCGTCGATAGTGTCGATTACCAAAGTCGCATCTGTGGGGTTTATCGAACGCGCAATTTCACGCGCGATCGTTGTCAAACCGACTCCTTTTTCGCCGTGCAGTGTCAGACCGTGACCGGGACTGACAACAAAATTCGCCAACAGCCGTCTTGACGTCGGGTGTATCACGAGGTTAGGCGCAAACGTCATCGACAAACTCCTGAAAATCGTGAGGCAACAGCGCCGTAAATGTCCTCCGCGTCGAGTTGGGTAAAGTTATTTCAAGCGAACTGGCGTGCAGACACAGCCTGTTGATGGGGCTTTTGGCTCCGTCATAGACAACATCGCCCACGATCGGTGTGTTTATATAGGCCAGATGAACTCGGATTTGGTGAGTTCGCCCAGTAATCGGCTTTAACTCAACGACACTATAAGTCTTATTTGAACCAATTACTTGATAGGCAGTTTGTGCCGACTTGCCGTTGGCACCAACCCGGAAACTGCTCGGACGCTTGGGATTACGCTCGATCGGCAAATCAATCATAGCTTGAGACTCTTTAGGCACACCACTTAATACGGCAATGTAAGTTTTTTTGGCTTTTCGATCCTGAAATTGCCGCTGCAAATGACTTTTGGCTTTGGCATGTTTAGCAGCGATAATAACACCGCTGGTATCGCGATCAAGACGATGCACTATACCGGGACGATTCGACTCGTCGGTTTCGTGCATATGCCGACGCACAAAATCCGCGACCGTAAATTCTTGAGGAGTCAGGCCTTTGGCATGGCTGAGGGTACCCGATGGTTTGTTCATCACAAGCACATCGTCGTCTTCGTAAATGACTTCGATCTCACCGGTAAGTACCGGCGGTTTTGGTGCCTTGACGGTCACGACATCGTCTTCTCCCAGCTCAAAACTAACATCCGTCTGTGCTACGTTATCGACAAATACCCTGCCCTCACGAATCAATTTTTGCCACTGGGCACGCGATCGCTCCGGCCAATATTGCGCCACATAGACATCAAGCCTCACAGACATCAACCCTTAGCGCGCAAACCGACGGCTTGCTGCACGCGTGCGATCCGTTGGTTGGCTACTTCTTGCATCGCTGCTTCATCTTTTTCGAGTTTATCTATCAAAACTTGATCGTCGATAAGACCATAGAGTTTTTGAAAATTCACCAAAAATTGCTCAATTTGATCAGCAACGGCTTTTTTGAGATCGCCATAGCTTGTCTTACCCTCCCAGTCAGCATTGACATGCGCTTGATCACGAGCCGTCAACAACGACAATAACTGAAGCAAATTGGAGACTCCGGGTTGATTATCCCAATCATAATTAATCTCACCGACGCTGTCTGTCGCTGCACTCATAATCTTTTTGGCGGCAAGTGTCGGATCATCCATCAGGTTGATTTTTGACTTGTCATCACCAGAGCTTTTACTCATTTTTTTGGTTGGATCACTGAGACTGCGAATCCGTAAGCCGCTATCACGACCCATAAATTCCGATTGCTTTTTGGTGTCTTCCGGCACGACAAACAGATCGCCAAATTTATTGTTCATGCGAATTGCGATGTCACGTGCGATTTCAAGATGTTGGAATTGATCCTCGCCAACCGGTACCCAGCGAGCACCATACAGCAAAATATCTGCCGCCATCAACACCGGATAGTCCATGAGACCCATAGTCACGCTCGCGTTATGCTCGGCCGACTTGTCTTTAAATTGAATCATACGCTGCATTTCACCGACATAAGTAAAACAATTTAATATCCAGGTCATTTCACTGTGGGCAGGTATAAAACTCTGCCGATAGAGGTAGGTGTCGGCGTCATTCATGTCGAGTCCGGCCGCCAGAAAATATTTGATATTGCGAAGCGTATTTTGATATAAATTATCGTGATCGACAGGCGTCGTAAAACTATGCAGATCAGGCACAAACATATTTATTTGGTATTGACCGGCAAATTGTCGCTGCATCTCTACAATCGGCACAAAAGCACCCAAGTAATTTGCAAGCGTCGGCTCCTCGTTGCTGCGGATTCCGGTTAGGATTACTTCTTTTGTCATAATTTTATAGATTTTCGAGCGGAATACCGGTTTTTTCTGATACCTTGCGCGCCCACGCTAATAATTTTTCAAACTGACTATCACGATCTGCAAGTTCTAGTTCGCATTTGTCGATACGCCCGACAAAACTATCAATCGTGCGAAGCAGTCTGTCGTGAGAAGCTTTAAGATCAATTTTATCAATCAAATCTGCTATGAAATCGAGTACTTCTTTTTGAGAATCAAGCAGGTTTTGTTTGGTAGCCGCCACATCGTTGCTCATGGTTACATTATACCACGGTGGTATACTAACAAACATGAAAGTATTTGATCATATTGCGATCATTTATAATCCAAAAAGTACCGGCGACGCACAAAAGATGGCCAAGGACCTAGCCGATAGCGTCAACGGACATTTTGAAATTATCCAAAAAAAAGCTTCTCTCTATCCAACCAAAAAACCGAGTGACGCGATAGAAATTGCTTATGATATCGCCAGTAAATATACCCGCATGCTGCTTGTATCGGTCAGTGGTGACGGCGGTTACAATGAGGTGATTAACGGTGTCATGGCTGCCAAGAAATTATTTCCCGCCCAAAATCCTGTTGTTGCTGTCATGGCCGCCGGTAATGCCAATGACCATCGCCGTGTCATGCGAGACGAAACTCCACTGATTCGGCTTATTAAAAAAGCCGACATAAAATCTATCGACCTTATCAGCATAACCGCCAAAGCCAAAGATTTCGAGCTGCAACGTTATGCCCACTCGTACATCGGGTTTGGGATCACACCGGAGGTAGGAAGCGAGCTAAATAAAAACTCAAAAAGTCGTTGGAACGAAATTTGGCTGACACTAAAAACACTTAAAAATTTCACACCGTTTACTGTCAAGCATGGTGACGTAGACATCCGATATGACAGTATGATTTTTGGAAATATCAATGAAATGGCAAAAGTCGTCAAGCTAGACGACAAAAATACCATTCACGACGGTAAATTTGAGCCTATCACCGTCAAACATCGCGGCAGGCTGCATACATTTATCGCAATTATCGCGGCGCTGCTGCGCGGTTTTAAGCATCCGCCGAGTTATAGCCGCTATGAATTTGAGTTGCCTAATGCTCAGCAAGTACAACTTGATGGTGAGGTCGTCGAACTGCCCGCCAATTGCCGCGTCATTATCAAAAGCCACGCCGGTGCGATCAATACGTTATACTAATATCAAGAGTGGTATGATAGGGGTCTGCTATGAAAAAATTTCGCTACTATGATGTCGTCCTTGCGCTATTTGCCAGCGCGCTTCTGATATCAAATATCAGTGCAACCAAGTTGATTGCATTTGGGCCTGTACTAACCGACGGCGGAGCGGTGCTATTCCCGCTGATCTATATATTTGGCGATATATTGACCGAGGTTTATGGCTATCGATATGCTCGTCGAGCGATCTGGGCGGGATTCGCGGTTATGCTCATCGCCGTCACTGCTCTGACGGTTGTCCGTTACCTGCCCCCCGCGCCGATGTATCATGACCAGGCGGCATTTGAAGCCGTCGCCGGATTTTTGCCGCGGATCGTTATCGCTAGCCTCGCTGCTTATCTCATCGGTGAATTTCTAAACTCGTATATTCTGGCCAAACTCAAGGTCAAGACTCGCGGCAAGCAGCTCTGGAAGCGACTGGTCGGCTCTACTGTAGTTGCAGAAGGTGCTGATACAACTGTCTTTGCACTCATCGCATTTGGAGGCATGATGTCCGCCGGCGAGATGATCGGTTTCATCATGGTAGGCTGGACATTTAAGACAGTTGTGGAGATTCTGTTTTTGCCTATCACGTATCGGGTCATCCGTATTCTCAAACGCACGGAACGCAGCGATTTCTATGACCGCAAAACTGATTTCAGCCCGTTTCAGTTTGAGCTATAATATCGGCTCATAAAAGCATCGCGATAGTCGCTGTAGGTACCACCAGAGATTGCAGCGCGGATACCATCGACGAGCCGCAATATGAAATGCTCGTTGTGGTATGACGCAAGTGTTGCGCCGAGCATCTCGCGGCTGCGCAGCAGGTGATGGATGTAGGCTCGCGTGTACGTCTGACAGACATGGCAGCCACATTCGCCGTCCAGCGGCGTGAAATCATCGCGGTATTTGGCTGATTTTAGATTGAAGCGACCGTCGCGCGAATAGATCGCGCCATTTCGAGCCTCGCGCGTCGGTGCGACACAGTCAAACGTATCGATACCCTGCTCCACCCCTGCAAAGATATCGGACGGATCGCTGATTCCGAGTAGATGTCGGGG
This sequence comes from uncultured Candidatus Saccharibacteria bacterium, assembly GCA_964573015.1. Lineage (GTDB taxonomy): Bacteria > Patescibacteriota > Saccharimonadia > Saccharimonadales > Saccharimonadaceae > JAPUDQ01. The sequence continues at coordinate 163,171 of CAZNHZ010000001.1, read as the reverse complement.
TTTATCATCGGGTAGCTCCTGCGCACACCAATTGATAATCTCTCCCAAACGAACCTTTTCGACTGCTCCGCCGATGCCATAACCGTCAAACTCCATGCTGCCGAGGTGCTTGGCTGTCTCACGCCGCAACTCTTCGATGTTCGCGCCTTGCAGCACACCAAATAACGCCTGGTATGGTTTGGTAGGATTATCGCGCTGTAATTTCCTGAAATGATCGAGTGAGCGCTGAGCCCACGCATGCGTGCGATCGAGCGCTTCGCGATGATAGCTCGGCGTATCGGCGAGCGATGTCAGCTCATCAAACGCAAAGCAGATATCAGCGCCGAGATTGTGCTGGATCTGCATCGAGACTTCAGGAGTAAATCGATGGATCGTCCCATCACGATGCGATTTGAAATTTACCCCATCGTCATCGACAAATGCGTGACGAGTGCTCTTCTCAGCGACGACTGCTTCATCGCTCACCATCGAAACGACCTTTTTGTAGCCGCTGCCGAGTGATAGCACCTGAAACCCGCCTGAGTCAGTAAATGTCGGACCACTCCAGGCCATAAACTGGCTGACACCGCCGCCTGCGGCGACGATATTATCGCCCGGCTGTATATAGAGATGATAGGCATTTGCCAGAACCGCCTGTGCATCGAGCTGGCGCATCATCTCGACTGTCAGACCCTTCATGGCCGCTTTTGTCGCAACGGGTATAAATGTCGGCGTCTGTATCTCGCCATGCGGTGTCAATATGACGCCAGCTCGCATCAATGGGTATTTCGTCTCGCGTGCAACTATAGTAAATCCAAATTTCTTGCTCATGTCACCAACTTATCATTTCTTATAGACTGCTATTAGTATATCGTATCAGCACCGCAAGACTCCGAATATTGCCTGTTATGTTTAAATCTGCTATAGTAGTATGGTTTGCCTCATCCCCAACCGAGAGGAATAGCATGTTCCAGCGCATCCAGCGCACTCTTGCCGCTCGTCAGCGGCTCGTCGAGATCATTGGCCGTAGTCAACGTATCTCGTCTCCAGATTGGCGGGCTATTCGCAAAATGGCGCGAGTCATCGGGCGAGAACCCGCCCTCGCCGACACGTTCGACGAGCTGGCCACGGGAATCGAGGAGGGCCGGATCACCCTGGCAAATCGCTAGCCGCGTAACGGCTGCCCGCGCTGAAATATGCGCGGGCGTTTCATTTTAACCCCAACGTGCTTATGCATGCATGATTTACCTGGTAGCGCTATAGTGTAGCCATATGGAGACGAGAAAGCCAGGAAATGAAAGGCTCACAACCACGCGGTCACTGCGACTGCTCGGCAAGGCAGCCTATACACTATTTTTCATACCGCGGCATGAGCGTATATATCGAGAGATTGCCGCCGATACGCACAATACTCCACTGCCCCCTGAGCTCGAGTTGCAGCCCGATATCTCCTCGGTATGTCGAGAGATCGACGATAGCCTGACGCGCCGCCAGCCGCAGCGCGGCCAGCTGCTCGGCAAACATGAGCAAATCGCCCTCTCGGCACAGCTAATTCAATTTAGCGATCATCTCGTCACCATACCCGATCATCTGAAACTACCCTACCGTCGGCTCGAATATTTTTTTGAGGCGACGACAGTCAGACGCCAAGAACTAGAGCACCGCTTATCCTTCGGCGATCAGCTCGATCTGGCGCTCGATCATACCGATAATTCACTCGATGAGGCACTATATCTGCTCGTCATGTCATCACGTATGTACGCCCGATGGCTCGATAGTGCATCACTGACTGATATGCCCCACTATGATCATGCGGCGCGCAAAGATATGATGATCCGCTGGCAAGACGCCTTGCAGACATGCAAAAACGACGGCAATTATCATGATACTGCGGGCGATACATACTATGCCTGGACACATGCTTATGCTCAGTATGTTTTTCGGTGCTTATCACGCACGCCTTTCAAGCTAGATCCTCAGCTACAACACGTCTTTGCCAATGGTACGACTATCATGCAGACCTGTGTAAATGCGTTTACACCCCGCGGCGTGATGAGCAATCACGATATCGCAGCAGAGTACGGCAACGCCATCGGCGCGACGATATCTGATCATGTTGCTACAGCTGCTGAAGTGAATCGAAGCACTATCAATACCTGAGCATATCCGGTAGCGGATCATCGAACCTGACTTGCGGTAGGTCACCGACCGTATCGCGCTCCGATAACTGCGGATATTGCTGTCGATACGCTGCCATCACATCGCCAAATACAGCATCACTCCAATCAAATCCTAGTTTGATAGCGATTGACTCGATTGATTCTCTGCTCTCACCCTCTATCTCGATATATGGATCGAGCCATGGCCACTCATCGAGTACTATCTCGGTACCATCGAGTTTCCACACCTCACGTCGGGATTCCTGATATGAATACCGCGTCGGCTCTAGAGCTTGCAGTATCTGCGCCATCGCATCGAAATCACTCACTTCTACTTCTACCTCTTTGGCGCCATCGACACTGAGGCTATCAAACTGCTTGTACGTCAGAGCAGTCTTATCTCCCTGATCACGTACTCTGAGATATGCATTTTTAGACTGCAGTTCAGATGTTTCGGCGACGACTCTACGAAGTAGCCGCATAGGTGATTCACATACTGCACCTATCTCTCGTAATTTTTGTCGCACGCTCTCATGATCTACTCTGCAAAATTTAGCTTCTATCTCGGTTTTCATATCATCAGTATAGCAGCTGCTAATTATTGATTTAGTCACTATATATGTCATAATCGTGCAGATACATCGTATCGTACCTACAACCACTAGGAGGTGGTATGCGGGGCTCGTGCCCGCAGCCAATACCGGGTGTCATACCCGGGGTGGCCGAGCGTCACCCTCAATCTAATACCGGAGAACTTGGAAGCGGCTGACGACGGTGCCACCAACATGCAAGCCAGCATCGCCCGGCAGTACTGGAAGGCGCTCGGAGAGCCCCGTGCGCCAGCGAACTGGCAATAGAGCAATTTTCGCTTCACGCGTATGCGCCAGCCCGGCCGCCCTCCGCGTCCGAGGCGCTCAACAGTCACCGTCGGCCGTCACTGTTGCAGCGACGACAGCTGCGTCGTCTGTGACCAGGGTGACCATGGCTTTTGCCGACGAGGGTGCCCACTCTGGAGGTAAGCTCCCGCTAGCCGCGTAACGGCTGCCCGCGCTGAAATAAGCGCGGGCGTTTCAATTCATCTAAACGATGATTGCTCAAAAAACTACTCAAAAAGTCAAAAAGAACTCTTCTTTTAAGGTGTTAAAACTTGTAATATATAAATATACCCTCTAAACACTTGATTAGAGAATATGACGCGCCGGCGTACTATCACGTATACAATCGGGGCGCTGCTAAGCAAAAGATATTCCTAGATGCTTCAGATAGGCGAAAATTTATGGACTTATTTCGGCGCCATCTATTGACTAGCGACCCCGATGAGACCGAGGTGTATCCAAAATACGATGTAAAGATTGTTGCGTTTTGCCTGATGGGCAATCACTTTCACCTGCTGCTTTATCAAGAAGTAGAGCTAGGTGATATCAGTCGTCTTATGAAGTCTGTAGCGACGGCCTATACTATGTATTTCAATCGTAAATACAAATCATCAGGACACTTGTTTCAAGGTCCGTTTCGGGCTTCACGCATCAAAGATGAGGCATATTTGGCACATATCTCACGGTACATCCATCTAAATCCTCGGACTTACCGTACTTACTATTGGTCTAGCCTGAAATACTATCTTGGCGAACAATCGAGTGACCTCGTGCACCCAGATTTGGCGCTAGACATGACACCAGACAAGTACTTGCAATTCCTCGAAGACTACGTTGATCGAAAAGAATTACTCAAATCTATTGAGGATCAATTAGCCATGTAATCTGTATTACTAGTTGTCACCTCAGTAAAAGAATAGTTCTTTTAAACTTACTGTTATAGTAGCCGGAAGTAAGCGAGCCCCCATTATTTAAGCAGCTTTTTATATGAATCAAACAAATGGGCGACACGGGAGGGGTCGGAGACGGATTGATGAGTACACGTAAAAATTGTCATCATCCGATCTCTTTCATGATTCGGGCGGTTTCGAGGAGGATGGTGATGATACGCTGGTAGTGTTCGATGTCTTTGTAGCCGAGCTCGCGGCCTTTGCGGTCTTTGAGCCATTTTTGGGCGGGTTGGTAGCCGCCGATGTAAAATTCCCATGCGGTTCGCGGCACGTTGTCGAAATATTGAGTCGGATTGTAATATACTTTACCTACATCGTTTTCGTCATCAATGATGAATTTGACCTGATCGACGGTATCATCGCCCTCTCCCTGAGGAGAATAGTCACCAGGAGTCACGTCCTGCATGAGATGAAGTTTGCGGAGCTTTTTTCCCGCCTCGGCGTAGCACTCAAATTCGAAAATACTATCCGGTTTTGGTATACGCGGGAAATCACTTTTTAAAAACTCTTTATATTTAGTGCGATAGCTCGGACTATGAAGTATGCCATAAATATAATCCAGTATGTCAATGGCCGTGATAACATAATCCGGTTGCGGTGACTGCAAATCTTCACTGCTATCAACATAGCAATAGGGCTCGATGTTACTCAGCAATGATTTTAATTGCCCGTCATTAAAGTTTGCGGAGCGAGTACCGTCAGGATGATAGATGTAGAGCGGCCTCACATTGTAAGGCGCAAACGGCTGCGAGCTAATCTCTACTGCACTGCCACTCGCAATCCCCACGATAAAATGAATTTTACTGCCATATTGACGTGAAGTTATAAGACCGTAATTTTTATAATCTAGCAACTGAGTCATAGTTCGGTGGGGGGGGGGGGGGGGGGCCGGGCCCCCCCCCCAAAAAAAAAAAATATGAAAAATTGGTGGTTT
>CAZNHZ010000001.1:51694-158264 GCA_964573015.1 uncultured Candidatus Saccharibacteria bacterium | reverse complement strand
CAACATTATTTTAAAAAACAACCAAATTCATTATGCGGGGGGCCCGCCCCCAACCCCCCCCCCCCACCGAAATTTGCAAAAAACCGATTATCAAATGGTCGATATGCAACAGGCTTGACACCCGCACGGATTTCATCGTAACTCAGGTTACGGAGAAAATTGATAGCTGTTTTTACACTAAAATCGCGAGTATCTTTAAGCCCTAATTCCTCTGATGTATTCAACCCGTCACGCAAAGCAATCAATCGTTCGTAAACATCCTTGGCATTAAAGCCTATGGCAAAATTATCCCTGTGGGTTTTAATACCCGCGTCGCCGAATGGCATCAGATCACGAATACTTATGTAGCTTTCATACTTACGTTCTAACTCAGAGTGATGTTTCGTGACAAACAAATATCTCGGCTGCGCAGCTTCGATATGGTTAAAAATTTGTTCGTTTTTGAGCGCGTTATATTTGTCTGATCGTTTACCATAAAGCTCTGCAAACTGAACCTCGGCATGCTTATCCGTCTGCTCTGTGCCCACTTTTTTTACCATAACTACGATACTGACACCCTGCTTGATGTCAAAAACATTCTCATCTTTACTTCCATCCTGAGCTACTTCATTTTTGTTCGTACTGCCATGGAGATCGAGCACCCAAATCTTATCAAAGCTTTGCAGCAAATGTTTCCGCATTTGACGATGAATTAAACCATCAATGTAACTATTGTTGGTAATCATAGCAACAATACCTTGACCGTTTTTTACGATCAGATTTTCAGCGTAACGAATAAATTTTATATAGTCGTCACTGAGTGGCTGGATATTGCGCTCGTTCAAATCCTTTTTGTAGTTTGCCATGAGCTTATCGATGTACTTGGATTTATTTGCGCTGCTCACACTATACGGCGGATTACCCATAACAATCATAATTGGTAAATCTCGTTTGACACGATCTGCGGCTATCGCCTCCTCAGTAAGAGCACGGCCCATGCCAAGCATGGCGAGAAGCGGCGGGTCATCAGCAGCTGGCTCTTCGAGAGAATTGGTGAGATATACACCGATGCGCGGGTGTTTGTCGGATGGCTTGTAGCCAGTCTCGGCGAGCGTCAAGCCTAGCCGCATATGCGCCATGCTGTAGGCTGCCATCAGGATCTCAAAACCATGGATACGCGGCAGTAAATTCTCTTCCACATAATTACTCCAGCCGTTACCCAATCGAGCGCCTTTGGTGCTGTAGATGTGTTTGATAGTTTCGTTTAGGAATGTGCTGGTACCGGTGGCTGGATCGAGTATCTGTACGCGTGGTATCTGCTTGGTCTCATCATTATATACTTTGCCGCCAGTACCTTTGCCTTTTTTGAACGGAGCGACATTCTCGGTGAATGTTATGGTGCTGTCATCGGCTAGGCCATCGGCTAGGCCAAACTCTTCTTTGAGCACCTTATCGACTGCTCGGACAATGTATTGCACAACCGGCAGAGGTGTATAGTAGACGCCCCTTGCCTTGCGACGCTTTGGATCATATTCGCCTAGGAATGTCTCATAAAAATGCGTCACTGGATCGTGGTTCATGCCTGTATCTTTGCCATACGTGCTCATAATTTGACGGACATCAGCGTGTACGAACAGCTCGGCAAATCGGCTCAAGACCCAGTTAAGCCGCGTATCACGCTCATACGCGGCAATCTGTAGGAAAAACTGTCGCAAAAACGGGTTGGTTTGCGGTACTCTCTGCGCTGCTTCTTGAAGCGTAAAGTCGTGTGCGGTATCGTCATTGTAGCGAGCTGCGAACAGTCCATAGGCGATCGTCTCAGCATAGATATCAGCAAAATCCTGCACACTGAGATCATGGATGAGTGTCTCGCGAAATGCCTCGTACTGCTGTGATAATTCTGTCTGAGCATCGGCATTGAGATCGGCTTGCAATGCCTGCTGGATCGTATAGCGGATCGGCCGAGCGCGATCAGCCATATGTAGAGCTAGTGACCTCGCAGTGCGAATCGTCGGTGTGGGCGTCTCTACAATCTTGCGCAGATAGTGAACTAACTCATCAAACGCTGCAGGGTCGTCAATGATGTAACCCGACTCATCGAGATGCGCAATAGATATCTCTCGCACCATATCACGCTCGAAATAAAACCGCCAAGTGAGATTGTCAGTATGTACGACATTGCCAAGATCCAGATAACGCTCGATCTGTTTTCGATTATCAGGAGTGTCGAGGATGCCAGGACGAATATCTTTGGCCTCGATATAGCCGAGTGATATCACGCGAAAGAGCTCTAGTTGCGATGGTGTCTCAGGCGTCTTGAAAAGTACAAAATCAGGTGCGCCGACCTCGACACGCTTTCGCTCATTGAGTGCAGTCATATCGGGCAGCAGCGACTCAAACAGTTGTTTAAGCGCGGGTCGATAGCTATGCTCAGTCGAACCCTCGGTATAATATACCTCGCGAACTTGTTTCAAAAACTCATAGATATGGTCATGCATACTAACAGTATACTTACTGTACCTCTGTATTTCTAGGGATAGTTACAATTCACGCGCATCAGGCATGAAATCAGAGAAGTCAGCAGTGTAGGCTGCAAATTTTCGATGGTACTGATTTGCAACCAATGTATCCATAACCAATACTAAATTGATCTCTGGTATCGAACAAAAAACATTATATGATGTACAATGTCTGATATGAAACGTGAAAATCGAGAACCCACTACTCGAGAAATGTGGGGAGAACTCGCTGGTGTGATCCAACAGGACGTAAACGAAAGGCTTCAAGACCTGCAACTGGAGATTGAGACAGCCAACATACGGCTTGCAGACATGTACGCAAAAGATCCAGAAATGGCCTTGAGCATGTCTCAGGATATTGTCGAATACCTCGACGAAAAGTGGGGACATATAGGCGATGTGTTCATCGTGGCTGGAAATTGGTACATGCCGACCGTTGGCGTCGGATCTGAAGGAGTCTTGGCTAGACACGAGTACCAAGAAGCTTTCAGTGCGGTGAAAAGCAATGGATTTATCGTTAAATCGATGGAAATTGATGGAGAAGAAGAGGAAGCTCCTCGCATCGGTATGTCATTTATTGTCGGCCATTCAAATGTTATGACGCCTAGCATGCAGGGTTCGCTAGAGTTTCTGGCATATGCCGACACTTCTGATGTGACTGTGCATTATCTGCGACCAGGCAACAACGAAGTGGTTAGCAGCGATCCGCACGAAGTATGGAAGACTATCACAGAGGCTGACGCTCTTTTGAGGCTATATACCAACCACCCGGACTCAACATTTTATAACGTAAATGCCAGAAAGCAGGAACAGTTTTTACGCGACATTATAGATTCAGCCGAAGCTTCGTTCCCTGCTCCGGATTCATTTGACGTCGCATTTATCCATGATACAGAAACAAGTATCATATACTACAGACAGTCGGGTGAATTGATAAAAGGCTACAATAACGATCATGCACTGAAATTATCAGGCGCCATCATGGGAGTAACGCTAGTTGATGTATATCAAAATGGCTACGGTAAGCACTATGGGTCACCTGAAGAGTTTGATACATCCTGGTCTGGCTTATGTCTGATCGTACAGCCGATAGAATCAAGCTTTCAAATGGAAGCCAACTTTGACGAAAATATACTAGTACCTATACGAGCAATAAACGGAACTCTGAAGCTCTCCGTCCAATAAGCACAAATAGCCCTGGGAGAGGGCTATTTGTATGTGTATGGCTTATTGTGTTAACGCTTTGAGTATTGTTCGCGCTTGCGGGCGCTGCGCAGACCGTACTTTTTGCGCTCTTTTTCACGCGGATCACGCTTCATGAGGCCGGCTTTTTTGAGCGTGCCGCGGAGAGTATCATCCATCTCGGCGATTGCTTTGCTGATGGCGAGCTTGCAGGCATCGACCTGACCGCTCTGACCACCGCCGCTGACGACGATACTGACATCAAAATCTTTTTGCTTGCCGATGAGAGCTAGCGGATCAGTCAGTTCGGCAACCAATGTCTTGTTGCCATCGAAGTAGTCTTCGGCAGGTGAACCATTGACCGTTACGACACCTTTGCCGCCGATCAGACGAGCACGGGCAGTAGCGGCTTTGCGGCGACCGAGGCCATAGAAGTATTTGTCGGATTTTGCCATTACTTGACCTCCACTGTTACGGGTTTTTGGGGAGCATGGGTATGCTCAGGGCCGTCAAAGACACGCAGTCGCTTCATGCGCTCGGCATGCAGTTTGTTGCGAGGCAACATACCGGCGACGGCATGCTCAACAATTTGGGCTGCATTGATGTTGCGAGCTTCTTTGGCGGTTCGCTCTTTGATACCACCGGGAAATCCGGAGTGAGAATAGTAGACTTTGTCTTGCTCTTTGTTGCCGGTCAGAACTGCCTGGGCGGCGTTTATAACGACAACGTAATCGCCGTCATCGATATTTGGCGTGTAAGTCGGTTTGTATTTGCCAGTCAAACGCGTAGCAATAACTGTGGCCACGCGGCCCAGTGGGGCGGCAGCAGCGTCAATAACAACCCATTGGCGATTGACCGCAGATGCTTTCATAGAATATGTTTTCATCATCGCTCTCCTGTCTTTCTCACGCTAGCAGCCGGCTTGTGACTCAAGTGCTTGTCGGCTGCAACAACCTTGCGCGGAGCGGCAACCTTGGGTTTGCTTGCGGCCGGCTTATCGGCTTTGGTTTTAGCAGTCTGGTCAGGCTTGGCAGTAGATTTTTGTGCGGCAGAAACTGCCTTGGAGGCTGAATCACCGCGCTTAAGTTCGTCAACGAAGCTGACCGATGCGAGCTGAGCGTTGTCGCCGACACGCAGTCGTGTTCGTTTGATGCGCACATGACCGCTGTCGCGACCGCCCATCTGTGAGACAAGCTCATCGATCAGTGTTTTGGCGGCAGCTTGGTTGTTGAGCGCGGCAATAACAGCGCGTCTCGAGGCAAGATCGCCTTTTTTGGCTTTGGTAATAAGCGGTTCGATAAACGGCACGAGCTCTTTGGCTCGAGGCAGAGTAGTTTCGATCGAACCATGCTCGATCAAGCTAATAGCGAGACCACGCAATAGCGCTTTGCGCTGTGCGGAATCGCGATGCAGCTTGCGGCCTTGGTATCCGTGTCGATGCATAACCTAAAACTCCATCTCCGCCAATTTTTCTTTGACTTCATCGAGAGCTTTGCTGCCGAAGCCTTTGAGCTCACGCAGGTCGGTTTCGCTCAATGTTACGAGATCGTTGATCGTGCGGATATCGTTGTTTATCAGGGCGTTGGTAGTACGAGCCGTGAGGTTGAGGTCTTCGATCGGGGTCATCAACTCGGCGTCGTTTGACTCATCACGTGAGCCGGGCGTGGGAGCAGACTCAACTCGAGTGCTGCCAGCCAGAGCCGTGTATTGGTTGATGAGTATTGCGGCCGCTTCTTCAAAAGCGTCGTGCGGACTCATAGAACCGTCGGTGTCGATAGTGATAAGTAGTTTATCGAGGTCGGTTGCTTGTCCGACACGCGTGCTCTCAACTTTGTAGCGAACCCGCAGTACCGGACTAAATATAGCATCAAGCGCAATCATATCGCTATGGAGACGCAATTTGCCGGACTCCTCGATAGTACGATAGCCACGACCGGTCTCGATAACCAAATCCATAACAACTGAGGTTTTGGGGTCATCAATAGTACAAATTACGGCTTCAGGATTGACGATCTCGATATCATCTGACAGCTTGATGTCGGCAGCCGTAACAGTGCCGGCACCTTTTTTCTCAAGGCGCAGCTCAACTGGCTGATCGTTGTGAGCGCGAACACGGACATTTTTGAGATTGAGCATGATATCAACGACATCCTCGACTACGCCTTTTACGGTAGTGAACTCATGAGTTGCACCCTCAACACGAAATGCGACGATAGCAGCACCCTCGATACTGCTCAGCAACACGCGGCGCAGGCTGTTACCAAGAGTCATACCATAGCCGGTGTGAAGCGGCTCGATGACAAATGTCGCACTGCGCGAGTCGTGATCTTGCACGCTAGCGAGTGTAGGGTTGTGAATAGCTTGTGACATAGTGGTCTGACTCCTTGTTAACGTGAGTAGTACTCAACGATTAGTTGTTCATTGATATCCGGCTCTGCTTCCTCGCGAGTCGGATTGCCAGTGATAGTTACTTTGAGATTTTTGACATCACTTTTTAGCCAGCTCAGCGATACTTGCGAGGTATTTTTGACGACATCGTCGATATGTATAAAGTATTCACTCTTTTGGCTTTTTGGTCGGACGACAATTTCATCGCCGGCTTGGACGCGAATCGACGGAATATCGACACGGCGACCGTTTAGCATGAAGTGACCGTGGGTAACGAGCTGCCGCGCACCGCGACGGCTGGTGCTGAGACCAGCGCGATAAATAACGTTGTCGAGACGGCGTTCGAGCAGCTGCAATAGGATTTCGCCGGATTTACCCTCGGCGCGATCAGCGTCTTTCATAAGACGAGCGAACTGCTTTTCGAGTAGCCCGTAGGTACGACGAACTTTTTGCTTCTCACGAAGTTGGGTAGCATAAAGGCTCGGCTTATTGTGACGACCATGAGCGTGCACGCCAGGGATACCAGATTTGCGAGCCATGATCTTGTGAGCTTTGACATGAAGAGCATAACCCTCACGACGGCTCTGCTTGACTATAGGACTTCGATCTCGTGCCATCGCCTAAGCCCTCCTTTGTTTACGTGGACGAACGCCGCCGTGCGGGACGCCTGTCACATCTTTGATAGAATCAACACGAATATCAAAATTCTGCATGCTGCGGATCGCCGAGTCGCGGCCGAGACCGACACCTTTGACGAATGCATCGACAGATGCAAGCCCGTATTGGCTTTTGGCAATTTCGGCAGCTTTTTCAGCCGCAACCTGAGCAGCATAGGCAGTGCCTTTTTTGCTGCCGCGGAATCCGCAGGCACCCGCCGAACTGGCTGCGATGACGTTGCCTTTTTTGTCAGAAAACGTGATGATCGTGTTGTTAAAAGTTGCCTGGATGTGCAGCTGACCGGTCGGGACTGATCGGCGCTGTTTTTTGCGGCCTGATTTGACCGCGCTAGGTGTAGAAGTAGTTTCTGCCATATCAATCCTTTCTATGTCTTGGCTGCTGCCTTAGGTTGTGCGCCACCGACTGCGACGCGTTTACCGCGCCTGGTACGGCCGTTTGTACGAGTACGCTGTCCGCGCGACGGTAGATTTCGCTTGTGCCGCTCGCCACGGTAGGCCTGTATGTCTTTGAGACGTTTGACGTTACCGGCGATCACACGACCGAGATCACCCTCGACTACGTAATTACTGTCGATTTCGTCGCGAAGTTTTTTGAGCTCACTTTCGGTCAAATCCTTGACACGAGTGGTTTGATCAATACCCGTTGACTCAAGGATACGGCGCGCAAAAACCGGACCGATTCCATAGATGTAGGTAAGACTGATCTGAACTTGTTTTTGGTCAGGAATGACCACGTTTGCAATACGTGCCATCTAATTAGCCCTGCCTTTGTTTGTTCTTGGGTTTCTTTTTGTTGATGACATACAATCGACCCTTGCGGCGAACTAATTTGTCGCCTTTGAGATCGATCTTTTTGACGCTGGCGCGTACTTTCATGCCTCTTGTCTCCCATGGTTAAATTTTTCATCCTTGAGACGGAAGCTGATTCTGCCCTTTGTGAGATCATAAGGGGTTAACTCAACCTCGACTCGATCACCCGGCACTAAACGAATATAGTGTTTGCGCATCTTCCCTGACACGTGGGCGATAATCGTATGACCATTTTCAAGTTCGACACGAAACTGGGTGTTAGGCAGTGCTTCCACCACCTTTCCAACTAGTTTGATGACTTCTTTGTTGCTGGCCATACGTATACAAACGTACAGTATATATCAAATCATGTACCAAGTAAACCCCTGTCGAAAAAGAATCTCGCATCGCGATGTGTATATGGTTATTGTAGCGAAAAACTACAAAAGGTCAAGAGGCTAAAATAGCCTCAGCTGCCCCTTACCGGGCTGAGAGTTTACTCTAGTATAAAACTCTTCGATATGAGCACGTAGCGCATCCTGAACACACACTGAAGCGTGTGGCTGGGAGCATTGAGAGCCGAGCGCCACCCGTCCATAGGCTTGCCGCACCATAACACTAGCTGTATTGAGATGAAACAGCTCAACATCACCCTCGCCCGAATGACTGTTTATCATGCCGTGTGCGATATCACCGAGCCCGATACGCAGATCGTAGCGAAGATTCCTCGCATGATCGGCGGCCTCGTTAGTATTGGTTATCTGCAGTTCGCCGACCCCAATACGCCCACTGTCTACCATATCGACTAGTACTGGTCGTACGTGACCATGAGGGCACGCGAGTTAATCTGACGCAGCGTTTCGAGCGCGACTGACACGACGATGAGAAGTCCCGTACCGCCGATGGCTAGGTTGGCGGCGTTGATACCCATCTGCGCAAATACGTATTCAAATACAAACGGCAGGACAGAGATAAGACCGAGTGCCAAGGAGCCAAAGAGCGTCAAGCGTGTAACAACTTGCCGTAGATACCGCTCCGTCTGGACACCGGGTCGGACATTTTCGATAAAACCGCCTTGTTTTTGGAGGTTTTCGGCAATTTCGTTGCTGTTAAAGACGATGCCAGTATAGAAATAAGTAAACGCCACGACGAGCAAGAAGTAGGCGACCGGATAAATAAATGTCGTCAAATCAGTCGTGTAGCCAAATTGTCCCGGCTGCGGCGTCTGAAACCACACCACGAGCTTTTCACCCCAGGCTACCCAATACTCATTGTGAGTTGAGCGCAGTACTTGGCCGATAAATGCCGGCAGCGCCAAAAAAGCCACCGCAAAGATGATCGGGATCACGCCAGCGGTGATAAGTTTGACCGGCAAAATACTCTGAACTCCGCCGTATGAACTATTGCCATGAACGCGCTTGGCGTAGTTTATGGTAATGACGCGCTGCGCTTCGTTGATCTTAACGAGCAGATACAACACGATTATACCAATTGCCGCCACAGCCAGCGTGACCCAAAGCGCAAGGCTATTTAGCCAGCCAATCGTAAACCAATTAAACACATGGAGCGCGTCTTCGGGCTTAGTAACGGTCGTCAAGGACGCACCCACTGTCGCCAAAGTAGTCGGCAGCTGCGACACAATACCCGCAAAAATCAAGAGGCTGATACCATTACCAACGCCTTGCTCTGTCGTCAATTCGCCTAGCCACATCATCATCATGGCGCCGGCAGTCATGGCAGTTACCGCCACGATCCACTCGGTCGGCGACATTTTGTCGAGCACCGCCGTACTGCCTGCCAACACCGATTGACGGATGATAAAGATAAACGCGATCGACTGCAATACGGCTAGCGGCAGCGTGATAAAGCGCGTCCACATATTGATCTTGCGCCGACCCGTCTCTCCATCTTTGTGCAACTCTTCGAGTTTGGGTATAGCCTTGGTGAGCAACTGAGTAATAACACTCGCCGTAATGTACGGACTAAGACCGACCAGTACAATCGACATGCTCGCCAGAGCACCGCCGCTCATGAGGTTTAAAAAACCGCCAAACTGCGAGCTGGAAAGCGCATTGTCGATGATGGTGCGCAGCTGCGTCGGTTCGGCTATCGGAATCGGCACAAACGCCAAAAAACGATAGGCAACGATAATCCCCAAAATAACCAACAACCGCTTCTGCATGTCGCGGGATTTTAGCGACAATAAAATAGTTTTCCAATTCATACTTAGTATTATCTTATCATGAAACTGTTATGAAAATATAGTGAAAACGAAAACACCCCACCTCCCTTACAGGAGACGGGGTGCCTCGTACTGCTCGGATGGTGGGGTTAGTAGTTTGCAACCCGCGAGATGATGGCGCTCAGCTCCTTGGTGACAGCGGCGCCTTTCTTGACATCGTCTTCTCGCAGCTTGTTCGACTCAGCAACGATGCCGTGAAGTGACTTGATGATCTCTAGGGGCAGAGACTTGATCGGCCATGTTGGACTCACGGCAGGTGTGTACAGCCGCCGGTTTGTCCACGGTTGCAGCACCTCGATGAAGTCGGCGTCGTCGTCAAAGATGAATGCTTCGCCTTCGGAGGTGGCCATCAGCCATTTGCCGTTCATGGCCAGAAAGATACCGACAGCGCTCCGGTTGCCGTAGCGACCGGACAAAGGAGCACTTTCCCGCCAGTCAGCAATCTGCCAGACACGATCAGCCACACGGACTAGGACCAGTTCGGCACACGCCTCGCGGCGACGATCATTAGCACCGTAATGCTGCAGCAGATCGATAAGCGGTCGATGACCTCTCATCCGGCTCAGGTGCGGTCGGAGGTGCTTCATGGCGGCAACGAGCATGGCGCTGTCGAGACCGATCTGTGCGATGTCTTCTTGGCTCGGCCTTTTGCCTTCGGCTAGCATCGCAACCAGCAATGCGTCGGACGAAGGCTTTCGTTTGGGCGTACCCATAACGATCTCGCTTTCTCTTGTGGGTTGTAAAGGTATTTTCCGCAGGAGCGTGCTCCATCTGGAAATACACGAATTGTGCTAAAAGTATAATACATGCATACTGGCGTTTTGCAAGCATAACAAAAATCCGTCACACGAGTGACGGATTTGGCATACCACGTACGATATGTATATTATTTATTTGCTTTTTCGGCCGCTTTGTCAGCCTTTTTGGCACGATGTTCGACTTTTTTCTCACGCTTGCTGGCCGGAAGCGTCGGTACGGCCACCGCTTCGAACGATCCGCCGGCTTTTTTGATAGCGGCTTTGACTGAAGCTGAAGCTGCTTGGACCTTAATAGCAGCTTTGCCGGTGTACTGGCCGCGAGCAATGACTTTGACAGTATGATATGGAGTAGTGATAAGACCAGCTTCATATAGCGACTGGTTTGTGATGCTTGCGTCTTTTAGGTCGTTAAGCTGGTCGAGATAAACCACTTGTGCAGGCACTCGGATACTCTTAAACCCACGGGCTTTAGGTGTGCGGCGAACAATTGAGCCTTGTCCGCCCATAAAGTTTGCACCGAGTTTTTTACCGGTACGTGCGCCCTGGCCCTTGGTACCGCGACCAGCAGTTTTGCCCTGACCGGCCGAAATACCACGACCAACACGCTTGCGGTCACGATTGCTCGATACGTTTAGTTGGTTGTATTTCATTTGTTGTCTCCTTTTTTGGCTGTCCGCTTTTTGGCGGCTTCCATAGAGGCTTTGACGGTTGCAGGTGCTTTGGCACCGTGCTGCCACTGGTCTTTCGGAACAAGGCTGCGAAGCGCTTCAATCGTGGCATAAGCAACGTTGACTTTGTTGCTGCTGCCGAGTGATTTACTGAGCAGGTTGGTAATACCAGTTACGCCAATGATGTTACGAACAACGCCACCGGCAATAACTCCAGTACCGGGCGAAGCCGGCTTGAGCAAGACGCGTGCACCGCTAACCTTGACTTCGATATCATGAGGGATTGTGCTCTTGTGAACAGGGATATCAATCATGTGTTTTTTGGCGACATCGGTAGCTTTTTGAACTGCGACCTGAACATCAGCACCTTTGCTGACACCGACACCGACTTTGCCTTTGCGATCACCGACGACAACCAATGCTTTGAATCGGAAGCGACGACCGCCTTTGACGACACGAGCGACACGATCGATACCGATGACTACTTCTTCGAATTGCTTTTCTTCACGCTGAGCACCTCCCCGTGTGTTGACTCGGTCATTGCGACGCGGAGCGCGGCGAGATTGTTGCTGAGTATTTGCTTCGGCCATATTAGAACTCCAATCCTTCCTTGCGCGCTGCATCTGCAAGCGCCTTTAATCGTCCAGCGTACTTACGACCGTTACGGTCAAATACGACTGATTTTACCTTGTTTTTGACAGCTTTTTTTGCAAGATCGGCACCGACAAGCGCAGCTTTTTCGCTCATAGTGCCTTTGGCTGACTTGCTGCCGACAGTGCTGGCGGCTGCAATTGTGTGGCCTTTGGTGTCGTCGATAATCTGAGCCGACACGTGTAGGTTGCTGATAGTAACCGTCAGGCGCGGGCGAGCTGTGGTACCTGTTACCGAGGCGCGGACGCGTTGTTTGCGAAGCGTACGACCAAGAAGTTTGTGTGCAAGATTACTCATCGTTATTTACCCGTCTTTCCTGCTTTACGTAGTATTACTTCATCGGCGTATTTGATACCTTTGCCCTTGTACGGCTCTGGTTTCTTGAGCGCGCGAATCTCAGCCGCAACCTGGCCAACTTGCTGTTTGCTGATGCCAGACACGGTGATTTCCATCTTGTTGGTAGTGATTTGTACGCCCTCAGGCGCTTTGTATTTGACTGGGTGGCTAAAGCCAAGCGCCATCTCAAGATCAGTTCCACTCATAGCGACACGAAATCCGACACCGCTGACCTCAAGTTTTTTCTCAAAACCTTTGGTGACACCAACAACCATGTTGTTGATGAGGCTGCGCATCAGACCATGCTGTGCACGAGCCTGGCGGCTGTCATCTTTGGGCGAAACCGTCAAGGTGCCGTCATCAATCTTGACGTTGACAGCTGGCGTGATGAACTGACGTAGCTCACCCTTGGGACCTTTTACAGTCACATCACCAGAGTCAACCGTAATTGTCACACCGGACGGAATCTCAATTGGTAGTTTTCCGATTCGACTCATAATATTTGGTATATAGTATGTAGAATATGGTATATGGCGATAAAATTATTGCTATATTCTATATTCCAAATTCTATATTCTCCTTCTTGTTATTATTTAATACACTTTGCAAATTAACTCACCACCGAGGCGGTTGCGGCGGGCTTCGACATCGGTCATGATGCCCTTGCTGGTACTGATCAGCATGATACCGCGGCCGCTTTTGACAAACGGGATTTCCTTGGCACTGCTGTACACGCGTCGGCCTGGTGTGCTGACACGGTTGATCTCGGTAATGCTCGGGTTGGTACCGGGCTCACAAATCGTGATAACGAGTGTGTCGCGCGGTGTGCCTTTCTCGGTCGTTACGCTACTGAGGTAGCCGCTCTTTTGTAGCTGATTTGCAACAGCAACTTTTGATTTACTGCTTGGCATGCGGACTTCAGTCTTGCCTGCAGCGATTGCATTGCGGATACGGGTCAGCATATCTGCTATAGGGTCAGTTGAATGTAATGCCATAATTACCAACTCGCTTTCGTTACACCAGGGATTTCACCCTTGCTTGCTCGTTCACGGAACTCGATACGTGAAATACCAAATCGTCGCATGTACGCATGAGGACGGCCAGTAGCGGCACAGCGGTTTTTCCAGCGGGTCGGGCTGGCGTTGCGCGGCAACTTGGCAAGTCCCTCTGTGTCGCCAGCAGCCTTGAGTTCGGCACGCTTGGCGGCGTATTTTTGGATCATTTTTTGTCGCTTCTCATCTCGAGCGACCATTGATTTTTTGGCCATTAGCGTCGATCTCCTTTCTCAAACGGTATACCGAATTTTTCGAGTAATGCCCGTGAATTAGCTACTGAGCCAGGCTGAATGACAAACGTGATCTGCAAACCGTGAAGCACCTGGGTGTCTTCAAAGGTAAGCTCTGGAAAAATTGATTGCTCTAATACGCCAAGATTGTAGTTACCTTTGCGGTCAAAACCTTTGACACCGGCACCGTGAAAATCGCGGATACGCGGCATCGCTACATTGACGAGGCGATCGAGAAACTCATACATGCGGGCACCGCGAAGCGTCACACTGACGCCGACACGGTTCATACCTTTACGAATCTTAAAGCCGGCAATTGATTTCTTGGCCATGCGATCAACTGGCTGCTGACCGGTAATTTTGCGAAGCGTTGTGGTAACAACTTCGTGATGACGCTTGTCATCTTTATTCTTGCCGATACCGACGCTAAGTACGATCTTTTGTAGCTTCGGTACCTGGTGAATGTTACCAAGCTCAAGCTCTTTTTGTAATTCCTTGACGATTTTGTCGTTGTAGAGTGCTTTCAGGCGAGGAGCCTGAGTCAATGATTTGCTAACTGCTTTTGTCGCCATGATCAGATCTCCTTTCCTGTCTTTTTAGCGATACGAACTTTGTTGCCTGATTTGTCTGTCTTGTAGCCAAGCCGGCTGGTCGAACCTTTCTTTTCATCAGTTATCAGTGCGACTTTGCCGGCTGATAGTCCGACGTGGATTTCTTTGGTGCCGCCGCGCGGGTTTAGTTGTGACGGTTTGACTTTGCGCTTGACAACACCAATCCCATCGACAAAAACTTTTTGATCGCGCAGGCTAGTGCGGACAACCTTGCCAGTCTTGCCCTTGTGGCTGCCGGCGATCACTTTGACAAGATCACCTTTTTTGATACGCAGTTTCATACTAGAGGACCTCCGGCGCAAGGCTGATTATTTTCATATATCCCATGTCGCGAAGCTCACGTGGTACCGGACCAAACACGCGAGTAGCGCGTGGTTGCTTGTCGTCGTTTATGATGACCGCAGCGTTTTCATCAAAACTGATCGTACTACCATCGCGACGGCGGATTTGGTCAGTCGTGCGGACAATCACGGCTTTGACAATACTCTTCTTTTTGACGTTGCCTGTCGGACTGGCTTCTTTGACACTGGCGACGATGACGTCACCGACACGGGCATAGCGACGACGCGTGCCGCCTAATACTCGGATACAGAGAATGGATTTGGCGCCGCTGTTGTCGGCTACTTTGAGGCGTGATTCTTGCTGGATCATGCGACCTCCTTTTCGGCTTCTTTCTCGGCGGCTTTGGCAGCTCGTTCTGCCTCGCCGGTTACTTCAGAAACAGCTTCTTCGTCTTTGACTTCAATATCAGCGTGACCGGCCTCGACGATACGCACGAGGTTCCAGGTTTTGTTCTTGCTGAAAGGACGGTGTTCGACGATTTCAACCCGGTCGCCTTTTTTGGCTTGATTTTTTTCGTCATGCGCAGTGTATTTGCGATTTACCGAATACTGTTTGCCGTAAATAGGGTGGGTTTCGCGGCTCGTGACCGTGATAACAATAGTTTTGTCTTGAACATCGCTCGTCACGGTACCAATAATTTTCTTAGGCATTGCTTTTCTCCTTCTCCGCTTTTGCAGCTGCATTGATAACGGTAAGCGTCCGTGCAATTTCACGGCGCGTGTGTTTAACAACTCGAGGATTTGGCAATTCGTTAGCGGCGAGACTGCGGCGGGCATCTGCTAAATCTTTACGTAGATCAGCGAGTGATTTGTGCAAATCTTTTTGCTCAGCAGGTTTCTTGGTTGATTTGGTCGCCATATTAGAACTCCTCTCGTTTAACAAAACGGGTTTTAACTGGCAATTTGTGACCGGCCAGACGCATAGCCTCGCGGGCAACTTCTTCAGACACGCCTTTCATCTCAAACATAACAGTACCGGTCTTGACCTTGGCGACGAAAAATTCAGGATTGCCTTTGCCGCTGCCCATTTTGACATCTTGTGGCTTGCGAGTGACTGGAGTATGCGGAAAAATCCGAATCCAAATCTTGCCGCCGCGCTTGATGTAGCGAGTCATTGCTTGACGAGCGGACTCGATCTGACGGCTGGTGATACGCTCGTTGGTCAGGCTTTGGAGTCCGTAATCACCAAATGCGATATAGTGGCCGGCAGTCGCGACACCGTCGTTTTTGCCTTTGCGGACTTTGCGGTATTTGGTTTTGCGTGGTAACAACATAGCCTAACTCCTTTCTCCCTTGTATATCCAGACTTTGACACCGATAATCCCGGCACCCGGCTGCTGGGCACGAGCACAGTGATAATCAACATCAGCCCGCAGGGTATGCAGCGGCACACTACCTTGGATAAGTTTTTCGCGTCGGCTCATCTCTGCACCATTCAAGCGTCCGGCAACTTCGATACGGATACCTTTGGCACCAGCGTTCATGGTGTTTTGGGCAGCCATCTTGGTGGCACGACGGAAGTTGATACGACGCTCCAACTGACGAGCGATATTTTCGGCGACAATCTTGGCGGCAAGCTCAGGTCGTTTGACCTCCTCGATGTTGACCCGCACAGTCGTTTGCATGATTTTCTCAATCTCGTTTTTGAGTTCGGCAACACCGGCACCGCCACGACCAATCACGACACCGGCTTTGGCGGTGTGGATCGTAACAGTCGTCATATTGGCTGATCGTTCAATATCGATTTGATTGATAACGGCTCGAGTCGCAAATTTGCTCTCGATCATTTTACGAACTTTAATGTCCTGCGCCAGCCAGTTAGCAAAATCGCGCTTACCGGCAAACCACTTGCTTCGCCAGTTTTTACTGACCTGGAGGCGCATGCTAATCGGGTTTACTTTTTGACCCATTATTTCGTCTCCTTTTTGTCGGCAGCTTTTGCCGGCGTCTTCTTAATCTTTGCTTCACCACTGACGACAACAGTGATGTGACTGGTCTTTTTCTGGTATGGTTTGGCACGACCCATAGCTCCGGCGCGGTAGCGCTTGAGACGCGGGCCGGCACTTACCATGATTGTGTCAAGCTGGAGAGTTTTCTCATCAAGACCATTGTTGTTGAGTGCGTTTGCCTTGGCGCTCGCGATAACTTTGGCAACCGGCTTGGCAGCGCGACGCGGCGTATGATCGAGGATAACAAGCGCGTCGGCAACACTGCGGCCGCGCACTAGGCTGGCAACTTCGCCAACTTTGCGTGGCGTTTGGTCAACACCGCGGGCAACGGCACGAATTTTGAGGATATCAGCCATGACTATTTCTTCTCCTTTGCAGGTAATGAGACAAACCTACGGTTTTTCTCATCGCGCAGGGCAAAAAAGTGCGATTTTTTGCTCTGGTTGCTCTTTTCCCTAAGGACAATAAACGCATTCATTATTTCTTGTCCTTCCCACCGTGCTTACGGAATTTACGCGTCGGACTAAACTCTCCGAGTTTGTGACCGACCATATTTTCTGATATATACACAGGTACATGGACGCGACCGTTGTGAACGGCGATGGTGCGGCCGACCATCTCCGGAGAAACAGTGCTGGCTCGAGCCCAAGTCTTGATAACAGTACGGTCATCCGGACCAAGAGCCGCCACTTTCTTAGCGAGCTTGAAGTCAACGAATGGACCTTTTTTAAGTGATCGACTCATATCTTACCTCTTCCTCTTCGCTTCGTGGCGAGATCTTACGATTGCTTTGTTGGTGCTCTTGCGGCGGCGAGTACGGTAGCCGAGAGTCAACTGACCCCATGGGGTACGCGGCGCTTTACCGGTGCCGTGCGCACCGCCATCACCACCACCATGAGGGTGATCGACAGCGTTCATGACAACACCGCGAACCGTCGGGCGGATGCCCATGCGGCGTTTGCGGCCAGCCGAACCAATCTTGACGTTTTGGTGTTGTTCGTTGCCGACAACACCGAGATGTGCCATGCACTCGAGGCGGAAACGGCGAACTTCACCGCTCGGCATACGAACCTGAGCGTAGTTGCCCTCTTTTGCCATAAGCTGGGCTTTGGTGCCAGCGGCTCGAACCATCTGGCCGCCCTTGCCCGGTGCAATCTCGATACCATAGATCTGCGAACCAACCGGAATGTTAGCCAGCGGCAGGCGATTACCGCCTTCGACCGGTACTTTTTCGCCTGATTTAATCTTGGTACCGACTTTCATGTCACGTGCTGCAACGATGTAGTGATAGAGACCGTGCTGGTCACGAATACGAGCAATCCGTGCGCTGCGATTAGGGTCGTATTCGATGTGCTCAACCGTAGCGATCGTACCGGCAGGCAGTTGGTGGTTCATGATGCGATACATGCGTTTGACACCACCACCGCGGTGACGAGTCGTGATACGGCCTTGGTTGTTGCGGCCGGCGGTTGATTTCTTGATCTTGGTAAGACTTTTGACCGGCTTTTTGGTCGTGATGTCGGAGAAATCCTGGCTAGTCATACCGCGGCGGGCAGGAGTAGTTGGGTTGTAAGCTTTGATAGCCATTATTTCTTCTCCTCTTCTTCCTTAAAGAGCTCGATAGAGCCTTCGCGGAGAGTTACATAGGCTTTTTTGCTGTCGGTGCGCTGTGCGCGGCCTGGGTTTTGGCGCTTACCGCGGTAGGCGCGAACCATTTTGCCCGACTGCACAACAACACGTACATCTTTGACTTTGACGCCGTCATATTCTGCTTCAACAGCGCGAATAATCTCAGCTTTGTTCGCAGTGATTGGTACGGTAAAGACATATGTGCCTGCCTGGCTCAGCATGTAAGCTTTTTCTGACATTCGGGGGATAAGGGTGATCATTATTTACTCTCCTTTCCCAGCCATTGTTCAATCATCTCAACAGATTTTTTGCTCATCAAGATAACATCTGCATCAAGGATGTCGACAACATTAAGATAATTAGCCTGAACAGCTTTAACTTGAGCAACATTACGTGTGGCACGTCGTACAAGGTCATCTTTTACGCTAACGACCAACAATACGCGAGCTCGTTCATCAACCTTATTCGCTTTCAATACCTTGATCGTTTCTTTGACTTTGCCCTCAGGACGAGAGAACGTAGATATGACAGTAATTTTCTTGGCTTTGTTGGCCAGGCTCAGAGCTTGACGCAGTGCAACGCGCTTACTGGCGGCTGAGATTTTCTTGGTGAAGTTTTCGTTGCCAGTCGGGCCAAAGACGATACCGCCGCCGCGCCAGATCGGGTTGCGTGAACTGCCGAAACGAGCTCGACCGGTACCTTTTTGCTTCCATGGCTTCTTGCCACCACCACGGACATCGCCGCGCTCTTTGGTGGTCGCGTGTGCGTTGCGGCCGGCAGCCAGGTAGCTGTCGTAGGCAAGCTTGAGCAGCTCGTGGTTAGTCACTTCGACACCAAAGATGTCTTTACTTAGTTTCGGAGTAGATGTTGATTCAGCCATTATGCGTTACCTCCGATTGTTACAATACCGCGGCGTGGACCAGGTACGGCACCTTTGACACCGATAAGATTGTCGGCCTGGTCAATGTAGGCAATGACGAGATTTTTGACAGTAACCTGCTCATTGCCCATTTGTCCGGCCATAGTTTTGCCTTTAAAGATTTTTTGTGGGTACATGCTGCCGATCGAACCGACTTTGCGCGTATTGCCCTTGCCGCCGTGTGTTTTGCGCTGGCGGCTAAAATTGTGTCGCTTGATAGTACCAGCAAAGCCTTTGCCTTTGCTGGTACCGGTCACATCGACGACGTCGCCAAGCTCAAAAACAGTGACGTCCATGGCGTCACCGACTTTGATCTCAGCAGGAAGCTCAGACACGCGAACTTCCTGGATCACTTTTGGAGTAATACCAGACTTCTTGACGTGTCCCGCTACGGCCTTGCTCAGGTTCTTACCCTCACCATACCCGATTTGCACCGCAGTGTAACCGTCAGCTTCGACAGTTTTCACCTGAGTCACGGTGCATGGGCCGGCTTGGATCAGCGTTACGGGAATCATAACACCGTCCTCACCGAGGATTTGGGTCATACCAATTTTGGTACCGAGGAGAGTTTTCATCTCTTGTCCCTTCTCCGGAATCCGCCCACCGGCGGATTTCCATTTAAAATTCTTGGTGGCTGACCGTATCCGTAGACGTGTCAATTCACCAAGAAACTAATATTTACTAAAAGTTACCGATCAATTGTAACAGATAGGTCACAGTAGTGTCAACATGAAGTTGCGCCGGCAAAATATCGCCGCGATATGCTATCTATTCGACAAGACTAGTTACATATCGATTGATCGAGCTTTGGGTAGATTGAATTATCACTACTATACCGTCCGCGGCGGTTCGAAAATCGGTATAACTCTCTGTCAGCTTGGCTTCGGCTGCCTTAAATCCCTCGATAGTGCGTGCGTTATTGGCACTAACTAGCGCATCCCACGCTTCGCGTAATGTACTGGCCTTGGCAAGCAAAGTTTGATGTTGGCGATTAAGTGCTGGCGGCGGCTTAATCTGCTCGAGCGAGCCGATCGATGCATTCCAATTCTGAGCGTACTCCGATATGACGGCAAAACCTTGTTCGGCCGGTATCGTCACGCTTGGAGACAACGCCGATGACATCGTCTCTAAGTAAGCCGTCATTACCGACATATCGTCCAGCGCCAGCTGTAGCTTGCGATAATTATCGGCAGTTTTTTGGCAATCTTCCCGGGCAACTTTGGCCGGACCGTACCAACTAACCACGTCGATACCCGACACTTTGCAACTCGTACTGGCTAACAAAGCTCCGCGCAGACTCTTGATGGCATTGGCCGCAGACGTTTCGGCGCTCAATGATTGCTTGCTTCGATCGGTAACCGTACGGCGCATAGCTGCTGCTTGTCGTTCATAATCCCGCTTAACACTATCGGCTGTGACCAAGACAGCAACTGCTACTCCTAGTATGACAATACCGCCGAATATAACCGTTCGGCGTGACAAATGCGGTCTCGGCAAATTTAGTACTCTAAGTCGCGGCAAAATCCGCCGTTTTACCTTATCGGCGTCAGGTATAACCGGAGTTGAGGTGTCAATGGCCAAAACTTCATCATCGTTGACACGAATTTTTTTGCCATGACGATTGATGTATTCACTCATGAGCGAATCCCCAGTGTCGGACTATACATTTCTCCGGCTTGCGGCCAAGAATTGGGCGTGCACCCTTGCATGTCTATCGATTGTTGTTGCATGATGGGCGCTGGTTGTCCGGCTCCGGCGCAATAGCGATGGCCGTGACCAAGCCAATGACCGGTTTCGTGATTGATGACCATTTGTCGATACGACGCCAGGTCGCCTCCGCCGCCAGTCCAAGACGGCGTGCCGTTTAACCAACGATCTTGATTGATTATGACAGCGCGCCCCACATTGCAACTGTATGTCGTATCACAACCGGACGCCGAAAATGATGTCATTTGAGCGGCTTCGCTCAAAAATACCGTGAATTGCCCGCCACTTTCCACTTCAGAAAAACTCACACCCAAACGAGTCCAACCGCGAGGATCGTTGAGCGTAGCATGGACGACCGACTTAAACTCAGCAAGATCGGCTGTCACCGTACCGCGAGTCGATACATTATAAGTCACCTGTCTGGCGCTAGCCGGAGCCGGTGGGGTCATCCAGGCCGGAGTAGCCAGTTTTGGCACCGTCGCGCCGGTTATCAACTCGATTGATTTTCCCAAACGCGGTGCCACACACCAAGGTGATTTTTCGACACTACATTCGCTGTTCGGCTGCTCCATAGCCCGCACACCTATCGCGCTGATTGAAACAGCGCTTAACAGTCCCAAAATCACTAGCCACGAGCGTTTCATACATCCAGTGTAACACGGTGGTATGATTAATATATGAAACGATTTGTGATCGGCTTGGCGGTAGTTATCGGTTTGATAATTGTCGTAGCAACCGTTTGGTTATTTTGGCATGATCGCCGTGCCGCCGCGCCGGCACCATTGCCGCCAAGGGCCGGTTTGGCTCAAGCACCGCGCAACATTATGCTGGCTATTCCGGGTGCGAAACCGATTGACGCACCAGTGGATGATTTTAGATTGTCATCTAGCCCTTGGGTGGTGGTATCAAAAACGCGGCCTTTGCCTGATAGCCAATATCGTCCTGATGACCTCGTGTTGCCGACCGAGTTTGCTACCAATACTCAAAAATCGGACGAAGAGCGATCAGTACGCCAGCTTATAGTTTCACCCCTGCAAAACATGCTCGCCGATGCCAGGGCAGCCGGATTTGACTTATTTGTTGCCAGCGGTTTTCGCTCATATAACTTGCAAAACTCTTACTATACCAACTACGTGCGCACAAGCGGCGAAACTGCCGCCAATCAATTCAGCGCTCGTCCTGGGTACAGCGAGCACCAAACCGGTCTCGCCGTCGATCTAAGTCTCATGTCACGAGAGTGTTATCTCGAAACTTGCTTTGGTGAAACCGCAGCCGGCAAATGGTTGGCCGCCAATGCCCAGACTTATGGCTTTATCTTGCGTTATCCTGCCGACAAAACCGAAATCACCGGCTACCAGTATGAGCCTTGGCATTTTCGATTTGTATCACCGGACCTAGCTAAGGCACTGTTTGACTCCAAGTTAACCCTCGATCAAATCACCCCGCAGCTAGAAAAAGCCCGTGCCGAACTTGTCAAACGCGGCAGTATCAAGGAGTAACCGATACAACCTCGCCAAGCGTCGTTGTCACAAACTTAAGTCGCTCATCATATGACGACCCAAACATTGGCGCAATCCGGTCCTTGGCATCTCGCAAAGCTGCCAGCTGCAAATTGTGACGAGCAGCTAAGTTACTGGCTTGTTTATCTGTCGGTGACCATTCATACGACATAAATGTCGGGGTCGCTTCAATCTCGCCGATAGTAATTGACCCCTGAGCGGCTTTTTCAATCGTGAACCGCGCAATAACGCCGGTAAGCTCATCAATCGCCAACTGGCTCGAAAGCATGTTACCGATCGAGTACCACACCAGGCTTTTATGGCCGTTCGCTCCGGTTAACCACTCGACTTTTTGCAATACATGCGGACCGGTACCGATGATTACATCGGCGCCAAGATCACTAAACTGTCTAGCTGCCGCTTGCTGGTCGGCGTTGACGGCCGTACTGTCTTCGGTGCCCCAATGCGCCGATACGATAACCACATCGGCTTGATCGCGCGCTGCTTTCATAAGCCGCTCAACCAATGTCTTATCATGATAAAAATTGATACTATGCGCCGCGTACCCTGAATTATTGCTAAAATCCGCAAAGGCCACGAAAGCAATTTTGATACCGTTTTTTGTCGTAACGCTGATAGTGTTTTGCTCGTCTGCTAATCGATTTGCGCCGCTGATCAAAAGCGGTTTTTGCTGATCCCAAACTTGTCTTGTCTGATCAATTCCGGCCTGTCCTTTGTCAAATATGTGATTGGTTGCGAGATTGATAACATTGCAGCCGCCGCTTCTAAGATCGCGAGCAAATTCGGTCGGAGCATTAAATACCGGATAACCGGAAATACCCAAGCTATCGCCGGCGGCCGGCGTCTCGGGATTACAAAATACCAAGTCGGAATCTTTGTAATTATTTCGTATCGACGCGAAATACTGGCTAAAATTATAGCCATTCTCGTTACGCGCCTGCGAAACCACACTATCGTGCGCCAGCATATCACCCATGGCGGCAAACTTTAGTTTCATCGGCTTGACCGTAGCTTGGGTCTGCTTGGCGGCGGGTGCTTGGGTCGGAACAGCAACCTGAGCTTGCAGCAAACCCATCGCCCACCAAACCAATACGCTTATCACCGTCGCTGCGATCACGGCAATAAATAACCATGCTCTACGAGACGACGCACCGGAAACAACAAATGCGCGAACCCCAAATAAACGTTTGTTTTGCCCTGCCTCACCTAGCTTCATACTATTAGTGTAGCGCAAATGGTATGATTGAAACATGCTAGACGTTAAACAGCCGCCGCGCACAACATCATGGATGAGCTTGATTGTAATAGTAATCGGCGCAGCTGTAATGGGTTGGTATACAGTCTACACCGGACGCGGCATCGCGCTCATGTATGAGGAGTCTCAGTCGGCCATTACCCATAATAGCGACAGTGCCGTCCAAAAAATCGAATTCGATCCTAAGGCAGCCTTTTTCGTACCGTCACCAGACAGTTTCGTGGAAAATCAATCTTGGATGTATGTCGCCAAAACCAGTCCGCTGACCGCCAAATTTCAACCAGTCACTCTAACGACCGTGGCGTTGCCGGCCGGAGAACACGACGGAACAATCCAGCTAAGACAAAATGTTGCCCAAGCGCTGACTCGCTTGTTTGCGGCCGCGACTGCCGACGATTATCACCTCATGATAACGAGCGCTTATCGGTCGATAGACGATCAAAAAAAGCTCTACGACGAGTTTGTCGCCAAAAAAGGCGAAGCAGCCGCCAAACAGTATGTACTCAGCCCAGGCACTAGTGAACATCATACCGGCTATGCTGTAGATATCACAGACGCTTCCGATGCCTGCACGACCGATACTGACCGGTGTATTCTCTCGCCGGCTACCGCTGCTTGGCTGGCTGAGCGTGGTCCTGATTTTGGTTTTATTATTCGATACCCTAGCGGCAAAGAGCCGATCACCGGTATCGCCCACGAACCATGGCATTTACGCTATGTAGGCGTCGTTTTAGCGCGTCGTCTGACCGTCGCTGATTTGACGCTCGATGAATTTATCGAACAAGTTGCACCGGGTCGGATCAGACAACAATACCGATAGGCAAAAAGTAGCTCAAAACAGCCATGATTATCAAGATTACATAGGCAATTTTGCGATCAATCTGAAACCGATCACGGCTGGCAATTATCATACCGACAAACAGTCCAATCGGCAGGCCGCCAACCGGTAACTGGCCGATAAAAACCGGCTGCGCAAACTTAAGCCATACGGCACCGGCAATAACATAGCTGACGATTTTCAAAAAATATTGGCCATCGGCTTCGCCGGTGTCGACGGAACGATAAATAACCCGTCGTATTGGTGAACGACTTTTAGTTTTAGTCGAATTTCGAGTTTTGGAAAGTGTTGTTTTTTTACGAGCCATGCGACCATCATACCACACAAAAAGCCGGGCATAATCACTATGCCCGGCTTTTCCCGGTAAACGCCGATTAGGAGCGCTTGTCGTTTGTCATGTGTTTTTTGGTGCTGTCGGCGACTGACGTTGCCGTTTGTCGGGCATCGTCGGCTACCCGTCCGGCGCGAGCTTTGACGTCATCAGCCAATTCGCTCCATTCTTTGCCGGCTCGTGCCGCCATGTCTTTGACTTCCTTTTGACCGTCTTTGGCGGCTTTTCTAGCTTGCTCAGCTTTCTTTGCAGCTTGAGAACGGGCTTCTTCAGCCTTGCGCTTAATGTCATCGCGAGTCTCTTTGCCGCTCTTTGGAGCAAACAGAACCCCGGCCACGGCACCTGCTACCGCACCGAGAAGTGCCGCACCGAATGCTTTGCTACCTTTACTCATTGGGATTATCCTCCGGTTATTGCTATTCTCTACCTATTATACATCGCTTTGCCGGGCGATATGTAATCTAGATAACAAAATACCCGGTGCTGGCCGGGTATTGTTGCCGCAAGGCAAAATTACATGCGAATTTCGGCGTCACAACCGGCCGGCAAGCTGAGATTCTGTAAACTGTCGATGGTTTTTGGGGTTGCACCGATGATATCGATCAGACGCTTGTGTACTCGCATCTCAAAGGCTTCACCACCTTTTTTATAAACATGCGGACTTTTCACGACCGTAAACGTACTGCGACGAGTCGGCAGCGGTACGGGGCCGGCAATGCTGGCACCGGTTCTGATTGCGGTGTCGATAATTTGTTTTGCTGATTGATCGATCACTTTATGATCATAGGCTTTGAGGCGAATCCGAATCCGTGGCGCCTCGGCTTTTTTGGCATCTGCCATAGCTAAACTCCTGGTCCGTATCGTGGACCGTACGACATTGTAACCTCTACACCATAACTTATTATATTTAGCTGGGTCGAGTTCTCAATATGATTAATTATACGGTCAAAATTATACCATACAAAATCAACGAAGTGCAATAAATAATAATTTATGATATAGTATATTTATCCCATATTTGCTCCCTACAGAAAGTGGTGATACGTATGACAATCGATGTTAATCCGCTTGTCGCAAAGACAGTAGTGGACATCGTGCTGACGCTGAAAGCCCTTCAGCACAGCCGCGTCACAATCGCTAAAGTCAGCATTCTGACCGGTAAAGGCGACCTGCCACTGGGCCTCAAAGATTTTGAAGATGCCCTCAAGCAGGAACTGCGCGACTATCCGATCGCTCAGGATGTGATCGTGCGAGCCAGCAGCCATCGGTCGCCCGGTCATGCTGCCGTGGTCTGGATCATTCTCGAACCCGAGCTCGATTCGGACATTCCGCCGTCGTCAGCTGTCGATAAGGCATCAGCACAACTGGGATCAACACCCCCGCACACCTGGTAACCCGTCGAGACAAGCGACCCCGCCTAGTTCTCCGGAGAGCTAGGCGGGGGTTTCGCATTTTCAAGGTGATATTGCTTTTTGTCACCCGTTTTGCCATACTGCTAACCATAAGCACTATCTAACAAAGGACATAACATGCCCGCAACCAAGAAGAAACCCACCAAAAAACCCGCCACCAGAAAAACCACACCAAAAAAGCATGTAACTAAGCGCACTGTTTCGGCACGCGCAACCAAAGCAAAAAGCTCAGAGTTTATGCAGGCTCGGTTTACCGAACAGACTATTTACTGGCTAATTATTGGTGTAGCGGTTATTACGCTGGCGGCCTGGGTGCTCTCGCTGCAAGTCCAGCTCAATGACATGTATGATCAAATCGAGGCCAGCGATGCCCCTCTGGTGCTCCAAAAGCACAACCGTTAGCTAACCGATTTACCTCATACAAAATCCCCCTCGCAAGGCAAGGGGGATTTTTAGTCGTTTTAGCGACAATTTATTTGGTAATTTTAGTTACCACTCCGGCACCAACCGTGCGGCCGCCTTCGCGGATAGCAAAGCGCAGACCATCATCCATGGCGATAGGTGCGAGCAGTTTCACCTTGAAAGTGACTGTGTCACCAGGCATAACCATCTCTTTATCTGCCGGCAGCTCAACTTCACCGGTTACGTCCGTTGTTCGGAAGTAGAACTGTGGTTTGTAGCCTTTGAAGAATGGCGTATGTCGGCCACCCTCTTCTTTGGTCAATACGTAGACCTCAGCGTCAAATTCGGTGTGAGGAGTGATTGAACCCGGCTTGGCGATAACCTGACCGCGCTCGATGTCGTCGCGCTCAATACCGCGCAGCAACAGACCAGCGTTGTCACCGGCTTGACCTTGGTCAAGGTTTTTCTTGAAAGCTTCGATACCGGTTACAACAGATTTTTGGCTGGCACGGATACCGACAATCTCAACTTCGTCGTTTAGCTTGACAACCCCTTGCTCGATACGGCCGGTGGCGACAGTACCGCGGCCTTTGATCGAAAAGACATCTTCGATTGGCATCAAAAACGTCTTGTCGAGATCACGCTTTGGCTCCTCGATGTACTCGTCCATAGCTTTGACGAGCTCCATGATAGCGTCTTCGTATTTGGCGTCACCGTCGAGGGCTTTGAGAGCAGAGCCCTTGATGATCGGAGCGTTGTCACCGTCAAAACCGTTCTTGGTAAGAAGTTCGCGAACATCCATCTCGACGAGCTCAACCAGCTCTTCGTCAGCCATGTCCATCTTGTTTAGAAAGACAACGATCTTTGGCACACCGACCTGACGAGCCAGCAGCACGTGCTCACGAGTCTGAGGCATCGGGCCGTCAGCAGCTGAGACAACGAGAATCGCACCGTCAACCTGAGCGGCACCGGTGATCATGTTTTTGACGTAGTCAGCGTGACCTGGCATATCAACGTGCGCATAGTGACGCTTCTCGCTCTCGTACTCCTGGTGAGAGGTAGCGATGGTGATACCGCGGGCCTTTTCCTCTGGAGCATTGTCGATCTGGTCGTATGCAATTGGTTTATTGACGTCGCTTGGAAGTTTTTTGGCAAGCACAGCAGTAATGGCTGCTGTCAAAGTTGTTTTACCGTGGTCGACGTGACCCATGGTACCGACGTTGACGTGAGGCTTGCTTCGGTCAAAATCTGCCATATGTAGATTTTCTCCTTAAGTAGTTAGTTAATATCGCGACGCGTTGCTTCGTTGATCGCTCAAAAAAGAAGCGTCGCGCGCATAAGAGTAATTATAAAGACTCATCGGCCTCTTGTAAAGACCGCTGCAATGACAAATTGCCTAACACCACAAGAAATGATAAAATGCCACATAAGTAACCATGAACAAAAAGCTTTTGATCTTTCTATCGATAGTTGGCGGCACTGTTATCTTGACGGCCAGTTTTATCATCATCGCAATTATGGTCAGCCCCAAAAATACCCCAGAAGACAAAGCCAAGACAAATAATCCCAAAGATGTCGTAATCTACGACGATGATGTCGATACTTCCGACCCTGTCGGCACCGACACCAACCAAGTCACGTCCGAAGACCCCGCCTACATGCATGACCCTAGCGTTATCTCCTATCCGATTTTTGGCACCTCGTTAGTGTTTTATACGCATAAAGACCTCTACAATCAAGCCAAGATAACTCTAAAACCCCAAAAACTCAATGGCCGCGAATTTATCGTCATGACCGGCAAAGGATGCAAAACAATGACATTTAACTTCTACAACAACGAGGATGGCTACTACAATATCCCCGAGCGTCGGGTCGCCCAAAATGTCGAATACGTCTACGAAGTCGGTCCGGTAATTTCAGAGCCGAAACAGTGCAAACCTGAGCTCACCGCTCTTGACCCCAAGATTACCGAAGAATCGTTATTTATATTTCGTTCCCTGCGCTAAAGCGTGCGTCGTTGTTTGACGATGGTACCTAAAAACTGTTCCGCTGAAGCGGAACAGTCTTAGGGCGTCAACAAACCTGCGACTATTTCTTGTTGCGTTTTTCGATGATCTCGGTGGCAACGTTTGGTGGTACTTCCTCGTACTGCGCAAGCTCCATCGTGCTGGCGGCACGGCCTTGACTCATACTGCGGATATCACCAGTGTAGCCAAACATGTTGCTGAGCGGCACAAATGCCTTGACCAGCTTGGCGCCTGCCATCAGGTCTTCCATAGCCTCGATACGGCCGCGGCGAGAGTTGAGGTCGCCGATCACGTCACCCATGAATTCCTCAGGGGTCGTGACCTCGACACGCATAACTGGCTCAAGCAAGACCGGACGCGCTTTCGGGATGCCTTCTTTGACAGACAAAACACCGGCGAGGTTAAATGCGAGCTCGCTCGAGTCAACATCGTGGTAGCTGCCATCATAAAGCGTTGCTTTGACGCCAATCATCGGGTAGCCAGCGACAACACCATTGCTGAGTGTGTCTTCGATACCTTTTTTAACCGCCGGACGGTATTCGCTCGGAACAACACCGCCTTTGATCTCATCGACGAACTCAAAGCCTTCGCCGCTTTCGGTCGGCTCAAATCGCACCCAGACGTCACCGTACTGACCGCGACCGCCGGACTGCTTGGCATGCTTGCCCTGAGCTTCGGCCATGCCACGAATTGTCTCACGGAAGGCAACTTGCGGCTCACCGACATTTGCCTCGACCTTGAACTCGCGCTTCATACGATCGATCAGGATGTCGAGGTGCAGCTCACCCATACCGGACATGATGGTTTGACCGGTCTCTTCATCAGTATGGATACGAAACGTCGGGTCTTCTTCGGCCAGTCGCTGCAAGGCAATACCCATCTTTTCCTGGTCGGCTTTTGATTTTGGTTCAACCGCGATCGAGACCGGCGGATCAGGAAATGTGATGCTCTCCAGCGCAATCGGATGAGCGACATCGGCGAGCGTGTGACCAGTAAAGGTCGTTTTGAGACCGACGACTGCGGCGATATCGCCAGCGGCAATCTTATCGATATCTTCACGCTTGTCAGCGTGCATACGCACGATACGGCCGACACGTTCTTTTTCGCCGGTCGTTGTATTGAGTACGTAGCTGCCGGCTGTGAGCACACCAGAATAGACACGAACGAAAATCAATCGTCCGACAAATGGATCAGTCGCGATCTTAAATGCCAGCGCGGCCATCGGCTCTTTGTCGTCAGGCTTTCGAGAAACCTCCTCGCCGGTTTTGGGGTTAGTACCCCAGATGGCATCGACATCCAACGGGCTCGGCAAGTAGTCAGCGATGAGGTCGAGGACTTTCTCGACGATGACACCGCGGCCATCACCACCCGTCACCAGGAAGAAATCACCAGCCAGGACTCGCTTGCGCAGAGCTGACTTAAGCTCATCAACAGAGATAGCGTCTTCGCCCTCTTCGAGGAACTTCATCATCAGATCGTCATCTGCTTCGACGGCATTTTCGACCAAAAGGCTGCGAGCGTTTTTACACTTCTCGAGCATATCGGCTGGAATTTCGCCCTGTACTAGCTCATGATCGTGAAAATCGGTGTAGGTGTAGGCTTTCATGTCGATCAGATCGACGACACCATTGATCGTCTTTTCAAAGCCAATCGGGATATGAATCGGAAAGGCATTTTTGCTGAGACGATTGTGGATGCTCTCGAGTGACTTCCAAAAATCACCACCGGTTTGATTGATTTTGTTTACGAAACAGATACGCGGCACACCGTATTTGTTTGCCTGACGCCAGACGGTTTCGGACTGAGCCTCAACACCCATCTTGCCGTCAAATACCGTGACTGCACCGTCGAGCACACGCAGTGAACGCTCCACTTCAGCGGTAAAGTCGATGTGACCTGGTGTGTCGATGATATTGATCTTGTGATCTTTCCAAAAACAGGTGACAGCAGCTGAGGTAATCGTGATACCGCGCTCTTTTTCCTGCTCCATCCAGTCGGTAGTCGCGCCGCCATCGTCACCGCGAACCGTACCAATCTTGTGGTTGATACCGGTACGATAGAGGATACCCTCGGTCGTCGTTGTCTTACCCGCATCAATGTGTGCGATAATACCGACGTTTCGATAACGGTTCAACGGAATATCTTGTGTTGCCATGCCCTACCCCCTAGCAAAATGCGCAAATGCGCGGTTAGCCTCAGCCATACGGTGAGTGTCTTCTTTTTTCTTGAACGCAGCTCCTGCTTCATTGTATGCATCGACGATTTCGGCAGCCAGACGCTGTTCGTATGGCATACCTTTGCGGGCGCGAGCTGATTGGACCAGCCACATAAATGCATAGTGCTGCTGGCGATGACCCTGAATCGGAAATGGAATCTGGTAGTTGGCACCACCGACACGACGACTCTTGACCTCAAAGTTCGGCTGGATGTTTTTAAAGGCTTTTTCGAAGACTTCGAGCGGTTCCTCGCTCTTGAGCTTCTTGGCTGCGATCTCGAGTGCGCCATATACGGCGTTTTCGGCAACGTGTTTTTTGCCATCGAGCATTGATTTGTTGATCAGGCGCTGCACGAGAACTGACTGGTATTTGCGGTCAGGGTTTAACTTGCGCTGAAGTTTCTTGGTAACTTTACGAGGCATGATTATTTACTCTCCTTTTTGGCGCCGTATTTGCTACGGCCCTGCTTGCGCTTTGCGACACCTTGGAGATCGAGCGCGCCACGAACGATATGGTAGCGTACACCCGGCAGATCAGGCACGCGACCACCGCGCACCAGCACGACAGCGTGCTCCTGCAAGTTGTGGCCTTCTCCGCCAATGTAGGCCCAGACTTCCTGGTGGTTGGTCAGGCGGACACGAGCAACTTTACGCAGGGCTGAGTTTGGTTTCTTTGGTGTCTTGGTGGTAACACGGATACAGACACCACGCTTGAGCGGGGCATCCTGGTCGTAGTAACGAGTCTTGAGCGCATTGTGAATACGGCCAAGATGAGGTGATTTGCTCTTCTTGGCAGCAGTCTTGCGCGGCTTGCGGACTAGCTGATTAATTGTAGGCATTTTGCTCCTTATGTGCGGATAATCACCTCGCGGCGCAGATCGTCCGTTTCTCTCCGTGCGCTCCTGGGCGGTACCATTCATACAGCCGACGGCCGCGTACTCGAGACAACAGACGATCTGCATCCACGATGCAATCATCCTTTACAGTGATAATTACGATAGTTAGATATCGTGATGGATTCTATGATCCCCGAAGGTAAAACGTTGCTAAAGCGTCTCAACCTCGTCTTGCGTGAGCCAGGCAGCAAACCCGCTCACACGTCTCGTTGGCTTTGAAAAGTGTACACGTTTTTCCAAAACTTTCTGAGAGGAAACTCGTTCTTGATTGTATCATATTTGCCTATGCGTGTCTATTGTTTATACTTGACAAATTGCTTGTATAATTTATAGTATAACCTGTCAGAGGCACATTCTCATAGAGAGGTCAGCTATGATCACGCACGCCGTTTTTTTGATCAACAACCAAACGGGAAAAGTGGTTCGACTCCTTGACGTTGGTGACGAGCCTACTTGCCGCCAGTACGTCCTCGACTACGTTCCCATCGGACAAACCATGATTGTGATGCGGCGATTCAAGAGCCCAGCCGAGATCTATCGCGCCACCACCCCTGACTGACCCCGTTCCTACACGGTTGAGCCCCGCTCCCGTCATGGGGGCGGGGTTTCGCATTGTATGATATGCGTTTCATGAATGAAAAAGGTTCATCCTTTTACTGAGGTGAAATTGTATAGTTTTGATTATTTAATTAGGACCGCACACTAAAACACCGCCTAACTGGCGGTGTTTTAGCTTTGCTTAACAGATGCTCAATTAAGAAAGCGTGGCCTCTCTATCTGCTTAGGCTTCGGCTTGCGCTGTTTCTTCAGCTTCCTCTGCCGTAGTAGTTACCTCAGGTTGAGGTGCTGTGAATTCTTCATCATAAGCCTGATCGCTGTCAGCAGACACCTCTTCCTCTTCGGTAACCGCACCGGTTCCGACCGGAATCTTGCGACCGATGATGACGTTTTCTTTGAGACCGTAAAGACGATCGACGCGACCGGTCACGGCGGCGTTGATCAGCACACGAGTCGTGTCCTGGAAACTGGCGGCTGACAAGAAGCTATCTGACCAAATCGAGACTTTGGTGATACCAAGTAGCAGCTGCGTGTACTGCGCCGGCTGCTTGCCCTCGTCGGTCAGGCGTTTGTTTTCCTCGACAACGGCAGCTTTGCTGATGATGTCGCCAGTCACAAACAAGCTATCACCCGGCTCTTCTATCTGAACACGGCTAAACATCTGGCGAACAATGATCTCAAGGTGCTTATCAGCGATGTTTTGACCCTGAGCTGCGTAAATACGCAAGACTTCATTGATCATGTAACGCTGAGTAGCTTCGATACCCTTAAGCCGCATCAGCTGGTGCAGGTTGATCGAACCGTTGGTTAGTCTATCTCCGGCCTCGACAGTGTCGCCGTCGGCAATCGTCAGCTGGCGCTGCGATGGAATTTCATACTTAACCGGTGCCTCGGCGCTGCTAGTAACAATCAATTCGCCCTCGGTTACCTCGACTCGGCCATCAAATGGCGCGATTATCGGCAATGACTCGTCATCATTACTAGCGAGAACATCGCCGGCAACAACATCAGTACCGGACTTAACTCGGACAATCTGACCATCAAGCTTAATACTCTCTGTTTTGCCTTTTGTCGGAGTAATCTGCACGATATATTTGTCGGCTTCTTCCCAAACTTTTACCGAACCGGCGATTTCCGATATAAACGCCTCACCCTTGGGTGTGCGAGCCTCAAACAACTCATCGACACGCGGCAGACCTTGGGTGATATCATCACCGGCCACACCACCGGCATGGAAAGTACGTAGCGTGAGCTGCGTACCAGGCTCACCGACTGACTGAGCAGCGATGACGCCGACCGGCTGAGCAACGGCAACTTTCTCGCCGGTCGCCATGTCGATACCATAACTGCGCTGCGGCACACCGCGCAGGGTTTTGCTAGTCAAAATACTCATGATAGCCACTGAGTCAATTTTGTCATCTGCCTGAATCGCATCGGCTATCTCACGGGTAATCAGATCGGCCCGTTCGATATGACCCTTGATATCCTCAGCAGCATAGCGGCCGTACAGACGATCGCCAAAATCTATGCCGGTGATATCGGTCTCGTTGCGATAAATACGGAAACCTTCGTCGTCATCGCGCTCATCCTCGACCGTAAAGATATCTTGCGATACATCGACGAGACGGCGCGTCAGGTAGCCAGAGTCAGCAGTCTTGAGCGCCGTATCGATCAGACCTTTGCGGGTGCCTCGGGTATAGACAAAGGCCTCAAGCGGTGACAAGCCATCCTTGAAACTGTGACGAATCGGCAGCTCGATCTCTCGGCCGGTTGCGTCGACAACCACACCCAGGTTGGCAGCCGCCATTTTGACGTTACCGATATCACCACGCGCCCCACTATCGACCATGACTGCAATCGACGTGTCCTCATGGATAATTTTTTCGTTGAGAACTTTGATGATTTCTTTGTCGATATTGCGCCAGGTTTCAACTGTCAAGCTGTAACGCTCCTCGTCGGTGATGAGACCCTGCTCATATTGGTCAGAAATTTGGGCAGTACGCTTGTCACCAGCCGGAATAATCTCGGCGTCGATCTCCGGCACATCGAAGTAATCATTCATACCAGTCGAGACCGCGCCTTCGGTAGCATACCTTAGTGCCAGGTCTTTGATGTCGTCGGCCGTTTGCGCAGTGCGCTCCTGACCGTATTTATCAAAAATTCGGCTGAGCACTTTTTTGAGTGCTTTTTTGGTCATGATACCGTTTTCGTAAGCAAAATCACTCGGCAACACTTCATTGAACAATACACGGCCAAGACTGGTTTCGCGCATTTCACCTTTTACAAACAAACGAATCGGGGTTTGCAGCTTGATAATGCCCTTGTCTTTAGACAAAACCGCTTCTGCAACCGAGCTAAATGACTTGACGGTCTTGGTCTGGACACTTGGCTTAGGATAGGTCAAGTAGTAACAACCAAGCACGATATCCTGCGCGATATTGAGAATCGGCGAACCATCGGCTGGTTTGAGTAAGTTATTGGTGGCACTCATCAGCTCACGAGCTTCGGCTTGAGCTTCTTTGCTGAGCGGTAAATGCACCGCCATCTGATCGCCGTCAAAGTCAGCGTTAAAACCGGTACAAACCAGCGGGTGCAATTGGATCGCTTTACCCTCGATCAGCTTGGGTTGAAACGCCTGGATACTCAGACGGTGCAAACTCGGGGCGCGGTTGAGCAGGACATATTTGCCCTTGGTCACTTCGTCAAGCGCGTCCCAGATAATTGATTCGTTTGACTCAATTAAACGCGTAGCCGAGCGGATGTTGTGCGCATATTCGTTTTCGAGCAGCCAGCTGACTACAAACGGCTTAAACAGCTCCATCGCCATTTGTTTGGGCAGACCGCACTGGTTGATCTTGAGCTCCGGCCCGGCCACGATGACCGAACGGCCCGAGTAGTCAACCCGTTTACCGAGCAGGTTTTGGCGAAAACGGCCTTGCTTGCCTTTGAGCATGTCACTCAAGCTCTTGAGACGACGACGGCCGCCGGTTGAGCTAACAGCTCGGCCGCCGCGAGCGGCGGAGTTATCGATCAGGGCATCGACAGCTTCTTGCAGCATACGCATTTCGTTGCGGCGGATCACTTCCGGCGCATTGAGATCGATCAGTTTTTTGAGTCGATTGTTGCGGTTGATGACGCGCCGGTAGAGATCATTGAGATCACTGGTCGCAAAACGACCACCGGTCAGCTGCACCATTGGGCGAAGATCAGGAGGGATCACCGGAAGTACCGTGACACACATACTCTCCGGACGAATACCAGCACGCTGCATACCCTCAAGCACCTTGAGACGCTTGATGATTTTCTTTTTGCGCTGACCTTTGGCGCCCTCGGCTTCATCGGTCAGATCACGAATCAGCTCGTTGAGGTTGATGTCGCCCAGCAGTTGCGCCAGTGCCTCGCCGCCCATGCCGACCCGTACCAACTCGGCGTAGTCTTCGGGCAGGTTGCGATAATCGGTTTCATTTATCAGCGCACCTTTTACCAGGCTGCCTAGCTGTGTACGGCGTGATTCAATGCCGGCTTCCAGCTCTTCAAGTTCTTTGGTCTGTTCGGCAGCCAGCTTTTTGACATCAGCCGCGTCGTCTTCGGCAGCTTTTTCGTAACGTATCTTAATTGCACCGCGCCCAGCGTCGAGCTCAGCCTCAAGATCGGCCAGCATGCCGTCGCGTTTGTCTTCATCGACAGACAAGATCAAATAGCTGGCAAAGTAGGCGACTCTTTCGAGTTGCCGTACCGGCACACCGCTCAGAAGTGCCATAGCACTCGGCGCACCGCGCATAAACCAAATATGGGCTACCGGTGCCGCCAACTGAATATGCCCCATGCGTTCACGACGAACCACACTGCGAGTGACAAGCTCACCGTTTTTGTCCACGGCGGCCTCGCGTGAGCGGACACCTTTGAGTTTGGCGTCATGCGGATTTATATCTTTGACTGGTCCAAAAATCCGCTCACAAAACAATCCGTCACGCTCCGGTTTTTGCGTACGATAGTTGATGGTTTCCGGCTTGGTAACCTCGCCATAACTCCACTTCAGGATGTCGTCGGCACTGGCAACTGCCAGCCGCACCGCATCAAAATCAGCGATGCCGGTACTTATCATAGGACGTGCCATACTAGGCCTCCTCCCTTTCGTTTTCGGTTATTTCAAATTCTTCCGCAGTTTCGATACTCATACCTTCTTCGAGTTCGATAGCACCGAATTCATCGGCTTCATCACCGACCGTTTCATCGGCAATATCATCATCACTTGGCACGATGCCGCTTCCGACAGCATCGGTGTCGCCAGCCAGGACGTTTTCGGCATCGATTGCCGCTTCGTCTTCCATCAGATCAACGCGCAGCCCGAGGCCCTGCAGCTCCTTAACAAGAACGTTGAATGATTCGGGAATTTTCGGCCCCAGGATCGGCTCGTTCTTGATAATACTTTCATAGGCTTTGGCACGACCGTAGACGTCATCAGACTTGATCGTCAGCATTTCCTGAAGCGTGGTAGCCGCTCCATACGCCTCAAGCGCCCACACCTCCATCTCACCAAATCGCTGACCACCGTTTTGTGCCTTACCGCCGAGTGGCTGTTGCGTCACCATGGTGTATGGTCCGATTGAGCGAGCATGAATCTTATCGGCAATCATGTGATGCAGCTTAATCATGTACATGACACCGACGGTTGTTTTTTCCTGGAAAGCGTCACCGGTACGGCCATCAAATAACTGAACTTTACCGTCGCTTGGCAGACCGGCTTTGGTCAGCTCACGCTCGATAACTTCATTTGGTACACCGTTAAACGGCGGCGTTGATACACGGTAGCCCAAGGCTTTGGCAGCCATTCCAAGGTGCGTTTCAAATAACTGACCGAGGTTCATACGACTCGGCACACCAAGTGGGTTCAAGATAACATCAACCGGTGTTCCGTCTTCCATAAACGGCATATCTTCAATCGGCAAAATCCGCGCGACAACGCCTTTGTTGCCATGTCGTCCGGCCAGCTTGTCACCGACTGCAATTTTGCGCAGTTGTGCGACATAAATCTGGATTTGCATCAGTACACCGGCTTTCAGCTCGTGACCATTCTCACGACTAAAGATTTTGACACCGACAACCTTACCTTGTTTACCGTTGCTCATACGCTGAGAGGTATCGCGGACGTCTTTGGCTTTTTCACCAAAAATAGCGCGGAGCAAACGCTCTTCAGAGCTTAGCTCTTGCTCACCTTTGGGGGTAATCTTACCCACCAGTACATCTCCGGCACTTACTTCGGCACCAACCCGCACAATACCGTCCTCATCGAGATGACGCAGCGACTCCTCGGAAACATTTGGAATATCACGGGTAACAATTTCTGGACCCAGCTTGGTTTCACGAACTTCAACCATGAAGTCCTGAATATTAATGCTTGTCAGATCATCATCCTGGACAATACGGCGGCTCAGGATAATCGAGTCATCCATGTTGTAACCATTCCAAGGCATAAATGCCACGGTCAGATCACGACCAAGCGCTAGCTCTCCATCGGCGATACTGGCGCCCTCTATCAGAATGTCACCTTTTTTGACTTTGTCGCCGCGCGACACCATAACGTGTTGGTTGATAGAACGATCGTCGTTGCTTTGTTCAAAATGAACCGGCTTGTAAACGCGAACGTCTTTCGGACCATACGAAACGTGCACTTCATCTCCATCGGCACGGACAACTTCTCCGCTGCTTTCGGCCACAATCAGCTGCGAGGTGTTGCGAGCAATATCAGCTTCAATACCGGTACCGACCGTTGGGGCCTGCGTACGAATCAGCGGCACCGCCTGGCGCTGCATGTTCGAACCAGTAAGGCTACGGTCGATACGGTTTTTCTCGATAAATGGCACTAGTGCGGCGGTTGTACCGATAATTTGCTTACGCGCAGCATCCATGTAAGTGACTTCGCTGGCTTCTACTTCGCCTGGTTCTAGACGAATACGGGCGCTGACCCGACCCTCAATTTTACCGTTCTCCAGATGAGTGCTGGCCTCAGCGATAATTTCGTTAGCCTCTTCGGCGGCATTGAGATAGACGACTTCATCCGACACTTTACCGTTGGTAACTTTGCGATATGGCGCTTCGATAAAGCCGTATTCATTGATACGAGCGTAGCTGGCTAGATTGAGCACCAAGCCTATGTTGGCACCCTCCGGCGTTTCAACCGTACACAAACGACCATAATGCGTCTGATGAGCATCACGAACTTCCAGGCCGGCACGCTCACGGCTCAAACCACCCGGACCCATCGAGCTCAGACGACGTTTGTGCGACAACTCGCTGAGCGGATTTGTCTGATCCATAAACTGACTAAGCTGCGAGCTGGCGAAAAACT
Organism: uncultured Candidatus Saccharibacteria bacterium; assembly: GCA_964573015.1. Classification (GTDB taxonomy): domain Bacteria; phylum Patescibacteriota; class Saccharimonadia; order Saccharimonadales; family Saccharimonadaceae; genus JAPUDQ01. The sequence continues at coordinate 119,831 of CAZNHZ010000001.1, read as the reverse complement.
CGCGAACTGCCGCTACCACCGGACGAGCATTGATCAGCTGGGCTGGTGTCACGGTTTCGATGTCGCTGACCGACATACGATCTTTGGCATTTCGATCCATGCGTAGCATACCGATACGAAATTGTCGGGCAACCAGTTCGCCGACCAGTTTGACGCGACGATTACTGAGAGCATCGATATCGTCAGCCGGTTCCTGGGTGTTGTTGAGTCGAATAATCTCGCTAATGATAGCGATGAGATCCTCAAGACGCATGACACGATTCTCGGTGGTATTGGCGACATCCATACCGAGGCGCTGATTAATCTTGTAACGGCCGACACGGCTAAAATCAAATCGCTTGAAGTCAAAGAACATCCGCTCCACCATACCGCGCGCATTGTCAACTGTGGCAAGATCACCCGGTCGCAATTTGCGGTACACCTCGATCAAGGCTTCATTTGTACCTTTGCTCGGGTCTTTTTCGAGAGTAGCGTCGATGTATTTGGTTTCACCGGTATCGACGTCTTTGAACAATTCTTTGATAGCAGAATTTGTAGCGTAACCCAGCGCTCGGAGCAATGTGGTTACGGCAATCTTGCGGCGGCGATCAATCTTGACATATATGGCACCGCCGGTAGCGGTTTCAAACTCTAGCCAGGCGCCACGGCCCGGAATCAGCTTGGCCCCATAATAATTACGGCCGCCATGGCTATCGGCGGCAAAAAACACACCAGCGCTACGAATCAACTGCGAGACAACGACACGCTCGACGCCATTTATCACAAATGTACCGCGATCAGTCATCCACGGATAATCACCGAGGTAAATTTCCGACTCTTTGACTTCGCCGGTAATCTTGTTGGTCAACTCAACAGTGGCTTTGAGCGGCGCTTCGTAGCTGATGTTGTCATAGCGAGCTTCGGCTTCGCTGATCTTTGGCTCTTCAAAGTGATAATCTTTGAAGCGTAGTTCCAGTTTTTGTTCTGTATAGTCGCTGATCGGGTTGATCTCGGCAAAAATCTCTCCCAGACCCGTCTCAACAAACTCTTTCCATGAGTCGATCTGATGAGTAATCAGATTTGGCAGCTGTAATGCGCTGTCTTCGTCGGTAAACAAGACGCGTTTTTTGGCAGCCGGTGTTGCTTTGGCCATGAAGCTAGTCTCCTCGCACGTTATATTGATAGTGGTTTACTTACAGGGAAGCCCTGTCACTGGCGCCGAAGTTTCTACTAACCTCAAGGTAAACACGCAAAAACGCCCGCCAAAAGCGTGCGTGTATAGCAACCCGAGTTTATTCAACTTTCATTATTTATAAGTATAGTCGTCGATTAGAAGACTGTCAACACTATCTAGACCAAATTGTCGCACATCGGCAGCGCCTGTTCGCAAATCACGTCGCGAATATTTATATACTGATTATGCCGCGGCGTCGCAATGTCTATTAGTGGCATGTTGTCAGGCGGAGCTTTCCTGGAGCGGTCAACCAACCGTACCCACTCGTTGTTCGGGTCAGCAAATTTCTCCGATAGCCTGGCTCAGGGTTCACGACAAGCGGCTTCGAGAACTGTGCCGACGGCTATTTGACTGACGGCGATATCGTTTTTGGTCCAAACCACATCAAGCACTTTGGCCCCAGACTCGCTCGCTCTGACATCGGGCGCGCAATCCGGCCGCACCAGCACGGCCTGACGGTTATATTCATCAACAATTTTTATAGTGTTGACTTGGTCACAACTTATTTCCGTAGGGGTTGTTCCAAACTAAGAGTCCAACCTATCGTCAAGTCGTTGCGCCGAGCCGTTTAGAGTAAGGCTTAGCGCCAAGCTGGCGCACGTCCACCCAAGTAGGCGTTTGTGATTGCGATGTCTGGTGATCAATTCAGGAGTCACATGATTGCCATAATAAACAGGCCTCACCATATTATTATATCACTTGTACTAATTTATGTCAATATTTACCGTATCACCACCTTGTCGGCAATACCGTACTCGACGGCTTCGCGAGCATTCATCCAATAGTCTCGCTCCATGTCGGTACGAACCTTGGCAAGCTTTTGCCCAGTGTTTTTGGCGGTAATCTCCGCCAGCAGCTCCTTGAGCCGGATGGCTTCGCGCAGACTGATCTCCTGATCCGTCACCCGACCCTGTGTGCCGCTGCTCGGCTGGTGAATCATCACCCGGGCATGCGGCAGCAAGTAGCGCTTGCCTTTAGCGCCACTGCTGAGCAAAAAGGCTCCCATACTCGCCTGCAACCCAATACCATAGGTGGCGACGTCGGGTTTGATGAAATTCATCGTGTCATAAATCGCCAGCCCGTCACTAACACTGCCGCCCGGGCTATTGATATATAGTTTGATGTCAGCCTTAGGGTCCTCATAAGCCAGGTGCAGCAGCTGGGCTACGATGATGTTGGCGGTATGCTCATTGACCTCCTCGCCGAGGAATACAATGCGCTCTTTGAGCAGCTTGCTATAGATATCATAGGCGCGCTCACCGTCATGCGATTTCTCGACGACGGTTGGCACGAGATAGTTATTTACCCTGTTCATACTCCTCAGTATAAACAAAAACTAGCACTCATGCAAGTAGAGTGCTAGAAGGTATGCCATGGGTGATGCTCCGTGCGCTGAAGATCACCGAAATTTTCGAGGTTGGTTGTTGTTGGTTCGCCGTCGCAGCTCGTTCGAGTTATAGCTAGCCGCCAAGATGATGGCAACGATTGCTACCACCCCCAAAAAACCTAATACGTAGTGCCACCACCCAACCAGGGTGATGAGAACAGCTGCCAGTATAAGCGCCGCCCATTCAATTTGTCTCTTAAAGAACTCAGACATTACATCACTCCATTCTGCGCACGGAGCAGTTACATATTATAGAATACTTACGAGTTTAATGCAACTAAGCGATCGATTGTTTTCTCGGTGATTACATGATTAGCCAGATCGCGGCGAGCTTCGGGCGTATCTAGCTGGTCAGCCATTTTAGGTGCTTCGGCTTTGCGGCGATCAAGTTCGGCCTCAAGCTCGTCTTTGTCGATGATGATATTTTCGGCTTTGCTTAGCTCAGCAATTACAAGACCGGCTTTGACACGGCGCTCAGCAATCGGACGCAGCTCTTTGGCGCGCCATTCATCCTTATCTTTTAGACCATTGGCTTTTAGATAATCCTCGATTGATTGACCACGATATATCAGACTTTGGATCATATCCCGCTCCAGACCGTCAAGTTGATCGGTGATCAGCACTTCCGGCACCGGTACGTCGCTCGCTTCAATCAGTTTACCCAACAACTCATCTTTTTGTTGCTCCATCGCTTGGCGCTGTTTTTGGGCGGTAAGCTCTTTTTGAATATCGTCACGCAGCGCTTTGGCAGTATCAAAAGGACCGGCTTTTTTGGCAAACGCATCGTCAACCGCCGGCAGCGTCACTTCCATCAGCTGCTTGATCGTAACTGTAAATGTAACCTTGGCGCTCTTGAGATGCTCAGCGTGATAATCTTTTGGAAACACCACGGTAATATCAAATGTTTCACCGGCTTTGTGCCCGACGACTTTTTCTTCAAACCCAGGAATAAACGTCTTGCTACCGAGCAACAACGGATAATCATTGCCGGCCGCCCCCTCAATCGGCGCACCCTTGGAGTCCTTACCAATAAAATCAATCGTCACTTCATCACCGACTTTGGCAGCACGCTGGACTTTGGATTTTTCGGCCAAGCCTCGCCGCATCCGCTCGATAACTTCATCTATCTCAGTTTTGTCAACTTTGACAGTCTGCTTGGTGGATTTCAGTTTTTTATAATTACCGAGTTTGATTTCTGGCAGCACCGTCATATCAGCTGTAAACTCAAGTGTGTCATAGGGTACGAATTTTTTAAGTTCGATTTTTGGCTGATCAAGCACGCGCAGCTCAGACTCGCCCACAACCAAATTGAGTGCGCGATTGACAGCGTATTCAACCGTTTCGTTGGCTAGAGTATTTGGATCAAGATTTTTTTCAACGACGGCAGCCGGCACTTTACCGGCACGAAATCCCTGAACTTTAACTTTTTTGCCCAGCTCTTTAATGGCTAGAGTTTTAGCTTGTTTGATCGTTTCTTTATCGACGACAACTGCTACGGAAACCGTCGTGTCGGATATTTTTTTGACAGTATGTTTCATAACGACCTATTTTATCAGATATAATCAAGTGTTGCGACCATAGGCGTTATCTACGTATGCCGTGAACCGGCATTGGTTCGGCTTTGCCAAGGGCAGTCCGGCAAACTCTCTGGCCCATCAACAGTCCAGTCGTAACATGCGGATTTGTCTGGTGTCCGTAGGATATCTCGGCCGCGCACTGCTTGTCGCCGGTGCGACTGCGCTCAAGCCGAGCCGTCAGGCACTCTACGCATGCGGCCAAAACCGCACGGCCACCTAAAAAAACAACCCCCTCGGGGTTGTTTGACGACAAGTCCGGCAGTTTGAGACGCATATCGATCAATTCCGGTGAAGCTTTTTGCAGCATACTCATACCATAATGCCATAAGCGTCACTCATCTGGCAAGTAGAATTGTTCTACAAACCTAAATCATCATCTTCGCTGGGTTTTCGAGCTTGTTTTTGCTGTCTACGTCGATCCTTGACCGTAGTGATAATTCGCTCCAGACTCAACTCCTGCTCGGCTTCGAGCGTAACGTCCTTGAGGCGATAAACGCCCTCGCTGATTTCTTTTTCACCGACAAACAACAGGTAGTTTATTTTTTGTTTGACGGCGGTTTTTATCTGCTTATCTAGTTTGCGACCGGTCGTATCGACCGCTACACGCACACCCTCACTGCGTAGCTCGTCAGCCAAGCGTCGAGCCGATTTCTGAACATCGCCAAGTACAACCATATAGATGTCGGTTGTAGAGACAAATGACGGCAGCAAGTCGTGCGATTCCAGAAATAGTTGCGTCATAGTAAGTCCCGGCGCAAAGCCAACCGTCGGCACCGGCTCGGCACCAAACAGCCCAACCAAACCGTCATAGCGGCCACCGCCAAACATCGCGCGATTGTTTTCCGGATGATTGTCGAAGACTTCAAACACCATACCGGTGTAATAATCAAAGCCGCGCATCAGACCGATATCAAACGCCGCACTATCGACACCGGCTTCATGCAGCAGAGTAAACAACTCCTGAATTTCTCGCACCACCTCACTGTCGAGCAGCTCCTTGGGAAGTCCGGCCATACTGGTGGCTTCAAGCAGCTTGTTGATTTTATTCATGCCCTCATAATGCTGTTCGTTGCCAAAAATATCCTTGGCCTGAATATCAAACTCTTCGCGCGCCAGTTTGTCCTTGCGATCAAGAAGCTTTATCATCATCTGCGACTGGACGATATCGAGACCCAAATACTCACTCATCATCAGATTAATCATGCGGCGATTGTTGACACGAATCGTATACGTCTTTTTGTCGGCCCCAAATGCTTTCATGATACGATCGGCCATGGTGATAATCTCGGCATCTGCACTGATGCCCTCGACACCAAAGATATCGGAATTGAGTTGCCAAAACTCACGTTCACGACCGCGCTGCGGACGCTCATAACGCATAAATTGACCGATGTTATACCAACGGATCGGGTAGCCGAGTTCTTGACGGCGGGCCGCTACCATTCGGCTAACACTCGGCGTCATCTCCGGTCGAATAGCGATATTACGGCCACCGCGATCGACAAACTGGTAGGTTTGTTCATTGACGATTTCTTGACCGGTCTTGGCCGCGTAGACTTCAAGCGGCTCGAGCAGCGGCGCGTCATAAGCTTCATAACCAAAACTCTCGACAACACGTCGCCATGTCGAAAAAATATAGCTCCGCACCCGCATATCCTCCGGGTAATAATCACGGGAGCCTTTGTACGGTTGTGGTGATAATCCTGTCATTATCACAAAATATAACATAAAACCAGTCAATTTGCAAGCATAAAAATAACGTTATCAATTAATTATTTGGCTCATTATGTGCTGTGTTGACGAGACCATTCGTACATGGCGATGGCGGCAGCATGACCGACATTCATACTGCGGGTGCTGCCGTACTGGTCGATATGGAGAACTTTTTCGGCAACTGCCAGAAATTCATCCGAGAGTCCTGGTCCTTCTTGGCCAAAGACCAGACAGACACTCTTGGGCAGCACAGTATGCAGCAATGACTCGCTCTCACGATTATTTTCTATCGCAACTATATGTACACCATGTGATTTCATGTCGGCCACAAAATCCTCGATCTTCGGGTGATGAAAGACGTGCAGATACTTGTTTGTCGCCATCGCGCCGCGCTTGTTCCACTGCCGCCGCCCGACGATATGCACGCGGCGCACACCGAATGCATTGGCCGTACGCACAATCGACCCCATATTGAAATCCCGCAGAGTATTTTCACAGGCTATCTCGAGGTCTACGCCGTTTTGATCCAGCGCATCACGTATCTCCTCGTGAGACTTACCCTTGAACTCGTCTATTAGGTTTCGTTTATCATCCATAGGTAACAGTGTAGCAAGTCTACTAGTCTTCACTGAAATTCAGCTTGTTTTATTCGCTATAATATTGACTTTTTACACTTTTTATGCTATCATGGTATTATCTTTTGTGAGGCTATCTCCAAGAGAGTTTATTGACAAGCAGACTACACAAGATGAGATGGTAACTTTGTATAAATACAAAGTTACCATCTCATCTTGTGCTCCTCCAGGGAGTCACAGCTAACTATCAGGTTGGGCGAGTGGCGCCCGGATGAGGAGAGAGATAGAAATGATCTTTGCATGGTTTTGCATCATCGTCGGTGCCATCGTCGCAGCGACAGGAGTCTACCTCCTTGCGACCATCAAGAAGCGCGACAAGTTCGACCGGTCGCTGTTTTTGACCGGTGGCATAACCACCCTCGTGATCGGCCTAGCTATGGGCTTCGGCTCATCATTCTGGTTGTATCAGACTGAGGGGGGAGCTCGCGCACAGAAGACCTGGCAGTCGGAGACTGGCGGTGGCCTCACGCGAGTGGTCACCGTTTACGACATGCAGGGCGATCGGATCGCCCAGTACGAAGGCAGTTTTGACGTCGATGCCAACGAGTCGCGAATCATCTTCGACATGCCGCAAGAGGACGGCTCATACAAGCGAGTACAGATCTGGTCGTCAACCGGGACGGTGACGATCGAAGAGAGGTAACTCGGGCTGGCGTACTACTGCGCCATGCGAACCTCTGTCACGCTCTCAAGTCTGCTTGTCATGTTCGCTCCATAGCTAAAGTAGTTATGCTGATGAGTCCTCAAAGGACGAAAGCGAAATAGATCCACATACCAATATAAAAACGAAATAGATCCACATACCAATATAAAAACCCGACTCTAGGTCGGATCTCTATCTTGGTGCGCGAGAGAGGACTTGAACCTCCACGCCCGAAGGCATATGCTCCTAAGGCATACGTGTATACCAATTTCACCACTCGCGCATAAATTATTTAGGTGCAGAAACTAATTATAGTAAAAATAGACGCTAGGCGTCTAGGCGGTAGAAAGCCAGTGCCGCGTCTCCGTAACTACGATTGTCCACCACAACAACTCCATTAACGGTCGGCACAGACTCCCTACCTGGATATGATAATATCATAAGCCCTTTAGGTTTTAAATGGTTTTTGAGTCGAAATACTGTGGATAACTGCAAATCGTTGTATGGCGGATCGGCAAATATGAGGTCGAAGCGACTATCCGGCTGGGTCTCGCTCCACTGCGCTACGCTCGCCCGAATAAGTTTCGTAGTATTTTTTACACCGAGGTCGCAAATGTTTTGCTCGATCACCCGCTGCGCGTGTCTATCCCGCTCGACAAACACGGCCGAGGCAGCGCCCCGACTCAGTGCCTCGAGACCGAGACTGCCCGACCCGGCAAAGGCATCGAGTACCTCCAACCCTGAGATGTCACCGAGGATATTAAACAGCGAGCTGCGTATACGATCGCCCATCGGATGGGTCTTGAAGCTATCACTCGTTGCAATCGCTCGTCCGCCGAACTGTCCGGCAATGATGCGCAGGCTCATAAAATCACGACCTCTTTTGCTCGGCTTGCCGGTAAGCGTAGTACCACGCCAATATAACCGAATTGATAATAATCGGCGCCAGTTTAGTCCGAGTCTGGCGAGCTAAATGTCGCGTCCAACCGCTTTTATGAAATTCGTTATACATATCCAGTTCATAAACTTTCCAGATAGCTTCTTTAAGCAGCGGCAACGGACCTTGCTTTTTGAGCCTGACGAGCTGATTGTTGTTTGGCAGCAGACCCTTGAAGCGAAGCGGTGTGATCGTGCTTGAGACTCCAAATTCAAACAACAAATGAGTGGTAAATACACCTTTGGCTCCCCAATATTCCCAATTTTTTGAGACCTGCTCGCGTCGTGTGTCGCCAGGGATAATATTTTTGGATTTTACCGAAGTACGCTCTTCTTTGGGGTGACCCCACAACTCTTCGATCTTGTCGCTAAGCGGATAATGATGCGCCGGCGTCAGGCCATCGACAATCGCATGCGCCAACCATGCCGCCTCAAACGCTGCTCGACTGTCATTTTTTTCGTTTAGTGCAGTAGTTAGATTGGTGATATGATCGGTAATCAGGTCAAAAAGCGCCGTATCGTTTTCGTCGGTGGGATCAATATAATGCCAGGGCTCGTCACGCGACGGACTCTTGCGCTTGATGCCGTCTGGACCGTTTACGCCCTCAAAATGTAAAATTGCTTGGATATTTGGGAAGTTGTGACGACGCGGCAATAGCTCGTCTAGCCGCTTGCGAGCCACCCGATCAATCTTCTGATGCGCCCCCATGACGCGGCCTGATTTATTGCGAATAGTTGTTCCTGAATACATACTGTTTAAAAGCTGGAAATTTAGTCTATAGAATGTAGCAAAGCCCCGATTGTCACCGTATGCCCGCTATATTCCATATTTTATATAATTCAATCTTTGTCCTCTAATTTAACGTCGTCAAGCGTCGATATCGATCAACTCGCTCGCGCATCCCATCATATTGTAACAGATTAACCTGGTGATCATGCGCCCAGTCAATCGCCTGCCTAACTCGTCTTACCAGCTGCATGTCGGTAATCCTAGCTATTTGTAAATTGAGCTCACCATGCTGGGCGTGACCGTATATCTCACCCGGTCCCCGCAGCTCAAGATCACGCTCAGCCAAGTAAAATCCGTCATTACTTTGCTCGAGTTCTTTGAGCCGAGCATTGGTTACTTGTCGGCTTTCGGTCGGCACCAGATAGCAGTAGCTTTGATAATCGCTTCTGCCTACACGGCCTCGCAGTTGATGCAGCTGCGCCAGACCAAACCGCTCGGCCCCCTCGATAATCATCACCGTCGCATTTGGCACATCGACACCGACTTCAACCACCGTCGTACTGACGAGAATATCGAGCTCATGCGCCGCAAACTGACGCATAACTCGGTCTTTGTCGTCGGCTTTCAGTTTGCCATGTAGTAGCCCGATACGGCGGTGCCGAGAAGCAGTTTTTTGCAGTCGCTCATACTCGGCAGTGACGCTCGCCAGTTCAGAGTCAACAGCTACAAGCTTTGGTGGCTCGCCAGCCAATTCTGCCGTAGGTTCTTTGCCAGAGAGTTTGCTTTGTGCAATAGGAAAACTGTTTTTTTCAGTTTTCCTTGCTCTGGCAGAAGAATGTGCGGCAGAATTGGACACCGTGTCCTCGATCAGTGGACAAACGACATAAACTTGGCGACCGTTCTCGATCTCCTTGTCAACCTCGCTAAACAATGTCTTGGCAGACACCGGCGAAACAATCTTGGTGATGATCGGTTTGCGGCCGGCCGGTTTTTCGCGCAATATCGAGACATCGAGATCACCGTACATCGTCAACTGTAGACTGCGCGGAATCGGTGTCGCCGTCATGGCTAGTAAATGAGGTAGTTTATGTCCTTTGCCAAGGAGTTTCTGACGTTGCGCCACACCAAACCGATGCTGTTCATCGATTACCACAAAACCCAGTCGATGAAAATTAACCGACTCCTGGATCAGCGCATGCGTGCCGACGGTTACTGCCACGCTGCCATCGGCAATACGAGCTTTGAGCTGGTCTTTGGCTGATTTTTTGAGCGAACCGACCAGCAGACCGACAGTACAATTATGCGGCTCAAGCAACCGGCTCAATGTCTCAGCGTGCTGTCGCGCCAGCAGCTCCGTCGGAGCCAGAAAAGCGGTTTGATAACCTTGTCGCGCCGCAGCAAAAGCCGCCAATCCCGCCACAATCGTCTTACCTGAGCCGACATCGCCTTGAAGCAATCGATTCATCGGATGACCGGATTCAAAATTACGGATAATATCCCACGCCGCTCGTCGTTGGTCGGCGGTAAGCTGAAACGGCAGCTCACTAACAAACTTTTTTGTAGCCGTCACGTCAAACGGAATATGCCAGCTTTGGAGCTTATTATTTTCGTCTTTATTTAGCTTGGCGGCGTAAAGCAGCTCCAGCATTTCCTGAAATGCAATCCGGGCTTTGCCTTGCTCAATATCTTGTCGGGACTCCGGAAAATGCAGCATCAGCATAGCATCAGCATAAGTCGGCAGTCCCATATGACTCACCAGCTTTACAGGCAGTAATTCCGGCAGCATAGTGATCTTGGGCCGCAACTCCTCAATTACTCGAGCGATGACCGTAGATTTGAGTCCAGCGATCTGCCGGTAGATCGGTACGATAGCAGCGCCCGATTCAATTATCTCATCTGAGTGCCGGACACTTGGATTCATTATTTGGTAACGCCGCTGCGATAAGCTAAACTCACCTGCCACCATCCAGTCGCCGCCCTTTTTGATATGAGCCGCTCGATAGGGCTGGTTAAACCACGTTATGGGTACTTTGCCTGATGCATCGCTAAGTACCGCCTGTGTCACATGGAGACCTCGGCGTACATAACGAGCTGAAATGTTGCTCAACCGGCCCCGTACGACAACATTCCCCGGAGAGAGATCACTGATAGAAGTAACGACGGTGTAATCCTCATAAGTACGAGGTAAAAACTGAATCAGCTCCGAAACAGTGCCAAGACCCGCCGACCGAAACGCCTGGGCGGTTTTGTCGCCGACTCCCTTGATGCTGTCGATTGATTGCATGTTTCTATTGTACCGCCAGATTGCGACTGCGTATATGCAGCGTGCAGCGACTGAATTGCGCTCGAATGCTCGTGTAACTCCACGACAACCCTCTCCAATTCCTTGCAGGTTTTGCGAGCTTGACGCCTGGTAAGTATTGAAGCCTCGCCGTCTGATTCATCCCAGTTAGTACGGTAAATCTGACCGTCATCGTTATAGACTGCGTACACATAGCGATCATTTACATTTAGGCCGACCGCATCGCTGCCGATCATAACATCTATACTTGAATACGGTGTCCAGTCGTCGGCTGGACTGCTGAGGACGTGTTGTTTTAACTGGCGAGCGATTTGCTTGGCGCCAGCTTGACGCAAAGCCGTTGCCAAATCAAGCGGCGATTTATTAAATATTACATTAAAAGCGCGTTCATGCGGACCGGTGACGGCTGGACTGGCCTCGGTGGCTCGAAGTAAATAATGACAGGTTTCCTGAAACCGTAGACTTGCCGGATCAGGATCAGGCTCAGGTTCTTTAGAATCGCCAATTACTTCAAAAGATGTCATGATTTTTATACTGTATAGGTAGCCGTACTATTTGGCAAATTTATTTTATAAGCACAAAGCTGTTTTTACCTTTTTTGATAAGACTCGGCGTCGATAGCAAGCTATCAAGTGAGGTAACTTTCTCGCCATTGACACTGATGGCGCCGCCTGCAACCAAACGGCGGGCTTCGCCGTTGCTGGCAGCCAAGCCGCTCATAACCAATGCGTCAACCACGTTACCAGCTGTTGTCGTCGGGATTTCCCGGCTCAGCATGTCGATGTCTTCGTCGAGCAACTCAGAAACCGGCGTCCCGCCAAATAATGTACTGGTGACATTGCGCGCCTGATCGGCGGCGGCTTCCCCGTGCACTAGCTTGGTGGCTTCAAATGCTAAGTATTTGTGAGCCGAACGCTGAGCAGGATTGTCGGCAAACTCTTTCATCAGCAAATCATACTCATCAGGTGAGATCATGGTAAATATCTTGAGATAACGACCGACACCCTCATCATCGACATTCAGCCAGAACTGATAATATTTGTATGGGCTGGTCAGCTCGCCATCAAGCCAAACGGCGTTGCCCTCACTCTTACCAAATTTGCGACCGGAGCCGTCTAAAATCAAAGGCACTGTCCAAACATGAGCATCGGCTCCCTCCAGCTTGCGTATCAACTGAGCACCGGAAAGCATATTGCCCCACTGGTCTGATCCGCCGGTTTGCAGACTAACGCCTTTTGTGCGGTAAAGGTGCAAAAAATCGTAACCCTGAATTAATGAGTAGCTAAACTCGGCATAACTAATACCCGCGCCGTCATCGCCGATCCGGGCCTTGATAAACTCGCGGTCGAGAAGCTGTGTCATCGAAAAATTTTTGCCGACCTCGCGCAAAAAATCGAGGTAGCCAATACCTTTAAACCAATCATAATTGTCAACCAGCTCAAAAGGTTCACCCTCAAGCAATTTGCGGTATTGCTTAGCAATTCCGGCTTTATTTATGGTGATTTCCTCAAGCGACTTTAGCTCGCGCTCGGCGTCGTCTTTTGGGTCACCGATCATACCGGTCGCGCCACCAACCAGCACAATTGCTTTATGACCATGTCGTATCAAATGCTTGACCAACATGACCTGCGCCAAATTACCGATATGCATGCTACGGGCGCTTGGATCGACGCCGAGATAAAACGTTCGCGGCTGATTGATGTCGCTAATATCACCGAGAGTCGTCTGATTGACAAAGCCTCGCCAGGTAAGTTCTTCTGATAGTGTCATAACGACAGTATGCCGTATGATACGGGTATCATGCAATATCAGTTACCCGAGTGACCGCCAAGAAACATCGATTTTATTTACGCATTTTGCCTCGGCCTGCGTTATAATGGCAATAGCATATATGAAGGAGTGGTGAGTCGTGGCCAAAGCGAAACGTTCGAGCAAAGCATTACGTGTGTATTCAAATCTAAACAACCGCCGCAAAGCGAGTAAAGATGCTCGTATGCGCCGCAAGGCCGAGTACCTCGCGACTTTGCCCAAACATCCGGTTAAGCGCATTATGTATCGTCTGCACCCCAAACGCTTCTGGGCGTATTGGTTTAGTCGTGAGGGCGGTATTATGGCGCTCAAGATCGCCGGTGTCGGCACGTTGCTTATCTTTTTGTTGGTAGCCGGTCTGTTTGCTTACTATCGTCAAGAAATTGCCGCCATCCGACCAACCGAGCTGGCTAATCGTGTCCAAACTACCGTTACCCGCTACTATGATCGCAACAACGTACTACTATGGGAGGACAAAGGGTTTGGCGATTACAAATTAGTCGTCAAGTCTGAAGATATCTCGGAGCGAATGAAACAAGCAACGATTGCGATAGAGGATAAGGATTTTTATAAACACGGCGGATTTAGTGCAACCGGCATCTTACGGGCAACCTGGAACAATTTACGCGGCGGTGATACACAGGGTGCCTCAACCCTGACTCAGCAGCTCGTCAAGCAAGTGTTTTTCCGCGACGAATCTGCCGATCGCAGTTTTGGCGGCGTGCCGCGCAAGATCAAAGAGACGATTCTGGCAATCGAAGTTGAGCGTTCGTACAACAAAGACCAGATTCTGACCATGTACCTAAACGAATCATCTTATGGCGGGCGGCGCAACGGCGTGCAATCGGCTGCGCGCACCTATTTCGATAAGGATGCCAAAGACCTGACACTGGCCGAAGCTACTTTTTTGGCGGCTATTCCGCAACAGCCCGGACGGTTTGATCCTTACCATGTATTAGTTGATCCCGATGCCAAAAAAAGCCTCTTAGCTCGCCAGCATACCACGATTGACTACATGGTAGAACAAGGCTTTATATCCAAAAAAGAAGCTGATGAAGCCAAAAAAGTCCCGATACTGGATAGTATTAAACCCGAAACTGATCAGTTCAAAGACATCAAGGCGCCGCATTTTGTACAGATGGTCAAAGCTCAACTCGAAAGCGATCTCGGACAAGCCACGGTTGGCGCTGGTGGGCTAACCGTCAAAACCACACTTGATTGGCGGGCTCAGCAAATAGTCGACCAAGCGATGGTTGATTTGTTTAATAGCTACGTGCCTCGTGCGGCTAATTTTGACAACGGCGCCGCTACCATGGTAGACGTACAAACTGGCCAGGTGTTAGCTATGCGCGGCTCACGTGATTACAACTTTCCAGGCTATGGATCAGTCAACTCTTCAATCGCCTTTATTCAACCCGGCTCCAGCATCAAACCGCTCGTCTATGCCGCCTTGTTTAAACAACGGCCGGACATAAATTATGGTGCCGGCTCTATCTTGGCAGATGAACCGCTACCGCAGAGTATTTACACCACCGGAGATGGCAAATCGGTCCAAAACTTTGACAATAAATTCCGCGGTGCTATTCCAATTCGCTCCGGGCTGGCCGAATCTCGTAATATACCGGCCATCAAAGCCATGTATATCGCCGGTCGAGAACTGACTCTCAACACTATTCGTGATCTGGGCGACAAATCATATTGTACTGACGGCGCCGACAAAGAAGTCGGACTAGCCGCTGCCATTGGCGGTTGCGGACTCAAACAAATCGAACACGCCAATGCTTTTGCCACTATAGCCCGCATGGGATCATACAAGCCTGTTGCCACCATATTAGAAGTAAAAAACGCTGAAGGTCAAACAATCAAAAAATGGAAAGACGAGAGCAAACAAGTCGTTGACCCGCAAATTGCTTATATGTTGGCAGATATTTTGAGTGACGATAACGCTCGCGCTCCGTCATTTGGCCGCGGCGCCAGCGGCCTCAATGTTCCCGGTGTCCGGACGTTCACCAAAACCGGTACGAGCAATGCCGGACGTTATTCTAAAGACTTGTGGATGAACAGTGTTAGCTCTAAAGTCGCTCTAAGTGTCTGGGTCGGCAACCACGACACGCGCCCGATGAGCGATGCGCTGAGCAGTCGAATCGGACCAACTGTCAACAAAATTATGGAGCCGGTACACAAAGATGTGTTTGCTGCTGAGGGCAGCTGGAAACCGGGTGATTGGTTTGCTCAACCAGCCGGCTTGCAGCGGTTAAGCGTCAGCGGTCGCAGCGATCTATTTCCGTCTTGGTACAACAAGTCGCAAAGCGGCGGCAACGAAAAAATGACGTTCGACAAGGTCTCCAAGAAAAAAGCCACCGAATGCACGCCTGAATCTGCCAAAGAAACACTTGATGTCCAAAAATTCATCGATCCGATCACCAAAAAACCAACCTATTTAGCTCCAGCCGGTTATGACGCCAGTGCTAGCGACGATATTCACAAGTGCGACGATATTCCACCCGTCGTCGGGACAATAAACTACGCCGGTAAAAAGATTTCCGTATCGGTATCCAAGGGTACTCACCTCTTGCAAACACTACAGTTCTCCGTCAACGGCCAAGACATCGGCTCAGTTGCCGCTAGCGAAAGCGGCGAATACACCATAGCCTATGACGGCAAAAATAAGGTTGATATCGTCGTAACTGCCACCGACACAGCCCTGTACGTAGGCTCTAACACCCGATCGTTTAACTAACGATTGGCTAGATCAATAACCGTGTCTTCTTTTGACTGCGCTCGCTGATGACGCGATTGCTTGGTCGCGGTTGTAGAAATTGATTTTGGAGCGGTATTTCGTTTGACGATTCTGGCAAACACCATCCGGCCGGCCTCGGTTTGCAATACGCGGGTAGCCTCTACGGTAGCGTCTTTGCCCAACATCGCTCGACCACCATCTACCACGACCATCGATCCATCGTCAAGATAACCTACCCCCTGATCCCGGTTTTGACCGGGTGCAACGATATGCACCTGTATGGTTTCTCCCGGTAGATGCATCGGTCTGAGCGCATGAGCTAACTCATTGACGTTAACTACGGTGATGGATTCGGTACGGGCAACCTTGTTTAGATTATAGTCGGTCGTACAAAGTTTGGCCGATAGCTTTTTGGCGATCACGATAAGCTGTTCGTCGACACCACGCGGGTCGGTAGAGCCATCATTGTAAATATTGACCGATACACCCGGCAACTGCTGTAGCTGTTGGATAACATCCAGACCGTAGCGAGCTCTTTCTCGCTTGTCGTGATCGGCTTTATCAGCCATGTACTGCAACTCACGCACCACGCTGTGCGGCACGACCAGGATATCTGAGACAAATCCCGAACGAGCAATCGCCACAATACGTCCGTCGATCAAGGCACTGGTGTCACAAACAATTTTTCCGCGCCTCGACAAACCGTTTGGTATTGCCGATTTCACCGTAAGATATGTCGTTTGCAAGACGACGATAATAAGCAGTAGTTGTTCGTTCGTCATAAATTAATCATCCTTTCTTTTTGGTAGTGAGATAGCCTCGCAGGGCGTCAACAAGATCGTGCGTTTCGCGTATAAAAGTATTTTTGGGTTTGGTCGGCGGCGCAACCGCATACTCAAAGCCTAGCTTTTTGGCTTCGGCTACTCGACGAGTCGCGGCATGAGCACTCCTAATCTCACCTCCAAGCCCCACTTCTCCGTAGACGACTGCCTTGGCATCCATGATACGACCAGCCGCGGCGCTGGCAATTGCCATACAAATCGCTAGATCGGCCGCCGGATCGGCCAGCCTCAGACCGCCAACAACATTGATAAACACGTCTTTGTCCGACAATTGCAATTTGGTGCGCTTTTCGATAACGGCGATTAACAGCTGCAGCCGATTTAGGTCAAAACCGCTGGCGGTGCGTTTGGGGTAGCCAAAGTTTGACTGCGTCACCAAGGCCTGTATCTCGACCAAAAGCGGCCGATTGCCCTCTATGGTAGCAAGCACAATCGAACCATCGGTTGTCGCCCGTTCTGCCAGCAGTCCGGCCGAAGGGTTATCAATACTAACCAGTCCTCGATCTGTCATTTCGAGTATAGCCACCTCAGCAGTCGAGCCATAGCGATTCTTAATTGCCCGCACCATTTTGAAACCGCCATAGCGTTCGCCCTCAAACTGCACCACCACATCGACCAGATGTTCCATAACTTTTGGCCCGGCAATACTGCCCTCTTTGGTAACATGACCTACCAAAATAACCGTTGTATGTGATTGCTTGGCTGCCTGAATAATCAGATTAGTCGCATTGGTAATCTGACTAACCGTACCCGGAGCGCTGGCTATATCGGCCATCATCAGCGTTTGTACTGAGTCAATAATCACCAGCGCCTGGTTGCCGTCGCGAATCGTGGCGGCGATATCATCAGCGCTAGTACTGGCCACTAGTGATAATCTTTGAGCGTTGACACCAAGTCGTTGGGCACGCAACTTGACTTGTCCGGCAGATTCCTCGCCAGTTACATACAGCACATTTTTTTGCGCAGCAATACTAGCCGCCACCTGCAGCAACAATGTGCTTTTGCCGATACCTGGTTCGCCGCTGACTAACAAGACGCTGCCCGGCATTAGCCCGTCGCCCAAAACGTCATCCAGATCGCCAATACCGGTACTGTAGCGGTTTTCAATTGTATCAACCGTCACATCGCTCATCGCTTGCGTCGTGAGAGCGACTCCACGCGACCGGCTGACAACCGCCTTGCCGGCTGCTGCCGTTTCGAGCGACTCAACCAGACTATTCCAGGCTCCACAATTATCACACCGCCCCGACCATTTGTAATAATTGGTGCCGCATTGTTGACATTGATAGCGAAGTGATGATTTTGCCATAATTTACTGTTGTTAGTATAGATTGTTTAGGCTCGATTCCAAACCTGCGGCATTATTGCACGGTTGGTATCGCCGGCAGAGCACTAGAATCGATACTGCGCTGCAAGCCCTGCGCCGTCAAGTTTAGAGCATCGAGTTCGGCCCTTTTCTTGTCATAACGAGCGATTTCGTTCATGATGATCGTTCGCTGATCGTTTAGCTGGGATTGACGCGCCACCAAACGACTACGCTCAGAATCAAAAACCGCCTGCGAACTAAATCCACCACTGTTGGCCCGCGAATTAAACGACGAGATATCGCTTTTTAAGGCATTGAAATCCTGACTGTACTTCGCCGAGGTTCGTGTGATTTCATCGGCCAAACGATTCAGCTCATCCACCAATGTCTTTTGTTGGGCCTCCAACTCATTAAATACATGTTCGTAACGTTCCGACAGCTCAACTACCGATTGGCGATTGACAAAATATTTAGCATAATAATCCTCCAGGTCTTTAGGCAAATTTCGGACTTCACTACCTAGCATCGAATGTAATTCGTTGTGCTTCTCGCCTGGCTCCGTTTTATCATAAAGCGCCAATTTGCGGGCAATCGATTCACTGATATTACCCGTCATCGCCTTGTCTATAAGACCGTTGACATGTTCACGTTCTCCGGAGCTAAGCCGCTCGTAAGCAGCATGCAGCATCTCATGGGCAGCCGTCACTTCTTTGATGCCGTTCAGACGTTGGTCGGTAACGTCAAAAATATAAATCATACCCGCTGCATAGCAACCCAAGATTGCTGTTTTTTCGGCGTGCTGGCGACAGTGCGAGTTAAATGTTTCACGGTCTTCTATTCCGGGTTGAGAAGCATAAAACAAAAACCGACCACGATCGCTCATCGAACTGTTGCTGGCAATCGATGCAACCTCCGGACTTGGTGTATAACGCCAAACTACAATCTGATCCAGCACTAAGCTACGGTTGACGGTGATCCAAATCGCAGCCGCCAAAATTACCACACTCAAACCGAGGCGCAAGAAAGACCGGCCAGTCGAATGCATAGATCAGGCTTCCTCGCCTATAGATTCGATGATGAGACGGCCGCGTTTTGCGTTGACCGAGACAATCTGGCCTTTTTCGTAACGGTTGGCTAACAGGCCTTCGGCGATCGGATGTTCCAGCTCGTTTTGAATCACTCGGCGCAGTGGACGGACACCTTTTTTGGCGTCATAGCCTTTTTGGATAAGTATTTTTTTAGCGGCAGCGGTTACCGACAGGCCTAAGCCTTTGTGACGTAAACGTTCGGCGAGTTCGTTTAGCTGCAAGTCAAGAATTTTAGTCACTTCGCGTTTGGTCAAGGCCCGAAACACAAGTACGTCATCAAATCGGCCAATTAGCTCGGGACGCATCATTGTCTCAAGTGCTTTATGAGCCGCCTGTTGATTGGTCTCATGCAAACGATCCAAAGATTCACGCTCTTTGGCAGTCGTCATAGCAAATCCCATTTCAGACTGACGGTACATCATCTCCGCACCCAAATTGCTTGTCAGAATGACAATTGTATTGCTGAAGTCAACCTTTTTACCTTTGGCATCAGTAAGCGTTCCGTCCTCCAGTAGCTGAAGCAGCAGCTGAAAAATATCGGAGTGAGCTTTTTCGATCTCATCAAACAATACGACACTATAGGGCTGGCGACGAATCTTGTCAGTTAATTGTCCGCCATCTTCATAACCGACATATCCGGCCGGCGCACCCAGCAGCCGAGCGCTGGTGTGACGCTCTTTGAATTCGCTCATATCAATTTTTATGAGAGCCTTGTCCGAGCCAAACACTTCACGAGCCAGCACCCGCGCCAACTCTGTCTTGCCGACACCGGTCGGACCCATAAATATAAATGAACCGATCGGGCGTTTGCTCGATGATATCCCAGACCGGCTGCGACGAATTGCCCGACTGACGGCAACAACGGCATCGTGCTGACCGATTATATATTTGCCGAGATGTTGTTCGAGTTTGCGGAGCATTGTCGATTCGGAGCGCTTGAGTTGCTTGAGCGGTATACCGGTCATTGTCGAGACAGCCTCGGCAACCGCGTTGCTGTCAAGCACACTTATATTTTTTACTTTTTGTTGAGCCTTCATGTGATCTAGTTGTTCGCGCAGCCGACTCATTCGCATCTTATAAAGTGCGGCTCGCTCATAATCTTCACCGCTGACAGCTTCGTCCATTTTTTCTTCCAGATGACGTATCTCCCGACTTAGCTCCCGCGCCTTGCTGGGTTTGTGGCCTTGATTGACACGTACCAGCGCGGCGGCTTCGTCGATCACGTCCAGGGCTTTGTCGGGCATGTGCCGTTCGGCCACATAGCGATCGGCCATATATACCGCATCATCAATTACTTCATCACTCAGGCTGACGCCATGAAATTCTTCATAATATTTACGTAAACCCCTCACGATCGCAACCGTATCGGCATATCCGGGCTCGGGTACCATAATCGGCTGGAGGCGACGCTCCAGAGCAGCATCTTTTTCGATATGTTTACGATATTCATCAAGCGTTGTGGCGCCAATCAGACGCATTTGACCGCGGGCCAGAGCCGGTTTGAGTATGTTTGCGGCGTCCATCGAGCCCTCGGCTGACCCTGCTCCGACCAGTATATGAAGCTCGTCTACAAAAACAATCACACTTGGGTCGTCTTTGATCTCACTCATAACTTTTTTGATACGCTCTTCAAACTCGCCGCGGTATTTTGTACCGGCTACCATGCTAGCAATGTCAAGCAGCATAATCCGTTTATCAAGCAGATGTTCCGGCACGTCTTCAGCAGCGATCCGCTGCGCCAAGCCCTCGACGATCGCGGTTTTACCAACTCCTGGTTCACCAATCAGCACCGGATTGTTTTTGGTGCGTCGGCTCAATATCGTCACCATGCGCTTGATTTGTTCTTCGCGCCCAATTACCGGATCGAGCTTGCCGGCGCGCGCCAAAGCGGTTAAGTCAGAACCAAACTTGCCAAGCGCCGGCTGATCACGGCGTTTTTTGGTCGTTGGGGCAGCGCCTGCCGAGGTTTGGTCTTGCTGTTGACGATTTAAGTAGCTCTCCAGCTCTCCTACCAGCTCATCGACATTGATATGCATATCACGTAGCAAAACCGTGGCTCGAGCATTTTTTTGCGTCAAAATACTAAATAAGATGTGTTCGGTGCCGCAATAATCTTGATGAAACTCCTGGGCAATATCCCAGCTCATTCGCAGCGTTAGCTTAGCGGTTTCACTCAAGCCTTTGGCGCCCGTACTGACTACCAGGCTACGCGGCGTGAGATTAAGCGCACGCTGAGCACCGTCTAGCGTGACGCCAACATCGGCAAGCAACTTGGCTCCTACCGATGTGTCCTGACTCAAGACACCAAGCAAAAGATGCTCGGTGCCAATATACGAGCTGCCCAGACCGCGAGCCGATAGCTCGGCATGCTGCAAGCTCTGGCGTGCGTTATCGGTCAGTCGATCAATAAAATCTGCAAAATTTTCTGGCATATATTGTTTTGCGCCCCCATTTACATAAGCCCGGTCGTCTCAGATATGGCTTTTATTTGTATTTTGATTATAGCAAAATTAGCACTCCAGTCAATAGAGTGCTAACATAAGCTTGGAAATTATTACCCAAGTATTACCGTACCATAATTGACAATACAATAAATATGTTCTTAATATATTCATTCTATGAACACTCCAGACAGACCACTGCGGGTTTCAATCACTGGTATTGACGGCTCTGGCAAAGACACGACTACCAAGGCTTCGCTCGAACAATTTTCTCGAGAACATGAAGTCTGCGTCGTCAAATTGGGACGGCCGGCTTATCGCATCGATTGTGGCAATACAACCCAATTTTTTGCACAACTACAGAGACTATCGATCGATTGCACGAAACAGCCGACGGCAGCTCTTTGCGCGGATTGATTGTCGCCGCCAATGCGCTGAACGACATGGTTAAAACACGAGGCATGGAGCGTAGGGTGCTTCTAGAAAATGTAGATGTGATTGCATCGAGCCGCGACCCGCGTCTCGATCCCGTTGTATACGCAGACTATTACGGCGGCGTAGCTCGGCGATTCAACAAAGAGCGCCAAGGGCAAGTTTTGCAGGCTTTGAACGGTGTCCAGCGCGATCTTATTGTGCTGCTGCACGTCGATCCCGAAGAAGCAGTCCGGCGTATCGAGCAACGCATCGCAAATGAGCAAGTGTCATCTTATGACATCATGCGACCAAAATGGCGGCACATCCACAAAAACCCCAATGATCTCGCTCTGCTCGCACAATTTCAGCAAATGGGGAGTCAGATTTCACACCGAAGAAATCGCTCTATTGACAACCGACCCATTGCTAATTGATCAAATAAACGCTTTTGTTAAGCGTATCAACCAGTAATTACTTATCGTTGCTCTCTTCGATGGCGCTGAAAAGCTCGTCTTCAATATTTTTACGCGGTTTTTTGTCATTTTTAGGAGCAGCCGCGGTTACGGTTTGCGGTGTGATATCCAGCTCATAGCCGGTCAACTTGCTGGCCAAACGGACATTCTGACCGCCGCGGCCGATGGCAATTGATTGTTGGTCCTCGCTGACAAACACTTTGGCGCGTTTATGATCGCCTTTTTCGTCGAGCTCAATCTTGGCGATCTCAGCCGGACTCAGGGCGTTAGCGATAAATGTCTTCGGATCTTCATCATAGGTAATAATGTCGATTTTTTCTTGTTCGCCGATTTCATTCATCACTGCGTTTACCCTAGTACCGTGTCCGCCGACGAATGTTCCCACCGGATCGACACCCGGTACATTTGAAACAACAGCCAGTTTGGTACGCTTACCGGCTTCGCGTGCAATTGCCTTGATCTCAACCGCACCGGTCTCCATCTCGGGAACTTCCTGACGAAACAGGTAGTCAACAAACGCCTCATTGGCCCGTGTCAAAATCAGCTGAGGGCCGCGGTTGTCACGCTCGACATCTTTGAGAAACACCTTGATACGTGAACCAATTGAATAATATTCGCCGGCAATTTGCTCGCTTTGGGGCAAAATACCCATTGTTTTACCGAGCTCAACCCGCACCACGCGGGCATCAACTCGCTGGACAGTACCGACCAATACCGTACCGATCTTGTCAGCAAACTCTTCCATGACCACTTCCCGCTCGGCTTCGCGAAGTTTTTGCAGCACAACTTGCTTGGCAGTCTGAGCTGCTACGCGGCCAAACTGAGTTGCTTCATGCATTTCCTCGACGACGTCACCGACAACAGCGCCTTTTTTAAGTTTTTGCGCTGCCTCGACAGTTAGTTCGGTTGCGGGATTTTCGACTTCTTCAACAACTTGATACATGACGTAAACTTTTGCCGTGCCTTTGATGGTGTTTAGCTCAGCCCGCACGTCTTGGTCGCGATCACCGTTATCGCGACGCCACGCGGCAGCGATTGCTTGCTGAACAACATCCAACACCGTGTCTTGCGGCAGATTTTTTTCTTCGGCTATAGTTGTAATAGCAAGAATTAATTGTTTGACGTTTAGATCTTCCATTTTATACTCCTTTTCATGAAATAATCCGACCTGCTGGCCGGATACGTATAGAGCCATGATAGCATCGACACTTACATATAGCAAGCTGTTACAATAAATTATATGAAATCCGTGCAGCGACTTTATGAGTTTTTTATGCCCAAACACTACGACCTGAACTTAACGATTGACCGTCGTGAGCGTAATTTCGAGGGAGTAGTAAAAATACACGGCCACAAACCAGACGATGATCGACCAATTATATTTCATGCCAAGGACCTGATAATTGTCAGTGTCACCATACACGGCGAAATGTATCAAATTACACCCATTATGCACGACGGCGTTGAGATCGTAGCCGACCTGCCAAAGGGCGATTACGTCATCGAAATAGTGTATAGCGGCGTCATTACCGACACAATGCACGGCTTGTATCCTTGCTACTATCGGCACGACAATAAACCTCAAGAGCTGCTTACCACTCAATTTGAATCTCACCATGCCAGAGAAGTGTTTCCCTGTATTGACGAGCCCGAAGCTAAAGCGACATTTAGCCTCACCGTTACCACAGAAACCGGTATAACCGTACTATCGAACATGCCTGAGCAATCACGGCACTTACATGACAATATGACAACTTGGGTATTTGAAAAAACGCCTCGTATGAGCACATATCTGGTTGCGCTGGTTATGGGTGATTTGCATCGAATACAGGCCACTACGGCTCGCGGCGTGGAGGTTTCGGTCTACGCGACACCAGCACAGCCAGCCGACTCACTTGGGTTTGCACTTCACACTGCGGTTCGGGCAATAGAATTTTTTGAAGATTATTTTGATGTTGCCTATCCTCTCAACAAATCCGATCACATAGCAGTGCCTGATTTTTCGGCTGGCGCGATGGAAAATTGGGGGCTTATAACATACAAAGAACGAGCCCTGCTGATCGACAAATCGGCAAGCCAAGCGTCTCGAGAGTTAGTCGCAACTGTCATATGTCACGAATTATCTCATCAATGGTTTGGCAATTTAGTGACGATGCGCTGGTGGGATGATCTATGGCTCAACGAAAGCTTTGCTAATCTCATGGAGTATATCGCAGTCGATGCGCTATACCCGGAGTGGAATATTTGGCAGGCATTTGCCACTTCTGAAAGCGCCACCGCTTTAGCGCGCGATCATATCGCCGGTGTGCAACCGGTCAAAATGCCTATTCATCATCCAGACGAAATCAGCACTCTATTTGACTCGGCTATCGTATATGCCAAAGGCAGCCGGTTGCTCCAAATGCTCAGGACCTACATTGGCGAATCGGCTTTTCGCAGCGGCGTCCAAGCCTATTTTGCGCAGCATGCCTATGGCAATACGACCAGCGATGATCTATGGCGATCATTTGAAGCTTATACAGACAAAGCAATTCCTCGATTGATGAACGATTGGTTAACTCAATCGGGCTTTCCCGTCGTCGAAGTCGCTACCACCAACCACGGCTACAAACTCCGCCAGGAGCGGTTAATAATCGGCCGTCAGGCGAAAGAGGAGTTATGGCCCATCCCGCTGGCCGGTCATCAGGCTGATTTTCCGGCCCTGTTTGATCAATCAACGATTTCGTTTGCCACCAAACACCGGCTGCCGCTCATCAATCAAGGTAATTCATCGCACATCATCGCCCAATATGACCGCCAAGCTCTGGCGCTAATACTGTCAGCCATTCAGGCCGATCGCCTGAACGTAATTGATCGAATTGCTTTGCTATATGAAAACCTGCTGCTTATGCGCTGCGGTCGTTTACCGGCAGCTGATTTCATTGATTTATTGTGGTCGTATCGCCTGGAAACTAGTGAACCGGTCTGGAGTGTGATTGCCAAAAGCATTTATGAGCTCCGACGTTTTGTCGAGTTTACCGGTAGCGACCAAATGTTATCGGCACTGACTGTGGATTTGTGTTTGCCGATGTTCAAACGTCTTCAAGCATACCAACAGCCAAACGATACTGATGCTGACAAAAAAATGCGAGCTATTATTTGTAATTTATTGATCTATGCTGATTATCAGCCGATTATCAAAACCCTGCTAAAAAATCTCACCGCCGCATCGCTGCCTCAGCTCAGCGGCGACATGCGGCTAGTATTATTTCGTACAATTTCCCGTCATGGTTCGGCTGAGTTGTTTGACGCATTGCTTGAGCTACATCGCAATACTGCCGACGCTCAATTGCGTCAAGATTGTGCCGATGGTCTGGCATCCACCACCGACAGCGATTGTTTGGCGCGGTTAATTTATCAGTTGAGCGATTCTGCCGTGGTGCGCCCGCAAGATCTGCCCCGATGGTTTTTGGCCTTGATGCGTGAACCGCAAAATCGTGACAGCACTTGGGAGTGGATGACGAGAAACTGGCCTAAACTCACCAAAATGTTTGCCGGTGACAAAATATACGTATCATTTCCGCGCACGGCAGCCATGTTTTTGAATAATCATTCTGAATACACGGCTTTTTTGCTATTTTTTGGCCACAAGAAAAATGATGTTGCCTTACGACGATTTGTAAGTGTCGGCGTGCATGAATTAAAATTTCGCAGCGAACTGATAGCCGACCAACAACCTGCCGTCACCAAAAAACTAACCGCCATGCGCCTAGCGGCAAAATAATGATAATATATTTTCATGCCTACGGACTTGTTTGATCAATCAATTCGTCCCCAAGACGATTTTTTTGGTTATGTAAATAATCGCTGGCTCCACGATAATCCTATTCCGGCTTCAGAAAATAGCTGGGGAACATTTTATCAGTTGCGCGATCGATCAACCGATGCCGTACATAAAATTATCCAGCAGCTGTTGCTTATCGATCCGGCCTCACTTAGTCACGATCAGCGCTTGATTCGATCGTTTTTTGAGTCAGCGATGAATTTTGATGAGTATGCCGAAAGCCACTATGCCACGCTGCACGAATGGTACGCCAAAATCGACGCTATCAGCAGCTTACAGGAACTCGCCTATCACATCGGTATAATGCACCGTCACGACCAAACGGCGTTTTGGGCTCTGTATGTCGATCATGACGACAAAAATAGTCAATTGCAGGTTCTTAGATTTCACCAAAGCGGCTTGACGTTGCCAAATCGTGATTATTATATCGGTCGCAGCAATCACATGCGCGACATTCGCAACAAATATCGTGATTTTCACACCACACTGCGCACACACCTCGGCGAACTGGTACCGGACAATTGGCAGACCATCTACGATATCGAGCATCGTCTCGCCAAGGCAGCCTGGACAAACGTGGCGTTGCGCGACATCGACAAAAACTATAACCGCATTAATTATACGCGTCTCAAAAAACGTTTTGCTTTTGACTGGGATGCTTATAGCCAAGGACTTGGATGGACGCCATCTGATGCCATCGTTGTGAGCCAGCCATCGTATCTCCACGACGTACTTCGCCTCCTTAAGTCAATACCGCTTAGTGATATCAAGCTTTATCTAAAATGGCGCACGCTGCTGCTTGTAGTTATGTGGCTCGATCAACGCTCGGCTGAAATTGCTTTTGAGTTTTTTGGTACTGCAATCAACGGCACACAGCAAATCAAACCTCTTTGGAAACGTGCCGTGCAATCGGCCGATAGTTTGATTATCGGTGAAGCAATCGGACGTGAGTACGCGGCGCAACATTTTCCGGAGAGCTCCAAACAAGAAGTTATATCGATTGTTGATAATATTCGCTCCGCGTATCATTCCAGAATCGATAGGCTTACTTGGATGAGTGATTCAACCAAGAAAAAAGCCCACCGCAAGCTTGACGCAATGAAAGTGCTAATCGGCTATCCAAGTGTATGGAAAGATTTGTCGTCGTTATCATTTGACAGTAAAAATCATCTGGCTACGATTTTGCGTGCCCGATCGTTTTGGACTGAGCTGGAGCTACGTAAAGTCGGCCAAAAGCCTGCTGCAGAGCAATGGGAGATGAACGCCCATACTGTCAATGCTTATCACCATCCCAATCGTCTGGAGATAGTCTTTCCGGCAGCAATTTTGCAACCGCCGTTTTATGATCCTACGGCCAGTTATGCTACAAATCTCGGCGGCATCGGCGCAGTAATCGGCCATGAGCTTACCCACGGTTTCGACGACCAAGGCGCTGATTTTGATGAACACGGCAATACTAACCGCTGGCAAACCGCAGTCGAACGCCAGGCTTTTGATGCTTTGGCGCAAAATATTGTCGATCAAGCCAATAATTTCGAGACTGTGCCGGGAGTATTTTTGCAGGGTAAGTTGATTTTGGGCGAGGCTATCGCAGACATCGGCGGGCTAGAACTATCGATTGAAGCTTTGCGTGACGCCACTCAGCCCGATCAATTTGCTCAGCATATAAAAGAGCTGTTAGTCAACTTCGCGCGCTGCGAATGCGGCCATGCCACAACTCAGCGTCTGATAGAGCTCGCCAAAATCGACCCGCACCCGCCCAGTCCGTTCCGAGTTAACGCCGTCCTTGGGCACATTCAAGCCTTTTATGAAACCTTCAATCTCAAAAAAACCGACAAATTATATCTGCCACCCGCCAAACGCGCCAAGATTTGGTAAAGTAGTCGCTCGACATTCGACAGCGGACTATCTGCCTCATCCAATTTTTATTCGATACTCTCGATAAATGCCGATATCTTAAAACTATCCGTCGAGACTTCGATAGCACTCACTCGCGCATCGCACTCGCCGTTGTTATGCAGCCATAGTTTGGCAGCAAAACGCATTTGACCAAGCTTGCGCGGAGTGATCGCGGCGATACCACCGCCCTGATCAGACCGTTTGCGGTATTTTACCTCGACAAAATGCACGACCTGATCTTTGACAGCGATAATATCGACCTCGCACCATTTGGTTCGCCAGTTTTGCTCAAGTATCTCATAGCCTCGCGCCTGCAGATACTGCGCCGCCCGCTGCTCCGCCTCACGGCCTACCCGCGTCGTCTCTTTGCGAACAGTGGCTGGTTTATCATCTGACGCATTTTTTAGCAGCTGCGAATTTTTGCGTGTACTGCTGATTTTCGCATCGTCAAGTCCAGTTAATGATTTCATCGGCTCAAAGCACAGCCGATGCAGCGGCGTGACACCCCGTTCTCGTATCGCCGTATGATGCGCTGCCGCACCGTAGCCGACATTGCTAGCCCATCCGTAGCCGGGAAATATCTCGTCACAGGCTGCCATATAGCTATCACGAGCGACTTTGGCGATGATCGATGCTGCGCTGACACTTGGTACCAGCAGATCGGCTTTTTTCATCAGTGTCACCCGAGAATCATCAAGCAGGCGTACCGTGCCATCGATGATAATTTGATCATCGGGCGCGATCTCGATCTGCGCTAACGCTCGGCGAGCAGCTAGTTTGAGCGACGCCGATATACCGACCATATCGATATCGTGAGCACTGACCCAGCCGATACCAATCAGCGGCGCAGACTGACGTATCAGGAACGCAAACTTCTCGCGTCTAGTCTTGGTAAGCAGCTTACTGTCAGTCAAGCCCTCCAGCGCAACACCGCCTAGCCCAACAGCCCCTACCACGACTGGTCCCGCCCATGACCCGCGTCCGACTTCATCGATACCAATTATCATCTCTTTAGTGTATCCTACCCCTTGCCCCCAATACTATATTTTGATGATATTGACAATAATTAGAAAAAGAGTATAATAGTAATATTGGGGAGAATCCTTCCCATACCTAAACAACGTAGTGGGGTGAAGATCATGGCTGCATCGATCGACGGCGTCGCCGCCGATATCCATCATCGATTTAAAATCACGACTGACGACTTCGCGACTAAGGGTCGCAAACAGGCTGTCCTCAAGCTGATCGAGGATGAGCTCTGGGGGCTACCTCTGAGTGCAGCACCGGCCGTGCTGGAGTCACTTGAGCGACGAGTGCGCGCTGCCTAGAGCCCCCAACTCTACTACTGTGGCCGCGCCGACAATGGCGTCTGCGCGGCCACACTTTCACTCAATATTGCCATTATAAAACACCCTGTGATACTTCACAGGGTGTTTTTTTGGTATATGCTAACCTTATTGGTTCTGAGCGTGAGCGGCTTCGACTTCGGCTTGCTTTTTCTCAAGCTCAGCTTGCTCGGCGGCCTGCTCAGCAGCCTTTTCTTCGGCAGCTTTGGCGGCGGCAGCTCTCATCTCAGCCTCAGCTTTCTCGGCTTCGAGGTCACGGACATCATTGACCTTTTCGCGGTCAAAATCAACACCGCTCAAACGAGCGCCCTTACCAGTACGAGCTCGCAGATAACTCAGGTAGTTTCGGCGTACTTTACTACGCTTAGTTACTTCGATCTTTAGTATGAGCGGGCTATGTATTAGAAAACTCTTTTCGACACCGACACCGCTGGCAATTTTGCGAACCGTGATGCGGCTCGTCAGGCTGTCTTTGCGGTCAGTACGAATAACGGTGCCTTCAAAAATCTGAGTACGCTCTTTATTGCCTTCTTTAATTTTTTGATGCACACGAACGGTATCGCCTGATCGAACATCGACGACTTTTTTCTTTTTCTGAGCATCATTGACTTTTTGAATTAATGCAAACATACACTCTCGCTTAGATTTATATTATGATTCAGTTGCCTAGTATATCATAGCTTTACAGAGATGAAAACCCCTATAGTAAATAAATCTTTGCTATACTTAAAGAATGAATTACGATGACATCGCACTTGAACTGCACAAAAAATATAAAGGTAAAATTACCACTTCGTTACGCGACACCGAACCAATCGACAAAGCCAAACTAAGCGCATATTACACTCCCGGTGTTGCAGCGGTCAGCCGTGCAATTGCCGATGATGAATCCCGACTCGCTACCTATACCTGGACTAATAATCTAGTTGCTGTAATATCCGACGGAACGGCCGTACTAGGTCTTGGAAATATCGGTCCAAAAGCCAGTATGCCGGTTATGGAAGGTAAGGCGCTGCTTTTCAAGCATTTTGCAAATATCGACAGTGTGCCGATCATCCTCGATGTTCACTCACCTAATGAAATTGTCGCAACCGTGAAAGCCATCGCACCCAGCTTCGGCGCAATTAATCTCGAAGATATCGCCGCCCCGCAGTGCTTTGAGATTGAGGAGCGACTCAAAAACGACCTAGATATACCGGTATTTCATGATGATCAGCACGGAACCGCCGTCGTCGTACTCGCCGGACTCATCAATGCCATGAAAGTAACCGGCAAATCCCTCGCTGACTGCCGCATCGTCACGATCGGTGCCGGTGCAGCCGGAACAGCCATCATGAAGCTACTGCACCTCTACGGTGTCGGCTCAATCGTTGCTGTCGATAGCCGCGGCATCATTAGTGACGACCGCAATGATCTAAACGACGAGAAGAAAGCGCTCATGCAATACCTCGATACCTCCCGATCTGGCTCGCTCGATGAGGCGATCAGCGGAGCCGATATCTTTATCGGTGTCAGCAAACCAGGGCTGCTCACACCGGCTATGATTAAAAAAATGGCCGACCACCCAATCATCTTTGCCCTCAGCAACCCGACACCAGAGATTATGCCCGATGAAGCCAGAGCTGCCGGCGCGGCGGTTGTCGCCACTGGCCGCAGTGATTTCCCAAACCAAGTCAACAATGCGATCGCTTTCCCCGGCATATTTCGCGGCGCACTCAGTAGCGGCGTCAAGCAAATCACCGATCAGCACAAAATTGCTGCCGCCGAGGCTATCTCCTCGCTCGTCGAACAGCCCTCAGCAGACGAGATCATACCGAACGTCTTTAATGACAAACTCGTGCCGACAATTGCTGAGGTTATTCGCTGAATCGATCAGTTGCCACCTCGCCAGCCGCTACCGCTCGATGGTAGTTAGCCAGGAACGTCTTGGGGCGCAGTACCAGCTCGTCATGCTGCCCTGGAATGACGTAGAGCGAAATACCGGCAGCCCGAGCAATCGTCTGTTCGGCTTCGGTCGGTTGATAATAGCGATCGCGATCAGTGTAGGTGAGATCAGTCGGACATCCGCGGTCGCCGTTTGCAATCGCCCAGCGGATGGCACTGAAGCGGGCAATTTCGCCCAGATGGCGCATATTTCTATAGGGATGATGCATCATTTCTTGCGCCGATGCTCGGCTGTATTCACGCGCCGCTCGTGAGCCATGCTCGCCATACTGCCGCCGTCCGTCACGAAACATCTGTTCGGTTTTTCGCAGCGTGCGCCAGGAGGCAAGTCCTAGCGCATTGCGTCGCAGCGGTGGATTAAAAGCATGGATTTCTCGAGGCGTTGCGGCAGCATTTGCCACTGCCAGCGCACCGGCAGAATGAGTAAATACTTCTACCCCTCGCGCGGCACTTCTCAGCCGCTCGGGCAGCCACATACCCTCGGCAAACGTAAAGGTATCGATATCTTCGGCATTGGCATGGTTCAACATGGCCTCTCTGATCTCGTCAGTGGCAGAACCATTGTTGAGTCCGCCAACCAATACAATTCTCGTCATTATATGTATATAATATCATATTGTAAGCATAATTACAATACTCGGTTGATTTCTTCGAGAGTTGTTTCGCCGCGGATGACCTTGATTAGCCCGTCCTGCATCATAGATATCATACCGTCCTTTTTGGCGGCGGCTTCGATATTTTTGACACTTATTTGCTGTAAATCGCCCCGGATAAATTGTTGCAACTCATCGGAAATAAGCAGTTGCTCGGTAATCATGGTTCGGCCGACATAACCAAACGGATGCTGTTGGCTCCAACCGGGTTTATATATTGTCAGGTTTTCATCTAGCGGCGGCAGTTCAATATGGTTGGGTAAGCCCTCAAGCTCTTTACGTATCCAATCAAGCGTCGCGTCATCCGGCTTGATCGGCTCTTTGGTCTCGTCATCGAGTCGTCGCACCAGTCGTTGGCTCATAACTACGCGTATGGCATTGGAAAAAATCGGGTTTTGGCCAATCATATCAACCATACGGGCAAATGCTGCCGCCGAACTGGAAGCGTGAAACGATGTCAGCACCAAGTGTCCCGTAATTGAAGCTTGGATAGCCGTACGCGCTGTATCGGCATCACGAATCTCACCGATCATAACGACATCTGGGTCAAGCCGCAGCACCGCCCGCAGTTTCTGAGCAAAACTATCGCCCTCCATGGTATTGACCGGAATCTGGCTGACACCCGGTATGATCATCTCGACCGGGTCTTCGAGAGACAGAATTTTGATACTCGGGCTATTGAGCGCGTTGATGATACTGTAAAGTGTCGAGCTTTTGCCCGAGCCGGTCGGCCCTACCATCATGACCATACCATGAGGGTGCGACACTATTTCATCGAGTATCTTACGGCGATCGTCGTCCAGGCCGAGATTTGAGATAGTCAAATGCGACTCATCAAACTGGAAAAGTCGTATAACCACATCTTGACCATAAGTGGTCGGCACGGTCTCAATACGCATGTTGATAATGCGGTTTGGATCATCCGACGCAATTTGTGACAGCCGGCCGGCCTGAGCATCGGTACTGACTGTCGAGAGATTGGAACGCGAGGCAATCGAGGCGATAAGCACACGATATTTTTGATGGCTCAAACGCGCTACCGGGTGCAATACGCCATTGATACGCAAGCGAATCCTGACATATTCGCGCTGGTTTTCAACGTGAATATCGCTGGCATTAAGCTTGTCGGCCTGGTCTATCAGATATGTAAGTACGTCGTCTGATTTGACGCCCTCTAGTATCTCTGAGACCTCTTTGATGGTTTCGCTGTCACCTTCTTTGGCGATCTTGATGTCTTCATAGTGAATCGGTACCGGCGGATCGTAGCGCAGCATGATTTCTTCGTAGCCGGACTCGCTGATGATAAACAGCTCGACTTTAATCATGACATCGGCGTATTTGTCTTTTAGTTTTTTGACAAACGACTGTGGCGTAGCCGCAGTTATGGCGAACGCTGCCGATTCGCGCTCGTTGCCTTGGCGCAATGGAATAATTCGCGCCTGATGCATCTCCTGGAGCGTGATGACATCAGTAATAATCGGAAAAGTGTCAATTACACCGCGCGTATCAAGATAGCCCACGCCCAATAGTGTCGCCCGGTGTTGGGTGCTTTTTTCTTCATCGTCTCTAAAACGCTGTTCGTCTCGAGTTACCACACTTTTATTGTATCAAACAATGCTTATGTTTGATACGATTTATAGATGACTAACCGATCAATTATTGTCATTGCCCACAATATCCGCTCGACCCACAATATCGGCTCTTTATTTCGGACGTGCGACGGCCTGGGAGTCGAACAGCTGATTCTGAGCGGCTATAGCCCGTACCCAAAACAGCCTAACGATCCCAGGCTGCCTCATTTGGCTGAAAAAATCACCAATGCCATCCATAAAACCGCGCTTGGCGCCGAAACAAAGGTAGCTTTTCGACGTACTGATACCCCGCCGCTTGATGATTTGCGCGGCCAAGGCTATCGTATCG
This sequence comes from uncultured Candidatus Saccharibacteria bacterium, assembly GCA_964573015.1. Lineage (GTDB taxonomy): Bacteria > Patescibacteriota > Saccharimonadia > Saccharimonadales > Saccharimonadaceae > JAPUDQ01. The sequence goes on along the minus strand of CAZNHZ010000001.1, from coordinate 85,997 downwards.
TCGCGCTGGAACAGGCAGATAATGCGGCACTGCTTCCTGACTATCGAGCTGGCGGCAAGATAGCTCTATTACTCGGCGAAGAGAGAGACGGCATCACAGCTGATTTACTCACGCAGTGTGACGACATCATCGAAATCCCAATGTTTGGCAGCAAAGAGTCGTTTAACGTCAGTGTTGCTGCCGGAATTGCCTTGTATCATTTGAAACTGTCGTAGTATACTGTCTAGTAAGCATTAACAAAATGAAACACAAAAAAACCGCTTATCATATTCATGCTGTTAGGGTCGTGCTACTAGGCGTATTGTTGATTGCCGTAACCTTAGTACGTCTTGACGCCAATGCCATGCCCAAACTCACCCGCCAGAGTGTCCTGGCATATGCGACCTCGATGAGTCGTAGTGATCTGCTGGCCGCCGCCAACGCTTCACGTGCCGCCAATGGGCTGGGACCGCTCACAATGAACGGCGCGCTCAATAATTCCGCACAAGCCAAGGCGCAGCATATGGCCGACAACAACTATTGGGCACACGTCGCACCAGACGGCACACAGCCGTGGTATTTTTTTGAAGCAGCCGGTTATAGCTATTCTAATGCCGGCGAGAATTTGGCGTATGGATTTGACAACAGCTATGGCGTCAACAACGGCTGGATGAATAGCGCGACTCACCGCGCCAACATACTGGGTAATTATGTAGATGTCGGGTTTGGTATCGTCAACTCTTCGTCGTTTCAGGGCAGTGAAAACACTATAGTTGTCGCCCACTACGCTACACCGGCCAATTATTCACCGCCCGCCCCTGTGCCGGCACCGGCTCCGACGCCGGCTCCTGCACCTACTCCGACGGCGGCTCCTGCTAAACCAAAAACTGCTGCTCAAGTTGCTCAGTCCGCACCGCCACCCGAAACTCCCATGGCCGGTTCCGCCGACAAGCCCACCGACAATCCCGCCGAACCCAACAAAGAAACCAAGCCACAGACCGAAACCAACAAGTTGGCTCCAGTAGCAGTCGGCACAACTCACAACATATCAGTATTTGAATCGCTAAAAGAAGGCGCCCTACCTGGCGTAGCGGCTTTTAGCCTCATCTTGACTATGATTACAGCCATTGCTTACGGCGTGGCTCATCGATCACTCTTGCGACACGCCTTTGCAACAAGCGAACAATTCGTTGTTTCCCACCCGACGTTTGATGCCTTGGCCCTGGCGCTGGCATTGTCTCTCATACTTACCGCCACTGCGGCGCATCTACAGTAAGCTAAGTGTATTTGATAATCCCTTGGCCATAGATAGCTTCGACCGACTGCTGCAGCTCGTCCGACGCTTCAGCCCGAAATGGCAGTCTAATTGCCGAGTCTTTTTGCTCGCCCAGCACCAATATAATTTCACTGTCACCCGGAAAATCATTAAATGTTTTTTTAAGCGCCAGCAATGCAGCGTGATCGTCAGGTTGCTTGACGTGGACATAAATTTTGGGCGGCGTCTCGTTTATCGGCACGTAGGTAATTTTGGATTCCGGCTCTGAAGCAATCGGCGGTTGTTTTTTGATCGATCGCTTTTTTGGTGCTTTCATAGTTTGTCCGGTACTTTGGTAATTATCGAGCTCTTCGTTTGTCACAATCACGATGCTATCGGCCACTACTTTCACATCAGTAATCGAATTGCCGTCGCGATCAGTCATATTGACCCTGCCGGTAACCTTTACTACCATATCCTGGTTTAACTCCTGCTCCAGTGCCTCCAGAGTTTTTGGAAAGACAATAACTTCGCCCGTTCCTGACTTATCCTCAAGGGAAACAAATGACATCTTACTGCCATTTTTGGTCAAAATCGCTCGATTTGTCAGTATGACGCCACCGACCACCACCTGTCGCCGGTCGTGCGCCTGCTCTATTGAACCAATCGGCACCGTCTGTTCGGCAAAATAATCATCATATCTATCAAGCGGATGAGCACTCAGATAAAGACCGAGCAATTCCCGCTCCCACTTCAATCGTTCACGCTCGTGATGCCTCTCAGGAGCGTCGTCAAGTCGTATTTCCGGAGTAGCCACCGCCGAGTCAATGCCGCCAAATAAATCCGCTTGATTGCTGGCGGCGTCTTTTTGAACTTTGCCGGCATAGGCGATAATAGTATCGAGATTAAACAGCAAGTCGTATCGATCGCCAAAACTATCAAATCCGCCCGATTTGATCAGTGCTTCCCATGCACGGCGATTAAATTTACTGATACTGACACGACGAGCAAAATCTCCAATACTCTTAAATTTTCCGTCGGCATCACGCGTCCGCAGAATTTCTTCGACAGCACTGACGCCGACACCTTTGACCGCCGCCATGCCAAAACGTATCTGCTTTTTATCAGGTACGACTGCAAACTCGACATAACTTTGGTTAACATCAGGCGGCAGCACAGTTAAGCCCATATGACGACATTCGGCAATTTCTATAGCAAGTCTGTCGATATCTCCCTGGTCACTTGTCATCAGCGCCGCCATGAAAGCGTCCGGATAATGCGCCTTGAGATATGCCGTCCAATAAGCAATCAGTCCGTAACAGGCTGCGTGCGCTTTATTGAACGAATAATCTGCAAAAGGCTGAATTTGCGCCCATAGCTTTTCAGCCTGCGTTTTGGTTAAGCCCTGCTTTTGACAGCCGGCAATAAATTTTGGCTCTTCGGCCTGCATAATATCGCGCTTCTTTTTACCGATTGCCTTACGGACGAGGTCTGCCTCACCAGGCGTATAACCGGCCACCAATTGCAGCAGATTGATGATTTGCTCTTGATAAACCATGACACCATAGGTATCTTTGAGAATTGGCTCAAGCGCCGCATGCAGATACTTTACTGACGAAGGATTATTTTTACCTTTAATAAACCGTGGAATTTCAGCCATAGGACCCGGCCGATAGAGGGCTACCATCGCAATGATATCGGAAAATTCGGTCGGCCCGAGTTCTTTTAGGTAGCGCTTCATACCGGCAGATTCTATCTGAAATACCCCCGTTGTATCAGCCCGCTGCAACAACTCAAATGTTTTTGCGTCATCCATTGGAATAGCTTCGAGCTGGACGGTATTTTGATAGACTTTTTTGATGATACGAAGTGCGTTATTGATAATCGTCAGGTTACTGAGGCCCAAAAAATCCATCTTGAGCAATCCGAGATCCTCGATCGGACCCATTGGGTATTGCGTCGCGACGACACCTTTTTGCGCCATCTCGAGCGGCGCAAATTTGACGATATCATCCGGCGCGATCACCACGCCAGCCGCATGCACACCGTGTGAGCGAATCGTTCCCTCGAGCCTGATGGCGTAATCAACAACCTTTTTGACTGTCGGACTGTTATCATATTCACGTTTGAGATCAGGGTCAGTAGTAATACTCTTGCTAAGTGGGATGTGACGCCCCTGAATTGGCGGTGGAATAAGTTTGGCCAGCTTGTCAGCTTCGCCATACGGCATTTGCAGCACCCGCGCGACATCACGCACGGCCGCCCGAGCGGCCATGGTACCAAACGTCGTTATATTTGCTACTCGTTCGATACCGTATTTATCGACACAATACTGGATAACCTCATCACGTCGCGTATCTTGAATATCGACATCGATATCGGGCATCGAAACACGTGATGGATTGAGAAAACGCTCAAACATAAGATTGTACCTAAGCGGATCGAGCTCAGTGATCCGCAGTGCATACGCAACAATTGATCCGGCGGCACTACCTCGTCCCGGCCCAAAGATAATGCCTTGATTTTTGCCCCAATTTATAAAGTCTTGAACAATCAAAAAATATCCGTCAAAACCCATTGAGTCAATCACGCTAAGTTCATACTTCGCGCGTTCAACAATGTCATCCGCAAGCAGCTCCCGAGCTTTCTTTTCAAGGATTGTCGCACTTTCTTGTCTAGGAATACCGCCATAGCGCCAGGCTAGACCTCGCCAGACGAGTTTTTCCAGATAGGATTTTTCGGTCTCGCCTTTCGGCACCGGAAAGTGCGGGATCAGGATTTTACCAAACTCCAACTCAAGATTGCATCGATCGGCAATTACTTTGGTGTTGGTAATGATGTCGGGATGTTTTGTGCCCCAGCGTGCAATTATGTCGTTCGGATCGGTCACGTGCAGATGGAAATCCTTGAGACTCATGCGATCTTGGTCGTTCAAAAATGCGCCGGTGCCGACACAGAGCAATATCTCGTGTGCTTCTTGGTCTTCCGGTTTGACATAATGCGCGTCGCTCGTCAATATACATTCGATCGATAGCTCTTTGGCCAGACGAAATAGGCTTTCGTTGACTTTACGCTGTTCGGCAAACTCATTGTGATCTTGAATCTCCAGATAATAGCGATCGCCAAATACCGACTTGTACCACGAGGCGATTTTTTTGGCGCCATCATAATCGTCATTCTTTAGATATTCGCTGACTTCGCCGCCCAGGCAAGCGCTGGTCGCGATCAATCCTTCGTTGTATTTCTCAAGCAGCTCATGATCAATTCGCGGCTTATAATAAAAGCCTTCAAGATTTGCTATGGTACTAAGCTTCATCAAGTTTTTGTAGCCGGTCGTATTCATGGCCAGTAGTATGAGATGATACCTGGCTTTATCTTTAGCGGGGTCACGATCGCGGTGCGTCCGCGCTGCCACGTAGGTTTCGATACCGATAATCGGCTTGATATTTTCGCTTTTGCAGGCTTTATAAAACTCGATAGCGCCCGAAAGGGTTCCGTGATCGGTCATTGCTACCGCCGACATACCAAGCTCTTTGACGCGCGCCACCAACTCGCCCACCTTGGTCATACCGTCAAGCAGACTATGGTGCGTATGGTTATGCAGATGCACAAAATCCGACGTATTGAGCTGCGGTTGCGCAGCTTTTTTTCCTCCTGGCATATATTACTAGTATACCATTTTGTAGAGATGACTACTGTGAAATAACGACTAGCGGCGAGCTTTTTTTATAAAGTCGAGTATCAGTTTACCGACGAGAGCCGGTGACGAAAATCTAGCCACGTTTTTAGTAAACTCGTTTATATTTTCGACTGTGTCTTGCGCCGAATTAGTAATAGCCCGGATTTGTCTCGTAACTCGAATCAGCAAAATAGTTAGAATGATTGAAAGCAATAAGAACAAAGCTAAAAATACCGACAAAATAATAACCAGGATTTCTGCTGCATTTGACATAGTTAGTTATGCGTCCTTTCCTGTCTACATCATACCGGGCAAGTGCCAGTTAGTCCAGCGCCTGCCCGATAGCGATAAGATAACAGATAGTCTGCCGTCTTTATACTCGACGCCCGGTCATGAGCTTAAATATAAAGAGCACAACAATTGCACCAATTGTCGCGACAATCAGCTGACGAATAACACTTGAGCCATCGGTCGTACCGGCAATGCCGATCATCGGCAGCAATAGATTTGCTAGTAGTGCACCGACGATACCGACGATAACGTTTGCCAAAACACCCATCGAGGCATCAGTTTTCATAACCATGCTGGCTAGCCAACCGGCAATACCACCGATTATAATTGTACCGAGCCAACCGCCTAAACCTGCGTCCATAATTGTCTATCTCCTTATCTTATGTTGTTATAGCTCAAGTATAGCTGGCTACCTAAGTGCTGTATGTATGCTAGCTCACAAAATCATTGGGGATAGTAAAAGAAAATCACAACCTGTTATTGATATACTCTACAACGTCTTTGGCGTACCTTTCATTTTGCAAAACATGCTCCAAATGCGCCAAAAAGTAGTTTTTGGGATCACCGGTTGTCATCCATTTGCCTTTGGTTTTTTCGACAATCACATCACCCTTTTTGGCCATTTTAGTAATTGCATCGACCGTCCACAGTTCATCGTCGAGACCGGTGTGAGCATGGTTGAGATAATCGAACACTTCCGGCGTCAATAAATATCTGCCGTAGGAAGCCAGCGTCGACGGCGCCTGATCTTGTGATGGCTTTTCGATGATTTTGTCGAGCTTGTTGCCGTTTTTGAGCTGAATAACACCGTATTTGTTGACTTGAGATATATCGACCTCTTGAGCCATAATCACCCCTTTGGCGCCCGGGTTGCTCATATAGGCCTCTATCATCGCGGTCGCATCGGATGCGCCAAAGATGACGTCGTCGCTATAAAGCACCAAAAATGGTTCATCGCTGCGGATATAATTCTGGGCGCTGACGATTGGCGCACCATTGCCGTATGGCAGCGACGGGTCCTGCTCGATGACGATAATTTTTGGAAAATCGAGCACTTCCTGGACGAGCTCGTAACGATCTTCTTTGCCTTGGGCGGCGAGTTGCTTACGGATCTTGTTCACGATGTTATTAAAGTAATCTTCGTAAATCGGCTTGCCCTCAGCCGTCGCTACGACGATGATCTCCGTGATCCCTGCCGCGACACATTCTTCGATAACCATCTGCATGATCGGTTTGTTGCCGAGCGGCAGCATGGCTTTGGGGATTGTTTTGGTGATCGGTAAATACCGGCTGGCAAACCCTGCATCGGTAATTATGGCTTTGGTGGGTCGTTTCATAGTGCCTCCGTTATAGTTTTTTTCTGATCAGTTTTTGTGCGAGGGCTGGGTTGGCCTGACCTTTTGATTTTTTCATAATTTGCCCAACGAGAAAGCCGATCGCTTTGTCATTGCCGCCGCGGATGTCATCGACAGCTTTTTGCGAAGCTGGATCAGCTAATACTTCATCGACGATAGCGGCGATAGCACCCTCATCACTGACTTGCAGCAGATGCTTCTTCTCGGCGATACTGCGCGGTGAGTCGGCCTCTCGCTGCATCGCGGCAAATATCTCTTTGGCAGCAGTCGAGTTTACCTCGTCGCCGTCAACCATTGCGGTAAGCTCGATGAAAAATTCATCCGGGATGACATCGTGCTTGATATCAGTGGTCGCATCATCATCCATAGTCTCTGAAACCAATGAAGCAAACCATAGCGCAGTGCGGCGCGCAGCGCTGTCATGTCCGCCGTCTTTGAGACGCTGAATCAGCTGTACTGTCGCTCGAGAATTAAGCAGTGCGATGATGACGGTCTTGTCAAGATTGAGGGCGCGTAGAAGAGTCCGATAATGATCCGGCAGCCGCGGCATCGTGTGTTTGGCCGCCTCAACTCTGGAAGTATCGATGCGAACCGGCGGCAAATCAGCGTCAGGAAAATACCGATAATCATGCGCGTCTTCTTTGCTGCGCTGGCTAAATGTCTTTTGCTTGGCCTCGTCCCAGCCGCGCGTTTCTTGGGTAATCGTATTGCCTTTTTCCAATTCTTCGATCTGACGATTGATCTCATACTCGGCAGCTTTTTCAACCGAGCGGAAACTATTGAGATTTTTTGTCTCGGTACGTGTTCCCCACACGTCATTTTTGCTGACCGACACATTGATGTCGAAGCGCATATTGCCGTTATAGAGATCTCCGTCAGTGACATCGGCATACGTCATCAGCATGTAAAGCTCCTGTGCGTAGGCTTTTGCCTCGGCCGGACTGTGCATATCGGCTTCCGACACAATCTCAATCAGCGGCGTACCAGCTCGGTTATAGTCAACCAGGCTGTAATCTTTGCCCGCCGGGTGTGTCAGCTTGCCGGCATCGGCTTCGAGATGCGCATGATGAATCCGAACCGTTTTCTCCGTGCCATCCGGCAGGGTGAAATGCACCGAGCCCGCCAAAATAATCGGCTCGGCCAGCTGGGTGATCTGATAGCCAAGCGGCAGATCCGGATAAAAATAGTGCTTGCGCTCAAACCGGCTCAGCGGCGCGATTTCGGAGTTCAGCGCCAGTCCGGCACGAATCGCCAGTGTAATTGCTTCTTCATTGAGAACCGGCAAGGTCCCGGGCAATCCAAAACAGAGCGGGCTGACGGTGGTATTTGGGTCTTTACCGCGAGCATCATTGTCGGCACCGGTAAATAATTTCGTACGGGTACTGAGCTGAACATGACACTCGATACCGATAGTGGCTGTGTATTGTTGTCGAACTGCCGCTGATATCATAATGCCCCCAGATCGCGCAGACCGCGCTTGAAGCTGGTAAGTGCCTGCCGAGTCAGCTTCGGAGAAATTTTTACGTTGTCTTCATGGGCGATACGATTGCGTAATTTGTGGGCAGCCCAGATGGCGTTGCGCTTATTGAACACTCTGGCTGCACTGACCATCCGCTCACCCATCGTTTGTCCGCTGTAGCCCAGCTCTTTGAGAGCACGATCAAGCAGTTTATCGGCTTGCAAAATGGCAAATTGCTGGGTTGAGGACTCGGCTGTGACACTGCCCTCAATCGAGAGCCATTCACGTTGATAGGCTTCTTTATCGAGAACTGCCTTACCCTTTTTGCCAAGTGAAAAGATAACCAGCAGGATGATCCCGATGATCAAAATACTGCCTAGCATAATCGGTATGATGTTATCCATCGTGTTTCTCCCATAATTTCGCCGCTTGCAGTACGACATTATCGTGTTTCATCGGCCCAATGACCTGTAGCCCGACCGGTAGACCTGCCGCAGTCTTGCCGGCTGGAACGCTGACAGCCGGCAGTCCGGCGAGACTGGCCGGCACTGTCATGATATCTGTGAGATACATCTGCAGCGGATCACTGGTATTTTCACCGAGACGAAATGCCGGTGTCGGCGCAACTGGGCCGATCAGCAGATCGTACTTTTCAAACACCTCGCGAAACTCATCGATGATACGCGTCCGTACTGTCTGAGCTTTTTTGTAGTAGGCATCATAGTAGCCGCTGCTGAGCACATAGTTACCGATCAAAATGCGGCGCTTGTTTTCGTCCATAAACCCTTCTGTTCGACTGGTCGCGTAGACATCTGAGATCGATTGATTGCCAGCCGAATGACCGTATTTGATGCCGTCATACCGAGCGAGGTTTGAGGTCAGCTCAGCCGGTACAACGATGTAGTACACCGCCAGGGCATAGGTCTGCATCGGCATATCCACAAACTCAACTTCATGTCCGGCTGCCTTGGCTGAGGCAATTGCCGCCTCGACGATACTGAGCACTTCAGGATCGACCTTGTCGGACATCGATTGTTCGATGACGCCGATGCGGAGCTTGTCTTTGATACTATCGCCAAGCGGCGGGATAGAGATTGTCGTGCTGTCATGACGATCGACGCCGTGCATACAATCCAAAACTAACCGTGCATCGTCAAGTGTGGTTGTAATCGGCCCGACCACATCAGTGCTGCTCGCCATCGCGACAACACCATAGCGGCTGACCGATCCATAGGTTGGCTTCAAACCAACAACGCCATTATAGCTCGCTGGCTGGCGAATTGACCCGCCGGTGTCGGAGCCGAGCGCAAACGGCACGATACCGGCAGCAACGGCGACAGCCGATCCGCCGGAGCTGCCGCCAGCGACTCGCTCAGCGTCGGCGATATTGCGCGTCGGACCAAAGTATGAATTTTCCGTACTGCCGCCATGAGCAAAAGCATCGAGATTTGTCTTGCCGATACAAATCGCTCCCTCCGATTCTAGTCGCTCGATCACGGTCGCCTGATAAGGAGCTTCGAAATTCTCCAGCATATGTGCACTCGCGGTCGTACGGCTGTCAAAAGTCAGAATGTTGTCTTTGGCAAGAAACGGTATGCCGCTGAGACGGCCAGTGTCCTCACCAGCTCGGCGTTTTTTGTCGATCTCATCAGCTCGGCGCAAGGCTCGCTCTTCGATGACGCTTAGCACTGCATTGAACTCATCTTTTTTGGCGCGCGCAAGTGCTTCCTCGACGATTTGCCGTACCGAGGTGCCCTCGCCCAGTTGTTTTTGTATATCTGCGATCGTCATAGGACTTTTTTCACTTTCACATGACCGTCCTGGGTCGCCGGAGCATTTTTGAGCAGATCATCACGGTCGACGTGATAATCCTCGATCGTATCCGGCCGGGTCACATTCTCCAGGCCCGTCACCTGGTAGGTCGGTTCGATCCCTGTCGTATCAACCTCATTTAACTGCTCGACATAGCCGATAATCTCTTCGAGTTGCGCGCGAAGTGATTCTGCCTGTTCGTCATTGATCGTTAGCGCCGACAAAGTCGCAAGCCGTTTGACATCATCAATAGTAATGGCACTCATTGTCACTCATTATAGACCATGACGCTGTATATATAAACGGATAGAGACTGTCCTACAAAGAGTTTTTAATCTCTTCGATCAAATCCCGCAGCTCGGCGGCTTTTTCAAATTCAAGATTGGCAGCAGCCAGTTCCATCTGGCTGGTCAGCTCACGCACCAGATTTGGGTACTCATCTTTTGGAATCTTTTTGAGATTGAGTTGGTCTTTTTTGGCGTCGTCTTTTTGCGGGATAATTGCACGTAGCCCCTCGTCGACTGCTTTGCTGACACTGCGCGGCGTGATACCGTGCTGGGTGTTATACGCCTCTTGGACGCCGCGGCGGCGATTCGTCTCGTCAATTGCCCGCTGCATCGAGTCGGTGACAGTATCGCCATACATGATAACTTCACCGTGCTCATGCCGAGCTGCACGGCCGATCGTCTGGATGAGTGCCTGCGTTGAGCGCAAAAAGCCTTCTTTGTCGGCGTCCATGATCGCTACCAAACTTACCTCTGGCAGGTCAAGTCCCTCGCGCAGCAGATTGATCCCGACCAGCACATCATAGACACCGAGCCGCAAATCACGCAGAATATCACCGCGCTCCAGCGTATCGACATCGCTATGGATATATGCCGTCTTGATATCCAGTTCGGTCAGGTAGCCGCTCAGATCTTCGGCCATACGCTTAGTCAGCGTCGTCACGAGCACCCGCTCACGATTGGCGATACGTGTTTTGATCTCGTCGAGCAAATTATCGATCTGCCCCTCAGTCGGCCGGACATCAATTCGCGGATCGAGCAGTCCGGTCGGCCTAATCACCTGCTGGATTGGCTCGGGTGTACGAGACAGCTCATACGGGCCAGGTGTGGCCGACACAAACACGACATCGCCCATATGCTTCTCAAACTCGGTAAACGTCAGTGGCCGGTTGTCGAGCGCACTCGGCAAACGAAATCCGTGCTCGACGAGTACTTCCTTGCGAGCCCGATCACCGTTATACATACCGCGCACCTGCGGGATCGTCATATGCGATTCATCAATCAGCAGCAGATAATCATCGGGAAAATAATCCATCAGTGTCGCTGGCTGTTCGCCTGGCTCGCGGTTTGTGAGATACCGGCTGTAATTTTCGATACCTTTGACAAAGCCGGTCTCTTCGAGCATTTCTAGGTCATATTTTGTCCGCTGTCCGAGCCGCTGAGCTTCGAGCAGCTTATTGTTTTTCTCAAACCATGCCAGTCGATCTTCGAGCTCGGATTTTATCTGGACAATCGCTTTTTCGAGCTTGGTTTTGGGCGTCACGTAGTGGCTGCCCGGAAAGATCTTGATCTCCTCAGGCTCGGCGATAATCTCTCCAGTCAGAGGGTTAACCTTGGTCAGGCGTTCGACTTCATCACCAAAAAATTCGATCCGATAGGCTTCCTCGCCGCCACTCGGTATGACATCGACCGTATCGCCGCGCACCCGGAATGTGCTGCGGTGAAAATCGATATCATTTCGCTGATACTGGATGTCTGTCAGATGACGCAGCAGTTTATCGCGTTTGCGCTGCTCGCCGCGCTTAACTGTCAATGCCATGTCGCCATAATCCTCGACAGAGCCGATACCATAGATACAGCTGACGCTCGCGACGATGATGACATCTCGGCGGCTGAGCAGTGCTGCAGTCGCGGCATGACGCAATCGATCGATCTCTTCATTGATCTTGCTGTCTTTTTCGATGTATGTATCACTGCTGGCGATGTAGGCTTCCGGCTGATAGTAGTCAAAATAGCTGACAAAATAATGCACTTCGTTATCCGGAAAAAACGCTTTGAACTCTGAAAACAACTGCGCCGCCAGCGTCTTGTTGTGTGCCAACACCAGTGTCGGTACATCGTGATGAGCGATGATATTTGCCATCGTAAATGTCTTGCCTGAGCCAGTGACGCCAAGTAGGGTTTGTTGCTTTTGGCCCGAATTAAAACCCTCAATCAATCGTTCAATAGCCGCCGGCTGATCACCGGTCGGTTTATAGTTGCTCGTCAGTCGGAATTGCTTCACTATTATATTAGTATAGCCTATGTCGGTCAGACTGCCGGCGCTAGCGTTTGATCTCCAGCGTAGCTAGTGCTGCTATAAATATCTCATCGGCATCGAGTATGCGTGTCTGTTTGCAAAATAAATCACGCTGCTTCTGGGCGGTAGTATCAAGCCGCGCACTAGGTAACTCCGACAAGTCGTAAAAATAGTACTCACCGACATGATACAGCCGCCGCCATGAACCATCATCACCCGGCATGACGACATAATTTGTATTTGGTTTGACATTGGCAGCGTAGTATTTTTCGACCGGCGTATCTTTGCCACCGATTTTTATGGTTGTGACAAAGCCGTTGATACGCTGTACTTTCAGACCAGGGCGAGTTGCTTTGATTTGCAAATAATACCTCTCTCTACAATCAGAATTGCGAAGCGCATCAACATCGGCGAAATAATAGGCGTCCTCAACCTTATCACGCATATAAGCAGTTTTTTTGACGTATCCGTAAGGCATACGCAACGTCATCTTCCAATCATTTAGATTGACTTCATTGGTCTTGATGATTGTCCACTTGTCATCGCCATAGACAAGGCTCTTTGGCAATAATTTGACCTTTGGAGCATTTTGCATAGCAGCTTCGGCTTCGGCGGACAAACGACTAGTCGACTGCTGCGCCATCCAAAACATGACGCCAAATAGTACTACCGCTAATCCAATGACTAGTCCGGCAAAAAGAGGTCTTACTCTACTAGATAATAGTTCCATAGTGCTTACACTTATTGTACAATAGTTTATATAACTTGTAAGCAAATACATAAAACATACCTATGCATACACATAAACACGAAAAACGCGTTTGGCTGCCCGATGCCCATCTCGTAAAAGCTATCGCTCATTCGACCGAAAGCTTACGTACGAGTGATCAGGAGTTTGAGCAAGCCTTTAAAATCCTCAAAAAATATCCGGCTCGGGTGACTTTTTTTGGCTCGGCAAGATCGTTGCCAAATGATAAATACTATCGACTGGCCGAAGATACGGCTAGCGCACTCGCCCAAGAAGGCTACACTATCGTGACAGGCGGCGGCGGCGGTATTATGGAGGCGGCAAACAAAGGCGCTCAGGAATCAGGCGGTACATCGGTCGGTTTCAATATTATCTTGCCGCACGAACAAAAACTCAATAGCCACACCACCGACCACTTAGCTTTTCACTATTTTTTCACCCGCAAGGTCATGATGACATTTTATGCACACGGATTTATCTATTTTCCGGGCGGTTTCGGCACGATGGATGAGTTATTTGAAGTTATTACGCTTATCCAAACCCGTAAAATGCCGTCGGTACCGATTATTTTAGTAGGTAAGTCATACTGGGCGGGTCTCGACGAGTTCATCACTAAGCACCTACTAAAAAACGGTTTTATCTCCAAGGGCGACGAAAAACTCTACACTATAACCGAAGACGTACATGAGATATGCGATATCATCAATCGCAATTATGACACTTAGTATATACCCAGTCGCCGCAATATGACATTGTACACCCGCGGTTCGGACAGATAACGGCTAAACAACTCCTGTTCCAATTCGCGACGCGCAAACTTTAGCGAATGACGGCCAAACTCTAGCTTGTACGAATCATCGATAGCTACATCGATAACATTGCAGCTAACCGGGTTTTTATGACGCATAAGCACATAACCGTTATCTGCCCAGCGGGTAATATGACTGTTGTACTGCGACAAATAATTATTGGCGGTTGCTTGGCGCCAATCCGGCTCGGATATATGCGGAGGAAACATCTCTTGCAGCTTGGCGCGGTGTACCGCACCGTACAGTGCGCGCCAATGCAGCGGATAACCGGCTAGCGTTATGTGACTGTCTTGCCCGTCGCTAAGCGACTGCTGCAAGCGCTGCCCAAAATCACTGCGCCCCAACATAGACTTGGTATAGGTCGATGCGCTCATTATTTCTTGAATATAATGCGTGATCAGCCCGATAGTACGTATCAGAAAACTAGGAATCTGCTTGGTTTTGCCCGGCACTACTGCGATACAGCCTACTTCTTTGGCGTGAAGCACCAGGTGGTGGCGCGGCAACGTCCCCGCCAGCGCATCGGCCAGCTCCGGCTTGTCGAGCCACATCAGCTCAATCGCCCGTACTTCAAAATCACGCGCCGACAGGTCGGCCACGGCGGCAGCATATTTATAGCTCCAATCATTGTCCTCAGTATAGCGCGCTAACACGACGATACGCGAAGTTTGTTCGTGCTTGAGCATACTGTCGATGCTCCGATAGTGCATGGCTTTCATAAGTTGCTTCGGCGGTACTTGCTTGAGAATCTTCTTGAGCGACGACGATTTGACGGCAAAACACTCATAGCCCTCATATTGCTTTTTCATAGCCCGAATAATCAACGGCGCTGCTTGCCTGACATTATCCGGTTGCTCCACACCGAGAGCTTTGGCGAGTCGTTCGTTATCGTGACTCACCTGCCGGCGCAGCACCGCATACAGCTCCTCAGGAGTAGTATCGCGAGGGTCAAGCCCAAATCCAGCGATAATTGCCGCCAGTTTGGCGGATATATCACCCAGCAAACGGACATCGTGAGACGCACCGCCCAGTGTTTTTTCCAGCACCACGAGCGCGTGTCGAAAACCGCGGCTGTCTATTCCCAGTATGTCATGTATCGCGCCCATGACTCAGCGGATAGCTCTACCGGCCGAGCCAAATGCTTCAATTTTTTCTTCGACAACCCGCTGTACGGCGGCATAGACCGCCGGCATGAGTTTGACGATGGCGTACTCTTTGGGGTTTTCGCGCAGGACTTTCTCGAGTGTCGTACGAAAAACAAAACGCATATCACTGTTGATATTTATCTTGCTAACGCCGATTTTGGCCGCCTGCTCAAAATAATGCAGTGGTGTGCCGCTGCCGCCATGCAAACTAATCTGGCAACTGATCGCATCGCGGATTTCCTGCAGCAGATCGAGATCGAGCTGCTTTGGCACCGGGTATTTTCCATGCAGATTGCCGATTGCCGCCGCAAAGGTGTCGATACCTGTCGCATCGACAAACTCGCGGGCACCTTCTGGCGTACTAAAGGTCTTTTTTATCGCGTTGTAATCGATCTTTTCTTCATGGACATTGGAGCTGCCGCCAAAATAATGCGGCTCTGATTCGACAAGCGCTCCGGTAAATTTAGCGTACTGGACGACTTCTTTCGTCTTGGCGATGATCTCTTCGTCCGACGCCTCATGATTTGCCTGCGATATGTCGATATGAATAAACTCATAGCCGACATCAATCGCTCGCTTGCAGTCTTCGACAGATGGACTATGATCGAGATTGAGATACATCTCGACGCCGTATTCTTTGCGGTAGTTGTCCACCATATCACGGACGTTTTCGAGCCCCAATGCCTTGACTTCGCCATCACTGACTTCGACAAGTACTGGCGAATTCTTGGCTTGAGCGGCACGCGCCACCGCAATCAGCGTCTCTTGGTTGTCAATATTAAACGCTCCGACCGCAAAATGCTGCTGACGCGTTCTCAACATCAAATGTCGTGCGTGCAAGCAATTGTCACGAATCTCATGTACGGTCAGTCCCATATTATTTGAGCCTCTCTGCTTTGTAACCAGCCGGAGCTTTTTCCAACCATTCTTTGAGTTCGCGAGTCGATAGCAATCCCTCTTGGGCGCCCGGGTAGAGCACTACGCTGGCCGGTGTAATTGGTGCCAGCTGCAGCGCACCTTCAAGTGTGTAGCCTTTGATGAGTGCGCCGATAAAGGTACTGGCGTAGGCATCGCCGCAGCCGGTACGCTCGACCGGCGGAGCCACATCTGGGTAGATCGGCATAAAGTAGCGGTTTTCTCCGTCGCTCGCATAACTACCAGCAGGACCGTCTGTGATAAGTACAATCCGCGGTCCGAGCTCGTGCATTTTGTCGATCAGCTCATGGAGGTTATTGTAGTTACCGTCCGTCACTTCGACCGCTTCCTCGCGGTTGAGCACGACGACTTCCGAACGCTTATAGACATGTTTGAGCCGGCGCGAGCCAAACCGTATCTGGTAGGTACCGGGCTGAAACGCCAGCTTGACATCTGGGTAGCGCTCGAGCCATTCCATGATATCGTCATGCATCTCGACGGCATTTTCGGCGATTGAGCTAAAGTAGATCCACTTTGGTATCTCGCTTTTCGCCAGGTGCGGCCAGTGATAGTCATAGTGTTCGTGATTGATCAGAATCGTGCGATCCTCTTTGTACCAGAGGACGTAGTGATAATTCGTCGTCTTGCCGCGCTGCATTTTCACCAAAAACGTATCGACTTTTTTCTTTTGCAGCGTCTCGATTACGCGACGGCCGTTTTCATCGGAGCCGAGATTGGTTACTAACGCACTTTTGAGCCCCATTTTAGCAAAGTTGACCGACGCGTTGGCAGCATTGCCGACCCCGTAGATGATCGTCGAGCTTTCAAACGGCAGCTTAGTACCATAGGGGATACTCAGCCAGCGTTCACCCTCGCCCTTGTCCTCGATTTTGCCATTCTCATCCATCAGTCGAACAAAGTCATCGACGACAGTATCACCGACTGATATAACATCAATCGCGTAGGGGTTATCGTTGATATCTTTTTTGGGGGCTTCTGGCATGGTTATACTCCTTGATGATATTGTGGGTTGTTATGTATAAAATCTTTCGCGGTCTGCGCGATATGCTTGCCTGTCAACTCAAAATGCTCGAGCAGCTCATCGGGCGAACCCGATTCGCCAAATCGATCACGCATACCGATGCGATGAATTGGTACTGGCAGCTGCTCGGTTGAGAGCTCGGCGATCGCACCGCCTAAGCCGCCAGCAATTTGGGCTTCTTCGGCCACGATGGCACGACCGCATTTTTTGAGCGAGGCCAGTATCGTCGCCTCATCCAGGGGCTTGACGGTCGGTACATGAATCACCTCAGCCTCGATACCGTCACTGGCCAGCAGCTCAGCAGCGACGAGACACTGATACGTCATCGTACCGGTGCCGAACAGCGCGAGATCTTTGCCCTCTCTTAGGACATATGCCTTGCCGATCTCAAATGGTGTTTCCTCAGTCGTAAACACCGGTGTCGCTTCGCGAGCCAGACGCAAGTACGCGGGCGTATCTTGTTTGGCGATTGCCAGTGTGGCCTTTTCAGCCTCGATGCTATCACCGGGTGCAATCACAATCATATGCGGCAATGTCCGCATCAGCGCAATGTCCTCCAGCATCTGGTGTGTCGCACCGTCAGGCCCGACCGAGATACCGGCATGCGAACCGACGATACAAGTAAAGCGTTGATTGAGACACAGAGTCGTCCGTATCTGCTCCCAGTTTCGTCCCGGACTAAACGCCGCGTAGCTGCTGGCAAACGGTTTCTTGCCCATCGCGCTCATCCCAGCGGCAACCGTCACGAGATTTTGCTCAGCGACGCCGACCTCGATAAATCGCTCCGGATGGGCTTCTTTAAACAAGTGCATCTGAGTCGACTCAGTCAGATCAGCACATAGCGCCACGACCTGTTCATCCTCATCACCAGCCCTCTTCAACCCGCGACCAAACCCTTTGCGAATTGGCTCACGATCAATATCATCGCGCCCAATATTGCCGCTCAATCGCAGATCGCTCATTCTCCGCTCCTAATCTTGCCGGCGAGGGTACGTAGCTTTTTGAGAGCTTCGCGGGCTTGTTCGCTGTTTGGCGGAGCGCCGTGCCATTTGTAGTCGTATTCCATAAAATCAACGCCCTTGCCGGGGATCGTATGCGCGATGATGACGCTTGGTTTGTTGGTGATAGCACGCCCCATCGAGCAGGCGTCGATCACGCTCTCGATATTGTTGCCGTCGACTTCCTGTACATGCCAGCCAAACGATTCCCATTTGCCGCGCAAGTCCTCGAGTGGCATGACATCTTCGGTACTGCCGTCAATCTGAATGTTGTTGCGATCGATGATGCCGATGATATTGCCGAGTTTGTATTTGCCGGCAAACATCGCCGCCTCCCAGATATTGCCCTCATTGAGCTCACCATCACCCATCATGACATAGACCCAGCGCTGCGGATCGGGATTGATATAATGCAGTACATACGCCATACCGGATGCCTGGCTCAGACCCGAACCAAGCGGTCCGCTCGTCGTCTCCATACCGGGCAAAAACATTCGCTCTGGGTGACCCTGCAAACGGCTGCCAAATTTGCGCAGTGTCGCGAGCTCGCTGATCGGGAAATACCCGGCACGTGCCATCGTCGCATAACGCACCGGAACCGTATGGCCATTGCTGAGGATGAGGATATCACGCTCTTCCCAGTCGGGATTTTTCGGATCATGCTTCATGACATTGAAATACAGCGCAGTAAAGATATCAGCCATACCGAGCGGCCCGGCACTATGCCCCGAGCCAGCTTCTTCGAGCATACGAATAATATCTTGACGGATTGTTACCGCCATTTGTTCCAATTGTTTCAATGTGAGATTCCCACTCATTACCTATAAGTGTACCATAAGCGCAATGTTTATGAGAGGGCTTTAACCAGACTATCGTAGGCGGCTTGCGGGTCATCGGCGCGCTGAATAAAGCTGCCGACATTAAACACATTTACACCGCCATCACGCAACGCGCAAATATTATCAGTATTTATACCGCCGTCCCAGCCGATTTCAATATCTGGTCGCAGCGACCGTATTTCGGCTACTTTTTTCAGCACCGACATGTCTGCGACACCGCCAAACGAGCCTAGCGTTCCGGCAAACAACATAACATGATCGGCCACCGCTATGCTGTCTTGGGCTAGCCGCACCGGTGTATCAGCCAAAAGTGCCACCCCAATCCGTATTTGAAATTTCTTGATATGCGTCAGATAGCCGACAATATCGCCCTCAGACTCAGCGTGTAAAATAATCGTGTGCGGCCGCAAACTCACCAACGTCTCTATGTGCTCCGCCGGCCGCCGATACATCAGATGAATATCGGCTATCGTTCCTGCCGGCCACCAGACCTGTATCGGATTTATGTTCTTATTGGGCGCAAAATCACCATCCATAAGATCGATCTGTACCCGCGGTGCAAATGCCACGCGTTCTATCTGTTCTCGATAAACATGCGGGTCGGACGTCGAGGGTGTTATGCTCGGACAAATGACCGCAGTTTTAATCATCTCTTTGTCCGTTGTCCAAAAAATAAACCTATCACCAATCGTAGCGCCAACACAAATAACACTATCAAAAACAGCCATTTGGTACTGGCAAACACGCTATGCGTGACCGGCGCAAAAAACGGTATGATGATCACGATACACAGAAACGCCATTATTACCAGCAATACCAGCTTGTCTACAATAGTATTGGCTATCGGCAAGGTGCGCGCAATTGTCACATATCCGGCATCAAGCAGCAGTAACGAGCCAAGCGTATAGATATACTGAAATGCCAGTTGCGATAAATTCATCCCCGCTTCAACATCCAAGACACCGATTAGATTGGCCACAAACAGCACAAATCCAATCAACAACAGACGAACTGTCACACCATAATACGACAACGCCAATATTAGATTTCGCAGCAAAAGATGGGGTGGATGATGAGCGTGCGACATACTGCTGTCTACTATAACCTTTGCTGCAACCTTAAGCAATACTAACTCATCTCATCGAGTTGGCGATTACGGCGACGATAGCGCTCGGCACTGGCAAATGGCGTCTCTAGCCAGGTATCAACTATACGTTTCCATTCATCGGGATTATGCTCAAGCACCCGTGCCGGCAGGCACAATACATTGCTGTCGTTGTCATTACGCGTCATTTTAGCTTCATACTCGTCCCACACCACACTGGCACGAATACCGGTAAAACGATTGGCCGCCATCGCCATGCCCTGACCGCCGGTACATATCAGGATTGCTCGCGCATCACCATATTCATCACCGATGACTTTGAGCGCTGCTGCCTGAGCAAACTCCGGAAAATCATCGTGCGGATCGAGCTCTTTGCCGCCGACATCTACAACGTCCAGACCACGCTTACTTAGATAAGCAAACACGCTTTCTTTGAGATGAAACCCGCCGTGATCAGAGCCTAGATATAGCTTCATCACAATTACCGTATTGTTTTGGCAACGTCGGCCGTAAGCTCAACGAGCCGGTTACTATAGCCCCACTCATTGTCATACCAAGCGACGACTTTGAGCATATTACCGCCGATAACCGCCGTCAGTGGCAGATCGACAATGGCAGAGTGAGAGTTGCCCTTGAAATCGCTCGAAACCAGCTCTTCTTCAGTAACGGCTAAAATACCTTGATAAAAAGGCTCTTTGGCGGCAGCTCTAAATACGTCATTAACTTCTTCGACAGTTACGTCACGTTTAAGTAAGATAACAAAATCACTCATGCTCACCACCGGAGTCGGGACACGAACACTGAGGCCGCCAAATTTACCGTTGATCGCCGGCAGTGCTTTGCCTGCCGCAATACTGGCTCCCGTCGTTGTCGGTACGATATTTTCAGCCGCCGCCCGTGCCTCGCGCAAGTCTTTGGCCGGGGCGTCTTGTAATCGCTGGCTAGCAGTATAGCTATGCACTGTCGTCATCATAGCTTTTTCTATCCCGAAATGACTCTCAAGCACACCCATGACCGGCGTGATGCAATTGGTGGTACAACTGGCGTTGCTGACAATATCCGCTGCTCCTTTGATCTTGTCATCATTGACACCCAGCACAATGGTATCGGCTCCCTTGCCTTTGGCCGGGGCTGAGATAATGACTTTTTTGGCACCGGCCGGATCAATGTGGGCACGCGCCTTAGCAGGATCGACAAAAAACCCGGTAGCTTCGATCACGATATCGACGCCCATTTCAGCCCACGGCAGATTAGCCGGCTCTTTTTCTGCCAATACCTTGATGTGATGTCCGTCGACGATGATTTCATCATCCGCATAGCTGACTTCATGCTCATAATCGCCATACGATGAGTCATGTTTGAGCAAATGCGCCAATGTTTTCGTGTCGGTCAGGTCATTGATAGCAACAATATCCAGGTCCCGTCTGTCAAAGGCTATCTTAAACGCATTACGTCCGATACGTCCAAATCCATTGATTGCTAATTTCGCCATATACCCCCATCCTCTTTTGCATTAGCATTTTATTTCATTATAGGCCAAGACTACCGATATGACTAGTGGCGAAATTGAAATTCGAGGTATACTGGACTTATGAAAAAGCGACAGTTATTGGCTCTCGCCGAACCCTATTACAATCTCACGCAGCGTGCCGAGCTAAGTCTGGCTATCGACTTCGCTATCGAAAAACACCGCGGCCAAAAGCGTAAAAGCGGCGAACCCTACGTCATTCACCCCATATCTGTTGCCGGCATACTCGTCGAGTGGGGTATGGATATCGACACAGTGATCGCCGGCGTCCTGCATGACACGCTCGAAGACACCGAGACAACATTTGCCGAAATCGAAACTCATTTTGGCCGTGACGTAGCTTTTTTGGTCGAAGGCGTCAGCAAAGTCAGCCAAGCCCGTGCTGGCATGCGAGACCTGAGCAGCTACTTGCCCGAAACCAAAGATAACCTGACCAAACTTCTAATTGCCGTCGGTCAAGACGTTCGAGTTATTATCATCAAGTTGGCCGATCGGCTGCACAACATGCAAACACTGCGATATCATAAACCATCGAAGCAACAAAAAATCGCTCGCGAAACCATAGAGGTATTTGCGCCGATTGCTGACCGGCTAAATATGGGCCGAGTGCGCGTGCAACTAGAGGAGTTGGCTTTTTCCTATCTTGAACCCAAAACATTTAAACACTTGCAGCGTGAAATGAAAGCCAGGCTTGGCAAAAGTCATCGCAAACTGGCTAAAGTTCGTAGCGAAGTCGACAAAAAACTCAATGACGAAAAGATCAAACACCAGATGGATGGTAGAATCAAAAGTGTTTATAGCCTCCACAAAAAACTGCGCAAAATCCCTGACATCGATGAAATTTACGACCTAATCGCGCTGCGTATTATTGTCGAAGACACCGCGACATGCTATCTGACGCTGGGTGTACTTCATAGCATGTACCCGCCGATGGTTAACCGTATCAAAGATTATATCGCTCGACCCAAACCAAACGGCTACCAAAGCCTTCACACGACGGTCATGGCCGAAAACGGCCAGATTGTCGAATTTCAAATCCGCACCCAAACTATGCACGATTACGCCGAACGCGGACTGGCGGCCAGCTTCCATTACAATCAGCAAAAATTTACCGATGCTTACCGCAAAGGCAAAATTGCCGCCATGCCGGCCGATCTGCGCTGGATTACCGAACTGCAAGAAGTTGCCGCCCAGCTTTACGAGGGCAAAAAAATCGATGTCGAGAAGCTCAAAGTCGATCTATTTGGCGATCGGATTTTTGTGTATTCACCCAAAGGCGATATTTATGATCTGCCCGACGGCTCGTATCCTCTGGATTTTGCTTATCAGGTTCACAGTGATATCGGTCAGCATGCCGCCGGGTTTATTATCAATGGCAAGATGGAGCCGTTTAACTACAAACTAAAATACGGTGACGTCATCGAGGTCATAACCAAAAAAGGCGCCAAACCCAAGCAGCATTGGTACGAAACAATTTTTACCGGACACGCCCGCAACAAAATCCGCGCTCAAATTAACAAACTAAAACCCTAAGCTTGGTATCGCTCGATACATTCCCTGATAATTTTTTTAGCTTCGTCGGCATCACCCCAGCCGATCACCTTGGTACTGCCAGGTTTTTTGAGGTCTTTATAGTGCGTGAAATGATGTGCTATCTTTTGTTTCCAGCGGTCATGCAAATCATCAAGTGACTTTATAGCGTTGTCAGTATTTCTATCATCCTCAGGTACGCAGATAATTTTGTCGTCTGTCTCACCATCGTCTTCAAACTTTAGTACTGCAATCACTTTTGCCTTTAAAAACACGCCGGTCGGTATCGGATCATTTGTCAGCACAAGCGTGTCAAGCTCGTCACCGTCTTCATCGAGTGTTGCCGGTATAAATCCATAATTAACCGGTTTGGCAAAAATACTTGGCTCAACTCGATCAAGCTCAAATGCCGCCACGCGACGATTCCACTCAATCTTGAGCGTCGACCACTTGGGTATCTCAATTACGGTATTTACAACCCCGTCATCAACATCGCCAGGCGTCAAAACTTTATTAAAATCAGGCATAGCACTCCTTTTGTTATACTGCCTATAGTGTAACAGAGTTTAAAATGAGTATACTAAAATTATGGTAACGCTCATCGAAACCGATTCGTACTTTGACCACGTCATCCAAGACGTCAATGCTGCGCACAACCGCATATGTATCATTTCACTGATTTTGAGTAACGACTCGTCCACCGAACCGCTAATCCAATCTCTGGTCCGAGCCGCTCATCGCGGCGTAAAAGTTACGATTGCAGCTGATTTTTCATCACAATTCTATCCCGAAGGCGTGCTTAGTATCGCGCCGCGCTTGGCATATCAGGGTTTTAGCGCCAAACTCACCGATATGATTCATCGGCTTACCACTGCCGGTGTTACTTTTCGCTGGGTTAGTCAAACCGGTATTTTTATGTTTGGCGGACGAACTCACAGCAAATGGGTCGTTATTGACTCGATTGCTTATGTGTTTGGCGGCATAAACCTAAGCCGTACCAGCCTGTTGGCAAGCGACTATATGTTGAGGCTATGCTCGGCTGACTTAAGCGATATGATCTTTAGAGAGCACCACAAAATATTGCAAGCCGACCGTCGATCCACCGCCGCACGCAGTCGTTCATATCCTACGCAGTTTGGACGTTTGTTGATTGACGGCGGACTGCCAGGCGATTCTATTATCTATCGAGCCGCCACAAAACTGGCCCAAAAATCAACCAATACATTGTTGGTGACGCAGTACTGTCCCGCCGGCAAACTGGCCGCAGCGCTCCGCGCTGTCGATTATCGGATTTTTTATAACTCAAATCGACATTTCAATGACCGAATGGCCCGTTTTTTGACATTTTATAACCAATCAACCTCGCAGCTGACAAATATGTATCGCCGCGATCGTTACATCCATGCCAAATTTATGATCGCAACCCTGCCGGACGGCACCAAACAAGCTATCACCGGCTCGCATAACTTTGTAGCTATCGGCGGGTTGTTGGGCACTCGCGAGATCGCACTCGAAACCACCGATCCCGATATAATTCGTCAACTCGAAATATTTTACGAAAAGAATATTGCATAATATCGCTAGACTCTTATACTTAAGGTTATGTTAGTCATTGGACATAAGGGTGCCGCCGGCGAAGAGCCCGAAAATACCGTTGCGGCTATAAATCGCGCTATCAACTCTGGCGCCGACATGATAGAAATTGATGTTCGACTGACCAAAGATAACCAGCCGGTGCTGGCCCACGATTTTCATTTGTACCATTCACACCGCAAACTCGATACCGTCAGGCGATTAAGCCTTGCTGAATTGCAAAAAACCACTGCTGGCAGCGACCGGCCCATCGTTACACTCGAGCGGGCACTTAGGATTTGTACCGGTAAATTATTTATCATGATAGAACTCAAAGATCGCGGCAGCGGCTTGGTAGTCCTTGATTTACTTACCAAAAAGTACCGAGCAAACCTCGACAGCATCATGCTGACATCATTTTCGTCACGAGAGCTGATACGCATTCGCAACCTCAACAAAAAAATCAAACTCGGTATGAATATGCGGCTAAATCCGCTGGCATTTCTCGCATGGGAGCGTAAGCTTCATCTGAGCGCCGTTGGCTTTCATCGGCTCCACCTCAACAAACTAGCCGTCCAAGCCGCTCACCAGCTCGATATGTTCGTTTATGTCTATACCGTCAATCGCAAGGGCGCCCTGACGCATCTTATCAAACAGGGTGTCGATGGTGTTGTCACCGATTATCCGACAATTTTTGTGGCCGCCCGTGACAAACTGCGGCGCAAGCGTTGACGCTAGCTATTTTGACGTGCCTGCTCTTCTAGATACTCGCGTATTCTCAGTGCCGCCGTGGCACCCTCGCCAACCGCTGAAGCAATTTGCGCCGTTGCGCCGCTCCTGACATCACCGCTGGCAAACACGCCGGGCATCGATGTCGCAAGATTGCCATCTGTTTTGATAAGTCCAATCTCGTCAAGCTCAATCACGCTGTCTTTTAAAAATGACGTATTTGGCTTAAGCCCGACAAACACAAAAACCCCGTCTACTTTAAACTCAACTTTTTTACCGTCATGAGTACCAATTACCGTATCGACGTTCTTGCCATCGCTGGCGATGATTTCGTCAGTCGTAGTACCAAGATGAATGGTTATTTTACCGGCTTTCACCGCCTTGTCGAGCTCATGCTGCAATACATCACTGGCCCGCAACACCGATCGCACCAGCAAATCAATGTGCGAGGCAAATCGTGTCAAAAACAATGCTTCCTGGACAGCTGAATTACCGCCGCCAACCACAGCCAATTTTTTGTCACGATAAAACGCCCCGTCACAGGTAGCACAATAGTGAACCCCGCGGCCATACAACTCCGCCTCACCCGGTATACCTAATTTTTTGTAATCACTGCCGGTAGCTATAAGCACCGTTTTGGCTCGCAATGTGCCATCCAGCATAGTATCGATCTCTTTGTGATCGCCGGTATCCCGAATCGCCGTTACCTCGCCGTAACGAATATCAGCTCCAAATCGTTTGGCTTGAGCCTCCAGCTCTTCTGCCAACTTTATTCCCTCGATACCTTTGCTAAAACCAGGATAATTGTCTACCCAATCAGTCGTAGCTGCCAAACCGCCGACAATACCTTTTTCTATTATCACCGTATCGATGTCTTCGCGAGTTGTGTATACGGCTGCGCAGAGTGCGCTAGGGCCTGCCCCGATCATAATTACATCGTGAACTACATTATCTTCAGCCATTACGCCACCGCCGACATTAGTGCGCCAGGGTTCCAACCGATACTGGCAATCTGTTCGTCACCGCCGTCTATACGCACCGTTACCACCGGCACTGTGCGGGCACCGCTTTTGGCGATAATTGCTGCTTCGGCAGCCGGATCATCGTCAAGATTGATGACGTCATAGTGCTTGCCTTTCATGTCCAGCAATTTTTTGACCTGCACGCAATACGCGCAAGTTGTACGCGTATAAATTGTTATTTGTTTTGCCATTTTTCCCTCCTCTTCATATCCATTATATAGCGTATGCAGCCATAAGCAATACGCTATATATTGTGTTTTTTACTATTATTTGACAAAAGTATCGATCACACGAACCACAAAAATCAAATCAGCGTTGGCCGGAATATCGCCACCTTGCGGCGGATTAGCGCCGTAAGCTTTGTCGGCCGGAATATACAGTTTACGCTCGCCGCCGACTTTCATACCCACCAATCCCTCAGCAAACCCGGGTACAAACCCCAGAGTTGAGGATCGATACGGTATGCCGGTAGCGTAATTATCGCCGCCTTGAAATGCTTTGGCGTCTTTGGCCAAAACACCGTGAAACAACACCTCAACACAATCACCGGCTTTGACTGTCTGACCCTCTCCGACCGTAACATCTTCAGTTTTGAGCTCTTTGATATCATCGGTGGCTGTCACCGTAGGCGGTGCCAGTGCCGGATCAAGCTTCTTGTCGTTAACCGGACCTGCCGGACACCGAGCCATTTCTTTTTGATATTCAGCCAGTTGTCTTTCGTATTCTTTTTGTTGATCGGTCTTGACCGGCTCGTTACTACTTGGCAGCAAAAATATAAAAAACGATCCCAAAGTACCTACCGCCATAACAATTGCGATTGCCCAAATCGCCATGCGCTGAAATTTGGTTGTCGATGCAGCCATTATAGTCCCTCCGTTTTTATGCTACTACTATTATACATTGATTTCGTAGCGCTGTAGGTTCTTCTTTGCAGTTTCACTGGCTCCCAGCTGCAGCTCAAGTAGTTGCGCATAGATACCACCAGAGTTGGCCAGCTGCCTCGGTGTACCAACTTCGTCTACACGGCCGTTTTTGATCGTCACGATTCTATCAACATGAGCAATTGTGCTGAGACGGTGAGCAATGATAATTGTCGTACGATCTTTCATCAGTCGATCGAGCGCACCTTGTACAAGTTTTTCGGCTTGACTGTCGAGACTGCTTGTCGCTTCATCGAGTATCAAAATCGGGGCATCTTTGAGAATCGCTCTGGCTATAGCAATTCGCTGTTTTTGACCACCGCTCAGCTTGAGACCGCGCTCACCGATCTGCGTGTCGAGGCCCTTGTCAAGTTTGGTTATAAATTCATCTGCGTTAGCGTCCTTGGCGGCAGCCATGATTTCTTCGTCGGTTGCCGTCGGCTTGGCATAGGCGATGTTTTCTCTAATACTGCCGCTAAATAACGCTGGGTCTTGAAAAACCACTCCTATATGTTGACGCAAAGTTTTTTGACTAATCGATCTGATATCCCGATCATTTATGACAATCCGGCCTTTCGACGGCTCGTAAAGCCGCAGCAATAGACTTGTCAGCGTTGTTTTGCCCTCGCCACTTTCACCGACCAAAGCCAATTTCATGCCCGGCTCAATATCAAAAGATACGTCTTTTAGTACCGGCTCGGCCGCCACATAGCCAAACGACACCTGACGAAAACTAATGCCAGCTTTCTTGGCCGAAAATTTTTTGAGATTTTTTCCATCAGTTATGTTCGGTGCCAGCTCCATGACTGAGAAGTAGTCACGACTTCCGGCAATCGCTTTTTGAGTATTGTCAACGATGAAGCTCATGTTAAATATTGGAAATCGCATCATGTTGATAAGCTGAATCAACAATACCATTTCGCCAATCGTAAACGTTCCTTGAGCGGTATAGACAAAAATATACGCAAAAATCGCAAAAAATATAACGTTGAGCACCAAGCGCCGGCCGATGTCCATATTGTGCCAATAGCGCGATTGACTATGAGTGATATCGACCGTTTTGCTAAATTGTTTTTCGAAGTGCTGTTGCTCGAGCCGCTCCTGTATAAAGCTCTTTACCACTCGGATTTGCGCTATCACCTCTGCAAAACGTCCGCTGGCTATATCGGTTGCAAGATTTTTTTCATCTTGAAGCCGCTGCCATTTTTTGCTCGTCAGTGTCGTCAGCCACATAAACAGCGGGTAGAGTATTATCAATAGCAGCGCCAGCTCCCAGCTGTAAAACCAAACGATTGCTAGCGTCAAAAACATTGTCAAAAACATCTGGAAAAAGTTATTGGCAAACATATTGATAAACTGCGTCACCTCAGCGATTGTACGATTTAGACGATTGATAATCGTGCCGGTCAATTCATTGTCATAATAACTCTGTGATAGCGTCAAAAGATGTTCGTAATATCGTTCGCTGAGTTGTTTTTTGAGCTTGGCGCTCATGACATCGCCGAGATAGCCGCCCCAATTGGTAAAAAGCGTATTGGCTACATCTACCCCAAACAGCCCAACCGCCAGCCACAAAGCTCCCACCACGTTTGCCTGACCTGAGCGAACCGACTCAACTATGAGATCGGTAGCGGCTTTTATCAAAAATGGCGTCGCCAAAGCCGTCAGCGACATCAGCACAGAAAAAACAATAATGCCGACATAATAAGGCCATAGGTTTCGTGCCGAGCCAATAATTCTTAGGATGGTATTCATCGTTTACCAGTATGTCAAAGCTAGGCTACAAATGCTATTATCAGACGGCAAAATATCGATCATAAACCTTTTTTACAACAATTGTCATCAAGGCTATTGCGGCGGAAAGTGTCAACACAACCCCTAACTCATAAAAATCAAGTTGAGTGATTTTAAATAAACTTCGCAGACCCGGTACCGAATAAATTGCCGTAAGCGCTGCCGTCACCACTATCAGGACAACCGGCAAAGGTGAAAGGCTAACCTTGACAAAGGCTTCTTTAACAGCCCGACGTCCACTGATAGTCACGATCATAAGTATATTCGTGATGACAATAAGCAAAAATGTAACGGCGCGGGATTTTTCGGTTGCCCAGCCCTCGCTCAGCATCCACCAGTGAGACAATATGATAGCCGTAGATATAACCATACCGGTTAGCACGCTTGATATCAACAGTTCTTTACTAAACAGCGGATGCCTCAAACGTCGCGGCGGTTTATGCATAGCATCGGGGTCTTCACTTTCGTTCTCAAACACCAGGGTGCAGCTCGGATCAATTATAAACTCCAAAAACACTATATGAATCGGCAACAATACCAGCGGCCAACCAAAAAATACCGGCAAGAGCGACAGCATAATGATCGGCATATGCACCACCAAAATATATGTCATAGCTTTTTGTAGATTGCCAAATATACGACGACCAAGTCGTATGCCATGCACGATCGACGAAAAATTATCATCCAGCAGCACAATCGACGCTGCTTCGCGGGCAACATCGGTGCCGCGCTTACCCATAGCGATGCCGATATGGGCGCTTTTGAGAGCCGGCGCATCATTGACGCCATCGCCGGTCATTGCCACTACCTGATGGTCGTGCTTGAGGGCATTAACAATCACCAGTTTGTTATCAGGCGTTACCCGACTAAAAATCGAGGTGGTACGAATCGTTTTTGCTTGTTGCTCCGGCGACATCGCCGCCAATTCCTCGCCGGTTACCACGCTATCACTGTCCAGTCCGATTTCATGCCCGATACGCCGGGCTGTCTCAGCATAGTCGCCGGTAATCATAATTACACGGATTCCAGCTTGCCTGCACAAAGCAACCGCCGGAGCCGCCTCAGGACGTATTGGATCAGCTAAGGCAACTAAACCCAAAAACTCATACTCATAGGCTGATCGATCTTCAGGTATATCACGCCGCGGCGTACCTTTGGCAACCGCCAAAACCCGCAATCCTTGACGCGCTATCATACGTATCTGGGTTTTGAGGTTATTAGTTTCAGCGTCAGATAAATGACAAAGTTCAAATACGGCTTCCGGTGCACCTTTGAGAGCTACAAATCGCTGATCGCCGTCACTGCCGGCCCAAACATGCACCACCGAAAGCGATGCGGCCTCTAGGGGATATTCTTTGACAATCATATTGTCGTCATAAATCGTCTTTAAGTCGTTTGTCCAAGTGGCGGCCTCGATAAATGCCTCTTCCATCGGATCAAACGGATCGACTTGTGAAGCCAGTATCCCGTATGCAATCACCGTCTGGTATTGATCGCTGTCAACCGCTACGGGATCACCATGCCGATCAGTCACCTGCTCAACTTTCATCTTGTTTTCGGTCAGAGTACCGGTTTTGTCAGTACAAAGCACCGAAGCACTGCCGAGCGTTTCTATAGTACGATTACGACGCGTTAGGACATTATTTTTTGCCAAGCGCCATGATCCGAGTGCCATAAATACGGTAAGCACCACCGGAAATTCCTCCGGCAATATCGCAATCGACAACGTCAAGCCTGCCAAAAATCCATGCAACAAGCTGCCGCGCGTCAACCAATACACAAGTGCCAATAACATTGACGCTGCCACCGCAAATATCGCTATTTTTTTCACCAATCCGCCAACTTCTTTTTCGAGAAGAGTTTTTTCGGATTTGATTTCACCCAGTGAGCGGCCGATTTTACCGATTTCGGTATCTGCGCCGATTGACAGTACCTCGGCAACACCATGACCCTTGACAATCATCGAACCAGAAAAAATATCACGAGACTTTTCTGATGACTCGTCTTTGTCTACCGGTACCGACTCACCAGTCAATAGTGATTCGTCAGCCTGAATGTTTTCCGCCGATAGCAGCCGAGCATCCGCCGGTACTCGAGTTCCTTCGGCAACTATCACCATATCGCCGACTACCAATTCTCGACTCGGTACCGTCACCGTCTTGCCATCCCGAATCACTTCACAACTGGGACTCGCCAAATTGCGTAACGCTTCGAGTGCTTTTTCGGTGCGGCGATTTTGAAAAAGCTCGATCGTCACAATCACCAGTACCGACACCAACAGCACTGCCGCTTCTCTTTTGTCACCCAGCAAAAAATATACCACGACAACCGCAATCAACAGCAAAATCATCGGCTCGGCAAGTGTTTCGAGCCCAATAGCTACAAAACCTTTTTTCTCGCGATCGGGCATTTCATTGTACCCGCCGGTTGTTTGTTTTCTACGCACTTCAGCCTGCGTCAGGCCGTTTATCGATCGTTTATCCACCTTGTTAGTATATATCAAATACTTCCAAGATTATTGATTATCAACAGCAATTATCAGACACGTGAGGCGCCGATTTTTTTCGCCAATGTCTGCGAAACTGCGTCGAGTATGTCGGTTACTTCTTGATCCTTGAGCGTCTTTTGTAGGTTAGCTACTTTGAGCCTCAACGATATAGTTTTGACGTTCTTGTCATCGGCTTGATACACACTGAGTGGGGTGAGTCGTATAGTAAACTGCGGATAGGCGTCGATAATTTGTTTTACTTCATCGACAACCGCTTGATATTGTATGTTGGTCTTGATTTTGAGCGATATATCTTGGGTGATTGATGGATATTTTGAAAGCGGTGTGTATGATTGATTAGCTGTTTGGCAGGCTTTTTGCAAGCCTTCGCTATCTAGCGTCATAGCTGCTGTATACGCAGGCAGCTTAAAATTCTTTAGCACCGATTGTTTGAGCTCGCCTATCATACCTATAAAGATGCCGTTGGTTGATTCCAAAAGTGCACTCCGCGTCTGGTCAAATGGTGCCGTCACGGGATAATCAAGTTTTTGAGCAATACTGCTGTAGCGAACTTCAAATCCTAATTCGCGGCATAGTTCCGACACTATGGTTTGGATTTTATAATACGGCGCACCATCATGAGGTCGCTTGCTGGCATAAACACCGTCAACAAAATTCATCTCACTTGGCAAACCATCGTCATCAGCGGCATGATATTTTTTGTTGTGACCTTTGCCGATCTCATAGAGCATAAATTCATCATGCCCGGCTTTGATATTCATATGTACCTTATCGAGCAGACTTGGCAACACGCTGAGACGGTAGTATTGCAGGTCCGGGCTGAGCGCGTTGCTTAGCCGAAAAGCTTGTGCGGTGTCTTGTTCGGCTCGTTGCATGACTTTTTCGTTGACAAAACTATAGGTCAGCACTTCGTTGGCACCGAGTCGCCGTAAGCTCTCTCGTATATGGCGCTTCACTTGTCGTGACGCATTGATAGCCACTGGTTTGGCAGTACGCAGTGGCAGTTCACGAGGCAGTTTTTCAAATCCGTACAGCCGACCAATTTCCTCGACAACATCTTCCGGGTCTTGTATGTCCATCCGCCACGCAGGCGCCCAATAGCTAAAACTATCTGAACTGATTTTTTTGCATTCAAATCCCACGTTTTCAAGTAGTTTTATCATTTCATTGACCTTAAGCTTCAGCCCAAGTCGCTGATTGATAAACGATACCGACATCGACTCCGGTTTAAGCATTGGGATGATGCTCGGCTTTACTCGCCATGACTTGCTGCCTGATTTCATGAGATCGTCATACACTTCGCCAGCCTGCGACGCACCGCTCATTTCTCTCAGCATTTTCATGGCTTGCTGCAACACAAACGGATTCATTAGCATTGATTGGCCTTTGTTAAACCGTGTCAGAGCGTCGGTGAACAACCCGTGCCGCATACTGCTGCGCCGTACCGTATACATATCAAACGTGGCGCATTCGAGTACAATCCGCTGCGTCGCGTCACTGACCTCACTGTCGCTACCCCCCATGATTCCTGCCAGGCCAATCGGACCATCGCCGTCAACGATGACAATATCATCGTCTAGCAGTTCATAGGTTTTACTGTTTAAGAGTTTTACTTTTTCACCCTTTTTTGCCATTCGCGCACCGATAGTTACTCCAGCTAGTTTGTCATAATCATAGGCATGCATCGGCTGCGCTGTCATTAGCATCATGTAGTTGGTGATATCGACGACATTGTTGATCGGTTTTGATCCCATCGCAACAAGTGCGGTTTGCAGCCACATCGGACTTGGCCGTACTTTGACGCCATCCATCGCGGCTATCATAAGTCGCGGCACTTTATCGCCAGCCTCATTGCTCACTGCGAGATCGAGCGTCGCGTTATGCGAGGCCTTTTCAAATGGTTCGACATACCATGATTCATCCTCAAAGCTATGTCCGAATATCCCGGCCATCTCTCGCGCCACACCAATCTGACCAAACAAATCAGGCCGGTGGGTAAACATCTTGTTTTCGATATCGATGACGTAATCATCCAGTCCGAATACTTTGGCAAAACTTGCCCCAGCTTGCAAAGAACTTCCCGGCAAAGGCAGGTCGCCATCGGTTAGCTCGATGATACCAGTATGATCAGTGCCGATACCGAGTTCATCCGCAGCGGCCAGCATTCCCTGACTCAACTGGCCGCGAATCTCGCGCGCATCGAGCACAAAAGGTTGCTTGGTACCATAACTCGACGGCACGACAGAAGCCGGCGGCAGCCAGATCGCCCCAATGCCTGCGCGGACATTTGGCGCACCACAAACCACCTGTACATGTCCATCCGCATCTCGTTTGGCCGTCTCATTTACCCCGCCATCGTCAATGATACAAACGCTCAATTTATCGGCATTTGGATGCTTCTCGGCGCTAAGCACTTTTACGACCAACGCGTCTTTGTACTGCTCGCCGAGATTGATAATATTCTCAACCCCACCCAGCTGTGCATTGACTCGCTTCACCAGCTCGTCAATTGCAGGCAAATTAAAATCTATGAGCTGTTTGATCGCGTGCAGACTAACTTTCATCGTTTATTCCTCGCTGCAATTGCAAAATGCATAAAATAATCTTCTAACGATGCGTCTTTCATCTCAGCAAGCTGTTCACGAGCACGCAATACCTCGCGAAGCTTGGGCGATCGATCGTGAGATAACTTTTCCACGGTAGCATCGATCAGATCAAGCCCCCGGTACAAAGCACCGCGCATCGCGATATCGTCGCCCCGACGCTGCGCAGAAAATGCGCGGCCGACTTCCGAGCCGATATTTCCCATTTGCTCCAAAATCGTCATCGCTTGCCATTTTTTTCGATCAAATATGTACTCACTCATATACAACTCTCTCTACAATATCTCTTATCTGCTTACGAATCGTCTCGTCGAGTGAAATACGGTCAGCTATCTTCATTGTGAAACCTCTCATCAACACC
>CAZNHZ010000001.1:0-51594 GCA_964573015.1 uncultured Candidatus Saccharibacteria bacterium | reverse complement strand
CTCGTCGAGTGAAATACGGTCAGCTATCTTCATTGTGAAACCTCTCATCAACACCATCCCATTTCGTATGACCATCGTGTGCATTCAATTCATCATATTTTTGACGAATCTCGTCAGCTCGTTTTTGTAAATCTGATAGGTTATTCATGATTCTGATTTCCCCCTTTTCCTAGGCGCTAGTTTATTGCCCGAAGGATGGTAGACAGCACGAACGACCTGTTCAATACTACGTCCATCTTTAGGTGTTTTCGTCTGGTCATTTGTGTCGTCTTCGTCCAACGCGTCTCTGTCGAATGCGACAATTATAGGCCCTTTATTATCCTCATATTCCCCGCGATGCATATGATCAAACGGGTTATTTTTTGCAAATCCCACGTGCTCCAGCCATCCTGCCTTATCGGTAGCCGAAAATGTCCTCGTATCGCGAACTTGTGCAGCACTGCCACTTTTCTCATCACCAAATAGTACGCCATTTCGGATAAAATGACCGCCCCTATAGCCATCCCAAACTGGATTAAATTCTAGTTCGGTGGCATGGGCAGCAAGAGCATGCACAACCCCAGTGCCGGCCATAAGTCTCGACATATCCAGGGGCGTTTTATCAATAACAAATTCCCCGAGTAATTGCGGCATTCTATCGACCTGTCGAGCTGCTCGTTGCTCAAGAAGCTCCTTAATTTCTTCTTCATCACCCTCAAAATCGCTCGCTGATAACTCACGAATAGTAACTATCGGATATTCTGTTCCGTAGTGAATATGCTGATGTTTAAATGCCATATCAAAACTGCCTCAAAAAATCTAATTTTGCACTTTGAAAATGTCGTACGTCTTCGATGCCGTATTTCATCATGACGAGTCGATCAATCCCGCAGCCAAATGCAAAACCGGTGTAGATCTCCGGGTCGATATCGGCGGCTTTTAGGACATTTGGATGTATCATGCCGCAGCCAAGCAGCTCAATCCATCCTTCACCCGAGCATACTGTGCAGGTAGTATCTTTACTTTCGCAAAACGGGCACGACAATGCAAACTCAAAGCTTGGTTCTGTAAATGGAAAGTAAAATGGATTAACACTAACATCAAGTTTTTTGCCATAATATTCCTGCAAAAATTCCTGCAAAGTTGCAATCAGCATTCCGGCATGCACGACTTTTGCAACGTAGATACCTTCGACTTGATAAAACGTGTGCTCATGCCGCGCATCGAGGTCTTCGTTGCGAAACACACGATCTGGCACAATCGCAGCGATTGGTTCTCCGCGAGATAAATTATCGATATATTTTTTGAGGATACGGTTTTGCATCGTACTGGTATGTGCCGGCGCGATCAGCGGATCACCATCACGATCGGTCTCGACCGTCATAAACGTATCATAATCATCACGTGCCGGATGGCCTTTGGGGAAGTTAAGTGTCTCAAACATATGGTATTGATCATCAATCTCGCGCGAGTCTTCAACGACATAGCCCATGCGCTCAAAGATACTTTCAAGTTGTGCCATTTCCTGAGTCAATGGATGAATAGATCCCAGTAGCGCTGACAGAACATTAGGTTGTTCGGCGTTGATATCCATCGGCGCCGTCACGTCGATCGGCGGCAAGGTAATTGTCTCCACGCTATCGCGCTCAACCATAGCTTTTAGTTCTTGCTGCAAAGCATTTATTTTTTGACCCAGTGCGGCACGTTCAGCGGCTTTTGCTTGCGGGATACTGGCAAATAATGTTTTGAGTTCTGGCGCTTTTAATATATCGCTTTTTACTTTGAGCGTTTTGTATCGTTTGAGTAGTTCGTCGCGAACCGCTTCGACTCGATTGTTCATATACTACTAGTTTACCTCGAGGATAGGATATACAGCAAACCCAAAACAACGAGAGCTACAACTATCACAGCTACAGGGCCAAGGTGACGTGATTCGTGCGTACCTTTGATAACATCGTTTTCCGGTTTTTCGTATTCAAGCGGTTTTTCGTTTTTTAGCTTCTCGCGCAACTCAGCCGCAACTCGTTGCTGCAACTCAGTGCGACTATCTTGCTGCCTAATAAATAATGCCATGTATGTAGTATACACCAAGCGAGTGTTAGCGAAGCCTTTAGGGGGTGGGAAGTCTTACATTGAATTGACTTCAATGTAAGACTGGGAGGGGCGTGCCCCTCCCTTCTAAAATTATGCTATACTACCGTTATACATTAAGTAAGGGAGATGTTACCTATGGCAACCAAAGCCAAAACGTCGTCAAAAGCACGCAGTGCCAAGACAACTCGTTCAGCGTCTGGGGCAGCTGCACGTACTACCAAAAAATCCACAACCGTAAAAGCACCGGTGGTCAAAACCCGAGCGGCAGTCGCACAGTCTGTCACTCGTCAAGGCTACCGTCTGAGTGACGATCTCTCCGGATCACAAGTCCTCGGCGAAATGCTTGGCTCATTTATGCTTGTCATGATGGTGGCAGCCACTGGTGGCAACGCATTTCTTGTCGGTATCGCACTCATAGTAATTGTTGCTATGTTCTACGGCATATCTGGTGCTCATATTAACCCAGCTGTATCGCTCGGCTGGTTTGTAATGCGTCGTATAACTGCCGCAAAAATGCTGTTTTACTGGATGGCGCAATTTGTCGGTGCAATTGCAGCTATCTTGACAATCAATGCATTTGCCGGAACCAAGCTCAGCGTTTCGCTAGGCAGTTTTGCCAAATGGGACTGGTGGCTATTTGCCGCCGAGCTAGTCGGTACTGCCGTATTTATGCTCGGTATAGCTGCTGCTGTCCGTCGCGGTCAATCAGACACCGACAAAGCAGTCGGTATGGGCTTGGCACTTTTTGTCGGCCTGCTGCTCTCTAGCTACCTGCTGCAACAAGCGGCTACACATGCCACTTCAACCGCTACGGACGCGACTGATCAGCCTCGTATTGCCAAACTTTCCGGCACTACACTAAACCCGGCAGTCGCTCTGAGTCTCAACGAGACCGATGCCAGCAATGTTAACCCGCTTACTGGCGAGCAAACCGGCGAGAAAAAAACCACTCCAAGTCGTTTCACTATCGAAACTATTTTGGCGACACTGCTTGGTGCTGGTCTCGGCGGCCGTTTGTACCTGCTCTTAGCCCGCAACGATCGCGACTAAGCAGCTGCAAACTACAGCCTTGTAACCCTAAAAGCCTCCTCACCCGGGAGGTTTTTAGTATTAACTAGTCATCCTGGCGAGGCTTATCGATTAACAGTGCCTCAACCGATGGCGACGTATCGGCGATTTTGATAACATCTTTGTCCATGCGCTCAAGCGATTTATGCGCGTTGTTGTAGTGTCCGACGGTAGTCGCCAGCGTATTGCCAAGCTTTTGCATAAAAGTTTCATGGGCTGCGATATGCTTACCGAGTTCTGCCACACGTTTTTGGATATCTTTGGCTTGACTCTCAATCTGTAAACTCTTGAGTCCTTGCATGACGGTCTGAAGATACGCAAGCAGTGTCGTCGGACTAACTATGATTACTTTACGATCAACAAAAGCATACTCGATGAGATCGCGAGTGTTGGTACCGGTCGAGCCAACATCATTTACCAGCAGATCGTAATAAATCGCCTCGCTCGGTATAAACATAAACGCGTAATCAAGTGTGTTTTCGTTTGGTCTAATATATTTGCTGGTTTCATCAATCCGTTTTTTGACATCGGCTTTAAATACTTTAGCGAGATCATCACGACGCGTTTTGTCTTTTTCATCGACGAGACGATTATAATTCTCGAGGCTAAACTTGCTATCAATCGGTATGATACGTCCGCGATCAAGCTTGATAATAGCATCGACGACCTCGCCGTCCTTAAACTTATACTGCGTCTCGTAGACTCGAGGCGGCAGGACATTACCGAGTACGGTGTCTAGATAATATTCGCCAACCCCGCCGCGCTGTTTTGGGTTTTGCAGCACGTTTTGTAATGTTTTGAGCTCGGTCGTTACATCGACTACACGTCGGTTTGTTTCATCGAGACGCGCCAGACGACTGGAAACATCGGCTACAAGTTTGGCGCTCTCACTCAGTTGTTTTTGCATACTGGTTTGCATGAGTGCTTGAGACTTGTCTAGCCGATCAGCTACAGTTGACTGCAAACTATCTTTGAGCTGCTCAACCGCCCGGCTGACTTCGGTAATGTCTTGTTTGATCAGCAGTGAGCTTTGGCTGTCTCCTGATTTACGCGTAAGCAATATGACGACTACAATCGTAAGTCCGACCACCATCGCAGCAAGCACAAACGTAATATCCATACCAGTAGTATACGACGTCTACCAGTTTGCAAGCAAAAGACGCGCCACAATCACACTCACAACCGTCAGCACAAGGGCCACCGGAAAAACCGCCAGACGATTCACCCAAGCATAGTACACATAAGCCAGACCAGTGATAATACCGGTGTATAGCAATTCCAGCCACCAAGGCTGATTGCTCACCCAAAACGGTAAGCCAACCAAAGTAACAACAGCTGCCAGCACCACTAGCAGCGGCCGCAAGACTCCCATGCGTGCCAACGCAGCCAAGCCAGCGATATGAACCACGATCGTACTCATCGTGACACCGATCGTCGGTACGTTTTTACAATAAGTAGTGATGGCAACCTGACAAAAAACCGGCTCAAGCAGAAATTTTTGCAAAATAATCGTAAGTGCCGCCCACAGCACACCTGTCGCAACCCCAATTACAGCCACTGATATAATCTGTGATGGCGATGTGTCTATATACTCAATATAACGGCGAACTTCCATAGGTCTCCTCTTATTTATTCTGATTATATATATTTATTGATTATTTTACAAACTAATTGTATTTAACGT
Source organism: uncultured Candidatus Saccharibacteria bacterium (assembly GCA_964573015.1). Taxonomy (GTDB): domain Bacteria; phylum Patescibacteriota; class Saccharimonadia; order Saccharimonadales; family Saccharimonadaceae; genus JAPUDQ01. Next base: position 46,769 of record CAZNHZ010000001.1, on the reverse strand, counting down.
GCTTTTGGTAATTGACGGTACCACACCGCCCCCACGCAGCCAATCACAATACCGCCTATCACATCTTCCGGAGTATGCACAAGTGCCAGCACCCGAGCTATCGACATGAGAATAATTAAGCCGGCGAGAAACAGCGCCAGCTTTTTGTATGGCGTCACCATATAGAGCAATACGACGACAACAGTCGCAAGCAAAGCATGATCTGACGGAAAGCCGGGGTTGTCAATATATGCCGCGCCGGCCTCGAGACCTTTTTCGACATATGGTCGAACCGCATGCGGCTGATACACCAAACTGACAAGTTTTGCCACCAGCAAAGAAGTCATAGCGGCCATTATAGCTACGGGCGCAATTTGTCTAACTGCTCGTTGCCGCATCACAACCGAATAACCGCCAGCTGCTCCCGAAACTGCCAAAATCACCAACAATAAGCCATCGGCTGCCGCCCTAATGAGATGTTCCATAGTTTGCTCCTTTCGAAAACATTATCGAGCTAATAATCGACGCGCCGACAATCAGCAGACCGCCGAAGCCGGCAATTGCCTCCGGTATGTCAAAGAAAAGCCCGGCCAGCAGCACAAATGCCAATACTCCGATAGTATAATGTGCGCCGTGTTCGAGGTACCGATAGGTGCTAAGCGTTTTGCGCCGCACCATAAATAGCGTAAGCGAACGCACCCACAAGGCACCGATTCCCAGACCAATAGCAATCAATATCACGTCTTTTGTAACTGCAAATGCTCCCAAGACACCGTCAAAACTAAAACTAGCATCAAGTACCTGCAGGTACAAAAATGACATAAATCCCGCCAACGTCGAGTGTTTGAGAGGCTTATCGCTCTCCTGCGTTACACTAAAGTTATCGCTAATCTTGTGTAGCAGCAACGACAACACGATACCGATACTGCCAGCAAACAACGTTTCGTCCTGGTAGTGATTCCATGGCAAAAATGCCAACACAAACAATACAAAAAACGCAATACTGGTATATACCCACCATTTGCCCATGCGCTGCAACGGACGTTCGATGATATTTATCCAGAGCACTTTGCGGCCAGGGTCAAAAAAGAAGCTTAGGCTCAGCATAAGCAAAAACATCCCGCCAAACGAAGCGATTGTAGGGTGTGCTTTATGTAGCTCCTGCGCGTAGCGATCTGGACTGTGTAGAGCCAAGTCTACGACGTTACCCGCGCTAAGACCGGTAGTGACCATAACCAGTACAATCGGAAACACCAGTCTCATCCCAAACACGGCTATGACGATACCGACCGTCATAAACATTTGCTGCCAAAATCGACTCATGGTCGCGAGCACTCTGGCATTGATAATTGCATTATCAAAGCTAAATGTCAGCTCGACCAACATCAGGACGATCGTCAAAAATAAAGCCTTGCCGCCGAGGTAGCCATAAACGGCCACTAAGCTAGCCGTCGTTATAAAAGCTGAAACAAAGAAAATCCTAAACGGGTGGTGAGTGTGCAGCATGTGCTTCATTATATTTTAGTATAACGCATGACAGTGCTGCCTATATAGATAGAAAATTTATTGAAAATATCAGCCAAAATCACTTAGGCTATTCACTAGTTTTGCCGTCGTACTCTTCTGAGCTCTTGATCGCGGCGGCTTTGGTCTTATGGTGCACATCTTTATGATGATGCGGCATCGCGTAAATAGTGTAGAGGTGCAATCCTTCGGTAGCCGACGTATTTGTCACATTATGCATGGAACCTGACGGCACAATGACACCGCTGCCGTCACCTACTTTATACTTGTTGCCATCGATCACCACCTCTCCCTCGCCTTTCTCAAACCGAAAGAATTGGTCGTTGCCATGAGTTTCCATACCGATAGATTCTTTTGGTTTGAGATACATATACACCAGCTGCATGTAGTGCTGTGTACGGACAACTTTACGAAATGATTTGTTGCGGATCGTCGCATCTTCTATATTGACATGAAAACCTTTCATATTACTCCTTTATGAGATCGGCTTGCCGCCGGTAGCTCCTATTATTTCACCTGTTATAAAACTCGACTCTTGGTTTGCTAAAAATACATAGAATGGCGCTAGTTTCGCCGGCTGCCCCGCCCTACCAAGAGGGGTGTCTTGTCCAAACTTTACTAACTTTTCTTGTGATTGTCCGTGGCTTGGCTGCAGTGGTGTACAGACCGGGTTTCGGCTGCGATTGTTTGGGCGGGCTTATTTTTGGGAATTGTTTAGCGGGGTCTTGCATGTCATGTTGATTATGTCGGCTCATCGCACATCCTCTTAGGCACTACTTTTTGCCGTATAAGTGATGGCGTCACCATTCACGACCGCAAACGCTGTCAAATGCTCCGGCTCGGTTTTTTTCCGATCAAATATATCGATTACTTCCCAGCCCCGCACCAACATGGCGTCACCAACCATTCTTCTATGACACCGCCAGGGTACAGCCTCAGCGCACATGATTGCGGTCGGCGCATTACGAGCGATCTCCTCCAGCTGGTCAATGCCTTTTGCAAATTCATCTGTCTGCATATAATCGGCGTAGCCGCGAAAACTTTTGTTGCGCCAGGCAGTATTGATCGAAGCTTTGCTGGTCGGACGCAGTCCGCCGAGAATTTTCAAATGTTGATAAACTATGCGGTGTTTTTGCAGTGATTTTTCTAGAGTGTCGTGGTTAAACTGCCGCGCAAAACGTGACATCGGCATACTACGCACATCGATAAGCTGCCGGACACCATGCGCTTTTAGCATAGCGACAAACTCATCGGCAGCCCGGGCAGAATGTCCGATAGTAAATAATTTCACTCGCCGTCCTTTCGATGCCATTTGTCATCATGACCTTTTTCATATTTATTTTTGACAGCTGACCAGGCTACTTTATGGGCAACGGTTTCACGATCCTCGCTCCCATCACGATCTATGGCATTTTTATACTCGTTATAAGCCGAATTAAATGCCTCTTTGTACATGTGTTGCGCATGCGTCGGCAGCACTCGTTTGACACTGTCCGGCAGCTCGTTAGCTGATGCGTATGGCATATACCTCCTTGACCTCGCTATTCTTTATCTTATTACTTTGAAAGCAAAAGATATGTAATCGCGCTTACTTTTTGTACTCCAACATAAAACCCCGCTTCAACCGCGGGGTTTATAGACTTTCAGTCGTCTTACGGCTGAGGAAATTCAGCTTGGCGGTCAGATGATGCACCCTCGCCAGCACAATCACACCCATCGGTGCAGGTGCAACATTTGCAACACTTACATGATCCGCCGCTCTGCGGAGCCATATCGTGTTGGCTTGCATCATTTTGCATATTGTCTTGTGTTGGTTCCATACATCCCTCCTAGTTATGTAGCAATAGTATAGCCTTATTGCAACACAAAGTATGTGAGCTGGAATACATTATCATTTTTCGTTGTCTCGTAGTCTACGACAAGACATCTCGCCGGCGAAAACAAACCTATTTTAGAATAAAATTAATTCTGGCATCTTGTTGCGTTATGTGCAAAAATCACAATTCAAAACCAAATAAGATCGCTGCCAAAATGATCCTATCTTTTAGATAGTTAATATATCTGAAGCTGTGCCAGTTACTAATTTTTGATTGTATCAACAGCTATGACTTTATGCAGAGCATAAAACAGCATGCCGAGTCCGGCAGCAATCAGAATATGACCGATGCCTGAGATGCCTACCAGCATGCCGGAGGGCTCATGTCCTTGCGTTTGGCCAACACCGATGACCGTCATAGTAATGACGTTGAGCAGTAATCCTGAGTTGTAATGCCAATAAAACAATCTAAATGATTTGCGATTTGCAAGCTCCGGAAATAACTTTGCAAGTCCGAGTACAATTAGCCAAAACAACATGCCGAGCGCCAAGAGATGAGTGTGCAGTACCGATAATTGCGTCACGCCATCAAAGTCCCGTGTCATCTCGCGATAAAACACACCGGCACTGAGTCCTAAAACCGTGTAAAAAAGGGCTGCAAAGTAAGCTTTTTTCATACTACCAGTCTATCACAAAAGCATAAACAAGCTACCAGATGCCGACACCGGGTAGCCGTACTATTTGCAGCTTCTAAATCTAACTATTTCGTCCGTAGCCACCCTGATGATTGCAGTCGCCGCTGCCCCATTCATGATCAGAAGCGTTGGCTGCATGGCAAGCGTATCGATCGGCGATTCGCTTGGCGATCTCCTCGCTGCTGAGACCTCGTGCCTCCCAGCGAGCCTTGGCAGCTTCGGTCATCTTGGCGCGAAACGTTTCTCACTCATGCCTCGCTCTTTGGCAATCTGCGACATCGTCTTGGTTTTCAGAGTTGTCTTGAGCTGATCGGCCGTCATGCCGACGACGCCGGCACGTGACTCAAGCAATGCTTGATAGCCGCGACCGTTACCCTGACCCGTATCTTGACCGAATTGATTACCTTGGCCGTTTATGGCCGAGGCGCTAAAGCCGGCGAAATCGACAACTCCAGCGACAGCCAATACAGCTGCGCTGACTACTATAGTTTTTTCATAATGCAAAACTCCTTTATATTAAACATGTTTGTATATGTAATACAACGAAAGCTGCCAAATTATTTCACCTAGCGATTGCGCTGCCAACCTGGCGTGACGCCACGGTCAAAGGGTGGGTTAGCTCGCTGCGGGATTATTTCAAGCTTTTCGTGCGCCGATTATTTTTGTGATACATATCGATTGCCGCGCAGATAAAACCTGCGCAGGTGATGAACCGCCCGCGATATACCGATTCGTACTCCAGTGACAATCATATCGCTCGCCAGCTCTGGTCGCCGCACGAGCTGAAGCGGTGAATGCGCGAGATCATGACCAGTTAGCAACAAATCGATACCGAGTGCTGCACAAACTTTGCCAGGACCATTCGTCACATTGACACCCTTCATGCCGCGACGCTGTTCAATTATTTCCATACCTTCAAGCGGTTCAACCGCACGTATCAGTACGCCTGATCCGATACCCTCCTCGCCGCACACAACATTGCAACAATAATGCATACCATAGGTAAAATAAACATACATATGACCGGCGCTGCGAAACATAGCTTCATTTCGTTTGGTGCGACCGCGAAATGTATGACTCGCTTCGTCAGATTGATCGTAAGCTTCGGTCTCGACTATCTTTACTCGAAGCATCTGCCCATCAAGCTCCCGCACGAGTTCACACCCAAGCAACCGCCTAGCTGCAATTTCTGCCGGAACATTTAACCAATCAAAATCAGTCATCATCAATGTCTCGAGTAATTTAGCGGATTTACGAACAACGGCTTTTGAGTGATGATGCGACTGTACAGCGAGAATTCTCAAAACTTTTGATTTGTTGGTAAGATTTTTGTGAGCAAAGTATACGAGGGCCTCCATAACATTGGCAGATACTATCCAATCAACATCTGTTGTCGCAACGCAATTATATAACCATTCAATTGCTTTTGTACGCTGCGAATGTGACAGCTCAACCTGTTGATATATCTGCGCAATATGCCACTGGATCGAAGGCTGTGAACTACTATGAAGCCCCGTCTGAATACGATCAATGTAAGGCACGATCCACTCAGGATGAGTACGACAAATTTTTTCAAATGCATCTGCAGCTCGCATTCGTGCCCACATGTCATCATGAAAAAAGCACTGATATAGCTCCTCAAGTCGACTCTTGTCTGCAAGAACAGTTTCAATAACCTCGTCAACTCGACCAAGTGAGTTTCGCGTGCCCTCAGTCAGGATGCTGGCAAATGCTTCACTCATATGATCACTTACTATGGCTTTCTATGAAACTATAAGTAGTCGCGTTGCTACTTACTATCACCGTCATTCCAAATCTCATCTGTTTACTACGTGTCATACATACTCCTTGTCTAGTACTACTATACTACCAGTACTACTCATAAACAGATGCCCTCTGTTCCCATAGCGCCTAATGCTTAATGTCAAATTACTTGTAATATGGTACAGTTGCAGTTATATGAAAAACCATCGACTTACAACTTTTGGTCTAATTGCGATTACACTACTTATACTAGGGGGTGTATTTTTTTGGCTCCGCAATTCATACAACAACCCTATAGCAAGCAACGAAAAATCAATTACAGATAGTACTTACACGGTCGGTTCTTATCCCTACAAAGACCCTTGTCGTCTGCTCACTGAACTCAAAGCCGAGCAATACTTCAGCGGTGTGTTTGGATCTGAAAGTGTGGTCTTGTCAGATCGTCTCATCCGCTCTATGACTACTCAAGATCTTGCCACACCAGACAATGAACCATCATCGCTTAGCTGTACCTATCAGTCACGCGCGAAGGACCCTCAGCAGTATGTTTCGATTATCATTGACTATTATCCCACTCCAGCGACGCAGCAAAAACAATGGGGACGCCTACTTTTAGTCAACTACTCTCAACGTACTACAAATACAGCACTCCTCACATCGATTCAGCAGTCCAAAGACACTGCCTCAAGTGCGCTCGTATCAGCTTCCGAACGAGTATTGCAAGCTAATATAGAGGCCGCTACCAAGATCGAAGGTTTGCTATCAGACAGTAGTAATGGAAGCGATACAGCAGAGCGGTTTGCACAGAAAGCCAGCGAGATATATCAAGGCACCCTCTACAATACTTCTGGGAATACGTTACATTTGCTTCGAGACGGAGTGATCCTAACCCTGTCTGGAGAAAAAAATGGGAAACCATTGCTGGATAGGGCTACTTATGATTCTTTGGCAGATTATATTATTGCCCTTGGGAATGCGGCAGAAGCACTGTCGGAGATACAGAAAAACTATGACGACAATAACTTACCAGCAACCCAAATGTCGACTATTCGCAATGGTCAAACGAAAATTGGATCATCAACAATTGTAAATCCATGCTTACTGTTTAACGAGAACAACCTAAAAAGCCTAGGCGGTAGTGAACTCCGTGTCGATCCACGTCTATTACTTACGTCCGTCGCAAAAGATACGACAAAAACAACAACCTCTAGCGAAGGATATCCTGTGTTTCCGACCAATTCATGTTCATTCAGCTGGACCGAGGGCCACAACAGAGATGAGGCATTCAGCGGGGCGATATCGATAGACTATGCTCCCTCCCAGGAGTTACTACAAAAAAGATACCGGGTTTTTTCTGAAGGTCAAAAACAAATCAGTATTTCAGAAAGTGTGAAAGGTGCATATCACAAAGAAACCGGACTCCAAGCAGTACATTTTATCTACAAATCTATGATGATCAGTATCCCTATATCTGAGCAATCGTTTACTACAACACAAAAGATATCTGAACAGCAGTTGGTTAATTTTGCTTCTGAAGTCCTCATGAATCTCGAACAGTAAACCGATCGATCACCTTGACCGCATTGTCAGACGCAGTTTTTTTTAGTTTTACCCGTCTCTAACATCCCGTTCGAATCCCACTCAATCACAGTATGAAAATTGCCCGACCAAAATGTCGTGCAATTTTCATGGCTGGGGATGAGGGATGAACGTTCGATGTTAGACTAACTTTGTTATTCCAACATCTCGCTAAATACTGTGCAAATCAAAGACTTGACAGTATTCTGAACCACGTCGGCTGTTCGTAATCCCGAATCCCACGCAAAAACCGGACATAAGTCCGGTTCTAGCGTGGCTGGGATTCGGGGACGGGAATATAACTTTTCTAGATAGTCTCGATTTTGATTTGTTGGAGATTGAGAGCGTTTATGAAGACAACGAGACAAAATAATTTGGAATGTATCTTATAGGCTGGTATGTTAATCAATATTGATCTTGCAAACTAATCAGACGGTAACCATTCGGTTATCTGATGTCATACTGGTGAACATTTTAGAAGAATCTGTTTTAGCGCTATCTACAGTGCCTGACGTCCCGCATCTGTCATAAGACCTTTTTGCTCAAGCTCACCGACCAATCGCCTATTCCGTTGGCTAGCTGTTCCGCGAGTTCTTCGTGGTGTAAATTTTTGTAGATATGATTTATCGTCGAATGGAAGACGCTGGCTTTCACTCCAACCAAAACACAGGCCTTCTTCAAGCAGATCATAGAACGTGACGCTTGGTTTGGATGACGATTTCTTAAAGATTCGCACCATAACACCACGCGACGACGAATGGTTGGTTACTAGCCACTTTCTGAGATCATCGCGAGTGCGAAATGAGATTTGTTCAAGCTCCATTCTTACATTATATGTGAGTATTTATTAGCAATGAATATCAAATATATAGCCTGTGACACCTGATTAGGAAGTTTTATGTCTGGTTGGAGTTCTTGGCACGTTTCGGAAAAGTTTTTCAGATTGACTGTGCGATATCACAAAGCCGCTCCCATGTTAAAACTCCGCTGGCTGCGAGGCTTCAACTATTTAGTTGTAGTACGCGCCAACGGGGGTCCGTTGTATAGTGGTGTCCTAGACGGCGACGACGCCTTGCGGATTGCCACTGGTAATCCTTACCCCCTCATGCACTCGGGGATGCAAATCCCAACCACAATGCAAGAAAAAACTCCGTGGGTATAAATACTCACGGAGTTTTTTCTTGGCTCAATTTTACAACGAAGCTAGAACCTGTTTCCAGCGCAAGGTGTGAACCAAGCCCCGCCGCCTAGCACAGCGAAGCTGTGCTGCGCCCCGCCAGAAAAAACCAGCCTTTGCATTTTTTGAATTTTCCCCCGCCGAATTTCTTTTTGAATTAGGAAAAGGTTGGTTTTTCTGTCGGATGCGCTCGGCGCACTATTTAGTCAATGCTTGACGAAGTCCAGCACGTCCCAAATTGAGCCAATAATCTGTTTCGTCCGTATCGTTGCCGTTGATAAACTTTTCTTGATGTGCGCCCATAAACTCCATAGCCACGCCCGCTAGGGCATAGGCGGGCAAGTGCTGGCGTTCTGTTTCGGTTAGTTCAGAGAATTGGCTGTATTCACTGGCAGCCACCTGACATCTTTCCGCGAGTGGAGTGCTGTCATCGTGTAATAGGTTTGCGGCAATAACAGCCAATTCCTGCAAACGAGGATAGCGGTTAGCAACAGAGAAATCTAAAACATATATTTCACCGTCATCACCTTTGTATGTTTGTTTTTGTAAAATCGCCGTGTACAAAGCTATGAGGCAATTCGTCCACTGGGATTGCTCTGTATTGGGCTATGACTTGCTCAACCAACGCTAAATCGTCAAGCTCAATGTATTGTTTAACCTTATCAAACATTTCACTGATGTTCGGGATAGCCCAACTGTCAAATAAATATGGTGGCTCGTAGTCAATGGCGTTTATCTTGGCGGCTTGTTCAATGATCGCGTGGCGTTCATTGTCGTCAGGTGCGCGGTCTAGTTCAAAAAATGTCTTGCCCTCAATAAAGCGCATTAGCACAAGGCTTACTCCGCTATCCGTATAGACGATGTCGCCATTTGCGGTCATAAGTTCTGGGTGGTGTACGCCAGCTTCTACAACTTTTTGCATTATGTCCGTATAGCGAGTTATTTCCTCTGGTTTGCGAGTTTTCGCAAACATTTTTGCTAAAAATCTGTCTTGTTCAGTGTCAATTATGACATTACAGTCCTCATAGCCAACTTCAACAACCCTATGACTTGTCGGCGTACCTACGCCGTAGACTTCGGCTACACGGTCAATAAGTGGCGCGAGGTCGCCAGTATAGGCTATGCGGTCTGTTGGTGTTTGAGTTTCAGGCATTTTGTATAACTTCTGCCAACGCTTGCGCGAGCGTAGAGTGCGACTGTTTATCAAAATGTATGCCGTCAAGCCCTGCTTTCGCAACTGTGCTTGCGTCAAAGTAAAGTGAGCCTGTTTCGCTGGCTACTCGTTCAATCTCTTTGCCAAGTTGCCTAGATTTTTCGGCAGATTGCTTATCATAAATGCCATCGTAATACTCTGTAAACTTCGGCGCGGTGTCATCTACAAAAATAGGGCTGACAAGCAAAACTTTGGCATTTGGAGTATTTGTCTTTACTTCGTCAATAAACAGTTTCAGTGTGTCGGCGATTTCGCCGACAGGTCTTTCATACTGTAATTTTAAGTCGTTTGTGCCGAGCATAATAACCACTAGGTCTAGCGGCGAGTGGCTAATAAGGCAAGGGTTAAAATATGTCAGTCCGTTGCGTGATTGTTTTGCAGGGTTGTAGTGCTCAAGATTTGTTGTCCTGCCGCCCAAGCCTTCCTCAACAATGTAATAGTTATCACCCAACAGTTCTTGCAGTTTACCTGTCCAGCGTACATCGCTGGCATATCTGCCAGCAAAGTTTTTATCATCATTTTGACCCCAAGTGTTACTGTCGCCATAGCACAGTACAACTTTGGCTTGCGGGTTTGTATTCATAAGGCTTATTATAACAGATTTCATCTGTTTAATGTGTCGCTTGCAACACATAGCAACTTCGTTGCTTCGAGCCACGCCGCCTCTGCCATTTATGGCAGGCGAACCGACAGAAAAACCAACCTTTTCCTAATTCAAAAAGAAATTCGGCGGGGGAAAATTCAAAAAATGCAAAGGCTGGTTTTTTCTGGCGGGGCGCAGCACAGCTTCGCTGTGCTAGGCGGCGGGGCTTGGTTCACACCTTGCGCTGGAAACAGGTTCTAGCTTCGTTGTAAAATTGAGCCAAATTCGGACTTTTTTGGAATTGGTCGCCCATTTGGGCGGCTTTTTCTTTGGTTGCGCGGAGCGCAAGCCAGATGTTTTCTTGGGGGGAATTGGAATTGGTGCGCGGCAGGAGCCGCGCTTGTTTTTTAGACCGCCACAGGCGGTTTTTCTTGGTATAATGAAAGAGCAACCAACCAGTGAAGAACTATTTATTTGAGGGCTTAAATGGCCGTCTTGGACAATCTAGTTCTTCTAGGTTGGTTGCACCAGGACGGTCATTTAAGTTTTAGGGGGTAAGACTATGCACAACAAATACTTTTTATACGCTCGCAAGAGTACAGATGTAGAGGACAAACAAGTTTTGTCCATTGAGGCGCAAATTGCTGAACTTCGGAAATACGCCAGAGATAACGGCTTGCAAATCGTAGACACTATTATTGAAAAACGCACCGCTAAAATACCAGGTCGCCCGAAGTTCGGATCAATGCTAAGGCGCATTGAAGCTAATGAAGCCAGTGGCATTATCGCGTGGCACCCCGATAGATTAGCTCGTAACTCGGTAGACGGCGGCCAAATTGTGTATCTGCTAGACCAAACACACCTGCAAGCGTTAAAGTTTCCGACATTTTGGTTTGAAAACACCAGTCAGGGTAAGTTTATGTTGAGCATAGCGTTTGGACAGTCAAAGTATTATGTAGACAATCTGTCCGAGAACACTAAAAGAGGTTTGCGTCAGAAAGTCAGACGAGGCGAAATGCCCGGACTTGCACCGCTTGGCTACATCAATGATGTGCGTACCCGCACCATTGTTGTAGATAAACGGCGTGCGCCGCTGGTTGTATCTGCGTTTGAGCTGTACAGCAAAGGCGACAAAGGTTTACAGGAAATTGCCGACTATTTTGCAGATAACGGCATAAAGACCAGCGGCGGCTTGCCCCTGAAAAAAGACCAAATTAAATATATGCTGACAAATCCGTTTTACTACGGACATTTCAGATATGCTGGCGAGGTCTACGAGGGCAAGCATACGCCGATTATGTCCAAGAAACTGTTTGACGCGGTGCAGTCCGTTCTGGAACAGCGCGGATACAAGCGAAAAGGCGCAAACGCGCCACAAGCATTGTGCGGCTTGCTGACCTGTGGAGCGTGCAATATGGCGATTACTGCCGAAAAGAAAATAAAAAACCAGAAAAACGGCAACATACACGAATACACCTACTACCGTTGCACGCGCAAGAGCAAAATAATGAAATGTACTGAACCAGCCGTAACCGAACCGCAACTTCTGGCGCAGTTGTCTGACATATTGCAGGGCTACGCCCTGCCGAGTGTGTGGGCAACTACGCTTGAACAAATGTTGGACGAGGACGAGAAAACAGCCGAGCGAACCACCGGCGCATTTATAGCCCAAGCACAGTACAAAGTGCGTAGCTTGCAGAGCAAGCTACAGCGACTTCTTGATAGTTATCTAGACCAAGATATTGACCAGCCGACCCACAAAGCCAAGCAAGCCGAACTTATGAGCGAAAAGAAGTCGCTGGACGAACAAATTGGCAAGCTAACGCTTGCCGCTAATGCGTGGGTTGAACCTATGCGCCAGTGGCTAAAAACGGCTGTTTCTCTCAAGAAAATAGCAAAAAACGCCGAACCGACAGCCATAAAAGCCACTTTTACCGAAATTGACGGATTGAACCTCTTTTTATCTAAAAAACAAGCGCGGCTCCTGCCGCGCACCAATTCCAATTCCCCCCAAGAAAACATCTGGCTTGCGCTCCGCGCAACCAAAGAAAAAGCCGCCCAAATGGGCGACCAATTCCAAAAAAGTCCGAATTTGGCTGGGGATGAGGGATTCGAACCCCCGATCACGGGACCAGAACCCGTTGCCTTACCGCTTGGCCAATCCCCAATGTCATTCATCTAGTTTTGCGTCATTACGCGGACGGTTCTTAAAAGGTTCTGGTCCAAACGGGACCGATATTTCTTACTCGCGCTTCGCGCTCAGACAGCCGTTGCCTTACCGCTTGGCCAATCCCCAATAAGAACAGAGGCAATTATAGCAAGATGAGGCTATTTGCTCAACCGACTGAGCCAGCGAGAGACAAAACTCTGCCTCTCGCCCGGTCGATAATCATAACCAAGCGCCCAGACGGTATAATACGAAAATGCCAGCCAAATAAAATTCACCGCAAGCAGTAGCCAGGTGCTCGGAAGCGCCATAAACTCACCTAGCTGGGCAGTCGAGACGCCGGTTTCAAATGTCCAAATCGCAATCAGCAACCACACGAGTGGCACCGCTATCGCCAGACCGCCGCTGATATATTGTGCCAATTTGCTGAGACGCATACGCATCAAAAACGGCAAGGCAAACACCTCCATAATCACAATCAAAGCCGCCAACCACATCGCCCACGAACGATCACCCCCTAGGGCAAGGGCCAGCTCGGGTACAAATGTATCTATCCGAAATAAATGCACGAGCGCAAACCCAATGATCACGGCAGCAGCTACCCAGCCCAGTCGGGCCGCGCGACGGTCGCGTAGTTTTGGAGGATCTACTGCTACGGGCAATGCAAACTTCATAGTACCTAGTATAGCTCGTTTATCAATCCAACCAAAATTTCGGCTGTCGGTGCTGGCGCCAGGATTATCGCCCTCAAGCCAAAAACGGTCGTCCTCGATATCGATAACACGCTTTATTATCTCTTTATCACCATATCGGGCTACCGCGACGTCACCGACTTGCGGCAGAGCAGTATCAAGCACCAATGTTTGACCGTCATGCAACTGCGGCCACATACTATCACCACTGACTTTTCGAAAAACTATCACTTCTTGGTGCCGGCAAAAATCTCCGCCAGTTCATTTACCTGCGCAATCAGCTTGTCAGCCTCATCGAGATTGACGGTTTGCTTGACTTTGCTGGCTTGGCGCATGATCTGCCACACTTTGTCGTGCAGATCAGGATGCTTCTCTAGATGCTCCGGCTTAAAATAATCACCCCAGAGAATTCTAGCTTGGTGCTTGACCGTCTCGGCATGTTTTTCTTTCACCATAACTAAACGTGTAAAAGAGCTATGATGTTCAATATCGGCATCATCTCTTAGCTCAAATTCCAGCAATTTTTGCACCATCACTTTGCACGTATAAGCAGCATGTTGCATCGTGTCAGTTTCATAAACGCCGCAAGGGATATCGCAATGGGCATAGACTGTTCCAAATAGTTTCATATTTCTCCTTAGTTACGCTCTATATAGTATACCTTATTTACGATGTTGTTGTATTTTGTAAAAAAATACTTGTGCTATAAAACTCTTGGGTGTACAGTAAGATATAAGCGAATTCAAAAAACAAAAACCACCTAAAACCTTGGATCGCTTTTATTCACCACAACACTAAAGCCCATATTCCCTTTGGATATGGGCTTTGACGGTTTGTATGATCTGATCACATATAGAATTATCGCGAGAATAATCGTACTATAGAGGTGTAAGGTGGTAAGCATATGTGAATATCACACATTTTAGCGATTGCGGCAATAGTTATGAGTATCGCCGCGACTATTTTACTGATTCTCGGAGAAATCGATACTACAAGCGCCGTTAAACTACTTGGTGCCGCACCGGTGCTTATCGGTATAATCGTATTTGATATCGTCGATGGCAAGGGCCGTTTACGACGATAATTTCCTAGACTTTTGCTTTCGCCACTGCGCGATCTTGGCATGATGACCGCTGAGCAGCACCTCGGGCACTTTCATGCCTCGAAATTCTTCCGGACGAGTGTACTGTGGGTATTCGAGAGTCTCACCGTCACTAAAGCTCTCGATCGCCGTACTACTCTCGCCGCCGAGCACGCCGGGTATCAGCCGCACGATACTGTCGATAATCGTCATCGCCGGCAGTTCGCCGCCCGTCAGTACATAGTCACCGACGCTGATTTCTTGATCGACGAGACCCAGGATGCGCTCGTCATAGCCCTCATACCGACCGCAGATAAATATATAGCCAAGATCGGCCTGACTGTACTCGCTCGCTAGTGATTGCTGCCAGCGCAGGCCGCGCGGCGTCATCAGCAGTACCTGCGCGGTCGGGTCATTTTGCTTGGCCTGTATCACGGTATTCCACAGCGGCTCGATCATCAGCAGCATGCCGTCACCGCCGCCATACGGCACGTCATCGACGCTGCGGCGCGAACCGAGGCCATAGTCACGCAGATTGAGTGTAGTCAGCTCGACGATGCCGTCTTTTTGCGCCTTCCACATCATAGAACTCTCAAACACACCGGTAAACATCTCCGGAAACAGCGTAATGACTTGAAACTTTCTCATCTGTCACATCCTACCAGGTTTTTTTCTTAAAAACTACTGTTACAACCAAAAAACCCGCCTAATTAGCGGGCTTTTTAGCACAAATAGGGCTCTCAAACCGTATTATTAGTTTTGGTTTGCTCGCATAGAGCGTGTGTTTTCCGCCGGTGGGCGGATTGTTTGTTTCTCGCAGTTCGTGTTAGTGAACTTGGTAATGATTATATATCAAGATCGTCGAGATCCGCAAGCTCCGCTCGAGTCTTTTTGGCCAGGTCTGACTCTTTTTCCACAGACTCCTCTGTCGAGTTATCCTCATCCGGAGCAGCCGTGGCCGTCGTAGCGCCGGCGGCATCGTCATGATCGGCGATCGATTGGCGCGGCTTATCACGCTCACCCTCCGGGCGGTCAACGTCAACAATCTTGAGGTTGTACCGAGCGTCATTTTTGGTACCGAGCGCACGCAGCAGTGAGCGCAGACTTTGCGCCGTCGCCCCGCGCTTGCCAATGACACGCCCGAGGTCTTCCGGATTTACAGTGAGAGTGAGCAGTACACCTTTTTCGTCGACGATACGCTCGACGATAACATCGTCGGGGTGACCGACGAGAGATTTGACGATATACTCTACAAATTGCTGATCGATTGATGCTGCCATATTCCTCCTATGGTCTCTACTGGTAGTGCTTTTATTGTACCTGATTTGGCGACGGCAATCAAAAACACCCTTTAGCGCGAGGGTGTCTTGATGATTATTCTTTGGCTTCTTCCGGGGCCTCAGCGGCTTCATCTTCGGCCGATTCGGTGTCTGGGGTCTCGGCGGCGGTCTCTTCAGCTACAGTTTCTGCCGGTTCGTCCTTTGGCTCATCTTTAGGCTGATGCTTGCGAAGCTTATCGGCTTTTTTGATAGCGGCTTTTTTGTCACCTGCGTGACGCTTAACCCAATCCGGAAGCTTAATCTTTTGACTCTCGAGCACTTTTACGACACGCGGTGTTGGCTGAGCGCCATTCTTGAGATAAAATTCAACTTTTTCGAGGTTTAATGTGGTTTCTTTGGTGTGTGGGTTGTGACTTCCGACATAGGCGACCACGCGGCCACTCGACGGATGCCGATGCGACTCCTGTACAGCCAATCGATAGGTGGGGTAACCGGTGCGACCCAGTCGTTGCAAACGAATTGCGAGCATACTTGTAATTTGTCCTTACTCTCAGATTTTATATAACAATCAATGATATAGTATACCTGTTATCACCCCTAGTGTCAATCAGTTGGCATTTTGTGATTCTTCGGCTCGTTTGGCATAAACCTCAAGCGCTGCTCGAGCAGCCTGCTGCTGAGCAAACTGCTTGCTTGGGCCGACACCCGTGCCCATCAGCATGTCACCGACATAGACACCGAGCGTGAATTCTTTTTCGTGATCCGGGCCGATTTCTTCGATGACTCGATACTGCGGGGTGAGACCATCGACACTCTGCGACACTTCTTGTAGATGGCTTTTAGGGTCCCGCCAACTACCACTCTTTAGGATACCGCCAAGCTTAGCCAGTATGTGTTTATTTATGAATTCATCGGCAATTTCATAGCCTTTTTCCAGATAAATTGCCCCGATCAAGGCCTCAAAAGAATTAGCGAGTATCTGCGCCCGTGCTCGGTCGCTGCCGCGTTTTTCACCTCGCGACAATCTCAGCAGCGGCTCATAGCCGAGCTTCACCCCGGCAGCACTGATACTCTCGGTGCGCACCAGTGAGCTGCGCCAGCTGGTGAGGATTCCCTCCGGCTCACCGTAATGTCGATACAGATAGTCCGTCACCGACAGTTCCAGCACAGCGTCGCCAAGAAATTCAAGACGTTCGTTGTGCTCACGAGCCGACTTACGATGTTCGTTCATGTAGCTACGATGAGTAAAAGCCGTCACGAGCAGGTCAATGTCGGCAAATTCAAAACCGAGTTTCTCGCGGGCAAACTCCTGATACGGTGCGCTATCAATGCCCTGCATGGCGAATCCTCTTCATAGCCAGCAGCATAAGTTTGCCGATATCTTCATACTCGATAACATCAAGTGCTTCGTGAAATGAGAACCATTTTATACCGTTCATCCATTCTTCTTTCTTTATTTTGTTGGTATCTCCCAGGGCTTTCACCAGATAAATCTGCGTTGTCATCAGTACAAGTGTGTTGAGCCGTCGGTAGCGAAAATGAATCTTGCCCAGCCAACAGACGGCTTCGGCCTCTTTGATACCGGCTTCTTCGGCGATTTCGCGCAAGGCTGTTTCTTGGGCGGTTTCACCATCTTCTATATGGCCTTTGGGTATAGTCCAGCGATCCTTAGCGTCCTGGATCAACAAAATTTCAATTTCTTTGGATTTTTTGTTGCGGCGAAAGACAATGCCGCCAGCAGTCGGTTCGCGCACAACCTCGTCTATCGACGGTTTCTTGCGGTTAAAATATTTCTTGACACGATCATTAAACGCATCAAACTTGGGTGTCTGCATCAGTCTGGCCCTCGATCAAAGTTCGATAGGCTGTACCAAGTACGCCGTTAACAAACTTCGATGAATTATCAGAACCAAACGCCTTGGCCAACTCGACCGCTTCGTTTATCACCACCTTTGGCGGGACGTCATCGCTTGTTTCGGTCAGCTCGTACACGGCCATACGAAGTATCGTACGGTCAACGCGCGCGATCTGATCGATCGGCCACTCCGGCGCAATCGGCTGGATCAAAGCATCAAGTTTGTCAGCTATGGCCGAAACACCCTCAACGAGTGATGTCACAAACGGCTTATCGTCAAGCGATTTGTCATAGCGCTCGAGATTGCGATCAAGAATCTCTCTGAGACTCAGATCGGTATCGTTGCAGTCTTTCCTAAAATCGTATTCATATAGCGTCTGCAAGGTGATGATACGACCCAGGTGACGATTTGATGCCATTTACGTAGGTTCCTTTGATATTAAATTACAAAATTAGTTCTTGATTTTCCCTGATTCACGCTTAGTAGTGCGAACCTTGACCGGACTCTTGGCGTTGACAGCCCGTGCGAGCTTGAGCACGAGATGACTACGGCGCAGACCAGTCTTACGAGGGGAAGTTTGCTTTTTAGGCTTTCCCATGGACTACTCCTTTTTGATTGTTAAAAACTTGAGTCACATTATAGCGTAAATTGCAAGATTGCTCAACATCTTTTCGCCTACAGCAAGGAACAACGCTGCCGCAAAGCTATTGACAATTTATATTATTTATGCTAATATTGAATTATCGGTTATTAGCCGTGTCCCGTACCGAAATAGGAAAGGAGGAGGGGGTATGAGCCTCTCCGCTGCACTTTTCATCATCGTGATCGAGCTGGTTATCGCAACCGTATCAGTAGCGATGACCAAGAGCCCACGTCGGCGCGCCCAGCGTCTGTACCGAGTCTTCGGCGCCTTCGCCGGACTGATGCTCGTCTGGAGCATCGGCCTGGCCGGTACGCTCGAGGCCTTCGGCAGTGCGCCGGGTCTCTTCACCTTGATCGCGCTCACTGCGCTCAACGCCGCCATATTCCTGACGGCCAAGAACGCCTACGAGCGTCTGTACGGGATTGACCCTGCCTAACCAGCGGGGTCTTCCCCTTTTTTGAGGCTGTTATTTGATGACGATATTGACCAGTCGACCAGGGACATAGATGACCTTGGTCGGTTTTTTGTCGCCCAAGAAATCTTTGATTCTTTGATTGTTGAGGGCGGTGGTTTCGATCACGTCCTGCTGCTCATCACGAGCAACCTCGATCTCGACGCGGACTTTGCCATTGACCTGTACAGCGAGCTTTATCATATCTTCGACGAGGTACTGTTCATCCCAGCTCGGCCAGTGATCGACATGGATCGAATCATCGTGACCAAGCTGATGCCATAATTCCTCAGTTATATGCGGTGCAAACGGCGCCAGCAGCTGGATCAGCGATTCGATGGCATATCGCCAGTCATCCGACTGGACGATCGGCCGTTCGGCCTTGAGGCGGTACAGATCATTTGTCATCTCCATCATCGCGGCGACTGCGGTATTGAAACTTAACTCTCTGAGATCATCAGTGACTTTTTTGACAGTTTTGTGAGCCGACTTGAGCAGCGCCAGATCAGCTGGGCGATCTGAGGACGCCGACTCCAGATATTCTTGGGTAAGCGTCCAGACTCTGTTTAAAAACCGGTAAGCGCCTGGAACGCCGTTGGTATTCCAGCTGGTATCTTGGTCATAGGGCGCGATGAACAGCTCAAACACACGCAGCGCATCAGCGCCATACCCAGACTCAATAATCTCCATCGGATCGACAGTATTGCCGAGGCTCTTGCTCATCTTGCGGCCGTCTTCGGCATTGATATAGCCATTATAGACGAGGCGTTTGACCGGTTCGTCTGCCACCGCCAAGCCGGCGTCGCGTAGAACTTTTTGGAAAAACCGAACGTAGAGCAGATGCGCGACCGCATGATCGCCACCGAAATAAAAATCAACCGGGAACCAATAGTTAGCTTTCGCTGGATCAAAAGCCGCCTCGGTACTGCGGGGATCAGTATAACGATGCAGATACCATGTACTGCACACATAGCCATCCATGACATCAGTCTCGCGGGTGGCTGGTTTGCCGCACTCTGGACAGACTGTATTGACCCAGTCCTCGACGCCCGCCAGCACTGACGAGTTTTTGCCGTCTGGCACATAGTCTTTGACTTCAGGCAGTACGACCGGCAAGTCTTTTTCAGGTACAAGCACTGCGCCGTGATCTAGACAATAGATGATTGGCACTGGCGCACCCCAATAGCGCTGACGGCTGATCAGCCAATCACGGATCTTGTACGTCGTTTTGGCCCGTCCCTTGCCTTCGCGCTCCAGATGCTGAATGATGAGATCACGCGCCTCGGCAGAGTTAGTACCATCGAACTGCCCTGAATTAACAAGGATACCATCACCATGAAAAATTTCTATCGGCCTGCCTTCGACAATATTTTTCGCATATTCTAACATCACTAGCCAATGTTCGACACCGCCCCCAACCTCTTTCACGCCGGCGACAAGTTGTTCATACGAATACCAGCCCATTTCAAAATCTTGTTCGTGTTCTTCCCTGGCGGGTTCACCTTGCTTGGAGCTGTCAACATAAAATAGAAAACCTTGACCGTAAGAACGTTTGGCAATTTGTTTTACATCATTAAAATAGTACGAATACACCGGTTCGCCTAGCTCTTCTATCCGCTCATACTTGCTAAAGCCGGTTTCTTCGCGTAATTCACGTATTGCCGTATCTCGAAATGATTCATTCGCCTCGCTACCGCCACCGTTAAGCCAAAGTCCGTCATTGGTTTTCGTCTTGACCCCTAGATACTTTTTTGTCTTTTGATCATATACTATTACTACCGAGCCTTTTGTTTCGACTGCATTCTCCAGTGGCACACCAAAATCTTGAGCTATGACCGAAACGATCGGCAACTCAAATTTCTTCGCAAACTCATGATCACGCTCATCGTGAGCTGGCACTGCCATGATGGCACCGGTGCCGTAGCCCATCAGTACATAGTCAGCGATCCAGATCGGGATATGCTCGTCGTTGATTGGGTTGATCGCGTACGCACCAGTAAACACACCTGTTTTTTCCTTGCTGGATTGGCGCTCGATCTCATCTTTTTTGGATGAGGCGAGCACATACTCGTCAACAGCTTGACGCTGTGTTTCATCTGTGATCTGCGCGACAAGTGGGTGCTCCGGCGCCAAAACGAGAAATGTCGCGCCAAACAGCGTATCGGGTCGGGTCGTAAATACTGTAATTTTGCTTTTTGCTTTCTGCTTCCCGCTTTTTGCAATCTCAAATTCAATCTCTGCACCTACCGAACGTCCGATCCAGTTTTTTTGCATAGTCTTGATCTTGTCAGGCCAGGCTAGGTCATCGGTCGCCTCAAGTATCTCATCAGCGTAGTCGGTAATCTTGAAAAACCACTGGCTCACCAGCCTTTTAGTGACCTCAGGATCATCAGCGCCCTCATGCCGCCAGCACTTACCACTGACGACCTGCTCGTCTGCCAACACCGTGTTGCATTTGTCGCACCACCATTGAGCTTTTTCGGCTTTGTAGGCGAGTTTGCGCTGGTACATCAGTCCGAAAACCCACTGTGTCCAGCGGTAATAGTCTGGGTCCGACGTGTTAACCTCGCGGCTCCAATCGTAGCTCATACCGAGTGTTTGGAGCTGTTTTTTGAAATACGCAGCGTTTTTGGCGGTTGATTCGGCCGGCGGAGTGCCGGTCTTGATTGCGTAATTTTCAGCTGGCAGGCCAAACGAATCCCAACCGATCGCGCTCAGTACATTGTGGCCATTCTGACGATAAAACCGCGCCACCGCATCAGTGATTGAGTAATTCCGAACATGTCCGGTATGCAATCCTGCCCCGCTCGGGTATGGCAACATAGGCGTCGCATATATCTTTGTTTTTTGCGAGTCTTCGGTGGCTTCGTATAATGCATCCTCAGACCACTTATTTTGCCATTTTGGCTCAATTTCAGCAGGGGTATATCTTCTCATAGACTTCATTATAACAAAAGAGGTAGCCAGGCTTGCTACCTCTTGATGTAACGATGCTTCCTCCTAGATCCTACTAATCGGCAGCGTACTATCTGGCTCTAGCGGAACAGTCGGCGAAAAGTCCTGTTGGAGCTTCTCAATCTCGGACTTTAGATCCTTGAACTGCGTGTCGGCTTTTGGTACATCGACTTTTTGACTGTTGTTGTAATTGATAACTGTCGTCATCTGGACGGTCGTACCGTTGTCCTCTTGGACTACCATCATCTTGTTGATCTTGTGCGACCATTTGTCTATCCAGACTTCGATACGCGGAGTCTTGGTGTCGTCTTTTTTATCTTCCATCTTGGTGTCGGTATCTTTGATGCACGATTTGAGTTCTTTGACGGCGGCTGTTTTTTCAAGTGCGTCACCAAAAGCCTTGTCCTTGGCTTTGTCATAGGCAAGCAGGACGCGGTTGCTATCACGCCCATCGATTTTTTCGCTGCCCATTTTTTCTTTGATAGAAAAGATTGGGTTTTTCTTGTAGATATCAGAGGCTTCTTTGAGAAAAGCCTTGTCCTGCATGAGCTTGGCGGTTTTATCCATCACACAGGAGAAATCGGTACCGGAGTCTTTGGTGGCATCTTTGATGTCAGCTTCGGTCATCTCTACCCATTTGCCGTCGATTTTGTCCAGTAGACCACCATAATACTCGTCTATCATAGCCCTGTCGCCTTGGGCAAATGAGTTGATCGTGTCGCGAATATCATTGACGCGAAACAGCACGCTTTTGTTTGCCGTAGTCGCTACCCCGCCGCTCATATCAAGCTTGATCGCGCCCATGCTGGCTTTGACACTGAGGTCAGTCTTGTTGACAAAACCTTTGTATTTCGTATCGTAGGCAATCGTCACCGGCTTGCCGTCTTTTGGCGTCACCACAAAGTCGCCCTTGATCGCGCCTCCCTGAGGCAGTTCAGTGGCTGACATAGCATCGGATAGGGATTTTTCAGGGCTCGTCCACCAGAGTGCTCCGGCCGCGCCACCGCCGAGCAAAACTATGAGACCAGCTACAACTGCAATGATAGCTTTTTTTGAAACTCTGGACATGAGGCTGGTTGGTTGGGTGTTAGAAATTACGGGTGTAGGCAGAACCGACTCATCGTTGTTATCCGGTTGAAGTGGTGATTCCGGCCTTGATTGCAATTCGTCTTCCGGAGCGTTGGTGTTTGGCTTGTTTTCGTCCATATAGTCTCTCGTTATTACTAATGCTTCTTGTATGATATCATTGGCAACAGCAAAAAACTAGACAACAGATAGCAGTTGACATAACAGTTATGTCGTATCTTAGTTAAACGAAGTTACTTTACGGACAGAATGATCAGACTCAAGACGATACCACAAAATAAATTTTTGACACGACGACGATCCGGCACAAATCTTGCCGTCAGCCGTCAATGGCTGATAAACATACTGAGAAAATGTCGGGCTCTGCACTACTGCGTCCCTCGCACTGTGATATGAGAAGTCCTTGCTGCCAGGGGTAGTGAGAATATTCATAGCTACCTTGAGTTTGGTCGGCATGTTTTGGGCGGTAATGTCTGATGGCGACAAATAACGGCCGTTATCAGCGTAGTAAGCCTCCAAGCTTCTGGCAACTTCGGCTACATCGTTTTGACGATCGGCATCACGGGCTTTGGCCTGCAACTCCTGCAAAGTAACTCCAAAGAACTTTTCGGCATCGAGCCTAAATTCTTTGAGTGATTTATCTTTTTGGGGTATCGATACGTGGTTGTCTGGTTCGCTCGCAAAACTCACTTCATGAGTGATTTTTTGAGTTTTGTCTGACAATTCGTAGCGGATTTTTATCGGATCATGAGTGATTGCTTGCACCCAATAGTCGATAGTGGGTTTCTGATCGGACTTGTCATCCAAAAACTTTTTAGCGACATCGTCGATAGTCTTACTCAAATCGGCTTCGGTGCAATTGTCTAGCCGATCAAAAATTCGAGTGCTTTTAAACTGTTTGATCAAACGCTGCAAAGCAGCGCTGTCAATACTGAGACGCAACTTTTGGGCCGGTCCTCTGTCGGTCCAAACAAATGAACTTTCAACAATTTTTATAGGATCGGCCGTATCGAGCAATTGTTTGGCCTCATCATGCTCGGCATATGATTCTTTGTATCCGGACAGCGTGCTTACCAAGCAGCTAACCTCTTTGGCTTTGGCATTTTTTTCAAATACCGAGTTGATATCATCAAGCGTTACTTCTACCCACTTTTTGTCGATACCGCCGATGACTTGATCGAACTCTTTTAGAGTGTCGGTCAGTACAGTCTCACCTTTAGTGGCTTCGTCGACAAAAGCTTTGAGCCTAGTTGGCCTAAACAGCAGCTTCGTCGCTTCGGGATATACAAAATCGACATCAACCGTATTTTTCTTGTCGTTGTTGTTTAGCTCGATCTTGCTGTTGCTGCTAAGCTGCAAACGGTCATTACCGTGCAACTCGGTTTTGATAATAAGCGATGGCACACCCTGGGCAGTTACCTCGTAAGTATCATCAATACGCACGTATTTAGCCTGCACGGCGCGCAGCATCGAGTGATACAGAGCATTCTTAGGTTGTCCATAGGTGACTATCGCAGCCACCAATCCGATTACTGCCAATATCACAACCGCTAGTGCGATACGCAGGCCTATCACTAAACGTCGGCTGAGTTTATATTTGCCATCAATCTTTGTAATAAGCGGCTCTTTTTGCTCAATTTGACGGACAGTCGCCAGCGTACCGCCGCCTCCCCAGTCGGTGACGGGCGTTTGAGCTGGCTGTGCTGCTGGTGCCGTATCAACAGTTGGTTGATTTGCAGTTGGCTCGGCAACCCTTGCCGAAGTGTCGTCAGTATTAGTCGGGTTATTTTGAATTGGCTGTGAATTATCGTCCATCACATTACCCTCGATGTTTCTTGTGGGGCCTGATCAAAACATGCTCGTTTTTTGTCGAGCCATACGGCCGTCTGCCGAACTAAATGTTTTTCATCACTCGCGTCATGCAGTATAACCTTGATAGCCTCCTCAGCAAATATATTGTTTTGCGAGCCTTTGACTAGTGTCACCGCGCCGCGCTGCAAGTTTTGTCTCACAAACCCCCCGGCCTCATACGGAGTCCTAAATGATTTCACCCGGCATCCGCGATCATATGCCGCCGGCGCCAAATACTTGGCAGCATCCTCGCCGATTGTTACCACCCAGTCAATCAGCTGATTATCACAGACCGAGCCTACCTTGCGATGAGCTTCTTCGGAATAATTTCCCAGTTCGTTCATCGATCCCAAGATTGCTATCCGTTGCGGAGCATCGATAGCCTTGAGCGTCTCGATAGCTGCGATTGCCGCTTTGGGGCTTGAATTGTAGCTATCATCGATAATTATCGACTCACTTGCACCGCGTAATAGGCTCATGCGCCCAGCCGGAGTGCTAACCTTGGCTACTCCATTGGCAAAATTCTGCGGACTCATACCAAGCTTGGCCGCAACCGCAGCGGCTGCACCGACTATCTTGACCGAATGATTACCGACTAGTTGGATACTGAGCGAGGTTTCTCCCCATTCCGGACTATGCAGGGTGCCCATTTTGGCGTCAAGCGGCGATGTCGCATGCAGGTCGATACGGTATTCCGCACCTTGAGATAGGCCGTAAGTAGTAATGTTTGTGGTCTTGGCATATTGCGCATATTGCGCATCGACATCGTCACGATTTATCACGGTCAGACCGGAAAATTCCGCTATTGCCAACTCTTCTTTTGCGACATCGTCGAGCGTAGGAAAATTCTCCATGTGCTCCGGACTAACTGCGGTAATTACTGCTATATCCGGCTTAAGATACGTCCCGAAATGCGCAATATCGCCCGGACTATCCGTGCCGAGTTCTTGCACGATGACCTGTATGTCGTCATTTTTGATGACGGTTTTCATAGCGCGAATCACTTGTAACCACTGCAAAATTGAGTGCGGATCGTCAGGATAATCAACGCCCAGTATCGACAACGGAACACTAAACTGCATATTGTGATTGCCTTGATTTACACGCACCGTGTACTGTGTCGACAATACGGTAGCAATCGCCAGCTTGGTGCTGGTTTTGCCGACGCTGCCGGTTATGACTATTAGCTTTGGGTTGTGACGTTTAAAATATTTTTTTATCAGACGTTCGAGACGCCAAAGAATATACTTCTTATGCATATTTACAGTATACCGTAAATTCTCTCAAACTCACCAGTCAAAAGGTTTACTGTAAAAAAGTCTTTATTTCGATATTTATGGTGGAGTCGCGGAGAATTGAACTCCGATCCCATCCATGCCATGGATGTATACTAGCCATTATACGACGACCCCTCGTGCCACATGATTATACCAAAAACACCTCCGTATGATAAGAGGTGTTTTGAACGTGAGCTGGTGCGCGCCCACCCGGGTTTGTGTTTGTTTATAGGAGAGAATGTTTGTTTTCAGCGCGCAAACCCGTAGCGCATCAGCCGATACTCTCAATATAACACGTTTGTGCTTATTTGCAACATTATCGTCATCCTAGTAATTATCAAATACCATCAGCCATCATTAATCCCCCTCCCAGACGCTTTCTTGCCTATGACACATATTTTAGCAGCTACTATAATTTGTGTCATAGTGTCAAATATTACATCAGAAAAACGCCAGATACCTATTCATCTATCTTTTTTTAGCCCGATATGCTTAAATAATCACAGTTTCAGATAGTAGCGTGTAGGGTCTCCCAAACTGCTGGTCGACTGAAGCAGCAACGTAAGAGGATAGTATACGTGAAAAAACTTTTTGTAGGAAGTCTTGCCTGGGCAACGACTGACGACAGCCTGCAGGCGCACTTTGCCTCTGTCGGTACTGTCGCTAGTGCCAAGGTAGTGACTGACCGTGAAAGCGGACGCTCACGCGGATTTGGTTTCGTCGAGTACGAAAACGACGCCGAAGCAGATGCAGCGATCGAAAAGCTCAACAATTCCGAGCTTGATGGTCGTCAAATCACCGTCAACGAAGCTCGCCCTCGCGAGGACAAACCACGCGACAACAATCGCAGCTGGTAATCAAGCTGCTCGCTTGGATAAGGACGCTCTCAGCCATATGCGGTCGAGAGCGTTTTTATTTATTTTCATGATAAGCGCTGTAAATACGACACCGATAATCGCCGTTATCTGCTGACGGATCGTCATCTTGTTATTGTTTTTCTCAATCCGCGTGCCATCACTACATCTTTTCAAATCGTTGTCTGCCATCGGGCAAAACCGCCGTGAAATCATCAAAGGTCCGAATCCATATATCTGGCGAACCGTGCGTATCATACAGCGCCCGATACACCACACACCATTCGTGTGTCGCTTCATTACATGCCAGCATTATTACTTCGTATTCTCCGCCTTTGTAGTGACGATACGTACCGAGCTGCAATTCTGGTTGAGGAGAGATCATTCTGTTAGACACCTAATAACTCCAGCAATGCTCGCTCATTAATTATTTTCGTCCCGTAGCTCTCGGCTTTTTTGAGCTTGCCCTGCCCGACTTTGCCGCCGGCGACGAGATAGGTCGTATCTTTGCCGACGCTGGTTTGAAATGTGCCGCCAAGCGCACGGATACGATCGGCTGCTTCGTCGCGACTCATTGATGTGAGCGTACCAGTCACGACAAAACTTTTGCCTATAAGTTTGTCTGATGTCTGCTGCACGTGCGGCATGACACCGAGACTGCGGAATTTGTCGAGCAACGCCATATTGTCCTCATCGGCAAACCACGCCACGATTGATTCAGCTACAACTTCGCCGACACCCTCAACTTCACGTAGCAACTCGAGGGTAGCGCTCTCTATCGACTCGAGCGACCCAAATGATTTGACGAGGTCGATCGCAGTCTGGATGCCGACGTGACGGATGCCGAGACCGTAGACAAAGCGCTCCAGCGACGGAGATTTTTTGTCGGCGATGGCATCGATCAATTTTTGCGCGGAGATATCGGCGAAACGGTCGAGTGTCAGCAGCTGGTCCTTGGTCAAGGTATAGATATCGGCGAGATCATTCACGAGACTACTATCTACGAGTGCTTCGACATTTTTCTCGCCGAGCGTATCGATATCGAGCGCGCCCTTGCTGGCAAAATGCCGCAAAGATCGTTTGAGTATCAGTGGTCCAGTGAGACCCTCTACCCGGTAGACTACTTCACCCTCAGGCCGAACAAACTTCAGCTCCGGATATTGCCGTGCCAGCTCTGCCTCGTAGTCAATCGCTTTCGTCTCTTTCGGCCGGAGTTCGGTGATGATGGACTGCACCTGGGGAATGATATCACCGGCTTTAAATATCACTACCGTATCACCACGTCGAACATCCAGCCGCGCGATCTCATCGGCATTATGCAAACTAGCGTGCTGGACCGTCGTACCCGCCACCTGCACCGGATCAAAGACTGCGACCGGTGTCGCCGCGCCAGTGCGCCCAATCGATATTACGATATCGCGCACGATCGTCGTCGCCTGCTCGGCGGCATATTTGTATGCAACTGCACCGCGCGGCTGTTTGCCGACGATACCGAGATCGGCAAATTGCTGGCGATTATTGACTTTGATGACAAGTCCGTCGGTATTAAACGGCAGATCATGACGCTTTTCATCCCATTCATCGACAAACCGCATCACGTCGTTCACGCTATCAAATACGGCGGCCTGCTTATTGCGGCGAATCCCGATAGCTGTCGCCGCTTCATAGGCAAACATATTGGTCGGCACTTCCGACGGATCATCACGCAGCAGATCATAGGCGATAAACGTCAGCGGCCGCGACGCGACAAGCTGCGGATCGAGCTGTCGCATCGTACCGGCGGCGAGATTTCGCGGATTGGCAAACTCTGGTTTGCCGAGTGCTCGCTGCTCATCATTGAGACGTTCAAAATCTTGTTTGAGCATGACGATTTCACCGCGGATTTCTGTCCGACCCTGGAGAAAATGCCGATATTTCGCCACATCACGTAATTTCAGTGGGATATTGCGTATCGTCCTGACATTGCTGGTAATGTCCTCGCCGACGAAACTGTCGCCGCGGGTCAACCCCCGCACCAACAAACCATCCTGATAGACCAGTGCACATGCCAAGCCGTCCATCTTGATATCGGCAAAAAACTCATGGCGTGTACCGGGCAATAATTTGTCTATACGCTTCACCCACGCTTCAACTTCACTACGATCAAACACATCATTGAGGCTGAGCATACGACTACTATGCTTAACTTTAGCAAAACCGCCTTTTAGTTTGTGTCCGACGCGCTGCGAAGGGCTATCAGAGCTGATCAGCTCCGGATGCTGTGACTCGATCTGCTTGAGCTCACCGTAGAGGGCATCATACACCGCGTCATCGACACTTGGTGCATCGAGTACGTGATACTCATAAGCGTAGGTATTTAGCGTATCGACAAGCTCATAATAACGCTGAACCGGGTCGTCAAATGAGCTCATATCTTACATCTTTGATCGCATGGTTTGCAATCGGGCTATACGTTCGGTGATAGGCGGGTGTGTACTAAAGGCATTTGTAAAACTGCCCTTTTTGAGCGGATTGGCAAAAAACAGATGAGCTGTCGATCCGTTTTGCCGCTTCATGGCCGAACCATGCTGGCTGATTTTTTGTAGTGCAGTCGCCAAGGCGTCAGGATCACGTGTCGTTAGAGCACCGGTTGCATCGGCCAAATATTCACGTTGCCGAGAGACTGCCGCTTGCACCAACATGGCAACAATTGGTGTGATAATAGCCGCCGCGATAGCCGCTACCAAAAATATCGGGCTTGATGGCCGTTCACGATCGCCACCAAACCACATCATACGCATAAACATATCGGCAATAATACCGATGGCGCTGACCAAACCAAATACAATCATCATGACCCTTATGTCGTAGTTCTTGACATGACCCATCTCATGAGCCATGACAGCTGTCAGTTCACGATCATCCATGGCGTCGATGATTCCTTTGGTCGCCGCTACATGCGCGTGATTCGGATCGCGGCCGGTAGCAAAGGCGTTGGGCGCCGGATCGTCGATGACGTAAACTTTTGGCATTGGCATACCATTGGTTATAGCGAGATTCTCAACGATACGATAAAGCCTGGGATTGTCTCTCTTTTTAATCTCTTTGGCGCCATTCATGACAATTGCCAGTTTTGCCGCAGCAAAATATTGGATCAGCGCATAAACCGTAGCGATCACTAGCGCTCCCCACATGATGCCGGTCGAACCATAATAAAGCGAGAACAAATACCCCAAACCCCATATCAAACCGATAAAAGCCAGGATGATTATGATAGTATTTCGCTTGTTTGTAGCAATCGCACTATACACCGCGCAAACTCCCTAGAACTTGGCTTCAACTGGATTTTGAATACTGGCAGGATCTTCTACCTCAAAGAACTCTCGCTTCACGAAGTTAAACATACGTGCTACTAAGTTACTCGGAAATTGCTCAATCTTGGTGTTGAGATCACGCACGCCACCGTTGTAGAAACGGCGTGACGCCTGAATTTTGTCCTCGGTATCGACGAGCTCAGCACTGAGCTGCTGGAAGTTTTCGGTCGCGCGCAGTTGCGGGTAATTTTCGGCAACGGCAAATAGGCTCTTGAGCGCACCCTCAAATTGGTTTTCGGCAGCAGCGGTTTCTTTTGGCCCCTTTGCCGTAGCATTAACGACATTGGCGCGAGCTTCGGTTACTTTTTCAAACAATTCTTTTTCGTGAGCGGCATAACCCTTGACCGTTTCGATCAAGTTCGGTATGAGGTCGGCGCGCCGCTTGAGCTGCACCGTGATGTCACTCCAAGCTTCATCGACACGGTTTTTGAGACTGACAAGACCATTGTAGGTCAGCCAGAAAAACCCTAACACAACTGCTAAAACTACCAAAGTTACGATTAATGCTATGTCCATATGACTCCTCATTTATGGTTTTCTATATTATAGCAATTATATCTGTAGACGAATAGGGTTTTGCCTTGGATTGTATGCGTATCAAATATTTTCGGACGGCTCTATGTAAGCAACCGCAGTTGAACTCAAATTTCTCGAAAAGTTCGTTTCTGGTGCGCGGGGCGGGAATCGAACCCGCACGCCTTGTGGGCACGACATTTTAAGTGTCGATTGTCTACCAATTCCAACACCCGCGCATACTACAAAACTGGAGGCACCTACGGGTAACGCTCCCGTCTACACGGTTTTGCAGACCGTTGCCTAACTTCTCGGCCAAGGCGCCATACCTGCTATATTGTAACAAATACGAAGACCTCATACATCATCATTGACTTTTTTGAATTTTTATGGTATTTTTAGAACAGAAAGATTATATGGATATACTGAGCTCCCGAGAAAATATTGATCGACGTCGCTACAAAGAGTGGTTGACTAGCCAGCGAATGAGTATGTCTACTGATATCGGTTCTCTTGCTCTGCTCGCAACAACTGGCGGTATCTTGTCGACAATAGAGGCATACACTCCCGAACAACCGATAAATCCAGAATATATCGCCCCAGAGGTATGGGTTGATACTCGTACACTCGGTGGTAACGCACTCCACAATGTCGTTCAGCTTCCATCGAGGCCATCAGTTGGCGATATGGCTGAGGCATCCCTCACTCGTAACGCTGCATAGATATCAGTTGCTACTCAGCTACTTGCACGGCCGTAAATGTTTTTGGCCGAGGCAAACGTCCACGCAGGGCGACGAATGCGATAGCCATAACACTCATGACTGACAAAACGATGAGCACTATCTCTCCCGTACTCGGACCGGTCACATTGCTGGTGTTTTCGATCGCGCTCGCCGCTGGTATCATCCACGGCGCGTAGTACGCCTGGACAAACGTGATGAGGCCGACGATACTCACCAGTGCGAGACTGTGCAGAATCGTAAAGCGAAACAGCGTTCCCTCTTGACCGCTCAGCCCTGATGCGCCCGTCGCCACCGCAATGCTCTGCGGCGAAATCATCTTGCCGGTCACGCCGCCGCTGGTGTTTGCGCCGACCGTCAGCGTGGGGTCAATCCCGAGCGACTGGGCGGTATGCTGCTGAATACCGCTAAACAGTGCGTTTGATGACGTATCACTGCCAGTGATGAACACGCCGAGCCAGCCGAGGAATGGCGCGACAAACGGAAACCAGTAGCCCGTCGCTGTCAGCGCACTGCCGAGCGCCATCGACATGCCGGAAAAGTTCGCTAAGTAGGCAAACCCGACGACCGCCGCAATTGTCAGCAGCGGCTTGGCTAGCTCACGCCAGGTCTTGGCGGTTGTGTGCCAGAAGTCACGCCATGGCATCCTCAGCAGCAGCGCAGTTAGTATCGCCGCGAGCAATATTGCCGTACCGGCGGCCGACAACCAGCCAAAGTTGTATATAACGTCTTTTGGCTTGTCGCCGATCAGGATCGCATGATTGAGCACGCCAAATGGTATCGGGATCGTCAGATGATCGAGCAACGCTTTGATACCGACGCTGCCCCAGTTGCCGACAAAGACGATCAGCAGCACAAACGGCGTCCAAGCGCGAATAATCGTCGATTTCGAGAAATGATGTACATGTTTTTCTATCGGCTCGTGCCGTTCATGCGGGAAGCGCCAGATTTCTTTGGGCTGCCAAAACTTGAGCAGCAGCACCAGTGCGCTGATCGATACAATCGCTGAGATGATGTCCGGCAGCATCGGCCCGATAAATGATGCCGTCAAAAACATCGCGATTGCGTATGACCCGCCCGCAACGACCAGTGCCGGCCAAATCTCACGTGCCCCGCGCCATCCGGCGATGATGACCGTCAGCCACAGCGGGATAATCGCCGCGATAAACGGCAGTTGATGCCCGACCATACGACTGACGAGATTTGGATCAATGTTTGTGACAGTCCCAGCTGTGATGACTGCGATACCGATACCGCCAAATGCCACTGGCGCCGTGTTTGCGATCAGACAAATACCGGCTGCGTAGAGCGCGTTAAATCCCAGCCCAACCAGCATACCGGCCGTGATGGCGACTGGTGCGCCAAATCCCGCTGAACCTTCGAGGAATGCTCCGAAACAAAATGCGATGAGTAGCGCCTGCAGCCGCCTGTCCTTTGTGATCGATTCGATCGTACTGCGCACCACGGCGAAACTGCCCGTCTTGACACTGATATTGTAGAGCAGTACCGCATTTAGCACGATCCAGCCGATCGGAAAAAGCCCTTGCAGTGCTCCATACAGAGCCGACATACCGGCGAGATGTGTTGGCATATGAAACGCCACGACCGCAACGACGAGCGCCAGCACCAGCGTTAACACACTCGCCAGCCACCCGGCAACCTTGCGGCTCAGCAACAGCACACACAAAAACACGATCGGCACGCTCGCTACGAGCGCGGAAAGCGCGATATTATCAAACGGGTTTGGCTGCTGCGGCCACATATACCTCATCATATCAGGCAGACAGCTATAAACAATAGTACTTTGAGCTCAAACGCAATATATATTGCAAATCCTCACCCTGTTACGTATACTGTCTGATGTGCATTAAAGAGTTGTTTAACCCAATTCATTAAATCAATTTAATGAATTGAGAGGAGCAACCGACAGATATGAATGTCGAGATATAAGTATCGTCTTATTTCGACAGAAAAATTGTCGAGTTGTGACGCGCGGGTTTAGCTCAGTTGTTAGAGCGCGTCCTTGCCAAGGACGAGGCCAGGAGTTAGAGTCTCCTAACCCGCACCAAGCATAAGCACTTTGGAGTGCTTATTTTATTTCCTTGACTAACTCGGAAAATTAAAGACGCAGTGCTAATATAGCTACATACTAAAGGAGCAGATCATGCCTGTAATACATATTGAATATGACGCAAATACAGTTTCCGACGAAGAAATCGAGATTTTATGCAAGGGCATGCATGAACTTACATCCCGAGTGACAGGAATAGCCGATGTACCTGTTTATGCGAACCATTCACATATCACATATGCCATATCTCCGATTGAGATATTTATTCGTCTCAGCGACCATAAAATAAATGATGCAGACAGACTTATCGCTGATTTGAAAACTGCATTAGAATCTTGGAAAAAAGAGAAAAATTACACTCCTAAAATTAATATGAGTTTAATATCAATGAACTGGAAAATTGAGATAGGTATCTAAGCCACACTGTTCGGGGGACTACAAGTTCTAAGTACGTCCACTAAGGGGCACCCATTAGACCCAAACGATTTTGAAA
Source organism: uncultured Candidatus Saccharibacteria bacterium (assembly GCA_964573015.1). GTDB lineage: Bacteria > Patescibacteriota > Saccharimonadia > Saccharimonadales > Saccharimonadaceae > JAPUDQ01. The sequence continues at coordinate 13,077 of CAZNHZ010000001.1, read as the reverse complement.
CAGTATAGTTTCAAACATTAGAGCCTCATTGAGGCTCTTTTTGATATAGTTAGTATATGAATGATAAAAAACCAAAAGTAGCCGTATGTTCCAGTGCCAGCTTTTACAAAACAGTGATTGAATTAAGCTACGAACTGGAAGCATTAAGCCTTACTATTATTCTGCCTAAAACAGCTCAAAAGATGAGGCAAAAGGGACGTGAGAACGATGAAGCAATTACTGATTGGTCAAGCAGTCCAATTGGATACCACGGTAAAGCGCTTCTCATAAGGGAACATTTTGACGAGATTGCTGAGTGTGACGCAGTCCTTGTTACTAACTATGAAAAGCACGGTAAGCCAAATTACATCGGACCGAACGTCTTAATGGAAATGGCAATAGCCTTTTTTCTAAAGAAGCCAATCTACGTACTTAATGACCAGCCAGATGACTCGCCTTTGATAGACGAAATACTTGGGCTTGAGCCAGTATTCTTGAAAGGCGATATTCAGAAGTTCAAAGAACTTTTACAGTAAATCGGGTGATAAGTTAAAAAACAGAAACAAGATTTGCTAGCTTAGGATTTGTACAATCCTTTATTGCAGACGTTTGCAATGCGTCAACTATGGTGCACCAGAAATAGACTTTCTGAGAATTGGTCGCCCATGCGGGCGGCTTTTTCTTTGGTTTTGCGGAGCAAAACCCAGATGTCCTTGGGGGGAGAAGCAGCTTGGGCAGCCGTTGGCTGCGCCATTTTTGGATTTTAGAATGAGGTTTGAGCCAAAGATTTCTTGGCATAGTTCCTTTTGGGCAAGTAGGTAATCACTTTTAGCAAGTTTACAGATAGAATTAGCTTGGCTGAGCCACTGGCGAGCAGGTTTGAGCAACGCATTTGCGGTAAGCGTTAGCTTGCTAGATTGCTCCTCTAGCGACTTCTTTTCGCTCATCAGCTCGGCTTTCTTAGCGAGATACATCTCACGCTCATTATCTTTATATAAGGTCTAACCCCTTGCTGAAAAGAACCGGCAGGTTGTTGATATGTAGGAGTCCAAGAGCCTGTTGCGCCATTTTTGCTAGTTGGACCAACTAACGCGCCTGATGCTGTGTTACGAGCGCCGCCATTAACACTGACACCGTGTACCCAATCGGCATCTCCCGTTACCGCCTGATCTACAACGCGAGGTGCAGCATAACCAAGTGCACTCCCAATAAAGCTATACGGATTAAAATTCCACATAAAAATCTCTCTTTCAGATAGAGAGATTGCTTTAGCTTAGTTTAACTATTGTAACGTGCCGAAATGTTGTACTACTACAGTTACGTCGTTTTGGCCTTGGAATGTTACATGTTCAAGTATGCATAATCCCGATTCTGCGTAATCTCCTAGTAGATTCGCTTTGTGCTTAGGGCTGTGCATCCAACCTTGTACGGCTTCTTCACTCGACTTGAAACCATAGAGCTGATTTTCACCTGCTCTATCGTATCTATAACCCGAAAGTTCAAAATAGTACCAAGGCTGTGTACCGTCTGGGGACACATGCGACCAATAGTTTTTTGTCACCATGTCTTGAGCCTTCAAACACGCTGACTGTTCTAGCAACGCATTAGTCGCAAGTGGTTGTAGCCCTGCTTTGTTGCGCTCACCATTGATAAGCTGATACATTTTTCCTTTATCAAACCCTACAGGCTTCGGTACTTCAATGCTTTGTACTTGTTCTGTCGGTTTCGGTGTAGATAGGTTATAGAGTAATGTAATGTTAGCGGTAACACCCGTGAGCATAACTGCTGCGAGAGTAAAAACGATAGCGAACATTTTCTTTGTTGTCATATCTACATGTTTACCATATATGTAGCTATTTGTCAATCGTAAGCAATCTCTCGAATTGTTAAATTACGTTAGAGATAGCAATTTAACTTCTGTTGGCTTCTTTCGCCTATGGTCGGTCAAGTGTCTTTCTTGTACCTAAAGTGTGATCGCTATAGCACACATCGCGTACGCTCCGTTTTTGTTGGAGTTACGCCCTGTATATCTTTTACATGTGGCTGAACGATTGTCCTGCTTCTATCATACCTTGGGACAAGAAAAACCGCTACTGTTTAGGTAGCGGTTAATCTCCTAGAAGTTGTATTTGTGGCGGCGGTTGTGCTCCCCAATTACTGATTCTAGTTTAAGTATGACGGGGACATCAGACTTCCTGTGGGCTTTGACGAGTCGCAGTCTGAGCTTCGTGAGTGTTTTATCCTTTGTCTGACGCTGGATATTCACAAATGCTCGTCGCGTTGACTGTCTCACCCATAGGGGTTGTCTAACGTCTTCAAATCGGCTTTTTAAGTAGCGAATATCACTACTCCGACTTGTGTCCATCTATACCTCTGGGAACTCTTTTTCGATGACAGCCCGGACTTTTGCCACGGCATCATCATCTTCTGAGCCAAAGAACTCTTGCGCGAGTTGGTAATAGTTTTTACCTTTGTTGAAACCGTCAACCAAGTCTTTTTTAGTGACTGATTTAGCGATAACAACTTCTTCGTCTTTTTGAGTTTCTTTAGTAGCCATAATTTATTCTCCTCGTTTACAAGCTATTAAGTTTCTCGTGTTTGCGAGCATATTGATTGCCATACATGATGGCGGTCATTCGCTCACGCCACTCTTTATTCGTAGCCCATCGTTCTTTCAGTCTTTGGGCCATTAGCTCTCGTGTAGCGTCTGACTGCTTTCTGCCAGTATTCTTCCTCGCTGATACTTTGCTTTAAAGCAATCCTACTATTCTCCTCTGTTCAGGGTTAGACCCTGCTGTAAGGCGGGACTCTTGCTGTTTGCGATACACCTCTGTATCATCGGATACCTCGCCTACCGATCATCATACATGCCACGCTACCTCGGCTTTCTGCTCGCGATTGCCGGAGCGGGCTATGCTATCGATAGAATCGGTACGTTATTTGTCAACGGACATTCGCTCGATATCGCTAATATCACATTTTTCGGTGAAGTCGTGTTGATATTTTGGCTGCTCATCTGCGGCCGCAAGGTTACTCTCAAGACACGCACCAGTAACAGCCCTGCATAGCCCTCAGCGCCCCAGCAACATCTCCCCCTCGCGCTATCACTTGTCTAAATACCTCTGTTAGGTTACAATTTACTATGCTATGTAGCTGCAACAAAGCAAAATTACATTTTGCTTTGAGAGGAAAGGCCTAGCCTCAAGTCGAAGTTTTTGCGTCTGGCGCAAAACGAGACAGAGGCGCAAGCTTTGACGAGGCTCTTTAGTCCGCCAGTCGGCTGACATAGGCCTTGGCCTCTGTGTCAAATACCCACGTACCTTATAAAAATAACTATGTTTGCGATGCACCATTTGGCTCTTTAGCTCAGTTGGTAGAGCAGAGGCCTGAAGAGCCTTGTGTCCCCAGTTCGAGTCTGGGAGGAGCCACCAAAGTAAATACCTGACAAGAGTCGGGTGTTTTCTTTTTGTTTACAAGGCTCTTCAGGCCGGACCTTCAAAGCGAATAATTGTTGCTGAGGGCTCCGTCCCTAGTTCGAGTCTGGGAGGAGCCACCAAAGTAAAACACTCTAGCTTGCCTAGGGTGTTTTACTTTGGACTGAGTTTTGCTCAGGAGGCTCGAACTGGCAGTTCGGTGAGACCTATTTTCATGCTATCCTAAATAGTATGAAAAAGCTGGTGGTATTGATTGTAGTAATTGCGTTACTTTTAGGAGGATACTATTACCTACAGACTCAGCCTGATCCAAGTATCAAATCCATGCCCATAGTGACCGCCATAATTAAAGATCAGAAATTTAGTCTTTATGCGCCAAATACCGATGAGGGATTGCGACGTGGGTTATCGGTGTTAGACCACCTCGAGCCTGACCAAGGTATGATTTTTCGCGGTCTCCCCGTCGGCGTACAGACATTTTGGATGAAAGATATGAAATTCAACATCGATATACTCTGGGTCAACAAGGAAAATCAGGTTATACATATTGTATATGAGGCATCGAAAAATAATCATTCTACTCTGTATAAAAACCCCGCCGACAATCCGTCGTCATATGTTATTGAACTAGCAGCCGGCACAGCAGAAAAATACGGTATCGCTCCTGGCGATATGGTGACGATCAGATAACTAATGCTTGCCGCGCAGCGCGTCGATCAGCTCGACCGGAAATAGCATCATGGTTTTTTGTGACGGCTCGGTACTGATGCGCTCGAGAGTGTTAAGCGTACGGAGGTTGATCGCGCCCGGAGTCGTCGAGAGAATCTGCGCCGCTTCGGCAAGCGTCTGAGCGGCCTGCTTCTCACCGTCGGCATTGATGATATTGCTGCGGCGTTCACGCTCGGCCTCGGCTTGTTTTGCCATGGCACGTTTCATATCCTGCGGCAGCTCGATATTTTGAACTTTAACATTTTCGACATCGATGCCCCACTTATCCGTCTCGCTGTCGACGATTTCTTTGATCTGCTGGCTAATTGCATCTCGCTTGGCAAGCAAATCGTCCAGATCGACATTGCCAGTTACGTCGCGAAGAGCCGCCTGAGCAAACTGACTGGTCGCATAGATGTAGTTTGTCGTCTCCAGGACTGCTTTTGGCGCATCAATCACACGAAAATACACCACGGCATCGACACCCACCGTCACGTTATCTTTGGTGATGACCTCTTGCTTAGGTACATCTATCGGTGTTGAACGGACATCAACCTTGATCATTTTTTGAATAATCGGAACGACAAACCTCAGTCCGGGATCGCGTGTACCGCTAAATCGTCCAAGCGTCAGCACCACACCGCGCTCGTATTGATCAATGATTCGTATGCTGGCTATCGCTACAAATACCGCTACGAAAAACAAAAAACCGATAAATTCTCCCATAACTCCCTTTCGTTATATCTATTAGTATACGTCATTTTTCGAGCGCAAGCGAGATGAGTTTGTCGATGAGCTGCGGGTATTTCAAGCCCTCATGATGCCACAGTTTTGGATACATACTGATATTGGTAAAGCCAGGTATGCTATTGATCTCATTGAGAAAAATTTTGTTTTTTGTCACAAAGAAATCTACTCGCGCCATACCCGTATCGGCCACCACCTCATAGGCACGCCGTGCGTAATCCTGCAGTTGATCGATGGTAACAGCCGATAACTCAGCTGGTATTTGAACGCTCGAAGTGCTCGCCGCATCATATTTATCATCATAACTATAAAATTCTTCACCGGGCACTATCTCGCCAGGTATCGTAACTTTGGGCCGATGATTACCGAGAACTGCCAACTCAATCTCACGCCCATCAATTGCTCGCTCGATCAATACCATCGAGTCATGCGAAGCGGCGGTCTCCAATGCCTCTTGCCACATTCTCGCCGATGATACTTTCGTCACTCCGACCGATGAACCGGCGCGTGACGGCTTGACGAACAATGTGTCGCCCAACTGCTCAGCCGCCGCTGCATACGACGGAGCTTTTGCATGAGTTTGCCAAACCAGCCAGGGCACGACTGGTATGCCCGCATCGCGCAACAAGCGCTTGGTCATGTCCTTATCCATTGTGACAGCCGCCCCCAAAATACTGGGCCCAACATACGGAATATGCATCAGCTCGCACAACCCTTGCAAAGTACCATCCTCACCAAATCGGCCATGCAGTATGGGCAGCACGACATCGATATGTACCAGTGTGTTACCGGGTATTACCAAGAATTGTTTTTGACCAAGTGCCGGAAATAGCTGCGGCTGGCCGATATGCGAGCCGTCAATCGACTTGGTCAGCCACCATTTGCCTCTGCGATCGATATAGCATAGTGTGACATGGTATTTATCATTATCAAGAGCCGCGTAGACATTATAGGCACTCTTAATTGACACATCATGTTCAGAGGATTCACCACCGTATATGAGTAACACGGATAGCTTAGTCATAACTCCAGTATACTATAGTCATGAGTAGAGTACCGCTGGCAGAGAGGCTGAGGCCGCACACGCTCGATGATATTGTCGGACAGAAACATATTGTGGGCAGCTATGGGTTGCTGCGCAGAATTGTCGAGACAAAACAGCCGACCAGTCTCATACTGTGGGGGCCGCCCGGCACAGGCAAGACGACACTGGCCCGAATACTCGCGCATGAGCTTGAGGCGGAGTTCGTCGAGCTGAGCGCGGTAACAGCTGGCAAAAAAGATGTGCTTGCTGTCGTCGAACACGCCAAGCAAAACTGGAATCTCAAAATCCCGACAATTCTTTTCGTCGATGAGATTCATCGCTTTAATAAAGCTCAGCAAGATGCCTTTTTACCACATGTCGAATCGGGGCTCATCACGCTCATCGGAGCTACGACAGAAAACCCAAGCTTTGAAATCATCACCCCCCTCCTTAGTCGCTCGCGAGTACTCGTCCTCGAGCCGCTCAGTAAACCAGATGTTGTCACAATCCTGAAAAAAGCGATCCGCCACGAAAAAGTCACCAAACGCGTTACGGCTAGCGCTATTGAGCTGCTTGCCGATTTATCGGGTGGCGATGCCCGACTCGCTCTCGGTAACCTCGAGGTCGCACTCAGTCTCGCCGAGAAAGTAACTCCCGAAATTGTAAAAACGGCTGCCCAAAAACGCGTACCTGGCTATGACAAAAAAGGCGATATGCACTATGACGTCATATCGGCGTTTATCAAAAGCTTGCGCGGGAGTGATGCCCAAGCGGCAACTTACTATATGGCACGGATGATCGACGCCGGAGAAGATGCAAAATTTATTGCTCGGCGCATGGTGGTATTTGCCAGCGAAGATATTGGCCTGGCTGGCAATGGCGCCTTGAGTCTTGCAGTGGCAACATTTCAAGCCGTCGAACGAGTCGGTCTGCCCGAAGCCAGTTACAATCTCTACCACTGCGCGATAGCCCTGGCGCGCTCGGCAAAGTCACGCGAAGTTACTGATCTCATGCACGCAGCTCAGACACTAGCACGATCATACCCAGATGCACCCGTACCGCTCCATCTGCGCAATGCCCCCACTAAACTAATGAAAGATCTCGGCTACGGCAAAGACTACAAATGGCAAGCAAATTTCCAGCACGAAAAAGGATTTCTACCCAAAGAAATCAGCGACGAATAACAACACCCTCATACGGCGCAAGTTCAATCTCACCGTCCGGACTAATCAACGGTTTTTGAGCCGGATGTGACGAGCAGACTACTCTGCCGGTATATGAAGCAAAAGCCGTTTGGACAGTGTCTGAAAAGTTCAACAGCACCAAATAATGCGACGACTTGCCTTTTCGCTCATATGCCAAAATCTCTTTGTGATGACGATGCAACGGACGAAAATCACCTTTGATAAGCGTATCGTCTTGCGATCGGATACGCAAAAGTGTTTTATACAGACTCAAAAATGAATCGGTATCGCGCTGTTCAAGCGCAACATTATACTGATCGGCATTTTTGGCAACCGGCAGCCACGGAATATGAGCTGTAAAACCGGCATGTTTGCCAATAGACCATTGCATGGGTGTTCGCTGCGGATCACGACCGCCCATAGCGTTTTGCTTGCCGGATGGATCTTGGATCTGATGTGGCAATATTTTTCCGTCGGCCATACCTATCTCATCGCCATAATAAATCGTTGGCAACCCAGGCTGTGTTAGCAACATGATGGCTATGAGACGTGCCTGCTCGAGGCCAAACCGCGTCACAATTCGAGATTGGTCATGATTGCTCAGACAATACACCGGTGTATCATTAGGGCGCAACATTTTTTGAAATCGCTCCATAAACTTAGCAAACTCGTCAGCATCCCACGGCAAAAACATTGCCTCAAAGTTGAACGGCATACCAATGCCGGGCTGTACATCATAAAACTGCCGGTACTGATGCATGACATCGCCTAGCGACGGATCGGGGTAATTCTCAAACACCATTATGCGGTCTTTGTATTCTGCCAGTACCTCTGTAAGCTCCTTGAGATATTCAAACAACTTCGGGCCATAACGGCTATGGGTATGAATCAAAGAACCATAGTCATCTTTTGATCCATTGAATTTTTTATTGGTCGGATTATCCCGCAACTGATCGTCTTTTGCCATATGCCAAACGGCATCGGCCCGAAAGCCATCAACACCAAGCTCCAGCCAAAACTTCAGCACTTTTTTCATTTCTTCCCGAACACGGGGGTTATCCCAGTTGAGGTCAGGCTGTTCTTTGAGGAAGCTGTGCAAATAATATTGCCCGCTAGCATCATCGCGCTGCCACATCGAGCCGCCAAACAAGCTGAGCCAGTTATTGGGAGGCGAGCCGTCGGGCTTAGGATCACGCCATACATAATAATCACGCTTGTCACTAGTTCGGCTTGACAGGGCATCGATAAACCATGGGTGCTGATCGCTAGTGTGATTGGGTACGAAATCCATCATGACTTTGATGCCGCGTTTGTGAGCTTCACTCAGCAGCAGCTTAAAATCCTCGAGGCTACCAAATACCGGATGAATATCACAATAATCTGATATGTCGTAGCCAAAGTCAGCCATCGGACTCGGATACACCGGCGATATCCAAATAGCATCAACTCCGAGCGAATCAGGCTCGCCTTTGAGATACGGCAGTTTTTTGATGATGCCCCGTAAGTCGCCGACTCCGTCCGTATTGGTGTCAAAGAAGCTTCGAGGGTATATTTGATAGAGGGCGTTAACCGACGTCCATGAACTCATACATATATAATACCTGTAAACATTAGCTTTATAAAGATGCGTCGTACACCAAAGCAAACTATATACCGACTGGTCAGATTGATGATTGTGCTTATTATCGCTGTGATTGGTCTCTATCAGTCACAGCAACTTCGATACCAGCAATCAGATACAATTGTTATTAACCAGCAGGCAGTTAATGACTCGCCCGCTGCTGCGGCGCTGACAAAACTGGCAGTTAAGGGGCGAGCCGCCAAAACCGGGTACAATCGAGCACTATTTAGCAAATCATGGGGTGAAATTGATCAATGTGATGTGCGTAACTATATTTTAGCGCGCGACCTCATCGACATTACACTGGTGCCGCACACATGCAAAGTCGCGACAGGCAAGTTGATTGATCCTTATACTGCGCAGACAATTCTCTTTATACGCGGCCCTGATACCAGCGACGATATCCAGATCGATCACGTCGTCAGCCTAAGCGATGCCTGGCAAAAAGGCGCCCAACAACTATCACCACTTGATCGCTACGCGCTTGCCAATGATCCGCTCAACCTCCTGGCTGTGCAGGGCGACGCCAACCAAGCAAAAGGTGACGGGGATGCAGCGACGTGGTTGCCCGCCAATAAACCATACCGCTGCGCCTATGTTGCTCGACAAATCGCCGTCAAAACCAAGTATGATCTGTGGGTAACTGCTGCCGAATATCAGGCAATGGAACGAGTTCTCGTATCGTGTCCCGAACAATTATTGCCGATCTAACACCTACCAATCTATCCGATATGTTTTGCAAAAAAAATTATTATTTTCCTTTAATTCCTGTATTAATCCGTTGGTACCGGGTGAACATTTCATAGTAACCAATTCAGAATGATCTATCCAACGAGCACTTTCATGACGTAATTTAGATGCCTCCAGCGTCATGCTAAATAGGTATTCGATACCGTGCGTGACCATTTTATCATCGATATAGGTTATGACCTCCGCTATTCCCCGTGGCTCAATATCAACACGTGGGGAATCAGTGAAATACGATATTTCTCGTTTCGCTGCAGATAACGATGTCGGGTCATCATAATGCATTTTGCCCGAAGGTAATGACCATGTATGAATAAAAGGTTGTTTATACTTCGGCCACATCAACAATTCTCCTCGTTCGTTTGTGACATAGATTTTAGTAAGTATTTTGGGCTGCCAGCGTGGTTCAAAGCTCTCCAAACTTACGTGATCCACGTACCGTAAACCCATTGGGCTTAAACGATAACCTTTCACTGCATGACGCTCAACATAGCCGCCTTTTATAAGTTCTTTGAGATGGTAATTATACAAGTTACTATCAACATTCTTCGGGCGCATATCGCGGAACCTTACCCATTTATTCATAGTTAACACTCGCAAAATATACTTGCGAATGTGATGCATATTACCGATAACTTTCATGTCATCAGTATAAATCAATTTGAGTCAATACGTATTCACTATTATCAATCATATATAACAAATATACTTTTATTGTCATCAGTTAGAAGCAACGAAAGGTTGTATATATGAGCGAACAAGTTTGTCCGTATGATATTGAATTTGAGCAAAATAAAGCCGATCGAATCGCTGAGAATGTACTGACACTCGTTGACATATCTATGAGATTTTCGATGGTGGAAAGAGTACCCCGCTATACTGAAGTAAAGCGTGAAAATAATGCCGAGCATAGTTTTATGCTCGCTCTTGTCACCGCAGAAGTCATCCAGCAGCACTACCCCGATGCAAGCGTAGGGTTGGCAGTGCAGTATGCCATGATTCATGATCTGATCGAACTAATTACCAATGATGAGGCGACCTTCATCATGACCGAGGCGCAACTGAAGCAAAAATCAGCTAATGAGCACGAAAAGTTAGATGAACTTTGCGATATGTTACCTCCATATATCGCTCAGCTTGTCAGAAACTACGAAAACCAAACAAGCCTCGAAGCTCGTTTGGTGCGAATGCTCGATAAACATTTACCGGTCGCTGTTGACATATTGGGGCCAGGCTCTCAGGTCATGCATGAAGATTATGCGACATTTACACTCGAACAGCTTGACGAGGCTGAGGGAAACCTTAAAACTCGATTCGAAACAATGTTTCCCGATCCAGAATTTGAGCCGCTCCATATGGCAAGAGATGCTCTTGCAAGAAATTTTCGAGAAGTTTTTAAGCCTCAGCGTGTCGTACAGCCTCAGTTGTTCTAACTAGTTATTTTTGTGGCGCTTGCGTTCGTTGGGATCGAGATAGCGTTTGCGTAGACGTAGACTCTTGGGCGTGACTTCGAGTAGTTCGTCTTCTTCGATAAAATCAATACATTGTTCAAGGCTGAGATCAGTAAAAGGTGTGAGCTGGACGGTTCCGTCCGAAGATTTGCTGCGCATATTCGTCAGGTGTTTTGCTTTGCATACATTGATCTCAAGGTCTTCTTGGCGATTATACAGCCCGACAATCATACCAGCGTATAATTCTGTACCCGGACCGATAAATAACTCGCCACGACTTTCGGCGTTTTCAAGCGCGTATGGCGTAGCTGTGCCCGCTTCAAATGCAATCAAAGCACCGTTTCGATTGCGTGGCAATACCCCAGTCAGTGACTGATAGCCACGCGGCAAACTATGCATTATGATCGTACCTTTGGTAGCAGTGAGTAACGTATTGCGCAGCCCAATAAGCGCGCGAGTCGTAATCGTATATTCGATACGGGTCATACCACTACTCGTCTGCTCCTGCTTTACTAACTCAGCCCGTCTACCACCAAGCTCTTGACTGACCGTACCGACAAATTCCGGTGCGATTTCGATATACAGGTCTTCGACCGGTTCTTTTTCAATACCGTCTTCAGTAATTGTGACGACTTGTGGGCGTCCAACTTCAAACTCATAGCCTTCGCGTCGCATCGACTCGATAAGCACGCTCAGATGTAATTCACCGCGTCCAGAAATAATAAAGCCGATACCTTCGTCTTTCACTCGAAGCGCGACATTTGTTTCTAATTCTCGCTGCAAACGGTCACCCAGCTGACGACTGGTATTGAACTCACCTTCCCGACCCTTCATCGGACTTGTATTTGGTCCAAGGTACATGCTGATAGTCGGTGCTTCGACTTGGATTGTTGGTAGGGCTTCGGGAGACTCTTTATTTGCAATCGTGTCACCGATATGAGCAGCGCTAAGGCCAGTCAATGAGACGATATCGCCAGCCAAAGCTTCGGCGACTTCTTCGCGCTGCAGTCCACGGTTGGTATAGACTGCTTCTATTTTGGCAGATTGTAAAGTTCCGTCATGTTTGATAATGCTCACCGGCATGCCTTTTTTTGCGATGCCGCGATGGATACGCCCGATAACGTATTTGCCTACAAAGTTATCATACTGGAGCGCGGTGACAAGTAGCTGAAATGCGCCAGTAGCGGCTTGTGGAGATGGAATATGTTCACGGATTGCTTCAAATAGCGGAGTGAGATCCGCGGCCTCATCAGGACTGCTGGGCATTGTCTGCCATGCTTTGCCTTCACGCCCAATTGCATAGTAGACCGGATAATGTAGCTGGCTATCGTCCGTTGCAAGCTCCAAGAAAAGATCTGCCAATTCATCCTCAACCTCGTCAATACGACGGGCAGGCTTATCGATTTTATTGATGATGATAATTGGCTTGAGGTTGAGCTCGAGAGCTTTGCTCAGTACAAATTTTGTCTGCGGCATTGGACCTTCTTGGGCATCGACAATAAGCAACACGCCATCAGCCATATTGAGCGTACGCTCGACCTCGCCCGAGAAGTCAGCGTGCCCCGGTGTGTCGATGATATTGATCTTGAGATCCTGCCAATAAATAGTCGTCTGCTTAGCAGTGATAGTGATGCCGCGCTCACGCTCCTGATCGCCGCTATCCATGATGAGCTCCTGGCTCATCTCGGCTTGATTGTCGCGAAATGTATTTGACTGCTTGAGCAGCCCATCAACCAGTGTCGTCTTGCCGTGGTCAACGTGCGCAATGATAGCGATATTTCGAATCTTTTCAGGTGTTGTCATAAAAATAAAGCCTGGTGGCTTCCTCTTGAAATGTATTATAGCATTTCACGCCCTAAAATGACAGAGCTATGCTATAATTTTTGATTGACGCGGATAATGCGGCTCAGGTGAAACGCAAATAGTCGTAGACGCACGCGTCACTGCCCGAGAATGGCACAAAACTTCGATAGTACATTACACTTTATATATATGCGGATGTGGCGGCTGCGTGAAACGCAAATGATCGTAGACGCGCGCGTCACTGCCCGAGAATGGCATAAAACTTCGATAGTACATTACACTTTATATATGCGGATGTGGCGGAATTGGTAGACGCGCTAGCTTCAGGTGCTAGTGTCAGCAATGACGTGGAGGTTCAAGTCCTCTCATCCGCACCAAA